>JBNKHI010000005.1:0-127038 GCA_050290265.1 Cellvibrionaceae bacterium
TTTGCTGTTCGTAACTCTGGCGTGCATGCGGTTGTTGAAGGTGCTGGCGATCACTGCTGTGAGTATATGACTGGTGGCATAGTAACCGTGCTCGGTCCTACCGGGGTTAATTTTGGTGCGGGTATGACCGGTGGTTTTGCCTATGTACTTGATCAAGATAATACCTTTGTTGATAAGTACAACCATGAATTGATTGATATCCAGCGAGTCAATACGGAATCCCTGGAAGGGCATCGCAGTCACTTGCGAGGCATTATTCAAGAATATGTTGCAGAAACGCAAAGCGAATGGGGTCAGTCATTGCTTGATAATTTCTCGGATTATGCGGGTAAGTTTTGGCTGGTTAAACCGAAGGCAGCCAGCTTGGCTGGACTGCTAAACAGCGTAAAGCAACGAGGTGAATAAGCCTTAGCTTATTCACCTGGTTAAAAAGATTTGTAGAGGCCGAAATTCTATGTCAGGACGTTTGCAAAATAATTTCCAGTTTCTCGATGTGGGGCGCCAGGATCCCAGTAAAAAGGATATCCACACCCGTAAAACCGAGTTTGTGGAAATTTATCAACCGTTCACAGAAGACCAGGTGGAAAATCAATCGCATCGCTGTCTCGAGTGCGGTAACCCTTACTGTGAATGGAAGTGCCCGGTACATAATTTGATTCCAAACTGGCTTAAGCTAGTGTCGGAAGGCAATATTTTTGAAGCGGCCAATTTAAGTCACCAAACTAACTCGCTGCCAGAAGTATGTGGCCGCGTATGCCCACAAGACCGTCTCTGTGAGGGCGCTTGTACCCTCAATGATGGTTTTGGGGCAGTGACAATCGGGAATGCCGAAAAATATATTACCGACACCGCTTTTGCGATGGGCTGGAAGCCAGACATGTCAAATGTCGTCTGGACCGATAAAAAGGTCGCGGTAATTGGCGCGGGTCCTGCTGGTATCGGTTGCGCCGACGTATTAGTTCGCAATGGTGTTAAGCCGGTAGTGTTTGATAAATATCCGGAAATTGGTGGTTTACTGACGTTTGGCATCCCGGAATTTAAACTGGAGAAGTCTGTACTCTCTCGTCGACGCGAAATATTCACCGAGATGGGCGTGGAGTTTCGGTTAAATACTGAAGTTGGCAAAGACATCAGTATGGCAGAGTTGCTGAATGAGTATGACGCAGTGTTTATGGGAATGGGCACTTATACTTACATGAAAGGCGGATTTCCTGGCGAGGATTTGTCTGGCGTTTACGATGCATTGCCGTTTTTAATTTCTAACGTGAATCGCAATCTGGGTTTTGAAAAAAGTCCGGAAGAGTTTATTTCTGTTGCTGGTAAGCGTGTTGTTGTGCTGGGCGGTGGCGATACCGCTATGGACTGTAATAGAACCTCTATACGTCAGGGGGCCGCTGCGGTCACCTGTGCATATCGTCGCGATGAAGAAAATATGCCTGGCTCTAAACGCGAAGTGGCGAATGCCCGTGAAGAAGGGGTTGAATTTTTGTTTAACCGCCAACCCATTGCAGTTGTTGGTGAGTCTAAGGTTGAAGGTATTAAAGTTGTCACAACTGCGCTGGGCGAGCCCGATGAAAATGGTCGGCGGCGCCCGGAACCTATTCCTGGCAGTGAGGAGATTTTACCTGCTGACGTTGTGTTAATTGCCTTCGGCTTTAGACCTAATCCCGCTGATTGGTTTGGCGAGAATGGTGTTGATACGAATGATTGGGGCGGCGTTGTGGCTCCAGAACAGCAAACCTATAAGTTCCAAACCAGTAATCCCAAAGTGTTTGCCGGTGGCGATATGGTGCGCGGTTCTGATTTGGTTGTAACGGCTATCTGGGAAGGTAGGCAGGCTGCTGAAGGTATTCTTGATTATTTGGATGTGTAGAGAAAATCTGCGTGTGAAAAAGGGGCTTTTAGGCCCTTTTTTTATGGCTAGTATTTAGAGGGATATTACAGCTATTGGCCTAGAAGGCTTAAGTTGTTGAATGGTAATTTACAATGGGAACGGGTAGATTAGGCCGCCAGTTACATTGTTTCGGAGTTAATAAAGGTAATACATGGCTGAGTTGAAAAATGATCGTATGATCCGCGCGTTGCTAAAGCAACCTGTGGACGTTACCCCGGTTTGGATGATGCGACAAGCAGGCAGGTATCTGCCAGAGTATCGTGCTACACGGGCCAAAGCTGGCGATTTTATGGCGCTGTGTTCTAACCCCGAGCTCGCTTGTGAAGTGACGCTGCAGCCTCTTGCCCGCTATCCCTTAGATGCGGCGATACTATTTTCCGACATCCTGACTATTCCCGATGCCATGGGGTTGGGATTGTATTTTGAAGCCGGTGAAGGGCCTCGGTTTAAAAAGACCGTGCGTACTGAAAAAGAAGTAGCGGCATTGTCTGTTATTAAGCCTGCGCAAGACTTGCCCTATGTGATCGATGCGGTGTCATTGATTCGGCGCGAATTGAACGGAAGCGTACCTCTCATTGGGTTTTCTGGAAGTCCATGGACGCTGGCAACGTATATGATTGAAGGCGGTTCCAGTAAAGACTTTCGCCATGCGAAGCGGCTTATGTATAACCAGCCGGAGGTCATGGATCAATTGTTGGCGGTTTTAGCGGATTCTGTCACGGTTTATTTGAATGCTCAAATCGAGGCTGGCGCACAAATTGTACAGATTTTTGACTCTTGGGGCGGAGCTTTGTCGCACGATGCATATCAGCGTTTCTCTTTAGCGCCAATGCAGAGAATTATCGACGGTTTAATAAAAGAGCATGAGGGACGCGAGGTTCCGATCATACTGTTTACTAAAGGTGGTGGGCAGTGGCTGGAGTCAATGGCTAATACTGGCGCTCATTGTCTGGGGTTGGACTGGACTACGGATATTGGTCAGGCCCGCAAGCGAGTTGGAGATAAAGTGGCGTTGCAGGGGAATATGGACCCCGCAGTTCTCTATGCCAGTCCAGAACAGATTCGGTCCGAAGTAGGGCGAATTCTTGCGAGCTACGGCTCCGGAACGGGGCACGTATTTAATTTGGGGCACGGCGTTACACCCGAGGTGGATCCCGCTCACGCTGGGGCCTTTTTTGATGCCGTCCATCAGTTATCCGGCCGCTATCATGGTTAGATATAATTGTTGGCGCTAGACACGTGTTGCACTAAGTGCTAAAACCTGAACGATATAGCGCTCTGATATGGTGCTTGTCTCGAATATAATTATTAGAAAAGTGGTCTTGCTTTTGGCTTGGCTCGTTGGTCGGCAACGTTAGTCTAATTACTGAGGGCGTGGGGTGGCAGTTAAACAAGTAAAAATAATGGTTAACGAACTAACGATAGGTATGTTTGTTTCCAGCTTGGATAGGCCGTGGACCCAGACGCCTTTCCCTTTGCAAGGCTTTTATATCCGTACGTCTGAAGAGTTGAAGGAGCTTAAAGCCCACTGTAATTACGTCTACATTGATGTGGTCAAAGGCCGTGGCCCAATTCCCCTCAATAATTTAAAAGTCCATAAGCCCGGTGCTAAAGGGCCCGGACGTGCAACAAAGCACGCTAAGGGAAACTTTGATGTCGCCCCGCTAAAAATTCGCCGAGAAGTCTACCCCGCCGTTGAGGAACCCCTTAAAAAAGAAGTGAAAATTGCCAAGCAGCTGCATCAGCGGGTTTACTCTGCCGTGGGTGAGGTGATGCAGCATGTGGCAGATGGTGGCACCGTGCCGGTATTGGAAGCAAAGCGTGCCGCCAGTGAAATGGTGGATAGCGTATTGCGTAATCCCGACGCCTTTACCTGGCTTAGTCGTGTTAGGGAGGCTGATGAGTATACATACAGCCACGCTGTCAGGTCGGCTGTTTGGGCAATTGTATTTGGTCGGCATATAGGGTTGCCTAAGGGTGACCTGGACACGCTCGCAATGGGCGTGATTCTAAAAGACATTGGCAAGACTAAGTTACCGCGCGACTTGTTGCTTAAGAATAATCGAACTCCCCGAGAAGAAGCTGAATACGAGAAGTTTGTTGAGTTGGGCGTCGAAATGTTGCGCAGTACTGAAAATGTCGAGCCACGAAGTATCGCTGTCGTAAAAACCCACTGTGAGCGGATTAATGGCAGTGGATTCCCCAGCCACTTGCGAGGCGATAAAATTCCGTTGCTTGGGAAAATCGCTGGTATTGTGACATTTTATGATAATACGACGAACCCCCGCGGTGAGAGTTTTCCATTAGCGCCCTCAAAAGCCGTCGCCAAATTATATGAACTCCGTAATGTTGAGTTTCAGGAAGAGCTGGTGGTTGAGTTTATCCGTGCTATTGGCTTGTACCCCACGGGAACACTGGTCGAATTAAGCACTGGTGAAGTGGGTGTTGTCGTTGAGCAAAACTTTGAACGGCGATTAAAGCCCCGAATAATGCTCGTGCTTGATGCGGTGAAAGATCCTCTCGATAAACCTGTCTTGTTTGATCTTGCAGATGATGAGCGCAAAAAGCAGGAGTTAATTGATTCTGGCAAGAAACATCTCTACGAAGTCGAAAAAGTGGAAATAGCTCGGGATTTAGAGCCTGGGAGCTATGACATTGATATTGCGAGTATTCGCGATGATTATTTGTTTAAGCGTGAGCGTTCCGGTTTTTTATCTTTCTTGCGCAGAGATTAACTGCATAGTGCGGCGATCTGAATGAGAAAACCACGGAATTCCGCGGTTTTCTCATTCTGGCCCTAATAGGTAAGGGACTCGGTGTTTATTTTGTTAATCGGTGGCCAAGTGCTGAACCCATAACTGTTGGGGTATTGGCTTTGTAGGTTTCTAACCATTCGACTTGTTCTTCTCCAAATAATACGATGGCTGTCGATCCCAGTTTAAAGCGGCCCAGCTCGGCGCCTTTTTCCAGAACGATTGGACTGTCGAGACCATAGCGAGTGCTGCGCACCTCCCGCTTTATCGGAGTGATAAGTCCCGCCCAAACAGTTTCAATACTGGCGACAATCATTGCACCGACCAATACGACCGCCATTGGGCCGCTTTCCGTATCGAAAATACAGGCAACACGCTCGTTACGGGCAAATAGGCGTGGAACATGTTGTGCGGTAGTTTCATTAACAGAAAATAAGTCGCCCGGAATGTGGACCATTTCCATCAATGTACCACGCAGGGGCATGTGTACCCGGTGGTAGTCCTTCGGGGATAAGTAAACGGTTGCAAAACAACCATTCTGAAACGGTGCCGCGCGCGCTCCATCGCCACCCAGTAATTCCACTAAACTGTAGTCTTGGCCTTTCGCTTGAAATATTCTGCCGAAGCTAATATTGCCAAGCTGGCTAATACAGCCATCAGCTGGCGCAACGACGCTGATAGGGTTCTCGTCTATCGGGCGAGCGTCAGGTTTAAGCGCACGAGTGAAAAAGTCGTTGAAGGACGTGTAAGCAAGTGGATCGGGTTCCAAGGCTTCACTCATGTCAACTTTATAACGTGCTACAAACCAGCTTGTGAAGGAATTCTTTATCCAGCCAATACTGGTATTGGCAAGGTAGCCTGCGAGTCGAGATAGCAGTGTTTGTGGTATTAAGTACTGTAGAAGGATAAAAAGTATGTTCATTAAGCTGGTCTGTTTGTCGATGGGGTTGGTTCTACGTGTTTGTTTGTGTTGAGTTGTTAACTGATAGCCTTTAGGTTTCTACCGGGGTGTCTTCCCGGTTACCCCATTCAGCCCAGGAACCATCGTAAGCACGAATATCGAATCCGAGTATTTTCCCCAGTAGATAAGTAAAGCCCGAGCGGTGGTGGCTTTGGCAGTGCGTCACTAACTGCTTGCTGTCATCAATGCCGAGTTCTGACAATTTTTCCCGGGCATCTTCGCGAATGCGCAGGTGGCGTTGAGGGTCCATCATCTGGGTCCATTCGCAATTAACTGCGCCAGGTATATGGCCTCCTTTGGCCGCGACAACTTTCTCACCGCGATATTCTTGCGGACTCCGTGCGTCCCATACTAAAAAGTTGGTTTTTGATAATGAAGAGATGATCTCTTCTGCAGTGGCCCGGTAGTGGGTATCCAGGGTGAGTTCAGGAGCAGTTGCTTGCGCCTGGTTAATCGTCTGTTCCGTCGGTAAATTGTCGGCCAGCCAGGCTTGTAAACCGCCGTTCACATATGAATAGTGTGGGTGTTGAATCATATCCAGGGTCCAGATAAAGCGCCCTGCCCAGCCGCCGCCTTCATCGTCATAAACTACGTAGTGGGTGTCCGCTGTATGTCCAAGGCTGGCGAATAGCGCTTGGAGTTGTTCTTGTGTCGGAAGTTTATTGGGTACGGGTGCTAGGCCACACATCAATTTTTTCGGTTCGACATGAATAGCTCCAGGGATGTGATGTTGGAGGTAATTCTGTTCACTGCTCACGTCAACGATGACAATATTGTTGTGGGCTTTCGCATTTGTCAGCTGTGCTAATAGTTGTGCGGGTTCAACGAGAAGAGGTAATGCCGGTTGAGTCATAGCGGTTCCTGAGATTGTTCGTTTCGCGCATTGTAGCTCAGGTAATCCGCGAGTGGGTGAGACAGTGGATTATTTGTTGTGATGCACAGTATCACTTCGCTCTGGTTTTACTCGCGAATACTTGAATACCGCGGCTCAGATAATGGCTTATCTGGCGTGCTTCCTGATAATCCTCATGACTGATTAGTGGTGCACGCAAACAGACCAGCGCAATGGGTTCTTTGCCGTAAAAGACGGATATTAATGCACAGTAGAAGCTGTCTAGCGGTATTTGGCCAATTGAAGTGGGTGGGAGCGTTTGGTTGAGCGCACTGGCCAAGGGTTTTGGTAGCGACTTATGGAGGCTTTTGAGTTTGCTTGGTGTCACTAATAATCCGGCAGGTTTGGTAAAAAGTTGTCGTAATAGTGGTGATTGACTCTCCGGTAACGACAGCTTGCAATGATAAAGTGGTTCGTCACTACTGATGCCGTTGCGATAACGTGTTTGCAGTAAGGTCTGTGATTTATTCAAACCTAGAATTGCCACCTGTTCTATCCCTAAACCGTCGTGCAAAGCGTCTACTGCTGTATGCATGAGTTGATGCAGATTGGTAAATTGCGCACTTCGTTCCAACAACCTGGTTTTATTGGTTTGCAGTAGCGCCAGATTGCGAAACCGCTGCCGAGTGGTTTCTTGCAGTGGTGCTTGAGTCTGGGATTCGCTTGGCTCTCCCTGTGAGTGCAGTGGCTTGAGGTATGAATGCTGTTTGAAATCACCCAGTAATCTATGTGCCGGGTGGTCGCCTGGTGTCAAGCCAACAAGTGGTTCAAGCTCTGCCGCAACGCGGTGACAAATACCAATGACATCGTCGACGGGTATTGCCAGCAGGCGCCCAAGGATTTTGTACCAGCGCAAAGTGTGCCTGCTGCGCCAGTCATCGTATGCTGATGTGACTAATTGATTGCATAAGAATGCAGGCCAGAAGGGGCGCTGGCTCAGTTGTCGCGCTTCCAGGCTGTAGTCGCGCCAATCCCACCACTGAGCATCCGCAAGTGTATGGGTGCGGGCAAGAAAACGGAGCTTGCGATCAGAATTAAGCTTTGCTCCTTCGCGCAAGCTATCTGGTAGCGCCCAGAGGTTAATAGCACTTTGCAATACTTGTTTTAGCGAGCAGCCCAGCCCCAACTGTTCAGCCTCAGCTAAGGTATACATCGGGTTTGCGATCAGGCCTCGAAGCTTCAAACAGTGTTCCGGTGCGATATGCCACAGCCCCCATTGGTAGGCATTGGTGAGTAACGCTTGAAGGTAAGCATCATCGGCAATTGTTTGGCCCCTGCGCGCATGCAAGGCCCGGTTGAAATGTGCCGCAAAAAGGCTTTGTTGGAGCGCCAGCCCATAGCCATGAACGCCCTCATTTTTGGTCAGATCTTGAGCCGAAAATTCTTTAGCTCTTTGTACTGACTGTTGCACATCGCTGATGCCTAAGAGGGAAACGGCGTGCAGTAAACTGCTGGCTTCAGTTTGCTGAGTCGCCAGGCGTCGATTGGCTTTCATGATAATACGTAGAGTGAGAACAGGATCTGTAGCAATGATGTTGGCAAGGCGTTGATTATTGGTCGCAGGTCTACTTAACTCTCGCAAAATATTCGCTTTACTTTCCGCACTGACGGGCAGATTGGCTTTTTGGAGCTTGTCCTGCCAATAGCGCAGGTCGTGTGTTGGCGGCAGCGTGGTTTCAACAACGTGCTGTTGAGTCATGCGGTTCAGTCCTGCAGGCTTTGTAGAATATGCTGGCAGCTAGCATAGCGTAATGGTGAAATTTTGCCTTCTGCCAGCGCATTTTTGATTGCGCAGCCGGGTTCATGCTGGTGTTTACAGTCACGGAATTTGCAGTAGCCGAGTAGCGGACGAATCTCAATAAACCCTGAGAGTACCTGGTCAGCTTCAATATGAGCCAGTGCAAACTCTCGAATACCAGGCGAGTCAATTAAATCGCCGCCTGCAGGAAAGTGAAATAATTTGGCTGTTGTCGTCGTATGGGTGCCCTTTTGTGTCGCTTCAGATAGAGCTCCGACACGGGTATTTGCATCTGGTAGCAATGCATTAATTAGTGATGACTTACCAACCCCGGACTGGCCGACAAATACACTAATCTTGTCGGTAAGATGCTCTTGCAATTGCACCAGGCTTTCGGTTTGCTGGCTGGACACTTCAAGAACGGTGTAGTTCAGAGATCGGTACTGGCTGATTAGGGCGTTGATGAAAGCTCTATTGCTATCATCAATTCGATCTATTTTGTTGACTAAAATAATGGGCGTAATATTGAGGGTTTCGGTGGCAACCAAATAGCGATCGACTAGGTTGGCGTGGGGTTCAGGGTAGGGGGCGATAACAATGACTACCTGATCTATGTTGGCGGCGACGACTTTCATGTTGCCGTAGGCGTCAGGTCTACTGAGTTCTGATTTGCGATCCAGGACTGCAACAATGACTCCGAGTTCGCGCCCTTGGCGCCAAATCACTTTGTCCCCCGTCACCAGCGAACCGAGGTTGGCACGTAAATGACATTTTTGGCGCAGTCCCGCGTCATCACAATCGATGGCCTCTACTTCTACCTGAGTGCCAAAGTGAGCAATAATCAAACCGTTTCGCTCTTCGCCTAAATCGCCATCAGCAATTTCTTCTTGGGCCTTCACTCCGCGTTTGGCCGCACGTTTGGCGCGTTCGTCTTGGATTTTTTGAATGCGCCAATTTTGACGGCGGTTTAATTGTCGTTTTGCCATGGAAAAAGATAGGCCTTTTCAGATAACTAGATTAACAGTGCGTGACTCGGGCAACTGCCGTTGCGAATCGAGGCCTTGATGTGTTTGCCGAGCTGAACAAGCTTTGATTATAACGTGTTTTTTCGGCAAAAAGCCGGCTAAACTTCTTAGCTACAACAGACTGTGACTGAAACCTTTGTTGCAACAGTTTCTTTTACGTTGCCATTCATGTGTTTAACCAAAAGGCAGATTCCCTTGTTAACTGAAAATATGCTAGACGCAAATAATTTAATTTGGATTGATTTAGAGATGACAGGCTTGGATCCGCAGCAGGATACCATCATAGAAATTGCCACCATCGTTACGGATGCGCAATTGAACGTGCTTGCTGAAGGGCCTATGTATGCGATTCGCCAGTCGGCGGAGACCATGGCCGGCATGGATGAGTGGAATACTCGTCAGCACGGTGGCTCAGGATTAACAGAGCGAGTATTGAGCAGCTCTATCAGTATGGAGCAAGCGGAAAATGACACCATCGCTTTTTTACAAAAGTGGGTTCCTAAAGGCGCGTCTCCAATATGTGGTAACTCAATCTGTCAGGATCGACGGTTTTTGGCGCGCTTGATGCCTACATTGGAAGACTACTTTCATTACCGGAACTTGGATGTCAGCACGTTAAAAGAATTGGCCAAACGCTGGGCCCCTGGCGTCCTCGCGGGTGTAAAGAAGTCGGGCGCGCATTTGGCACTGGATGATATTCGGGATTCTATCGCTGAATTGCAGCACTACCGCGACAATTTTTTAAAGCTGGGTGTTTAAGCGTTAGCTGGATAGCTGATGTATATTGACCTGAGATTTGCGAATCTTACGTTTGCGTTTGCGCTCGGGTATTCGTTGTTGTGCTAATGCCCATTGGATATGCTCTTCCAGCATTTCTGAGGCGTCAGGCAGACGTGCCTCCAAGGCCTGGATGATACGATCGTCAGAGGGTGCGTTGCCGAGACCTATAGCCAGATTACGCAGCCATGCGTCGTAGCCGATGCGCCGCAGGGCTGAACCTTCTGTGTTCCCCAGGTAAGTGTCCTCATCCCATAAAAACAAGTCCAGCAAATCAGGTTTATCCAGTGAATGTCTCGGGTAAAAATCTTTTTCTGCCGAGTACTGTGCGTACTTATTCCAGGGGCAAATAGCTTGGCAGTCGTCACAGCCAAAGACCCGGTTGCCGATTGGTTCGCGGAATTCGATAGGAATAGAGCCCTTATTCTCTATGGTTAAATACGAAATGCAGCGTCGCGCATCCAATTGATAGGGCCCTGCAAACGCATCGGTAGGGCATACCTTGAGGCAGGCAGTGCAGTCGCCGCAGCGATTGGGTTGTTGGTTTTGCTCCAGATTGTCCACGGGTAACCGTAAGTTAGTGAACAGTTCCCCGAGAAAAAACCAAGAGCCTGCCTGATGATTAATCAGCAGGGTGTGCTTGCCGATCCACCCAAGTCCGGCTTTCTCTGCAACAGCGCCTTCCAGCACCGGTGCGCTGTCTACAAAAGGCCGTTGTTGTGGCGCCGGTTCTAGCGCGTGTTCATGAGCCCAATATTCTATTTTTTTTGCGAGTTGAGCTAAACGCTTACGCACTAGTTTGTGGTAATCACGACCCAGAGCATACCGGGCGATGTAGGCCTTTTCGGCAGATTTTAGTATTTTGATTTGTGCTGTGTCGCCGGGTAAATAATCCATTCTTACGGAGATAAGACGTTGCGTCCCTGGTACTAAGGCGTCTGGATGACTGCGTTTATGCTCGTGAGCCGCTATCCACTGCATATCACCCGCGTAGCCATTATCTAACCAGTTTTTCAAATGTTGTTCATGGTTGCCTAGGTTGCAATCGGTAATGCCCACCTGCTGAAAGCCAAGTTCTCGACCCCAGTCTTTGATCTGTTCGGCCAGAGTTTTTAATAGTTGTTCGGTCATGAGTTGGGTTGCCTGTTAAAGCATCAGTTCAGGTTGTGGAGCAGGTATCAATATACATACCACTGTCTATATTTTTTGAAGGGTTTTGTTTAGTGTACTGGCGTGCCACAATTGGGCCGCGAAAAATTCGGTACGGTCATGATAGCTCAGCAAGCATAAGAATTAAGTGGTTGATGGATAATAATTGTCGAAATATCAATGAGTTTTTTCGAAGTTGCCGGTTTGGGCAAGGTACCGACCTGCCTGTTAAATGGCGCAAGTGGCCGCTGCTAATATGTTAGCGTCACTTCAGCGTCGTTCCATTTCCTTTCTCTTAATCTGCTCGATTGTCGCAGCTGGACTGGTCTCAGGCCTGGCTATGCTTCTGACGGGTGTCGCCGCACTGAATGCGATGCAGGAAAAGTCGGCAGAACTCAGTGAACATTATCTTCAGGCGTCGGTGCTCGCGCAGTTGCAGCGCGATGTTAATGCACTGGGAGATAGTTTATCTGAAAACATACGAGAGCCTCTGCTGGCGCAAAATCAGGAGCGTATAGGTGTCATTCTTCGAAACCTGAAAGTTAATAATGCCAATTTGGGTTATATCTACTTAGTAGACGTCAACGGACTTATCTTACACGATGGTAGCGCGGACAATTTTCTGCGTGACACACCGGTTTTAGATCAACTTCCTAGTGCTGTGCGCATGCAACCGGATACTGATAATGTTGTAGTGGGCCAATATCTGCATATTTTGAGGCCCATTAAATTGGATGGCCGGGTGTATGGCTCACTGCGTTTCAGTGTGGGTTATGGGGCTGCTCAGGAACGAGCTGGAGAGCGAGCTGAATTATTGTTGGACGAGCAGGCAGTTTTTCATCAACGACTTTGGAAAATACTGGTGTGTGTGTTTACGTTGTTGGTCATCATTACACTGCCGTTGGGTGTTTGGTTATCCCGTCGTATGCTCGGACCGCTGAAAGATCTGGCCAAACGCTCAGAAATGTATGCGCGTGGACAGCGCCATTTAACGTTTGACCTGGGGCGCGATGACGAAGTTGGCCAGCTTGGTTTGGCTCTCGAGAAAATGACCGCAAGCCTGACTGAAACTCATCGAGGTGCGCAGGTTTTAGCCTATCAAGATACACTCACAGCTCTGCCTAACCGGCGTAAGTTTTACAGTATGCTGCAAAAACTAGTCGCCTATTCGTTGTCTAATGACCAGTCTTTTGCGATGTTTTTTATTGATCTGGATTTCTTCAAACAGGTCAATGACACTCATGGACATGATGTGGGCGATGAGCTATTAAAAGTTGCCAGTCGTCGTTTGCAAGCTGCGGTGAAACGTTACCGTATCAAGCACCCTGAGCTTGATTCTGCAGAAACACTGGTGTCACGCCTTGGGGGCGACGAATTTGTTTTAGTTATTCCTTATGTTGCGGTTCATCATGCGCAGGATTTTGCAGACCTTCTGCAGCAGCGTTTTGAGCGCCCGGTTGATATTCACGGTAATCAGTTTGAGCAAACGCTGAGTATCGGTATCACTTACTTTCCTATGCAAGGTATGACAGTTAAAGAACTGCTGAAAAATGCAGATATTGCCATGTACGAAGCAAAAAAAGCGGGACGTGCGGTGTATCGAGAATTCGATGAGTCCATGCGAACTGAATTTCAAAAACACATTCTTATAAAGCAAAGCGCAACGGCCGCTCTGCAAGAGGAAGATGAGTTTTTTATTGAATATCAGCCCATTTTTTGTCTGGAGACGGAGCGAATGGTCGGTGCAGAGGCTTTGCTGCGCTGGCAGCACCCAGAGCTGGGCCGATTGGCACCTGGGGCCTTTATTGAAGCGTTGGAGGAGTCAGGTTTAATTGCTGAAACAACGCTTTGGGTGTTAACGCGTGTATTTAAAGATTATTTGCAGGTGTTTCAGCAATGGCCAGGCTTCAAAGTGTCGATTAATTTGTCCAGCCGAGTTTTTCTGGATCAGGCATTTAGTCAGTCGATGCTCAAATTGTTGCAGAGATTTAAAATCCCGGCAGATTTTTTGTGCATTGAACTCACCGAAACTGACATGATGCACGACATCGAACACTGTAAAACAGTGATGCGAGCCTGGCGCAACGCCGGTGTTAGCATTTGGATTGATGACTTTGGTACTGGGTACTCATCGCTTAGTTATCTAAATGAGCTACCTATAGATGTGTTGAAAATCGATCGCAGTTTTGTCAATGAACTTGAAAGTGGCGACATTAAACCTGTAATTCAGGTTATTCATGCTCTGGCGAAATCTTTGACAATTGAAGTGGTGTCTGAAGGGGTGGAAACCGATAGACAGTTGCATCTTGTAAAGCATCTCGGCAGCCAGTTTGGGCAAGGGTATGGTCTTTGTCGACCGATTACGTTAGACAAGCTTGAAACCGTGTATAGCAACCCTCAGCCCTTATCTTCTTTCTAGCATACAGGTCATTATATTTTTGCAGGTGAGCTTGTGCTTCTAAGCCCGTATAATCCCGCCGATAATTTTCTTTTGAGAGCACTTCACGTAGATAGAGGGTGCTGTTTCTTAAGCCAGAGTGTGTGAATTTCGATATTGAGGCTTGTTATGACTTCCCTTTCGCTTTCTGATTCCAGTACGTCAGCTGTTCCTGCTTCTTCACTGCCGCGAGCATTATACGTCGCCGCGCAGGTGCGAGAGCTGGATCGTCAGGCCATTGAAGTTCACAGTGTTCCCGGTATTCAGCTAATGAAACGCGCCGGTCGGGCTGTGTTCAAGGTGTGTACAGAGCACTTCCCTGCCTGTACCACAGAGGCTCCTCTCGTTGTTGTTTGTGGCGCCGGTAACAACGCTGGGGACGGCTATATTGTTGCGGGTCTGGCTGCTGAACGGAATATTCCTGTGCGTTTGATTTATTTGGCGGACCCTGACGATGCCCGTGGTGACGCAGCTCTTGCGGTGGCTTTCGCAAGGCAGGCACACGTCACAATGGAGCCGTTTAGCTCGAGTGCGCTAGTTAATGCCGGTCTGGTTGTCGATGCCTTGTTAGGCACCGGTTTAAATGGTGAAGTGCGTGCGAATTATGCGCAGGCAATTAACGCGATTAACCAATGTGGGGCGCCTATTGTCGCTGTTGATCTGCCTTCAGGTTTATGTGCTGATACCGGCAATGTCCTGGGGACCGCTATTAGAGCATCGGTTACGGTTACGTTTATTGGTATGAAAATTGGTTTGATTACTGCTCGTGGGCCAGCCTTGACGGGTTTGTGTATTTTTGATGATTTAACGGTTCCAGAGGCGATTTACACGGCAGTGCCCGAGGCGGCTGTCTGGCTCGATCTGGCAAATTTATTAAAATTGTTACCTGCACGCCGAGCCGATGCTCACAAAGGCGATTTTGGTCACACGATGGTAATTGGCGGTGAGTTGGGTTATGCCGGTGCTGCCGTTATGGCCGCGGAAATGGCGGCCCGCTCGGGCAGCGGGCTTACAAGTTTAGCTACGAAACCAGAAGGCGTCGCAGCGGCAATTGCGCGGCGGCCTGAAATTATGACGGTTGGCGTGCCGTCTGGGCAGGCTTTGGAGCCCTTGCTAGACCGACCATCGGTTTTGGTTGTAGGCCCTGGTCTAGGCCAAACCCCTTGGTCCGAGCAAATGTTGCAGCAAGCGGGAGCCGTGCAATTACCCATGGTTGTGGATGCGGATGCGCTCAACATTCTGGCGCAAGGTCGTTTGCTTGCTGGAGTGCGTCGCGATAATTGGATTTTGACCCCCCATCCTGGTGAGGCTGCACGTCTGCTGGGCTGCTCAACCTCAGAGGTTCAAGCTAATCGTTTGCAAGCTGCGCGCAAGTTGCAGGAGCGGTTTGGCGGTGCAATTATTCTGAAAGGTGCGGGCACTGTTGTCGCGACTAGCGACGGCGCTGTCGCCATTTGCAGTGCTGGTAACCCCGGTATGGCGTCTGGCGGTATGGGAGATGTATTGAGTGGATTGCTCGGTGGTCTACTGGCGCAAGGCTTAAGTATATCCCAGGCTGCTCAATTAGGGGTAATGCTGCACGCAACAGCGGCTGATGAAGCTGCGCTGGAAAATGGTGAACGAGGGTTGCTCGCCACAGATTTAATCCCTTATGTGCGCAGTTTGTTAAATGCGGCCGTCGATCAAGCCAATCCTTTGAGCAACGGTTAGGGGGGGCTTGTGGATCAATTTAAGTGTTTGCAGCAGACTGTTTTTGGTGAAGATGCCATGGTGATGTTTGGCCAAGCACTTGGGCAGTCTATTGCGGAGGGGCGATCCGGTTTAACAATTTTTATGAGTGGAGATCTCGGTGCCGGTAAAACCACGTTAACTCGGGGTATTTTGCAGGCGCTTGGTCATAGCGGGGCCGTGAAAAGCCCTACCTATACCTTGGTTGAACCCTATGAGTTGTCGCTTCCGGTTTATCACTTTGATCTTTATCGTTTAGCTGACCCGGAAGAACTGGAGTATATGGGCATTCGCGACTACTTTGATCACGAGGCTGTGCGGGTTGTTGAATGGCCGCAGCGTGGGGCAGGGATCTTACCGGAGCCAGATATAGAGATTACGGTTGTTGTGGCTGGTGAAGGGCGAGATGTCAGTCTTGCAAGTTTCAATGAGTCGGGGCAAAGTGTCCTACAATTACTGGAAAGTAAAAAAGGCTACGCCAGCACTTGATAAGTGTGTGACTGGGTGATTAGTTCATACTGGATATTTACAGGAAATAGAGTTGCGCAACCTTGTTACCATAGGGCTATTTTTACTAGCAACGTTTGCGTTCAGCGCTCACGCCGTAGACGTTGATAGCGTGCGCTTGTGGCGCTCACCTGACAGTACTCGAATAGTCTTTGATCTCAGTGGGCCAGTAGAGCACAGCTTGTTTACCTTGGAAAACCCCGCTCGTCTCGTTGTCGACCTGAATAAGGCCGCATTGAAAACCTCCTTTTCTGATTTGCACTTGCAGGATACGCCCGTCGCGAGAGTGCGCAGTGGGGTGAAAAATAAAGAAGACCTGCGCGTAGTCTTTGATTTGTCTCAAAATATCAAACCCCGCAGTTTTTTGTTGCGCCGACACGGTGATAAAAAAGATCGCCTGGTGATTGATCTGCTGGATCGCGCTACGCCTACAGAAAAAAATATTTCGTCAGTTACCCAGCAAAGCGCCGTCAAGTCAGGAAAGTTTCGCGACATTATTATTGCCGTCGATGCTGGCCATGGTGGTGAGGATCCCGGTGCGTTGGGACCACGCAAGATTAAAGAGAAAGACGTTGTTCTGGATATCAGTCGCAAGCTGGCGTATTTGATAGATCAACAGCCGGGCTTTCAGGCTGTGCTGGTGCGTACAGGGGATTATTATATTCCCTTGCGTGAGCGTCGTGATATCGCCAGAAGTAAACGTGCAGACTTATTTGTTTCTATTCATGCTGATGCCTTCACGAAACCGCAAGCACGAGGCGTGTCGGTGTATGCCTTGTCGTTGCGCGGCGCTACCAGTGAAACAGCGCGCTTTTTGGCAGATAAAGAAAATGCTTCTGATTTAATTGGTGGTGTTGGTGACTTGAGCTTGGCGGGAATGCCGGAGGACGTCCAGAATTTACTCGTGGACTTAGCGATGACGGCAACCTTGAATGCCAGCCTGGACGTGGGTAAATATGTTTTGTCGCCGCTGGATAACCTTGCGAATTTGCACAAAGCACACGTAGAGCAGGCCGGTTTTGCCGTGTTGAAGTCACCGGATGTGCCATCTATTTTAGTCGAGACTGGTTTTATCTCTAATCCGCAGGAAGCCAAAATGCTCGGAACCAGCAGTTATCGGCAACGGTTGGCAAAGGCTATTTTTACCGGAATAAAAAATTATTTTGATGATCATTTACCGGAAGGTACTTATCTGGCCGCGCGTAAGCAGGGACTCGATTTTGCTACGGTGGGCGCGAGTAATGGTGGTATAAAAGAGTATGTCATTTCCCGTGGTGATACGTTGTCAACGATAGCGCGCCGTCACCGCGTGTCTGTTGCAGAGCTGCGCAAACTCAATAACTTGACCAGCAGCGTCATAAAAATCGGCCAGCGATTGAAAGTGCCTGCTTCCTGATAAAACCTGCAAACGGCCATCTTCGTGATCAAATCAATATCTGATTTGAACGTTAAATTTTTACCCATGTAATAGCGATGTTATGAATAAAATTCATTTGCTCAGCCCACGTTTGGCGAACCAGATAGCTGCTGGTGAAGTGGTTGAAAGGCCGGCGTCGGTGGTTAAGGAGCTGCTCGAAAACAGTCTGGATGCCGGTGCGAGTCAATTAGAAATCGATATTGAGCAGGGTGGCGTGAAACTGATTCGCATTCGCGACAATGGCGGTGGTATCGAGAAAGATGATCTGGCTCTAGCGCTTAGCAGGCATGCCACCAGTAAAATTGATAGCTTGGATGATCTGGAGGCGGTCGCTACGCTTGGTTTTCGCGGCGAGGCACTGGCTAGTATTAGCTCTGTTTCGCGTTTAGTGCTGACTAGTAATACAGGGCAGGCCAGTGGTGGCTGGCAAGTGACTGCGGAAGGTCGGGACATGGCTCCAGAGTTGGCACCTGCGGCGCATACACGGGGCACTTCAGTTGAAGTTCGCGATCTGTTTTTTAATACTCCCGCGCGGCGTAAATTTTTACGCACAGAAAAAACAGAATATAGTCGCGTCGAAGATGTGGTAAAGCGATTGGCGTTATCGCGCTTTGATGTCGGTTTCACTGTACGCCACAACCAGCGTGTTATTTACAACTGGCGACCGGCGAACTCGCAAATTGAGCGTGAGCGACGTGTGTCACAAGTGTGCGGCCCAGCCTTTATGGAAAATGCAGTAGCGTTAGACATTGAACGTACTGGTTTGACTCTGCGTGGGTGGGTGGCTTTGCCGACTTTTTCGCGCAGCCAGGCCGACCTGCAGCATTTTTATGTGAATGGTCGGGCTATTCGTGACAAGCTGGTTACTCATGCCGTACGTCAAGCCTATCAGGATGTGTTATTCCACGGTCGGCACCCGGCATTTGTACTCTATCTTGATCTCGACCCCGCCGTCGTTGATGTCAATGTTCACCCCACTAAGCACGAGGTGCGCTTTCGGGATGGTCGCGTTGTACACGATTTTCTGTTCCGCAGTCTCCATCATGCCCTGGCGGATGTTCGGCCAAATGACCAAATAGAGCGGCATTCTCCACAGCTTGGTGCAGTAACCGGGTCCGCTGCTGGCGAATTTGAGCAATCCCCCATGCATTTTCAGTCGGCGGGGGCGCGGGAGCCTGTTGCCACGGCAAATTCTGTGGGCACACATTGGTCACCGCCTGCGGGTGTCCATGGGGCTGGGGTGAGTGAGCAATTAAGTGGGTATCAAGTACTTTATGGTAAGCAGGACTTGCCATCTGCGCCTGCTGCAGTGAACCCCTTTGCCGATGAGATGAGTCAAGCCGAGATTCCACCTCTGGGATACGCCATCGCGCAACTGAAAGGAATATATATCCTGGCTGAAAATGCTCATGGTTTGATTGTTGTCGATATGCACGCGGCCCACGAACGGGTGACCTATGAGCGAATGAAACAAGATTTTTCCAACCAGCAGATTCAGGCCCAGCCTTTGCTCGTGCCGGCATCTATCGCTGTCAGCCAAAGAGAGGCTGATATGGCAGAGCAGCATATAAGGATTTTCCAGCAGCTTGGATTCGATTTACAGCGTGCCGGCCCGGAAAGCTTAATGATTCGCCAGGTGCCAACACTGCTGCACGGGGGTGGGGTTGAGCAGTTGGTACGGGATGTACTTGCTGATCTTATAGAGTACGGCAGCAGTGAGCGGATTAGTCACAACATAAATGAAGTACTGAGTACCATGGCTTGTCATGGTTCGGTGCGAGCGAATCGCAAGCTCACCATTGCCGAAATGAATGCCTTGTTGCGTGATATGGAAGCTACTGAGCGCAGTGGTCAGTGCAACCACGGTCGGCCGACCTGGTCGCAAATGTCGCTAAGCGAATTAGATAAATTATTTTTGCGTGGGCAATAATGGCTGAGAAACCACAAAAGCCACTGGTCATCTTTCTGATGGGGCCTACTGCCAGTGGTAAAACTGACTTGGCTATTGGTTTGCGCAAGCACTTGCCTGTCGAAATAATTAGCGTGGATTCGGCACTAGTATATCGAGGCTTAGATATTGGGTCTGCAAAACCCAGTGCAGATGAGCTGGCCTTGGCCCCGCACCGACTCATTGACATTCGCGATCCGTCAGAACCCTATTCCGCCGCTGACTTTTGCGATGATGCACTGCGCGAAATTGAAGCTGTGGTGGCGGGAGGGAAAATCCCGCTTTTGGTGGGTGGCACGATGCTTTATTTCAAAGCCCTGCGAGACGGCATGGCTGCAATGCCTCCTGCTGACGAGACTGTGCGCGCGCAGATTGCCAATAAAGCAAGGATAGAAGGTTGGGCTGCGGTGCATGCTGAGCTTGCATCGGTCGACCCGGAAACCGCGGCAGAGATTCACCCTAACCATTCTCAACGGTTAAGCCGGGCTCTTGAGGTATATCGTATCAGTGGCAAAACGATGACCGAGTTTCGCAAAGATCAGGCGGCAGGCGAGCATAATTTTATGAACACTTATAACGTGGTTCAAATAGCGCTTGCGCCACGTGACCGGGCTATTTTACATGAGCGTATTGCCACGCGTTTTCAGAAAATGGTTGAGCACGGTTTTGTTGACGAAGTGGCGGGGCTTTATGCCCGTGGCGACCTGGATGTGAACCTTCCGGCAGTTCGCGCCGTAGGATACCGGCAAGTGTGGTCTTACCTGGCTGGCGAGCTAACATTACCCGAGGCAATAGAGCGTGGCGTGATTGCCACGCGTCAGTTGGCTAAACGGCAATTGACCTGGTTGCGGGGCTGGCCGGATGTAAATTGGCTGTTAACGGACGATATTGATGGGAAACCACTAAAAAATGATGAAATTGTTCATCAAGCCTTGAAATTACTGCCCTCTAAGGCCATATAATAGGGCGTAGTTCCCGTTGTTCTGGATTAGTACTATCCTGAGCAGTATACATAGTCAGTTTTGTCTGAAATGAACGTGTAAACCCCTCTTTTTTGTGTGGGTATGGCAGGGCAGTTTCAGTTTTTGCATTTTTCCTAAGGAGTATAATTATGTCAAAAGGGCATAGCTTACAAGACCCTTACCTGAACGTGCTACGTAAAGAGCGTATCCCCGTTTCTATCTACCTCGTTAATGGTATCAAGTTACAAGGTCAAGTTGAGTCATTTGATCAGTTCGTTGTTTTGCTGAAAAACACCGTGAGTCAAATGGTATATAAGCATGCGATTTCTACGGTTGTTCCAGCGCGTGCCGTCCGTGTGCCTATGTTGAACCCAGCGGAAGGTGAAGACGAGGGCGAATAACCTGAGGTATTGCATTGTTTTTTGATCGCCCTGAATCCGGTGAACTGGCAATATTGGTTCACCTGGATATTAACCTTGAGAACAACCCTGAAGATCCCCGTGAATTTGAAGAACTGGTTTTGTCTGCCGGAGGTGATCCGGTTGAACTGCTAACTGGTCATCGAGTCTCCCCGAATTCAAAGTACTTTATCGGCACCGGTAAGCTGGAGGAGTTGCGCGAGCTAGTGCAACTGCATCAGGCTGAGCTGGTGATCTTTAATCATGCCTTGTCGCCTAGCCAGGAGCGAAATATTGAGCAGGCGCTCAATTGCCGGGTTCTGGATAGAACGGGGCTGATTCTTGATATTTTCGCGCAACGTGCTCGAACTCATGAAGGTAAGTTACAGGTGGAACTGGCCCAATTGCGACACATGTCGACCCGACTGGTTAGGGGCTGGACCCACCTTGAGCGCCAGAAAGGTGGTATTGGTTTGCGTGGACCGGGTGAAACCCAGTTGGAAACGGATCGGCGTTTATTGCGAGCCCGTATTACGGCTATTGAAAGTCGTCTAAGCAAAGTGCGACGTCAACGGGATCAAGGTCGACGTTCACGCCGACGTGCTGAAGTTCCAACAGTGTCACTGGTGGGTTATACCAATGCGGGTAAATCTACACTGTTTAATTCGCTGACAGGTGCAGATGTATATGCTGAAGATAAACTTTTCGCGACCCTTGACCCAACAATGCGGCGCGTTGAGTTGCCAGAGCTTGGAAGCGCTATTTTTGCGGACACTGTAGGTTTTATTAGTCACCTGCCGCATAAGCTGGTTGAGGCTTTTCGTGCAACATTGGAAGAAGCTGCAAGTTCTGATTTGCTATTGCATGTTATTGATGTCGCCGCAGAAAATCGTGAAGACAATATTCATCAGGTGCAAGAAGTACTGGAAGAAATTGGCGCCCACACGCTGCCCCAGTTGCGTGTCTATAATAAACTGGATTTGGTCCCGCATATTCCACCGCGTGTCGATCGTGATGACTTAGGTCGTCCGATTGCTGTTTGGTTGTCCGCAAAAACAGGCGCAGGAACCGATTTGTTGTTAGCGGCGGTAGCGGAATTGCTCGGTCGTGAAATGATTGAAAATACCTTGGTGTTAGCGCCGGAGCAAGCACGCTTCCGCGCGCGCCTGCATGCCTTGAATGCTGTGCAAAATGAAGTTTACGCTGAAGATGGTGAGATGAATTTGCAATTGAAAATGTCCAAAATCGATTTGCTGCGTATAGTGAGTTCAGAAGGGCTTACATGGGATAGTTTGCGGTGGTCAGAAAACCAAGGGGTGTCCCTGAAGGCTGGTTAATGTAAGCTAGCCGCACGCAAGCAGGTGGCCAATAGGGCTGCCGTTCGCGACCAGTTTTGAAGACGTTTTAGTCATTTTGGTTTAATAAACATAAATGTTGTAATTGGAGAATAACTATGGCTTGGAACGAGCCGGGTGGTAACGGTAATAAAGATCCCTGGGGGGGGAAGCGCGGTGGTGATGGCCCTCCGGATTTGGATGAGGCGTTGAAAAAATTTCAAGAGAAATTAAACGGCCTTTTTGGTGGTGGCAATAACTCGGGCAATGCTGGTAAAAGCACGAACTTTCCATTTAGTCTGGTACTTGTTGTTTTGGTACTCGTATATTTGGCCATGGGTGTCTACCAGGTTAATACTCAGCAGAGTGCGGTTATTTTGCGCTTGGGGGTGTTTAATCAAATAAAAGGTGAGGGTTTACACTGGAATCCTTGGCTTATTGATAGTGTAACCAAAGTTAATGTTACGAAAATTCGTAACTACAGCACTACAAATATGATGCTGACGGAAGATTTGAACATTGTGGAAGCAACGCTTTCTGTGCAATGGATTATTGGTTCCGTAAAAGATTTTGTCTTGGAAGTTCGTGAGCCTGAGCGCAGTCTTGCGGAGGCTACTGACAGTGCATTGCGCCATGCGGTTGGTGCTTCAGAGATGCATCAGGTGCTGACTGAAGGTCGTGAAAGCCTTGCGATTGAGGTGCAGGCCCGATTGCAGGAATACTTGGATAGTTACAACACTGGTATTCAGATTGTTAAGGTCAACGTTGAACAAACTCAGCCACCTAGAGAGGTGCAGGCTGCTTTTGATGATGTAAACAAGGCTCGTGAAGACGAAGAGCGTGTTAAAAACGAAGCGCAGACTTATGCCAATGGTGTGATTCCCGAGGCGCGTGGTCACGCGCAGCGTGTCATCGAAGAGGCCAATGGTTACAAAGCGGAAGTTGTTGCGCGTGCTGAAGGTGAAACCAAGCGTTTTACGGACTTGCTGGTTGAATATGAAAAAGCGCCACGGGTGACCCGTGAACGCCTGTATTTGGATGCAATTCAGCAGGTAATGACTAATTCGTCTAAGGTGCTAGTCGATGTAGAAGGCGGTAACAACATGATGTATTTACCGCTAGATAAGATTATGGAACAGAGTCAAACCACCACTACTTCATTACGCGGTGGTTCGTCTGCGCAGATGGTCGAAGAAGTTAAGCAGAAAGTGTTGGATCAGCTTCGTCGAGAAGTTATTACCACGTCGCGCGGAGGAGTTCGATAATTATGAGTAATCGATTATTAAGTATTATTGTTGTCGGCTTACTGGTGCTGGTTGGTGTAAGTAGCACGTTATACATCGTTAAGGAAACCGAACGTGGCGTTGCCTTGCGTTTTGGTAAACTGGTGGAAACAGATATTAAGCCGGGTCTGCACGTTAAGTGGCCTTTTGCGGATGAAATTCGTAAGTTTGATGCTCGTGTTTTAACCTTGGACGCGCCAGCGGAGCGATTTTTGACTGTCGAGAAGAAAGGCATGATAGTTGACTCCTATGCTAAGTGGCGGATCAAGGATGTTGGCACGTATTACAAGGCGACCAACGGTGAGGAGCGTGAAGCTGTACGTATTATTAATCAGCGTATTAATGAAGGGTTGCGTAATCAGTTTGCGCAGCGATCCCTGCAAGAAGTTGTAAGCGGCGAACGCGATGAGCTAATGCTGGCTTTGGTTGATACACTGAATGAAGTGGCTAACACGGTTTTGGGTGTCGAAGTAGTGGATGTGCGTGTTAAGCGCATTGAATTGCCCGAACAGGTCAGTGACTCGGTATTTAACCGTATGAAGACAGAACGCGCCCGTGAAGCCAGAGAGCATCGGTCCAAGGGTAATGAGCAAGCTGAGGTGATTCGTGCTGATGCTGATCGTCAGCAAGCCGTGATCAAGGCGGACGCTTACAAGGAATCTGAAATCATTCGCGGTGAAGGTGATGCAATGGCGGCTTCAATATATGCCAAAGCCTATAACCAGGATCCAGAATTCTATAGCTTTATGCGTAGTTTGAATGCCTATAAGCAAGCCTTCAACAACAAGGGCGACTTGATGGTTATTGATCCGGAAAGCGATTTCTTCCGCTTTATGAAGAATCTAGATGGCAAGAAATAATTGAAATTGTTGGGATTTTTCAGCCCCTTTTTAGGATCAGTGTAACTGCTGGCAATTCGGGCTAAACAAACCCATTTAAATCGTGGTAAAATTACTTAACCGGGTCTCGAAAAGGCCCGGTTTTTTTGTGTCAGGAAGGCTCAAAATACTGAGCCGCCGGTTTGCGGCACTAAATCTGTCGCGTGATCGGGGCGTTTTACCAGTCTATCGCGGAGCTTGCGGCCACCCACTGTTCAGTATCTGGAATAAATTTTAGTGGGCTCAATCAAATAGTGGATCCAGTTTATGTGGGAATCGCTCGGAAAAGCGTTTTGCCTGCTGCTGATATTGGAAGGTGTACTGCCATTTCTTTATCCGCAACGTTGGCGCCAGCTAGTAGAGTCTTTGGCTACTGTTAGTGATCGCCATTTACGAATAGCCGGACTGGTAAGTATGTTGGCGGGCGTTGTTATCTTGGGCCTACTGAACTAGCGAGTAGGTAGAATTTACCCAGTTTGCCTTTATAAACTCTTAATTGATGGGAATGAATAACTTGCTATGACATACGCAGATCGTTGGTTATTGCCGGATGGCGTTGAAGAAATTCTCCCTGCAGATGCCGAAAGTGTTGAATTGTTGCGGCGTCGCCTCGTAGATCTGTATCAGCGCTGGGGGTACGACCTTGTTATCCCGCCAATGGTGGAATACGCCGATGCGCTGTTAATTGGACTCGGCCACGATATTGATTTATTGACCTTTCGGGTAACTGACCAGTTGTCTGGGCGTATGCTGGGTTTACGTGCAGACATAACCCCGCAGACAGCCCGAATGGATGCTCACAGTTTAAAGCGCGAAGGTTTGACTCGCCTTTGTTACAGTGGCCATGTTTTGCATGCTAAGCCTAAAAGCCCTCTGGCTACCCGCACGCCGTTGCAAGCGGGTGTGGAATTATTCGGTGAAGCCGGTTTAGATGCCGACATCGAGGTAATCTCTTTATTGGTTGCCTCTCTGGAGGCTGCCGAGATTCAAAAAGTGCATATTGATATCGGGCACGTTGGTATTTTTCGAGCATTGGCTGAAGTGGCTGAGCTGTCGTCAGAGCAAGAGAGCACGCTATTTGAGTTGTTACAGCGCAAAGCGCTTACGGAAATTTCGGCATGGGTCGCTGCGAATGTTAAAGATGAGACTCAGGCTGGCTGGTTTATGGCTCTGCCTGGCCTTGCTGGGGATGAAAGCGTTATCGCGCAAGCAGGAAATGTGTTTGTTGATGCCCCAGGAGAAGTCCTCTCTGCTATCGATGAGTTGGCAACTGTGGCTGGCGTTGTTCGCCAGCGTTTCCCGCAAGTGGAAATTTATTTTGATTTAAGTGAATTGCGCGGTTATGACTATCATACAGGGATTGTTTTTGCGGCATTTGTGCCGGGTTTTGGCGAGGCTGTCGCCAATGGCGGCCGTTACGATTTTATTGGTGAAGTATTTGGCCGGGGTCGGCCTGCTACCGGGTTTGCGATTGAAATTAGTGTGCTTTACCGGTTGTTAAGTCATGTTAACGACACTAAAGCCGGGATATATGTTGCTCCGTCCGATGACCACCAACAATGGTTAGCAGTACAAGCGTTGCGCCAGCAAGGTGAGCGAGTGGTTTGCGGTATGCCGTCTCAGCCGCTTATTCGCGATGAAATTCACTGTGACCGGCAACTGGTACTGCGCGATAGTGAGTACGTGGTTGAATCTTTTAAATAGGCCTGGTGCAGTTGTAAGTACAGGGTTTGGTTTCGTAATTAAGTAACAAGAGAGTTTAAATAGCCATGGGCAAAAATGTCGTAGTGCTGGGTACCCAGTGGGGTGACGAGGGTAAAGGTAAGATCGTTGACTTACTGACTGATCAGGTATCTTTAGTGACCCGTTTTCAGGGCGGCCACAATGCTGGGCATACCCTGGTTATTGAGGGTAAGAAAACAGTTTTGCATTTGATTCCGTCAGGTATTTTACGTGATGGCGTAACTTGCATGATTGGTAATGGCGTGGTTTTGGCTCCCGATGCTTTATTGAAAGAAATGGCAGAGTTAGAAGCTAAAGGTGTGCCGGTTCGCGAACGTTTGCGTTTATCACCGGCATGCCCACTCATTCTTCCGTATCACGTTGCCTTGGATCAGGCACGCGAAAGCGCACGTGGTAATGCCAAAATCGGTACTACCGGACGTGGTATTGGGCCCGCCTATGAAGACAAGGTTGCGCGTCGTGGTTTGCGTCTTGGCGATGTGCTGCACCCCGAGCGATTTGCGACTAAGCTAAAAGAAGTGATGGAATATCATAACTTTGCGCTGACTCAGTATTACAAAGTGGATGCGGTTAATTACGAAGATACACTCGCTTTGGTCATGGAGTGGGCTGAGCAAATCAAGCCTATGATTATTGATGTTACCGAAGCGCTGCACGTGGCCCGTGAAAATGGCGAAAGTATTTTGTTTGAGGGCGCGCAAGGGTCTTTGCTGGACATCGATCATGGTACTTACCCTTACGTCACGTCTTCAAATACCACTGCTGGTGGAACCGCTACGGGTTCTGGTGTTGGGCCTTTATATCTGGACTACGTTTTAGGTATCACCAAAGCCTATACTACACGTGTCGGTTCTGGCCCTTTCCCTACCGAGCTGGATTGTGAAGTTGGTCGTTATCTTGGTGAAAAAGGGCACGAATTTGGCGCCACAACCGGGCGCCAGCGTCGCACCGGTTGGTTTGATGCTGTGGCCGTTAAACAGGCTATCCGTATTAACTCCGTGTCAGGCTTGTGCTTGACCAAGTTGGATGTTCTGGACGGTTTGAAGGAAGTGAACATTTGTACTGGTTATCTGGATACCGATGGCAATGCTGTTGGTATGCCCTTCGATGCAGAGGGCTGGGAGAGCGTGGTGCCCCAGTACGAAACTATGCCAGGCTGGGACGAATCCACCGTTGGTGCGCAGACATTAGCAGAGCTACCCGCCAATGCATTGGCTTATATTAAACGCTTGGAGGTGTTAGTGGGTGCACCGGTGGATATCATTTCTACTGGACCTGATCGCGTAGAAACGATTGTCTTGCGTCACCCTTTTGATGCTGAGTAGTTGTTAATCTGCCTTATCAGTTAAAAACGGCCCTGATGGGCCGTTTTTTATTTGAGCTATTAACGTTGTTTATCTGCAACGCTAAGCTGTTGCGGTGATGCTCTATTTTATCTTTGGGCCGCGGTATTGGATTTGTAAAGTCCTCCTAAATAATAGGGTTTTGAGTCTTAAAGTAGGGCACTATTGGTCGCATTTTGTAACCCTGTATGCTGCAGTTGACGAGGTTACAAAATGTTGCCAAAGCATGTTAAAAGATACTTTTATTCTGTACGAAAACAGGCACAATGGCGCACTTTTACCTTGCTCGAAAGTGCGGGCTTAAATGATATTTGATAATTCGAATACCTAGCGGAGGGCTCTCGTATTGAGCACACTATCTACATCATCATGGACAATGGAAGAAGCTAAGGAATACTACGGTATTTCACGCTGGGGCAGTGGTTGGTTCGGTGTCTCAGATGCGGGTGAAGTGACGGTTGAGCATGGCGAAGGCCAGCTGAAAAAATCAGTCTCTTTGCTGGATATTGTTCAAGCTCTCAATGAGCGTGAGTTGCAGATGCCAGTGCTGTTGCGAATAGCTAATCATTTGGATAGTGGGATTTCGCAAATTAACGAGGCGTTTGCCGATGCGATCGAAGCCGCTGGTTATGGGGCGTCTTATCGCGGGGTTTTTCCTATCAAGGTTAACCAGCAGCGCCATGTGATTGAAGAAATTGCGCGCTTTGGTCAGCGCTATAATCATGGGCTGGAGGCGGGGAGCAAGGCCGAGTTGCTTATCGCCATGGCTGTCCTCCAAAATCTTGAGAGTCTGATTATTTGTAATGGCTATAAAGATGAAGAGTTTATTGACTTGGGCCTGCATGCAACTCGCCTGGGCCATAAATGCATTTTTGTGGTTGAGACGTTGTCTGAACTCGATCTGATTGTTAATCGCAGTCAGGCGTTGGCCATAAAGCCACATATCGGTGTGCGAATGAAACTGTCTACCAAAGTTGAGGGCCATTGGGCTGACGACAGTGGTGAGCGCAGTTTGTTTGGGATGACCGCGACCGAGTTGGTACATGTGGTTGATCGTCTAAAAGAAGAGGATATGTTGGATTGCTTTGAGCTTCTGCATTTTCATCTGGGCTCCCAAATTCCCAATATTCGGAACATTCGTACTGGTGTACAAGAGGGTTGTCGCTATTTTATCGAATTGGTAAAAGAAGGTGTGCCGCTTCAATATATTGACCTCGGTGGTGGGCTTGCTGTCGACTATGATGGTTCGTTAGGCGGTAGCTCTCAAAGTCGGAATTATTCCTTACAGGAATATTGCACGGATATTGTTGAGGTATTGCAAAGCTTGCTGGATGCTGAGGGTATTGCTCATCCTGTTATTGTCACCGAATCCGGTCGCGCAACCGTTGCGTATACATCAGTGTTGCTGTTTAACGTTCTGGATGTGGATGGCTTTAATCCAAGTAATGTTCCGGACGTTTTACCCGAGTCGGCCAGTGAAAATCTGGCAAGTTTGTGGGAAGTACTGCAAACATTGAATGTCGAGTCTGTGCAGGAAAGCTACAACGATGCTATCTATTATCTGGAGCAAGTTGAGGCTGAGTTTTCTCGTGGTGAAGTTCGACTGCGTGAAAAAACCATGGCTGACAATATCTATCTGGCGATAATGCAAAAACTGAAAAGTCTATTGCCGATCATGCGCCGAGTACCGCCCGAATTAGAAAACCTGCCACAAAAATTATCAGATATTTATTATTGTAATTTTAGTGTTTTTCAATCGCTACCCGATTCCTGGGCCATTGATCAGCTATTTCCGGTTATGCCGATTCATCGTCTGACAGAAGAGCCAACGCAAGAAGCGGTGTTCGCAGACTTAACGTGCGACTGTGATGGTAAATTGGACACTTTTTCTGGTCCTAATGGGATGATGCGTACCTTGTCTGTCCACCCGTTAAAGGCCAATGAAGAGTATTATTTTGGTGTGTTCCTGGTGGGGGCTTACCAGGAAACTTTGGGTGATTTGCACAACTTGTTTGGTGATACTAATGTTGTGAGCGTTCGTGTAAATGATGATGCTAGTTTTGATGTGGTTCATGAGCTTCACGGTGACAGTATTTCTGATGTATTGAGCTATGTTGAATACGACCCGCAAAAGCTTTATCACGAGTTTCGTGATAAAGCAGAGGCGGCGGTTCGCGAGGGAAAAATTAAAGTGGCTGAACGGCAGCGCATGCTCAGTGCTTTTTCAGAAAGTTTAAGAGGTTATACGTACTACGAACGTTAAGTTTCGTCTCATTATATTTAGTGTTTGTCTGGTCTGTAACGTAGGCCGCCAACAATGGGAGATAAAATATGGCAAAGGTAATGATTATCGGTGCAGGTGGTGTCGGTGGTGTCGTTGCGCATAAATGTGCTCAATTACCAGAGGTTTTTACGGAAATCGTACTGGCTAGTCGTACGGAAGAAAAATGTAAAAAGATTGTTGAACAAATTGGAAAAAGTCACTTGCGTACAGCGCAGGTGGACGCTGACAACGTACCCGAGTTAGTGGCTCTGTTAAATAAAGAAAAGCCATTTATGGTAATCAACGTCGCGTTGCCGTATCAGGATCTGACTATTATGGATGCCTGCCTTGAAGCGGGCGTGCACTATATGGATACGGCGAATTATGAACCTGAGGATACGGCAAAATTTGAATACAGTTGGCAGTGGGCATATCAAGATAAGTTTGAAAAAGCTGGCTTAATGGCGTTGCTGGGTTCAGGTTTTGATCCCGGTGCGACTAATGTATTTACGGCTTATCTCGCGAAGCATTACTTTGATGAAATTCAAACGCTAAATATTATTGACGTAAACGGTGGTGATCACGGTCATCCTTTTGCTACCAATTTTAATCCTGAGATCAATATTCGTGAAGTCACTGCTGAGTGTCGACACTGGGAAAACGGAGAATTTGTAACGACTGCACCTATGTCAATGCACGAGTCTTTTGAATGTCCGGAAGGTGTGGGTACTTACAATATTTATCGTATGTACCATGAAGAGTTGGAATCATTGACGAAAAACTTTCCTAGCTTGAAAAAAGCACAGTTCTGGATGAGCTTTTCTGAGAATTATTTGAAACACTTGGAAGTTCTGCAGAATGTAGGTATGACGGGTATTGAGCCTGTTAGCTTCAACGGTACAGAGATTGTTCCATTGCAGTTTTTGAAAGCGTTGCTCCCAGAGCCCGCCAGCTTAGGGCCGCGCACAAAAGGTAAGACCTGTATTGGTTGTGTGGTTGAGGGTGTTAAAGATGGTAAGTCACGCAAAATGTACTTGTACAATATTTGTGATCATCAAGCCTGCTATAAAGAAGTTCAGTCACAAGCGATTTCTTATACTACCGGAGTGCCAGCAATGATTGGGGCCAAAATGATGGTGGAGGGTACTTGGATGAAGCCTGGGGTATGGAATATAGAACAGCTTGATCCAGATGCCTTTATGGCAGATATGAATAAGTATGGTTTGCCTTGGTCTGTCATCGAGATGGATGCTTAACTACTTTTGCTACTTGTCGGCGTGGAACTATTACGTAGTTCACGCCGTTTGTTTTTTATCTTTGAGTTTTCTACGAATAAGATGAACCGACTTAATTTAAGTAGCCTTGGTGTTCTTAGATAAAGTGAAGTCCTGTCCGAAACCTCGTTTATTGGTAACTGAAAACAAGAGAGACTATTTGTAAAACAGGGGTTGTTACGTAAATTCTGTTTTAGACAATATTTCTTCCCACCTAAAAGGTTATTCAGAAAATGCAATGTCAGCAATTTGCCGAATTTGATACTGCCCGCGTTCCTTCGCCCGCATTTGTTATTGATGAGGCGGCTTACGAGAAAAATCTGGCTATATTAAAGCAGGTCGCTGATGCGTCGGGTGCAAAAATATTGGCTGCCCTAAAAGCGTTTTCGTATTGGCACAGTGCATCATTGGTAAGTCAGTATCTTAGTGGGATTTGTGCCAGCGGCTTGCACGAGGCGCGATTAGGGCGGGAAGAATATTGCGGTGAAGAAAATCGAATGGGAGAAGTGCATACTTTTTCCGCAGGTTTCAAGCCTCAGGATATAGACAGCATCTTAGCTGTGTCGGATACGGTGGTGTTTAATTCTTTTTCTCAGTGGCAGCGTTTTAAAAGCAATATTTCGGCAGCCAAAGTGGCCAACCAGAATCTGAAAATTGGGTTGCGTATAAATCCAGAGCACTCTGAAGGTGCGGCATCCATATATGATCCCTGCGCACCCAATTCACGTTTAGGTATTACTCGCGATCAATTTGATGGTCAGTCACTAGACGGCATCAGTGGTTTGCATTTTCATACTCTTTGCGAACAGAGTTACGAGCCTTTAGCGCGAACACTGGCTGTGGTTGAGGAAAAGTTTGGCAAGTTTTTGCCGAAAATGCGTTGGGTAAATTTTGGTGGTGGGCATCATATTACACAGCCAGATTATCCCCGTGATAAATTGATTGAATTGATAAAATCATTTTCACAAAAATATGATATACAGGTGTATATGGAACCGGGCGAAGCCCTTGCCATTCGCACTGGTGTGTTGATTGGCGAGGTATTGGATATTCGCCGTAATGGAGAGTTTCAGCAAGCTATATTGGATCTCTCTGCCACCTGTCATATGCCTGATATTTTGGAAATGCCTTATCGGCCGACTATTTTGGGAGCTGGGTTCCCGGATGAGTATGCACATACTTACACGCTGGGCGGATTAACGTGTTTGTCTGGTGATGTGATCGGTACCTATAGTTTTTCCGAGCCGCTGGAGGTGGGGCAGCGACTGATATTTGATGATATGGCGCACTACACTATGGTTAAAACCACTACTTTTAATGGCACACAGTTGCCTGCTATCGTAAGCTGGAGTTCTAAAACGGACGCGCTAAATGTTGTCCGTAGCTTTGGTTACGAAGATTTCAAAATGAGATTATCTTGATGAATAACACTACCGCCGATTTTCCAATTTTTCTCGGCTCTGAGATTGAACAACCAGAATTTTCTGCTGCCTTATTTCACGTTATTGCAGCGCCGCTCGAGCGCACGGTGTCCTACGGCGGTGGTACTCGCTTGGGCCCTTCTTCTATCATAGAGGCCTCTGAGCAATTGGAAGTGTGGGATGGAAAAAGCCGGCCGACCGATCTGGGTATTTTCACGCATCCTACGGTTGATTGTTCAGATGATGGCAGTGCAGGTGAAACTGCAATTGCGAACATTGCGGCGGCGGTGGAAAAAGTGGCTGCTGCGGGTAAGGTGCCGGTCGTTATTGGTGGAGAGCACAGTGTTACTTATGGTGTAATCAAAGGCCTGTTGGCTGCGGGTGTAACCGACTTAGGGGTGGTGCAAATTGATGCTCATGCAGATTTACGCGATGCTTATGAGGGCGATCCACTAAGTCATGCCTCGGTTATGAAAAAGGTTTCTGATCTTGGTATTCCACTGTATCAGTTGGGCATTCGCGCCTATTGTGAAGAAGAAATGCAGGCGCGTGAAAAATATGGCGTGCTTTATCAAGATGCGGATGAGTTAGTGCCACAGAATGTTAATGAAATTACCTTGCCGGCTGATTTCCCAAAAAATGTTTTTTTTACACTGGATATTGATGGAATGGATCCTTCAATTTTTCCGTCGACAGGTACCCCCGTTCCAGGTGGCTTGGGTTGGTACCAAACGTTGTCGCTTTTTGAGTCAGTGGCGAAACAGCGAAATGTGGTGGGTTTTGACTTAATGGAGTTTGCGCCCATTGATGGTTTTCATGCTTATGAGTTTGCCGCTTCGCAATTGTTATACAAAATGATGGGGATCTATCAGCGTACCCAATTATAGTTCTTGTCGGATTGGTCGTTGTGGAAACGGGCTCAAGAGCCCGTTTTTTTATGGTCGAAAATAGCCTGAATAGCTTGTTAGAAATTTCTGCAGCTGATTATTTTTGAAGTGTATAGCATCCCAGTCGTGCGCCAGGAGTAAATGTTCGTATTCAGGCTTGATTACGTAAATTGCTATGTTCGTTGAGATTTCTTCAGATTGTGGCTGTTTGTGTAAATTGTAATAGCTACTTTCAAAATAGTTTAGGCGCTCCAGGTCGCGGGGGTGAATATTGTGGTAAAGGCGCCCAAGGATACTCTTGTTTGTATTGTAGATAGCTGCTGGGAAGTCTGCGTCGCGCAGTGCGCGCCGCTCAAATCCATTGAGTGTATATGCTTCGCTGGTATAGTGTTGTTTGACTACACTCTGCCAAACTGCATCAAACATCAGTGAGCCATAGGTAAAAACGTGAGTCATTGTGTTCGGAACTACCTCTTCTGTTTTATACGCCACCTTACTCTAGCAAAATAGCTTGCCAATCATAAACCTGTCGCAGGCATGAAAGTGTAAATTTAATGCTATAAAAAATTTATTTGACTGTCATTCAGATTACCCATTGCTTGTTTAGCCTGTTGGTTTTTTCGAAGATCAAACACTAGAAAAACAGAGGGTATTACATGGCTTTTCAACACAAAATTTTGGCCGCGACAGTGAGCGCGTTACTTCTTAGCGCATGTGGTGGCGATGACGGCTCTAATGGAGCCAATGGTGCTCCAGGCAGTGCAGGGTTAAATAGTTTGACTGTGCAAACTGAGCTGCCTGCAGGAAGCGCGGCATGCTTTAACGGTGGTGTACAGTTTGATTCCGGTCTGGATACTAATGCTAACAGTGTGTTGGATGCCGATGAGATTACTGAAACATCTTATGTTTGTGCTTCCAGTTCTGTGAATACCAGCAAGACATTCAATCGTATTGCTACTTTTCCTGTTTGTAAGCAAATTGATGTCGCTTGCGATACGGATACAGAAACCGTTGCCGAAATTGTTTATCCAAGCAGTGATGGCATGAAGCTAATATATACCGATAGTCCGCAGAATCAAATTGGCTTTGTTGATATTGCTAATCCTGAAGCACCTGCCGCTTTGGGTGTGTTGGCATTGACGGGTGAGCCAACGTCTGTCGCGGTTAAGGGTGACTACGCTCTTGTGGGTGTTAATACGTCTGCCGATTATGTAAATACTTCAGGCGTACTTGCTGTTGTTGATGTCGCGACACAAACCATTGTGCGCAGTATCGATTTGGGTGGTCAGCCTGATTCCGTAGCGGTTAGCCCAGACGGCAAATACGCTGCTGTTGCCATTGAAAATGAACGCGATGAAGACCTTGGCGATGGCGCTCCCCCACAAATGCCTGCGGGTTATGTTGTTATCGTAGACTTGGAAGGTGCACCTGCTGAATGGTCAACTCGCAATTTAGATGTGACGGGTTTAGCGGATTTGTACGCTGCTGACCCAGAACCGGAATATGTGGATATTAATAGCGATAATATCGCAGTGGTTACGCTGCAGGAAAATAACCACATTATTTTGATTGACCTTGCCGACGGTTCCGTTGTGAATCATTTTTCTGCAGGTACTGTTGACCTGACACAAGTGGATACTAAGGAAGAAGAGCCTGCGTTAATTTCGCAAACCAACTCAATAGACGCCATTATGCGTGAGCCTGATGGTGTGACCTGGTTGTCTAACGATTATTTGGTGACGGCTAACGAAGGTGATTTAGACGGTGGTAGTCGTGGTTTTAGTGTATTCAATACTGCTGGAGATGTCGTTTTTGACTCAGGCAATACACTGGATCATTTGGCGGTACGTTTAGGTCACTATCCCGATGGCCGTTCAAAGAACAAAGGTAATGAGCCTGAGAACGCAGAATTTGGTGTGTTTGGCAGTGAGCGTTATTTATTTGTGAACTCTGAGCGTTCAAGTTTGGTGTTTGTCTATGATGTGGCTGATTTAACGAAGCCTGTATACAAGCAAACACTGCCTGCGGCTTCTGCTCCTGAAGGTGTTGTTGCGATTCCTTCGCGTAATCTGCTTATTGCTGCCAGTGAGAATGATGATAGAGGTGACAAGCTCCGCGGTTCTTTAAACATTTATCGCTATGCTACTGGCGCTGCCCACTATCCGACACTGCAATCCAGTGATCGCGAAGACGGTACGCCAATTGCGTGGAGTGCAATGTCTGGTTTAGCTGCCGACCCGCTGAATGACAACATTCTGTATGCAGTTGAAGATAGTTTCTATCAGCAGAACCGTATCTTCAAAATTGATGTAAGCCAGTCTCCTGCATTATTGACGAAAGAAATTCGCATCAAGGACAGTAACGATGTCTTTGCAGGGGTCTCCACGGTCAGTTTGTCTGACGCAGCTGTTGCAGATGATGATGCGACGCGTGTTAGTGTGTTTGATGACGCTGACTTGGCGGCTATGATCAATGCAGACAAAACTGTCAATATCGATCCTGAAGGTGTTGCGGTAGCCAGTGATGGTGGTTTTTGGGTAGCGTCCGAAGGTTCAGGTACGGTTGGTGATAGTGGTCGGCCGGTTAACAGCCTAAACTTTGTTTTCAAAACAGATGCGTACGGTGTGATTGAAAAGGTGGTTACGCTGCCGTCAGCCGTAAACGATGCTCAGTTGCGCTTTGGCTTTGAAGGTGTTGCGGAATATAACGGTTCTGTTTATGTGGCCTTTCAGCGAGTCTGGCCTGGCGACACTAATGTGCGTATCGGCATCTACAATATTGCTGGTGATAGCTGGTCATTCCTTTATTATCCCTTGGAAACACCTGCTTCGCAGAATGGTGGATGGGTTGGTTTGTCTGATCTGACCTCTTTGGGCAATGGTGAGTTTATGGTTATCGAGCGTGATAATCAGGGTGGGCCAGACGCAGCCATCAAACGTTTGTATAAATTTGATACAACAGGTTTGGCGGCAGATAGCGTGGTAACCAAAACGCTGGTTCGTGACTTGATGGCTGATTTGGCTGTGCCGGGTGGTCTCACGCCTGAGAAAATCGAAGGTGCTGCGGTAACTAACGCTGGTGATGTCTGGATCATTAATGACAACGACGGTGTGGACGATAACAGTGGTGAAACTGAACTGTTGAACCTGGGGCGATTACTGGATTAAACAGCGACTTGGTTTGTTCAAACGCCGGCCTTAGAGCCGGCGTTTTTGTTTAACGGCCACCTTGGAGCTGGTCGTGGTGCTGGTATTTTGTACTGGTTCTTCAAATTGCCAGCTTGTCGTAGACAACTGAAAATGGGCGGGTTATGGTTTAGGCGTCATAAATCTTCGGTTTCCTTTCCTATAACTTCTTTAATAATGAAAGTACCCGAGTTGCTATCTCGTTTTTTCAGTGGTGTTGCCATTGATGGTATTTTGATTTTGGTGTGATGTTATATGGCTGATTTTTCTTGGTTGTTAATCTCTGCAGCGTTTGTGTTTTTGATGCAGGCAGGGTTTTTGTGTTTGGAAACCGGTCGCATCCGCAGTAAAAACAGCATTAATGTCGCCGCAAAAAATATTACTGACTTTGTTTTATCTTCCATTGTATTTTGGTTGTTTGGCTTTGCGATAATGTTTGGCTCCGGTTCTACCGGCTGGTTTGGAACAACTGAATTCTTTTTTGGTGATACCCAAAACGCCCATCAAATAGCTTTTTTTCTCTTTCAAATGATGTTTTGTGGCACGGCCACTACGTTGATGTCGGGTGCTGTAGCTGAGCGCATGACGTTTAGTGGCTATCTAGCCATTGCGCTGATTCTGAGTATGTTTATTTACCCTGTTGCCGGGCACTGGGCTTGGGCATCGGCCTATGGCGCCGGCGGTGAGGGGTGGCTGGAGCGCCTCGGGTTTGTAGATTTCGCGGGCTCTACCGTTGTGCACTCTGTCGGTGGTTGGGTTTCGCTAGCCGCTATCGTCATTATCGGACCCAGGTTCGGGCGGTTTGACAAAGGCGTCAATATGCCGGTGGGCAATAATCTGCCCATGTCGGTATTAGGTGCTCTGTTAATCTGGTTTGGTTGGTTCGGCTTCAACGGCGGTAGCACGTTGGAAATGAACGATCAGGTACCTAAAATTTTATTAAACACCTGTCTGGCTGCTGCCTGGGCAGGTTTCGCCGCTGCAACGTTGCAATACCGTGTCGACAAATACGTCGATGTCAGTACTGGCGTGAATGGCGTGATAGCTGGATTGGTGGCGATCACTGCTTCTTGTCATGCAGTGAGCCCTTTGGCGTCTATGCTAATAGGCATTGTTGCAGGTGTTGTGCTTTTTTATGGCGAGTTGCTGATGGAAAAGCTTAAGTTGGATGACGCTCTGGGTGTTGTGCCAGCACATTTATTTGCGGGTATATGGGGTACGTTAGCCGTTGCTATTTTTGGGCAGTTGGACGTACTGGGTACAGGTTTGTCGCGTGTAGACCAATTGCTGGTTCAGTCTGTTGGTATCATTGCCATCGGCGTCTATAGTCTGGGCCTCAGCTATATGTTGATGAATCTGGTCAATCGACTGCTGCCGTTGCGGGTAAGTGAAGAGGATGAGCTGGTTGGTTTGAATGTCTCCGAGCATCGCGCCAGTACCGAACTCATTGACTTGCTTAGTTCTATTCAGCGACAACAGGATGTCGGGGATTTCTCTACTGCCGTTCCTGAAGAGCCGTTTACGGAAGTCGGGCAGATCGCACATAAATACAATCAAGTTATTGCCCAAGTGAATGAAGAGATTGTAAAGCGAGATATGGCAATTGGTAATTTCCAATCTAGCGAGAAGCGCAAAACGGCGATCCTTGACTCCTCGATGGACTGTATTCTTTCTATTGATTTGGATGGCCAGATTATTGAGTTTAACCCGTCAGCGGAGCGAACCTTTGGTTGTTTGAAACGCCAGGTTGTCGGTAAAGACTTCATTAAACATTTTGTGCTCGAACAAGATTTATCAGATGTTTATTACAGTTTAAAAACCATGTTTTCTGCATCAAAAGGACTGGTGTTGAATCGCCGTAACTTTTTGGTGCTGCGGCGTATTTCGGGGCATGAGTTTCCCGCCGAAATTACCATCACCCGTACTCGATTCGGGACGGGGACAAATAATGAATTTACCCTTCATATTCGCGATGTCACAAAACAGGTAAAACTGCAGGAAAAGCTGAAATTCTTGGCGTATAGCGATCCGCTTACAGGGTTATATAATCGCACCTATTTGATGGAAAAGCTGGTAGATGCTATTCGCGAAGCGCGTGTTGGTCGTCAAGTTTTGGCCGTATTGTTTTTGGACTTGGACAAGTTCAAAAAGATTAACGACACTTTGGGGCATCGGGCCGGTGACGCGTTATTATGTGAGGTCGCAAAACGGTTATCTGAGGTTACCCGTGAATCCGATGTTATCGCCCGCTGGGGTGGTGATGAGTTCGTCTTGCTGTTTCATGGTATGGATGCGAATCAGGCTTGCGCTAAAGCGAATGAAATTCTGATTGCAATGCGTAAACCGGTAACCGTCGATGAAAAGGTTATCAACATTCTGACCAGTATCGGTATTGCTATCTCTGAAAACGGCGAACCGGATGCGGACCGTGTCATTCAATATGCCGATATTGCGATGTATACGGCCAAGCAAAACGGTCGCGATAATCTGCAATTATTTGAGCCGGAAATGGTTCAATTAGCTAAAAAGAACTTTTACTACGAACAAGCGATCAAAGAAGCCTTGGATACTGAACAGTTCTCCCTGGTCTATCAGCCTAAGGTAAGGGCAAAGGATGGACCGGTGGTTGGATTAGAGGCCTTGATCCGCTGGCAGCACCCGGTTGAAGGGAATATTCCTCCGTCAACATTTATTCCTCTGGCAGAAGAGTCTAATTTGATTGTTCGCATTGACCAGTGGGTGGTGACTCATGCTTTAAAACAGTTGAATCATTGGATATCCCTGGGCGTGCAACCGGTGCCGCTGTCGGTAAATGTATCGGGCAAAAATCTGGTGTCTAATGACTTGATTCCGTTTATTAAGGCGGCGCTGAAACAGTACAATATTTCCGGCAGTTTGCTGGAGCTGGAAATAACGGAAGGTGTGTTACTGAGTGATATTGATCGTTGTATCGAAGTGATGTCGGAGTTGAAGGCTTTAAATGTGCGAATCTCCGTGGATGATTTTGGCACTGGCTATTCGTCGTTGAATTACCTTAAGAAGCTTCCTATCGATATTTTAAAGATTGACCGTTCTTTTGTTGAAGAGTGTGATGTAATTGAGGAAGATGGTCAGATATGTGCAACAATTATCAACCTGGCTAAAAACCTGGAGCTGACTACTGTTGCAGAAGGTGTTGAAACGCGGTCGCAATTTGAGTTTCTAGAGGAGCATGGTTGCGATTTGTACCAAGGTTTTTATTTTCATAGACCTTATCCTCCAGAGACTATAGAAACGATGCTGCGTCCTGCTGAGTTCCGTGTTGATCCTTCGTATCTTGACTGATTGGATTGTGGTCGTTGGGTACCTGGGGTCAGCATTTACGCGAAGATTCGCTCATGATTTTATTTTCCCTCCCCATTAGGGTTATTTAGTCTGGCTGAAAAGGTCAGTATCTTGGCGCTATTTGGGCTGCCATAATAAAAGTCAGCACTTGTTCATTATCCCTTGCTTGTAGGTGCCATCTGTAATTAAAGGATAGTGATCGTAAACACGCTTAAGTACTATTTTGAGAGCAGTTAAAATTGTGTAATAAACGGGTGGCCCGGTTTTGGTCTACTATGTTAGTCCCTTAAGATAGTGATATTTAAGTGTTTCTAGCAATTGCGTATCTCAATTATTTCTAGCTCCGGTTCGGAGGATAAATGTCTAACAGTGATATAACTAAACTAAATGAATTCTTGCAGGCTTACCCTGATATTGAAATGTTCGAAGTTATTTTGCCGGATTTAAACGGCAAGCTAAGAGGTAAGTGGTTGCCGCGGGAAAATATAGAGAAAGCCTTTGATGGCGGTCTTAAACTACCTTTGACCACGTTAGGTTTCGATGTCTGGGGCCGTGATGTTGAAAGTTGGGTTTATGATAACGGTGATGCTGATGGTATTTGTGTCCCTGACGCGCGCACGTTATCCGTCGTGCCATGGCTTGATCGGCCTACCGGTCAAGTGCTGCTTTCTCTGCATGAAGTTAACGGTGATCCTTGCCTCTATGACGCGCGGGTATTGTTGTCCAGGCTTATGGAGCGCTGTAAAAAGTTAGGTTATACGCCGGTAGTGGCAAGTGAAATGGAATTTCACTTGTTTCAAGCTGAAAACGATCATATGGGTCGCCCAAAACACACCGGAGTTGATGCTAATGGTGAGGTGTCTATTGGCGGTCAAACCTATGGTATTGAGTCTATGCAGGAAATGTATGATTTTCTGCACGGTGTACGCGATGCCTGTGCTGAGCAAAACCTGCCGATTGACACGCTAATCAGTGAAGCGGCCCCTTCTCAATATGAGATCAACCTCTACCATCAAGCCGATGCACTGTTGGCTGCCGATCAAGGTTTATTGTTACAGCGCACAATTAAGGGTGTGGCCAGCAAATATGGTATGCGTGCAACGTTTATGGCCAAGCCTTTTGGGGATATGGCTGGTAACGGTATGCATGTGCATTGCAGCCTGCTTGATAAAGACGGTAATAATGCCTTTAACAACGGCACCGAAGAAGGTACTGAGTTGTTGCGTCAAGCAATAGCGGGTTGTTTGGCGACCATGAAAGACTCCATGTTGTTATTTGCTCCGCACCTTAATTCCTACCGCCGTTTTCAGACAGGTAGTCATGCGCCAATGGCTCCAACATGGGGCTATGACAATCGCACGGTAGCTGTACGTGTTCCTACCGACAGCCTGGCGGCCATGCGAGTGGAGCATCGGGTTGCTGGCGCTGACGCGAATCTTTATCTCGCTATTTCTGCCATCATCGCGGGTATGCTCTACGGTATTGAAAATAAGCTGCAGGCTCCGCCGCCGGTAGAGGGTGACGCTTATGCCCAGTTTGAGCCAAGTTTGCCAAGTTTTTGGCCTGATGCAGTGCGTGCGTTTACTAAATCTACGTTTATCCCCGAGTATTTCAGCCCCGAGTTTCAGCGCGCGTATAGCGAAGCTAAGCTGCAAGAGGTTGCTGAATTTGATAAGCATGTGACCGATATGGAATATGAAGCTTATTTGTAAACCTGTCTCTATGTGATGGATACGGGGTTATTATTGTCTCGATATAACGAAAAAGGCCTGTTTTAAAACAGGCCTTTTTCGTTTCTGCTAACTCGACTTTTGTGCTGTGTGGTAATAGGTTAGCGGGTCGCCATCTTCGTAATCCTTGATACTCATGAGTGAGCCAAGGAATAAATGGAACAGCTCACCCTGAGTGCCTATATCTAATTTTGCATAGGCGTTTTTCCGGTGTAGCTTGACTGTCTCGACAGAGATGTTGAGACGCTCAGAAATAGCTTTGTTTGAGTGGCCATGGAGAATCATTTTGACCATTTGCCGTTCTCTATCGGTTAACAGGCTGGAGCCAAAACATTCCAGTGCGGTTTCCAGTTGATTGCGCAGGTCGGGTTGGGCTGGGGTGTCCGTTTCGACTGGCCAGTGCTGACGTGATAGCCAGGTGATAATTGGCGTAATCGCCGCGAGATTACTAAGCTCTTCGTCATTAAAGGGCTGGGGGATATTAATGCGCCCGAGCGAAATATTAACGAATGCACTGCTGTCATCTATTAGCTGAATTAAGTAGCCACACTCATCTACGAAACCCGCAGATTTATAATAGATTTGGTAATATTCACTGTCTAAAAAGCCTGATGGCGCTATGTCGTTTAGGGGGTAAAAACCTTGTTTACCTTGCTTGGTCGCAGCCAGGTAGTAGGGATCCATGAGGAAGGCCCCGTTGACGAACATGTCAATAGTTGACCGGCGGTGCTCTGGAGGGGGTTCGTTATATTCTACGCGCGGCAGATTCTTGTTGGGGTACGCCAATATGGTGACGTTATCAATAGGCAGCAGCGCTTTGAGCATGTCCGCCAAGCTGCTAGCGAACGTATCTGATCCAATTTTAGGAAAGAGTGCCGCTGAATGTTCACTGAAAATAGATAAAAATGACATAGGTGGATGATAGCCTTTATCACGCATACTGAACAGAAGCTTTTGTCTATTGAAGCTGTCTGTTGCGACTCCCCGATAGGGTTATAGAGTCTCTAGCGTATGGCTATTATGATGGCCGGGTTAGCGAATCTGAGGAGTGTGTAAATGAAACAGTTTGATCGTTTTTATATTAATGGTGAGTGGGTCAGTCCGATCGAGTCGCAGTTGAAAGATATTATTAACCCCGCTACTGAGCAAGCTATTGGGCAAGTTGCTTTAGGAAGTAAGGCGGACGTTGATCGTGCTGTTGATGCTGCTAAAAACGCTTTTACATCCTGGTCGCAAACAACGCGTGATGAGCGTCTTGCGATACTTGATCGCATTATCGCCCTCTATGAAGAGCGTATGGAAGAAATTGCTCAGGCAATTACTGCGGAAATGGGTGCGCCAATCAGTATGGCGCGTGATTCGCAAGCGCCGATTGGCTTGACCCATTTTAAAGTCGCTCGCAATGTGCTGGAATCTTTCAGTTTTGAAGAGTCCCTGGGCACAAGTCAAATTATCAAAGAGCCTATTGGTGTCTGCGGCTTTATTACACCTTGGAACTGGCCAATGAATCAGGTGGTTTGCAAAATTGCACCGGCCTTGGCCTGCGGCTGTACTATTGTCTTAAAACCCAGTGAGCTGGCCCCGATATCAGTGAATATCTTGGTAGATATTCTGGACAAGGCCGGAGTCCCTGCCGGTGTGTTTAATATGGTTTACGGCGATGGCCCGAGTGTCGGCGCTGCAATGAGTGAGCACCCAGATATCGATATGGTGTCTCTGACCGGTTCTACCCGTGCGGGTGTTCAGGTCTCCAAGGCGGCTGCAGATACCATCAAGCGTGTTGCCCTGGAGTTGGGTGGCAAGTCAGCAAATATCATTCTGGATGATACGAATTTTGACGAAGTGGTCGCTAATGGCGCTGCGAGCTGCTTTCGTAATGTTGGACAATCCTGTAACGCGCCGACGCGTATGTTAGTGCCCGCGCATCTGCATGATCGAGCGGTTGCTGCGGTTAAAGCGCAAGCCGCTGCCACGGTAGTGGGCGACCCTTTGAATGAGAATACGGATATCGGGCCGCTCGCCAATGCACCACAGTTCGCCAAGGTTAACAGCATGATTGAAGAGGCTATAGCTTCCGGGTCTGAGCTGGTTGCAGGTGGCTCCGGACGTCCAGAGGGTTTAACTCGAGGTTATTTCGTTAAGCCTACTGCTTTTGCCAACGTCACCAACGATATGATGATTGCACGGGAAGAGGTGTTTGGTCCGGTGTTGGCGATTATGCCTTATCAAACTGAAGAGGAAGCGATAGAGATTGCGAATGACTCGCCTTATGGTTTGGCGGCCTACGTGCAGAGCGGCGATCCAGATCGCGCGCGCGCTGTTGCTCGTAAACTGCGAGCAGGTAACGTTTTTATGAATGGTAATGACTTTGATCCTAACGCGCCGTTTGGTGGCTATAAGCAGTCGGGCAATGGCCGCGAATGGGGTGAGTTTGGTTTCCATGATTTCCTGGAAATTAAGGGTGTTGTAGGTTACCGCTAAGCTTCTCTTTTCTCTTCGTATTCTACTCCGGCATAAGCGATTAAATGGCTATGCCGGAGCCTCTCCAATTGCTAGTTTTGCTTATAGTTTCTCTGTTTCTGGATATTTCTGCGGCAACATAAACAAGGTCGATGGCTGTGGTTAGCCAGTGTTAAGAAGGCCTTTTTGATGGTTGTCTAAAGCGTTGTGCCGTGGCTTGGGAGTTTGTACGGTGAGGGGTGGAAAGGGTAGCCAGGCCAAAAGGGGCTCTGGCTACTAGGAGGGTCGCCTGTTAACAGGCCCAAAGTACGTTAGTCGGTAACGGTTGGAATCAGGTCGCGCAGAATCTCGGTGATTTTGTCGATATGCTCGCGCTTCACCGTTAAGGGTGGAGACATGCACACAGCATCACCGACGCCGCGTATCATAACGCCTTTTTCCCACGCGGCGGCCTGCATTTTGCCGCCAATCAGGCCTTTGTTTTCGGCCGATGCTCTCAGTTCAAAACCGCCCATCAAGCCATAGTTACGCACGTCTATGACTTGCGGAAGATCGCGCAAACTGTGCAGGGCATCCTCCCAATACTGACCAATTTCACCGCCGGCACGAGTTAATAAGCCGTCGCGCTCGAAAATGTCGAGTGTGGCCATGCCCGCAGCACAGGCAACAGGGTGACAAGAGTATGTGTAGCCGTGATAAAACTCTACCGGGGCTTTCGCGAGCTCCATGCAGGTATCGTGAATCTTATTATTAACGAATACCGCTGAGAGTGGCACAGCGGCATTCGTGATGCCTTTTGCCGATGTAATCATGTCGGGTGTTACGTCAAATTCGGTAGCCGCAAAAGCTGAGCCTGTACGTCCCCAGCCGGTAATAACCTCATCAAAAATCAGGAGGATATCGTGTGCATCACAAATTTCGCGGATGCGTTTCAGGTAACCTTTAGGTGGAAGTACAATGCCGCCGGCGCCAGCGATAGGTTCAATGATTACCGCAGCGATAGTTTCCGGGCCATGGAATCGTAAAAGGTTTTCCAGCTCATCTGCCAGCTCAATGCCATGCTCGGGCAGCCCACGGCTAAAGGCGTTGCGTTGCAAATCAAGTGTGTGTGGAAGGTGGTCAACCATCAGCCACTGGCCAAAGGTGCTGAAGTTGGGAGTTAGACCGCCTACTGAGATGCCGCCGAAGTTAACACCGTGATAACCCTTTTCACGCCCAATAAAGCGTTTCTTTTGCCCCTGACCTTTGACAGCCCAATACTGCATGGCAATTTTGAGTGCCGTTTCTACTGCTTCTGAGCCGGAGTTGCCATAAAAGACATGGTCTAATCCGTCTGGCGTATGCTTTACAAGTCGCTCTGAGTACTCGAAGCCAAGTTCATGGGCAAAGTTAAATATCGAGCTGTAATCAAGTTTGCGCAATTGTGCGCTGACCGCGTCAGCAATTTCAGTTCGACAATGGCCCAGGTTACTGCACCACAGCCCTGCTGTGGCATCAATTACTTCGCGTCCATCATTGGTGTACAGCATAATATCTTCAGCGCGCTCAACAATGCGCGGCGCGTTCTTAAAGGCTTGGTTTGCCGTAAAAGGCATCCAAAAGGCGTCAGTTTTCATGGTCTCGTTACCTCGTTTGTCCAATTGTTGGATTGTCTCAGCTGTTGCATTGTCTCAGCCCAGCCGGGGCTTTGAATATGATGAGTTTTCAATAATAAAGTTGATTTTATTAATCAAATAATACCTTAATATACCCTTAAAAATAGGCGGTAATTATTATACTTTGTTATTTCAATGCTATATTTCTATCTTTGATTGATAAAAAATAATTTTATGGTGAGAACATAATGAAAGGTGTCTCTCTCAGAGGTTCGTTGACGGGTGCGGACTTACGCCTGCTGCGTATTTTTGCTTCAGTGGCAGAAAATGGTGGTTTTGCTGCTGCCGAGATTGCTCTGAATATCAACCGTTCGACCATTAGTGTTCATATTGCCGATCTTGAAGCCCGTTTGGGTATGCGCTTGTGCAATCGAAGTCGCGGCAGGTCGGCGTTCTCGCTGACAGAGCAGGGCCGGGCGTTGTACCAGTGTGTGAAAGACATGGAAGTGAGTTTGGAGGCCTTTCGTTACCAGATTAATGCCATTCAATCGGATATTACTGGCCAATTGCGACTGGCTTTGCCGGACGACTTGCTGGAGATGAGTACAACGGGTATTGATATTGCGCCGGTTATAGCACGGTTTTGCGAGCAGGCCCCGCGTGTAGATCTCAATATTGTGGCGCGGGCGCCGCAGGAGATCGATTTTGATATTCTCAACGGCAATGCGGAAATTGGTATCAATACGGTATTGATTACGCGACCTGGGCTTGAATATATTCCGGTATTTCAACACACCAATTATTTATATTGTGGTAAAAGCCATCCTTTGTACGATCGTGCAGATTGCAATAGCAATATTACTATTGAAGAAGTGGTTAGTTATGAATTAGCTACTACAGAGTCTAAGGTGCATTTTGAGGCCGAGCGTTTAATTTCCTTGTTTCGTCACCGCGCTAAAGCGGGTCATATGGCAGGGCGCTTGTTATTAATAAATTCAGGGAAGTTTATCGGTTTTTTGCCCGATTATTACGTCGCTGCCAAAGCCAGTACCCATCAGTTGCGCCGCATAATGCCAGATCGTTTGTACTACGGTTTAGAGAACGCCTTGATCTATAAAACAGGTGCGGACAAAAGTCGTCTGGTGAAGTTGTTTGTTGATTTGGTGAAGGCGGAGTTACATAAACAGGTGTTGAGGTAGTAATTTGAACCAGTGGTTTTACCGGTTCAAATCACTATTTGTGGCGTTTTTTGTGGCGTTTTTAGCTTTTCTGGTTTTCTCTCACTGCATCGCCAAAGGCTTTGAAGAGCGCGGACGACAATCGATTTTCTTGAAACATCCATTCTGGATGCCACTGGACGCCCATTAAGAAGTGGCTGCGATCTTCAATACGCAGTGCCTCAACGAGCCCATCTGGCGCGAAGGCTTCGGCTACCAGGCCCTTGCCCAGAGTTTTGATGCCTTGACCATGCAGGGAGTTAACTTTAAACGTGTTGCCACCGATAAGTTCCGCAAGTACGCCATCTTCCACTAATTTTACATCGTGGACATCGGCATACTGTACTTGGCGATCGCCAGTTTTGTTTTCACGGTGATCCATCATACCGTCGACTTTATGGACTTCCTGATACAGTGTGCCACCAAAGGCCACGTTGAGTTCCTGCATCCCTCGGCAGGCAGCTAAAGTGGGGATGCGACGTTGGGTAGCCGCTTGAATTAAAGGTAGTGTTGTTCCATCTCGTTGGGGGTCGTGGTGGTCAGGGGTGGCACTGGCATCTGTGCCATAGTGTTTGGGTTCGACATTGGAAAGGCTGCCAGGTAGGAATAGGCCGTCGACAATATCGAGAATGTTGTCGCATGACATTTGTTCCATATATTCCAGGTCCTTGCCTGGCCCCTGGGTTGGTATCAGCAAGGGGATGACTTGTGCCCCATGCGCGATGGCGTTGATGTATTTTTCGCCTACACCATGAAAAGGATTGAGACCATGTTGGATTACATCACAGGGAATACCGACAACTGGGTAACGGCGTTGCTTCATTGATCTTTCTCCTTTCACGTTAAAACACCCCTTTAGGGTTAAGTAATTCTAGTATTAAATGTGCGAACATATTTGATAACAAATTCTGGCTGCTTACTAATACCTCCATGGGGTAGGTTTGGCGTGGGCTTGCTTGGTAAGTTTTAGTCACTGGCTTTAATCCAGTTTTTTAAGGAGATAGATGATGAGTGTTTCAAACTTAACTGCACAGTTAAAAAGCTTGGATAAGGCGCACCACCTTCACCCATTTACCGATATTGGTAAATATGGCAAAACGGGTGGTCGCATTGTAACCGGTGCAGAACATATTTATGTCACGGATTCTGATGGCCACAAAGTACTGGACGGAATGTCAGGTCTTTGGTGTTGTAATCTTGGTTTTAGCCAGCCAAAGATTGTTGAAGCTATTTATGAGCAGCTAAATAAACTACCGTTTTATAACAATTTCTTCAATTGCTCTAACGAGGCTGCCGTGCATATGGCAAAAGCTATAGTTGATGTAACGCCAGAGCAGTTTAATCATGTGTTTTTTACCAACTCGGGTTCTGAAGCTAACGATACCAATATCAAGCTGGTTCATCGTTATTTCGACATTTTGGGTAAGCCAGAGAAGAAGCATTTTATCAGCCGTAAAAACTCCTATCATGGTAGTACAGTGGCTGCTTCCAGTCTGGGTGGTATGGGCTTTATGCACGCACAATATACTGGTGTGAACTATGTTCACCACATCGAGCAGCCACATTGGTTCGAAGTTGGTGGTGATATGACACGCGAGGAGTTCGGTATTCATGCTGCGCGCGAGCTGGAAAAGAAAATTGATGAGGTGGGTGAAGATAAAATTGCTGCTTTTATTGCCGAGCCGATTCAGGGCGCCGGTGGTGTAATTGTTCCACCAGACAGCTACTGGCCTGAAATTCAGCGTATCTGTAATGAGCGTGATATTTTATTGATCAGCGACGAAGTTATTTGTGGTTTTGGTCGAACGGGTAATTGGTTTGGTTGTGAAACTTATAACTTCACTCCAGACCTGATGACTTTCGCCAAAGGTGTGACTAATGGGTTCCAGGCCTTAGGTGGTGTAATGGTGTCTGATAAAATTGCCGACGTCCTTGCTTCTACGGGCGGTGATTTTGCACATGGTATGACTTATTCTGGCCACCCAGCTGCCTGTGCGGCAGGTATTGCGACACTTGAAATCCTGAAGAGTGAGAAGATTATTGAGACCATGGCTGCCGATGTGGGTCCTTATATGGAGCAGCGTTGGAAGTCGTTAGCAGACCACCCTGTTGTTGGTGAAGCCCGCGCTAAGAATATGATCTGTGCTCTTGAGTTGGTTAAAGATAAGTCTAGCCGCGAACGTCCAGCACCTAATGATGAGGCGGGTCTATTCTGCCGTGATACCGCTATTGAAAATGGTTTGATGGTACGTGCCGTTGGTAATGCGATGGTGTGCGCGCCACCTATCATTATTAACCGCGAAGAAGTAGATTTAATTATTACTCGCATTACCAAGGCGTTGGATGCGACTGCTGCGAAATACGGTATTGCCTAGTAGAGAAGAGGCGTGATGCTGATAACGCTGTATAGCGTTATCGGTGTTACGTCATTTATCTTGTGTTTCATCGGCATCGTGATTTCGGCCTGAGTGGTTGGTTTTTGCACTCCAGATAAAATAAAAAACAGGGCATAAATGCCCTGTTTTTTATTTGCGACTTAAGAGGGTCTTACCGCTTCTGGTTAGGCCGAAGCGCCACCATCGATTGGTATCGCCGCGCCGTTAATATGGCGTGCTGCATCACTGGCGAGGAATGCGACCAGCTCTGCAACCTCGTCAGGGCTGGCTAATCGGCCATTCGGACTTTCTTCAAATAACCGTTCCAGGTATTCGCTGGAGGTTTCGCCTTCGCCCAGTAACATGGGGGTGATGGTGTCACCAGGACAAACTGCATTGACTCGCACGCCGTCTCGGGCATGGTCTAGCGCCATACTTTTTGTCAGCATAATAACTGCGCCTTTACTTGCACAATAAGCGCCTGCCCGAATGCCTGCACGCAGACCCCAGTCCGAGGATATATTGATAATGCTGCCTTTGGTTTTCAGTATGTGCGGCATGACGGCACGAGATAAATAAAAGGGCACGTCCAAATTGATGTTCATGGTAAGGCGCCAGTCTGCGTCGCTGGTCTCCATGGCGTTACCGCGGGTAAGGACCCCGGCGCTATTTACCAGGCAGTCTAGTGATCCGGTAGTGGAAATTGTGTCTGTCACCAGTTTATTGCAGTCAGCCGAAGTTGCTAAGTCCCCGACCCATGTATGAATATTGCTTGAAAGCGCTGCGGTTTCATTTAAACGGGCTTGATTGCGTCCGGTGGCCATGACTTGCCAGCCCATGTTGGCAAATGTTAATGCTATTGAGGCTCCTATGCCTGAGCTCGCGCCGGTGACTAAAACGACAGACATGGAGAACTCCTGCTTTGATGTATTGAATGGGCCCGCAGTATAGCTTGGGGGGAGGGTGGCGCCTCCTAACACTTTAGGGTTATTTGTTCATGGAACAAAGGTCAGTAATCTTGGTTACCTGCTCATTTGGGTTCTGGTGTTTGCAGCAATGAAGCTGTTAATCTTATGAGCCTATTAGTACTTTGATGTTTTGTATTTTACTTGGATTCCAATGGTTGTGGATCTGGGCAGGTGTTAAGGAAAATAATAACCGCTGCGGCAACGGTGTGAGCAGCTTTGGCAATGACGCCAATCTAACATTTTTTCAACATTCAATTGAAAAAATGCACTCAAGAGTACGAGAGACTGTTTTCTCGTACACGTGTTTCGCAGTATTCAAATCTGCTTTACAACGCTTTGGCGAATCCTCCGGCACTTCGCTTGTGAATTTTCAACCCTTTTAGAGAAGAGTGTATGGAAACCTTCGGTATTTTAAGTCTTATACCTACTATCGCGGTGATAGCAACCGCAATGACAACCCATCGACCTATTATTTCCTTGATAGTCGGGGTTGTCGTCGGTATAGCAATGATCGACCCTTCAAATATCATTGGTACTATTTCTGAAATTAACTTGTCAGTTCTTCAAGATGATACCATCGGCTGGATTATTATGGTCTGCGGCCTTATGGGTGGGCTGATCTATCTATTAATTCAAACCGGCGGTGCAACGGCTTTCGCTAACAAAGTAGCGGAAAAGGCAAACACTCGTAATAAGTCACTGATTGTCACTTGGTTGTTGGGTATCTTTTTGTTTATCGACGATTATCTCAATGCCATTGCCATTGGTTCGGCAATGAAGCGGGTAACGGATAAATTTAAGATATCTCGCGCTATGCTCTCCTACGTTGTTGATTCTACGGCTGCACCTACCTGCGTGTTAGTGCCGATTTCGACCTGGGCAGTCTTTTTTGCCGGGGTACTGGAGTCAGCAAAAATAGCGGGTGCCGGAGAAGGTATGAGCATGTATATTTCCGGTATACCGTTTATGTTCTATCCCTTTGTTGCCGTATTGATGGTGCCACTAGTGGCTACTGGGAAAATTCCTCTCGTGGGGTTAATGAAGAAGGCGGAAGCCAGTGCTCAAAAAGGTGTGTTTGCCCTTAGTCCAGTGGAAACCGTTGAAGAAGCCGAGGCATCTGTCACTGACTACGCACGAGAAAATACCAACATGTGGATGTTTTTAATTCCGCTGTTGTGTTTGATTGTTTTTTCCGTTTACTTTGACATCGATTTGTTAAAAGGCGTAATGGCTACACTGTTGGTTTGTATTCCATTATTTATCGCGAAAAAACTGCTCACGCTCCATCAGGCATTTGATGGCGTAATGAATGGGTTCAAAATAATGCTGCCACCTTTGGCCATTGTAGTAGCAGCCTTTATGTTCAAAGATGTCAATGATCAGTTGGGTTTGCCGCAGTTTGTGATTGAATCCTTGGCACCCTATATGTCGCCAGCATTTCTACCGTTGATAACCTTTTGGTCAATGGCCTTTGTGTCTTTTGCAACGGGGTCTTCATGGGGCGTTTTCGCCATCGCAATTCCTATCATTATGCCTTTGGCCCAGGCTGTTGGTGCGCCAATGCCTTTGGTGATAGGGGCTTTGCTCTCCGCTAGTTCTTTCGGCAGTCATGCATGCTTTTATGGTGATGCAACAGTGCTGTCTGCGCAAAGTAGCGGCCTGAGTGTAATGGAGCATGCATTAAGTCAGTTACCCTACGCATTGCTTGCCGCTATTGTGGCGTCGATTATATTTATTGGTTTTGGTTTGTTTGCTTATTAAGGACTGAGATTGGCAGGGCGGATAACGTGCCGCTCTGCCTGGTTCCTCAAGGGTTACCTTGCTACCCCTGCTTGCTTTTCCCCGCTCTGATTCTCTGTACAGTTTTTAAACGCCTAAACGAATATCGTCGATGTAGAGTTTGGCTTTGTCTGCACGGGGGCTGCCAAAGAATAAAATTTCTTTTATTTCATCCAGATTTAGCTTTCTAGCTTTTGGCCCGTTTTCGATATCACTTAAAGGTATTGTCAGGTGGTTAAGGCCTGGCTGCAATGGGATGTGTTTGTTAAAGCGATCGTCGTATTCCCAATTATGCTGGGCGTCAATAATGCGTAAGTTTATGGCGATAGGCTCAGCGATAGGGGAAAAAATGTCGAAAGATAAATACTGGAAACTCTGCCAATCCGCCGGGAAGTCCTTGAGGCCAAGATTGGCCCAGCCTTCACCTTGTAGGAAGAGAACGCCAACGTGATTGGATTTCTGGTCCCATTCGGGTGGGGCAAACTGAATACTGTTATGGGTTTGATTATTCCAGTGAAGTTGGGAGAATAAGACCGGTATTTCAAAGTCCATTAATATTGGCATTTGTTGTTTTTGCAGCCACAAGCATCGCGCCCCCGCTATGAGTGGCACTGCGGCCAGCACTATAATCGTATTGAGCAATAGGAGTCGTTTGAATGCTTGGTGTGGCTTGCGGGTTATGGCAAACACCAGGTAGCCGGATATCGCGCCCGCTATATCGTAAAAGAAATCTCCCCAGCTTTGGTCGCTTTGAAAATAGGGCTGAATAATTTCTATGGCTCCACCAAATACCGTCAGTATCAGAATTACTGTGACGACAAGTATGCGGTTTATTTCGAAGCGGTTTTCAAGCTCAAGAAACAGAAAAAAGGCGGCAAGAGTAAAGACAATGTAGTGAAAGAAATCTTTTAGTTCGTTGAAAAACAGCCCGTCAGGAACAAAATTTTGCGAAATAATCGCAAGTGCAATTGTGAACAATAAAAACCAGCGCTGAATACTGTTTGACATTAATGGGCCTAGGTGGTCAAAGGGCTACCACCTTAGCACTGAACAATTTGACCTGCTACTTGTTGATACCCGCAGTTTTGAGTCCCAAGTCGTTCACATAACAACTGAGTACACGGTGACCGTATCCTCCAGTTTATGTATTAGGCCGCTTTGTCGACAGTATTTGAATACACTGGCACTAAATGGTGCAACTGCTCACGGGCATCACTCCAGTGTAAAAGGCTGATCTCGCCATTGGGGTATTCTACGGCGGCGGTACAGCTTTCTACCCAGTCACCATCGTTGATATAGAGTAAGCCACCTTCCTTGCGTAAATTAGCGCTGTGAATATGTCCACAGACTACGCCATCAACGCCACGGCGTTTAGCTTCAAAGAGTGCCGCATCTTCGAAGCGACGAATAGCGGCGGTAGCATTTTTAACTTTGTTTTTGATGTAGTTCGCCAGAGACCAGTAAGGGAACCCCAGTCGGGCACGAGCTCGGTTGTACCAGCGGTTGAGTGTGAGGAGGAATGTATAGCCATGGTCGCCTATCCATGACTGAAGCTTTCCACAACACACGGCACTGTCGAATTCGTCGCCATGCAGTAACAACAGTTTCCCATGGGCAATACTGTTGTAAACGTAATCGCGATGTACCTCTAGGCCCTGGTAGTTAGTTCCACAGTAATCCCTTAGTGGTTCATCGTGATTGCCGGGGATATAGATAACTTTGCAACCGCTCTTTGCTCGGTCGAGAAGGTGTTGCAGAACTTTCTGATGGCTGATTGGCCAGTAAATTTGTCGCTTAAGGGCCCAAAAGTCGACCACGTCGCCGACCAGAAATAAGTGTTCGCACTCAATGTTTTCGAGAAAATCCAGCAGGAACTCGGCCCTGCAGTCTTTGTAACCCAAGTGTATGTCCGAAAGCCATACGGCCTTATAGCGATGTGTTGTCATATTTGCCGCCTGTTAGTGTCTACCGCTTAAAAGTAAGAAAAGGCGATGACAGAACCATGACAGGAAATTGATGATTTTATGAACTATCCGCTCATTTTGAGCTGTGTAGTGCTGTCTGTTGGGTGACTGGTGCCAAAATTTGAGGTGGAGGTGGTATCCAAATTAGTGAATAATCGATTAAAATTGCCACCGGGGGCAGGGCTGTGGGTTTATTGATGTAAATCACAATACTATTTGCCGAGTTGTGTAACTTGCCCGCTTTTTTAGCCTGTTCGTTTTAGATTTCTTGCAGTTGCCGTCGTCGAAGCCCCTTTAGTACTGAGTTTTCCGCTAGCTGTTATAGCCATCAGGGTGTCATTTGTAGGCCCGACTATACTTTCTAAGGCTGACTTGGCTGTGGCATATGAGGTATGTATGGAACCAGCAACGCTCGTCTTTTCTTTAAGGAATCGCTCAATGTTACCTATCTTTGTTCGTTGTCGCCGCGCCGCGTCATAAAATGGATTCTTTTTCAGGATGAAGAATATGCTCAGATTTAATGAATTGCCGTTGCGCGTTACCCTGACGGCATGGATCGTTACGACCTCATTGATAACATTAGTTTGTACGCTGATACTGAGTTATAGCCACGCGCTCCAGCACACGGTCGCTGAACAGGTGGATTACCGCGATGATCTTTATCAAGCGTTGGCCAATATGGATACCGCAAAACAGTCGTCGTTGACAGCCTATTTGAGCCAGCAGAAAGATCTCAAAGCTGCGGCGCTGCTTTATCCTGATGGTACTGAAAACAGCATCTTGACTGACGCTGTACCCCCTACGCTTTCAATGTCTACTACTACTGAACCCCCATCTGCAACACAGCACCGTCTCACCGCATCAAGATTGGAACTGCTCCAGCCTATTTATCAGGAACACAATAACAAGCCTATCCTGTTTCTCTATACTGCCGCCGATATCAGTGACAGTATTCAGCGTTTGCAATATCAGTATCTTATTTTAGCCAGCCTCTTTGTCACTGTGGGGTTGATTGCCGTATTAGCAGTAACGAGCAGCTTACGTAAACGTGTCACTCGGCCACTGGAGATCCTCGCACAAAATGCTGGTCTTATTTCGCGAGGTGAATATGGCGTGCTCAGCAGTTATGACGGGCAGAACGAAATAGGTCGGCTAGCCCACTCTCTGAATTTAATTGGACGAGCGTCTGCTCTTTATGTTGCTAATATCGAGAGCCGAAATCAGCAGTTAACAACCTTTTTAAATTCCGGGTTGGTTGCTATGGCGGTGGTATCGGTTGAGGGACATTTTGTTGAAGCAAATACACATTGGCTCAGTATTACAGAGTTAGATCTTGATGAATTGGAGGGTACGAGCGTAGCTGACTTGATTCATCCTGAATCCGCTGAGGAATTTCTACAGGCCTATCAGCGCTTGCAGGCTAGCTGGGACGAGGTTGAAATGAATGTAAAAATTCATTCGGCTGCGCGAGAAGGGTATCGCTGGGTGCATTTATTAGCGAAAAGGTTACAGCTTTTGGATACCGACAAGCCGGTAATCTTATACTTTATGCGGGATATCCAAGCTAAAATTAAATACGAAAGTGAGCTGAAGTTATCGGCAGTTGCCTTTGAAACTCAGGAAGCCATTGTTATTTTTGATGCTGAAAAAAATGTCATTAAAGTGAATTCTGCTTTTTGTAAGGTGACGGGCTACTCGTCAGATGAGGTTATCGGAAGATCGCCGGCTATGTTGCGCTCCGATCGTTATGATCAGGAATTTTTTTCTCGGATATGGGCCCAAGTTGATGAGGTTGGACATTGGGAAGGTGAAATTTGGGATAAGCGCAGTGATGGCAGTGTTTCACCTGACTGGCACACTATTTCTGTCGTCGTGGATGAGTTTGGGAATACGACGCATTATGTTGGTTTTTTTCGTGATATATCTGAGCAAAAACAGGCCGAGAAAGAAATTAAGAAGTTGGCTTTTTATGATGATTTAACAGGTTTGCCTAATCGACGCTTTTTTTATAAGCGTTTGCATCAGACGGTGGCGTCTTGCTGCCGCCGCGACTCAAGGGCCGCGCTACTATTTGTCGACCTGGACCATTTCAAGGATGTTAATGATTCTCTCGGTCATCTCATTGGCGACCAGCTGTTAAAAGAAGTGGCCGTGCGTTTAAATCAAACCGTTCGTGCAGAAGATACTATCGCGCGTTTAGGCGGCGACGAATTTGTTATTCTACTGGAAAATATTAGTGGCGATTACGCTGCTGCAACTGTTTCTGCTGAAATGTTGGCCGAACGCATTATGGTTTTGTTGTCGCAGCCAGTTACTATCAATGAACACACGTTGAAAATAACCACCAGTATTGGTATCAGTATGATTTCATCTGATATTAATAATGTTAATGATGTGTTGCGGCAGGCTGACATGGCAATGTACCAGTCTAAGGAAGCTGGTCGCTCGACGGTACGCTTTTTTAGTGAAGAAATGCAGCAGTATGCCAGCGCACGTATGCAGTTGCGGTCAGACTTGGAGGTGGCGATTAGTCAAAACCAGTTTTGTTTGGCTTTGCAGCCTCAGGTGGATGTGATCGACGGCTCCTTGCATGGTGTTGAAGCGTTAATTCGTTGGCAGCACCCACAAAAAGGTTTGTTAAATCCTGGGGATTTTTTGTCAATTGCAGAAGAGTCAGATTTAATTATCGATATTGGTAATTGGGCGTTAATAGAGGCCTGCCGTATTCAGCGAGAGCTGCTCGAGTTGGGCGTAGGTTATGGTCGTCTCGCTATTAATATTGATCCCAAGCACTTCCATCGTCCCCGTTTTGTTGAGGAAACAATCGCGATAATACAGTCTCATAAAGGCATCCCTGAAAATCTCTGTATCGAAATTACTGAAGGTGTGGCTATCGATAATTTACAAGAAGCTGCTGATAAAATTAAATGCCTACAACAGGCCGGGGTTTGGGTGGCTATTGATGATTTTGGCGTTGGTTATTCGTCACTGAGCTATTTGGTTAATTTGCAAGCAAAGGAGCTTAAGTTGGATCGTTCTTTTATTTTGCAATTAGCGGAGAAGCATGAAGCTCGGGTAATGGTTAAAAGTGTTTTATCTTTAGCGGAGAAACTTGGATTTCATGTGGTTGCCGAGGGCGTTGAAACTGACAATCAGCGTACCTTGTTAGCAAGTTTGGGTTGCTCGACATTTCAGGGCTATTTTGAATCAAAGCCCCTGCTTGAAGCTGATTTTTTTAGCTATGCTAAAGCTAAAGAGCATAGGCCACGCTCTAACTATTCTTATCGCGCCTATTAGCCAGCTAATGGACGTTGCGGGAAATGCTATGTTTTGACGGGGCAGGTTTTAATTAAACAATCAATATGTTAGCCGGATTTACTTGAGTTGTTGTTACAAAAGAAGTCAATGGTATATAGTCTAATGATAGGCTTTATGTCAGATTTAGTATGGTCATTGTTGGTGAACGGCCGTGGCATCCAGCAGGTTTTCTTGTAATACGCTGAGCATATCTTTCAGAGGCTGCGCTTCCTGCACTACAAGCGGGTCTTTTGATCGCAGTAATTTTTCGCCCGCTCTAAAAATGCGTTGGCAAAGATCTACAAATAACAACTGTGTTTGTTCTGCTTCCAATAGATCAAGTAGTGATTTTTCCTGCGATTCAATAGCTTCATTCAAAATGATAAGGGATTCTATATCGATATAGCCCGAGGCGCGATAGACGGTTAATACACGTTGTACGAAGGTGCTGTATTTTAGGCCCGCAATATTTTTCTCTGAGGGTTTGAATTTGATATCTGTAAAAATTAAAAATTCTAACAATGCGCAAACGGTCAGCGCCCGACTCATTACTGATTGGCTTAGCGCCTCTTTGTTAAACTGCTGGCTGAGTTCTGTCGGTGCCGGCTCGAAAACAGTGAGTGCCAGTGTTTGGCTGGCAGCGCGAAAGGCGGCGGTGGGGAACATAATAGCATGCATGCGTACATAGGATTGCAGGAGCCCAATAGACTTCGGTTGTGTCGGTAAGCTGTTTCTTTTGCTGATGAGTGTTTCAGCTAATGCTAAAAACTGACCGCCTGCACTTTGGTTTTTTAAAATTTTCCCCAATGGAAAGCCGCCACCGGCGGGTAGTTCATGATGCTCAGTCGCTGCCATCCCTATTTCTTTATCATGTGGAAAACTTTGTTCCAGTAGCACTTGTGATATTAGTGCATGAGTTGTTTTTCTCCGCTTTTGTGCGTCAGATAACTGGTGAAGTGGTTGAAGTAATTCCTTTGGTATGTGCAGCAAGCCAAGGTCGCGGAATAGCCCTGCAGTAAAAACGCTGGATGTAAATTCGGGTGTTTTATTGGCCTGTTTAGCAAGCAATGCTGACAGCCAGGCTCCGGTTAGTGCATGTTGATAGCGTTCAGGTTGACGTTTTTTTAGTACGGTTAATTTTTGAAGCAGCACGCGTGGGAAATCTTTTTGTAAGCACAGATGCCTGAGCGGATCACTGAACTGTACTGTTTCGTGGACCGCAAAAAGATCTTTTTCTTTTGAGATAAAACGGTGGATGTCGTTCCAGATAGATTTGTTGTTTAGGCAGCTATTGAGGTGTGTCGATTGGTCAACTGGACGACTGAGTCTGTGTTCAACCAGTTGCGCCATAACTTTTGGCGAACATCTCGTTCCTTTTTTTACCAGGAGAACGCCTTTGTCATTTTTAATATCCTCGCTGACAATACATTCATCCTGCTGACTGACTTCGCCCAAGTGTTCAACATAGTCGGGGCTATCACAAGGATCAAACTCACTTTTATCGGGTTGCTGGGTACTGGTCTTCAGCATGGGGGTTTAGAATTCTCTCTTTCAGCTGGGTCGTTGGTGTCATGACAGGTGTCTAGGGGGTTAAGCCATTATACTATACTTGGGGGGAGTGGAGCGGAAGGGAACATAGCTAAGATTGGCCCCTGTTTTTTTAACTGTGTAGTGTTTTTCGTTGATAAATCAGATATAAAGTGGAACAGAGCCAGTGCAATGAATGTTTATTCCAAGTTGTTCTTGCTGGTTGTCTATGCGGCCTAGAGAAAGAATAACGAAAGTTGGTGAGTGCATGAGCCTTAATGAAAATAATGTAATAAAGCGCATTTCAATCGAGCAGTTGGAGGTGGGTATGTTTATTACCGACCTCAACAATGACTGGGTCCCAGACCAGAATTTTTCCCGCAAAGGCTTGATTACTCGTCCAGAGGTTATAGAGCAGATTCGCAAGCTGGGTGTTACACAGCTTTATATTGATGTCAGTAAAGGCAAAGATTGTGCTTTAGGGGTGGCCAAAGGCGTTATTGACAGAGCGAATGAGAAGGCGATTGTTGAACAGTACCAAAAAGCCGGTCCCGTCCCGCCTGTTCCGAAAGTGCCTATCGAAGAGGAAATAGGCAATGCCAAGGATATTCAAATTGAGGCCACGGCCCTTATTGGTCGCATTCTTACTGATGTGAAAATGGGCAAGTCGGTTGATGTCCTGCCTGTTTCTGCTATGGCGAGTGGCATGGTTGAATCATTGATAAGTAACCGGAATGCACTGGCCTGTGTAACCCGTTTGCGGGACAAAGATCGTTATTTAATGGAGCACTCTTTTAACGTGAGTGTGTTGATGGGGATTTTGGCTGCATCCCAAGGGTACAGTGGCGCAGTGTTAGAGGAGATGGTCACTGGGGCGTTGTTGCATGATGTGGGAAAAATTCGTATTGACGACGCCGTGCTACATAAACCGGGCCAGCTGACCCCTGACGAGTGGCAGGAAATGAAAAATCATGTCACCTACGGTGAAGAGGTCTTGCGCAGTAGCCCCGGTATTACGCCAATAATGCTGGATATTTGCGCTCAACACCACGAGCGTTTGGATGGTGGTGGGTATCCGCGAGGGCTGAGTGCTAAGGATTTACCCGTTCATAGCCGAATGGCATCTGTGGCGGATGTTTACGATGCAATAACCGCTGAAAGGGTTTATCACAAGGGGATGTCACCTACCGCTGCATTGAAGAAACTGATGGAGTGGAGTGGCGAGGGGCATCTGGATCGGTCGTTGGTCTATGCCTTTGTGCAGGCGATGGGGGTATATCCCATTGGTAGCGTCGTAGAGCTGGACAATAAAAAGTTGGCGATTGTCATGGATCCTAACGAGAATCAGCCGAATAAACCTAAAGTATTGGTCGTGTATGATTTGAAGTTAAGCCGTTACGACAATCGTCATCGCCTTGATCTGGCCGAGCCACGTTGTGGCCGAACCATTGTGCGAGCGGTTTACGGAGAAAACTACGGCATTAAGCTCGCAGACTTTTTGTAGTGCGACATGCGCGCGGTGATTTTATTGGGAATAGGCTTTACGTAGTACTTCATAAGCTTCGCGCAATAAAATGAAATCTCCGCTCTTGCCGCCGCGATCAGGGTGTTTGTCAGCGATGAGACGCCGGTAAGTATCCTTTATTGTTTTCCAGTTAGTGCCTGGTTCGAGCCCTAGGATCTCCCAGGCATCAGTCGCATCAACGTGAGTACGATAGCGCTGCCAAAATGTGCTGATCAGGTTGGCGACGTCTTCGTCGGTGGTGCCAGAGAGATTACGCCAATCCAAATAATAATCACGCAGTGAATTCTCATTCAGAGCGGGCCAATCCTGATCCGTCTTTGGGCGTGGTCGTATGCAAATTTCCAGCGCTGAAATGTACAAGTGTTCACCGCTATGCCAAAGCTTAACCTGTAGTTGATAGAGTGCGTTCATAAGCAAAAAATGTTTTTGAAACAACGCTAGATTGGGCGACTCAGAGAGGGTGATCACCGCCGCGAAATCCGCCGCTAAATGAGTCATCAATTCGTGTTCAGAAATTGGAGTCGTTTGCTTGCGTAAATAAGCAATAACCTTTAACAGTAAAGGGTTTTGGTGTTCTATCAGCATGGTTGGGTTCGCGTCATTAGTTTGATTCATGGTGAGCACGTGATTCAATAGTGCAGCGATTGTGAAAATTGTCTGCGGTTGGAATGAGTTTTTATCCAATATGCCATCATAAGCGTATGATAGCCGGTATGTCAGGGTAAACCTTGGAGCTGTAGTGCTCAGTGCTTAAACTGCCAATCTATTTTGTTGGCTGATTTCACGACAATAAACCGCCCACTTGCCAAAATTTCTGCGTGGGCGGCCAATAATATTTATCACAGGTTTTTTATGTCTAAACCCCAAAAAAGGTTACTCACCGTGCTTGAGCGCGAGGACCTTAGCAACAATCTACGCCGCTTCGTGCTTGGTGGGCCAAATTTAGAGGGCTTCACCGAGAACCAGGAAAGTGGTTATGTGAAACTGAATTTTTCTGCTAGCGACGGATCACCTATAGATTCAGAGTCGGCAGCCGAGCACATTACTGACTTGCGCGTTCGCTCTTATACCATTCGTGCTCACTATCCTGAAGCAAAGCGATTAGTGTTGGATTTTGCTCTGCATGGCGATGGCGGGCCTGCTTCAGCCTGGGCTACGCGTGCGCAGCCGGGTGACCGTATTTTAGTCGCAGGGCCCGGTGCCAAAAAATTGGTCGATAACAGTGCGGACTGGTTTTTCATTGCGGGTGATTTGACGGCGTTACCGGCCATTGCGGTCAATCTGGAGCAGTTGCCGGAAACAGCCGTTGGCTATGCCGTCATTGAAGTCATAGATGAAACTGATTGCTTGCCATTGGCAGTGCCGTCCGGTATTGAGATTCATTGGGTGATCAATCCTCATCCTGATCAGCCTAATAGTTTGCTTGCTGATAAGGTCCGTGCTTTACCTTGGCTGGATCATGGCCGAGTTAATGTCTGGGTAGCATGTGAATTTGAAGGGATGCGTACACTTCGCCGTTATTTCAAGCAAGAGCGTGAAGTGGCTAGAGGTGACCTTTACGCCAGTTGTTACTGGAAAATGGGTGATACCGATGAAGGTATGAAAGCCGCTAAACGTTCAGATCCAGAGGCTGACTAGGCCAAGCAATTGAACCGTTTATTGTTTCTAGCGCCAAGCCTTAAAGGGCGAGCATTGTTAATCAGGTCTTTTCTAGGCGCAGGTTGCGGCAGCTTGTTTGCATTTCGCCTCCGGTTTTTACAGTGGTTGTTAGCCTTTGGTATGTCGGCCAGCTTGCTTGTTACTACGCCGGCCTTGGCCGACTTACTCATTGATGGGGCTGGAGACGAGCTTGAGGAAAACCTGCGTCTGTATTTGCAGAGTATGCCGTTGCAAGTGGCTCGGCCTAGTACTCAGCGACGTGCGTTAACCGCTGCACAGGAGGCTGCAGAGGCATTGGGTTACTATGATGCAAGTTTTCATCTGACGTCAGAAGGTGATGACTGGCGATTAGTCGTTAAAGCTGGCGATCGAGTCCGCTGGCAGGTTCCTGAGTTGCGAGTAAATGATCAACCGTGGTTGCCTGGGGATGATGAGGTAGATTTGACGCCGTCAGGCGAAAGCCTCTGGCGGCAAATGTCGAATGGTGCGGGATTGGATCATCGCGATTATGAAAAATTTAAACAAGGCTGGCTGCAAAATTGGCAGCAACGTGGGTACTGGCAAGCACGTTATCAGCATGCAGAGTTGCGCGTAGACCTCCCTGTACAGCAGGCTGTTACTCAGTTGCAGTTAATTTCCGGGCCGCAGTTTCACTTGCGTGATTTGCAGTTTACCGGCAGTGAATTAGCGCCAAAATTACTGCAACGCCTAGCTGACTTTGCGGCTGACGACGTCGTGACCCAAACGAAAATTCAACAGTTGTATCGCAACCTGGAAAACAGTAATTACTTTTCTCAGATTGATGTTGACGTTGACCACCTTCCTGTCAATAACGCCTCCGACACTGGGCGAACGGATATCACTGTGGATTTAGCTGACTCACCTGGCCAGTGGTACAGTGTGGGTGCAGGCTACGGCACTGATACTGGCGTACGTGGGCGATTTCGTTTAGAAAATCCGCACATTAACAGGCGTGGTCACCGTCTGGTTAATGATTTTCAGCTCAGCACGATGAATCAGGAGTGGAGTGCCAATTATCAAATCCCGTTGTTATGGGAAGGTAAGAACCCACTGGAGACCCGCTTTGAAGCCAGTGCCAGCTACCAGCATGAAACGGTAGAGGGGACGGATAGCACTATTTGGAGTGTCGGTGGTTATTATTCTGATGTGTGGGGTAAAGGTTGGCAGCTGCGCACGGGCGTGAGCCTGTATGCGGAGGAGGAAATCGTTGGTGAAGAGTCTGCCAAAAATACCCTTTACGCCATTCCTGCGTTGTATTTAAGCCGTTTAAAAGCGCCATTAACGTTGGATCCTTTGCATGGCCATAGTGAAGTTTTGTCCCTCAGTGGCTCGTCTCCATCCTTGGGCGCAGATACCTTTTTTGTCCGTTTGCAGGCATCTTACAAGCAGTTGTTTTCTTTAGGCGGCTCACAGACGTTGTTGGCTCGCGTTGAGGGCGGTGTCGTCTGGACCGATGAGATTACTGACGTTCCTTACTCGCAGCGCTTTTTTGCCGGTGGCGATCAAAGCGTGCGTGGTTATGACTACAACGCATTATCGGTGCGTAATGCCGACGGCACTGTGCGGGGTGGGCGGTATCTGAACACCGGCAGTCTGGAATATAGCGTGAAGGTATTGCCATCGTGGCGTGTCGCGGTATTTAGCGATGCGGGACGCGCCTATGACGACGCTTCTGAGCCTTGGAATATCAGTGCCGGTGTGGGCTTGCGCTGGTTGTCACCGATTGGCTCAGTGCGCATCGATTTGGCAGCGCCTATTAATAATGACAGTTACAGCGGGGTTCGCCTGCACATATCCATGGGCGGAGTGCTGTAATGAGCCAGAAGCCTTCTCCAGGCAACTCTAAATCAGAACCGGCTAAGACCGAGGCAGATGCGGTCGCCATTGAGTCAGGGACTCAGTCTTATAGGCATGGGCCGTTGCGTCGAGTTTTTGGTCACGCAGTGCGCTGGACCACGTTATTGACGCTATTACTTGTTCTGGTATTTGTGGCGTTTAGTGGGTGGCTATTGGCGACGCAGTCCGGTTTGCAAACATCTCTGGGCTGGGCGGATAAGGCTTTGCCTGCCTTGCAGCTTGATGGTATTTCCGGCAGTTGGTATGGCGGTGTTCATTTACGGCGCCTTAGTTGGCAGGAGGGCGAGGATTCGGCAAAGATAGCCGTTGACGAGTTATCGATGCATTGGGATATGGCGCGTTTGCTCCAGGGGCGAATGGTGATTGACGGCCTGCGGGTGGAGAATATCGACCTGCAATTGCCGGAGCCTGCTGCGCCACAAGCCAATAAAACTCCTGCCGAAATAGTGCTGCCGAAAGTGCTAATACCGGTCTTTGTGCAAATCGTGAACGTAGAGTTGGCGGCTGTTCAGGTGCGTCGTGGTTCAGCTGGGTTACTCACTGGCACGCTGACTCTGCCAGAGCTGAGCTGGCAAGGCACGACATTAAACTGGCGTGAGCTGCTCATACAACTGGCGGTACCGTCAGCAAACAGTGGCGGCGTTACGACAGGCACGACAACAGACTCGGCAGCCCGCGACATGGCGCTGCAGCTGTCGAGTGAGGGCGAACTGGGTTTGCGCGATGATTATCCGCTGGATCTCACTCTGGCGGTGCAGCGTTACGAAGTGCCAGGCTTGGAGAGTATTAATCAGCAGTTATCGACGTTATTTCAAGGTGACGTGCAGTTGCCGGCGGCTTTTACGTTGATGGCCACCGGCTCTGTGGCAGAGTTGCAAGTAGACGCTGTATTGTCGCCGGAGTTGCCGCTGGCGTTGAGCAGTCAGTTTAAGCTGTTAACACCCAACCTGCCGTTTTCACTTACACTCAAACAGTCTGAAGCACTGCAAATAAATGCTGCCAGTCAGGGGTTGCGGATCGCGCAAACTGAACTTGCTATTACCGGAGATTTACAACGACAGTCGGCGCTACTGCGCAGTCAGGTCGGCGGTTTGAACGTAGCTGACAAAGCATTGGCAGACGCCAGAGTTGTCGCTGAGGTGAGCTTGGCGTGGCCGCAACTGACGTTGTCATCATTGCGACTCGACCATCCTGACGGGAATCTATCTGCCCACTGTGATATGCAATTATCTCCGCTGCAGGGCGAATGTTCTGGCGACTTGACGCAGTTACGCTGGCCATTTGCGGCGGATAAGCCCGACTTGACGCTGGCGTCATCTTTCACACTGGCGGCAGACATGGAGTCTGAGTCCACCGGGCCGGCTCTGGTTGTGACTGTGCCGCATGTTGATGGTAAGTGGCAGCAACAAGTGCTCAGCGGTAAAGCCAAGTTGTTAATGATGCCTTCGGGGCGCTGGCAGATACCGAATCTGGTCTTGGCATTTGGCGAAAACACATTGCAGGCCAAGGGTTGGCTGCCTGACTTTAAAACGCAGCCTGATTCCGGTGTGGCGGCGTCTGGACCTGTATCTGAGACCGAAAAGCGTGCGCTGGAGGTAACCGCGTCACTGACAGACCTAGCGGTATTACCAGGCGAGTTTTCTGGACAGATTGATGCTGATTTTGTGGTGGCGGGTACTCTTGCCCAACCGCTGGTTAACGGCCGCGTCGTCGCGTCAGACTTGACTTGGCCTGGCGGCCAGTTAGCACACATCGAGTTAACTGCGCCTGTTGTCAGCAACAAAGCACCTAGTCAAATAGTCTGGCAGGCCAAGGGCCTTTCGCTTGCGGGCACAGATGTGAAAACCTTAAAAGGTGAGCTGAGAGGAAATCTGTCTGCGCATCAGTTGAACCTGCAGCTTGCTGGATTACAGACCGCAGCCAGCTGGATTCCGGAGGCGACGATTGCCTGCAAAGGTGGTTTACAGAATAGCCCGCAAGGATGGAAGGGTAGTTGCAATCAGCTCGCAGGCCAGGTCGCATTGCCAGATAGGAGTATTGAGGATTTTCACTTGCAGCAACCGTTGCAAGTGGCCTGGACGCAAGCCGACAACGCGCTGGTCGTAGAGCCTCTGTGCCTTAATGTTGGGCCCATGCAATTGTGTAACACAACCCAATTACTGCTAGGGCCAAAACAGCAAACCGCGATGCTGAAGCTTACCGGCTTGCCTGTGACATGGTTGTTGCCGGCGTTACCACAACTGCAGTATTCCGGGCAGATAGATGGACAGCTGAGTCTGGAAAGTCTTTCACCCATGGCGATGTCTGCCAGCCTTTCTGCAAAAGATACTCGCATGGAATGGCAGCCTGCCGGCCCGACAGATGAACGGATACCACCCATCGTGTTTCAACAACTAGCGGTGGATGCGAAATTAACTGTAGAGAAAGTTGAGCTGACGCTGACAGGTAATGCGCCGGGCATGGTTAACCTAAATGGGCAGCTCGCCATTGCTGATCCCCTTAGCAGTCGCCAGCTGAGTGGTCAGGTTGCTATGGATGTTGAGGACTTTAGTCCTTTTGCGGCGTTGATAGAGCCGGTATCGGCATTGAGTGGCGCCAGTACGCTGCAAGCCAATTTGGCGGGCACACTCTATCAGCCGGAGATATCGGGTAAGTGGCATATTGCCGGTAGCAATGTGCAAACCGATTACATTGATGAAACGGTGAAAAGTTTTCAGTTCGATGTTGATTTCGCCGGGCAGAGTTTGAGTTATAACGGTGCCTTTACCATGGCTAAGGGTGAGGGGAATGTCAGTGGCCAGGGGGTCTGGAATTCTATGACCGACTGGGAATTTCAAAACTCATTGAAGGTTGCCGCGTTGGGGGTGAAGTTGCCGCAATGGGGCAGCGCAGTGGTTGATGTGGATTTAGCGCTTAACGCGGCCCCGGAGCAATTACAAATTCAGGGCAGCGGCAAAGTGCGTGAAGCGAATATTCAGGTGGATAGTTTGCCGCCGAGTCGGGCATCGGTATCACCGGATGCGAACGTGATAGGGCGACCAGAAGAGCATCAGGCATGGAGCCAAGTTATTGATGTCAGCCTTGACTTAGGGGATAAATTTCACTTTACCGGTTTTGGTGCAGACCTTTGGTTGAATGGTGCTATTAATTACCAGCAGATCAGCAACGAGCAGAGTCATGCGAAAGGTAAGGTGGTTGTCAGTCGCGGTCGTTATCGGGCTTATGGGCAGCGCTTAAATGTGCGTAAAGGCGAGCTTATTTTCAATGGCCCATTGGATAACCCATTGCTGCAAATGGAAGTGGTTCGCGATACGTCGAGTACTCAGGTTGCCGGGATCCGTTTGACGGGGCCGCTGCAGCAGCCGGATACGGAATTGTTTTCCGAGCCCGCTTTGTCGCAAACCGATACTGCTTATTTTCTGGTGTCTGGACAGACGCGCGGTCAGGCCAGCAATGCTGAGGCCTCCAGCGCAGAAGCATTGTTGGCTATGGGGGTTGGGAAGTTTGGAGCCGGGAAGTTAGCGGAGCAACTCGGTATTGATGATTTTCAAATTGGGGCCACGCAAACGGATAATGGCGCTGAAGCTCAGGTCAGTGGTTATGTGAACCCGCGTTTGTTTGTGCGCTACAGTGCCGGGCTTGATCATAATGCGAATACTCTGACGTTGCAGTACCGGCTGAGTTCACGTTTGATGCTGGAAAGTGTGACCGGCTTTAATCGCGCGCTGGATTTGTTGTACACCTTTACTCGCGATTAACAGGGAAAGGTGTTTGTTAAAAACAGCAGGGGGTTGGATAGCCTCGCCCCGCTGATATTATTGCCTGGTTATTACTGGGTATTAATTAGGGTGCAATCACCAGTTCAGTCACACCCGTTTCTTCACCTTCCGGGACTTCTTCCCAGACTGTTTCCACTGGCTTAATGTGAGCGTCTTTGCCGTAAATATAGCTCTGTTCGTCAACAATGACTTTGTAGGCTTTATTGAGCATGAGTGCACGCTCTGGTGATGGCAGTAACAGCACGCTGATGTCGGAGCGTAAGTCGGCAATCTTTTCGGCTTTCAAACTGCCGTCGGCATTAAAGAATGCTTCAATGACTTCGCTGTTATTGCGGAATTCATTCCCCGAGCGGTTTTGTTTCAGGTACTCAGTGTATTCCCAAGTACCATCGCGCCACTGGGGTTCAGGAATGCCAGTCAAGCTGTGCTGTGAGCTATGAGACCAGCCATATTGGGGCGCGTTATGATCAAGTTTGCGTGCAAACGCGAAACTGTTATCCGTGGTTGCCGCAATGCCTGAATGGCAGCCCATACAGCTGAGGGTTTCTTCATAACTCTGGGGTCTGAGTTCACCATGCTTGTCTTCGATAAATCCCTGATAGGTCCAACCCTGTCCATTGAACAGGCCAAATTCTGGATTGCCTTTGAGGGTACGTAGCCGTTCTGGGCGCTGGTCGCCTTCTTTCACTTCCGTCACTGCGGCATTATTCAATTGGTTGTAATTGTTCCAGCTGTGTTTGTAGCTGTAACGCAGTTCTTTGATGCGCGCTGCCATGCCCACCTTGTTATTTTTATCCACATCGATGTAGCGAACGGTGTGGAGAAACTCAGTACCTTCCGGGTACAAACCACCGGCAATATGCAGCTTGCCCTGGGCTAATAATGTTTTCGCTTTGCCGACATAGGACATTCTTTGCCCCGCTACCGGATTCCAGCGATAAACCACACTCTTTGCTTGATCGATGCTGCCATTGCGGTTTAGATCAACGTTGTAGAGTGATTCATCAGTTGCCGGAATGCTGATGTCTTCACGCTTTATCATGGCCTCAACAATCGCCAGGTTTAAGCGGTAGACCGCGCGACTGTATTCACCGTTTTCATTCTGGCGCATGGTTTCAGGTAAACGAATTAATACATCGTCGGTACTGCCGTTAGTGGGCCAAAACGTGCCGAGAAACGGTGTGTAGGCAAAGGCTCTCCAACCAGAGTCTTGTCCGGTAGGGGTTTGATCAAATCCTTCGGTATCAAAATTAAAGTAGCTGTCGGGTGTGTAGCCTTCCCATTTTCCATCTTGATTAAAATCCCAGCTTGCGGGTACTTCGGCCAGTTTTTGCGCCAGCTTAATGTTGCCATCAGCATCAAAATAATTGGATTCACGGACGTATTCGATAATGGCATTATCACTGATGTCGCTAACATCTTGTGTCCGGTCTTTGAATAAATTAGACCAGCGATTGGTTCGTGTGTACGTGCGAAAGTCGTAAGCTAACTGAAAGCTGGTATCGTCAATGTAGTTAGGTTCTTTGGATGCTGTATGGCAGCTGTAACAAGGATTATGTACCTCTTCATCAACTTTGGTTTTGGTATAACACTGGGCCGGAACATAGGCTGCCTGATTATTTTTTACTCGTGTGTTTAGCAAAAAATTATCTGCTGTGGCGGTTGAGTTGCTCGGGCCTTCTTTGCGGGTATCAGGCTGAGTTTTTGAGGCTGCGGATGAAACGCTATCGTGTGCTGCGTTTGCCGATTGCGCACTATTTCTATCGTTACACCCAGTGACAATAAACAGTGCCATGCAGACACTCAGTGAGATATTCCGTTTTTTCGCAAACATCAAATGCACTCTTTGGTTTCACTAATACACAAAAGCAAGAACGACTAATCGTTCTTGCTTCTGGACTATTGGGCCGGCAACCCGGCCCGGTTATTTACTTCAACTTAGAAAAGTCAAACGGTCCGATATAACCGGCAGTAGAGCGAATGTCTACGCCAGCTGGACGGGTGTAGCTTCCAGGTACTTCGCCAAATGGATGCTGCGTTGTCAGCGTCAGATAGCCAAAGCCGTTGATGTCTTTGTACCAGTATGGAGATGTGGTTTCTGAACCGAAAGGTGTTGTGGCAATACGCGTGAGTGAATTTTTAGACACGTCGTACGCCCAAACCATATCGTTAGGGTGTGCGCTGGTGTCCTCACCAATCACCAGAATATCGGTACCTTCAAGGAAGGCCACATTATCCGGGCTGGCAATACTGTCGACGTCACAGGTGTTGCCTTCCAGCGAAGTGCCACTGTAGTCAGCTAAAGAACCTGCAACCAAACCTTTCATATTGTAAGCAACATAATCAGAACCGATGTCTTCATCTTTGGCTACGCTCAACGAGTAAACGCCGCCACATTTGTTTTCATCGAGCTGAATATCGCCAGCACCGTCTGACATGCCTTTGCGAACTTCAGACATGGCAACGTAAAGTTTATTGTCGCGCGCGTTGAACGTAATACCTTCTTCTTTGCGGAACTCAGTAGTGGCGCCTTGCATTGCTGCAAAACGACGCGTCTCCATACGTGAGGCAATTACTTCATCGGCGCTGTCAACACTGCCGGAGCCGTCAATATCTTGCAACATCAAACATTCTTTACCGTTTGCCGTTTTAACAAAACTGAAGCCTGCAGTAGGACACGTGTCGTCAGGATTTGGCGTTTCGCTGGCAAAAATGTCGCTGAACGATTTCTTGGCGGCAACAACCGCACGAATTTGTTCGTTAGTTGCATGACCCAAATTAATCCAGCTTAGCACTGCTTCGCCAATACCTTCTGCAGACGTTTGCGTCCACTTGGCGGCGTACAACGAACCGGCGCTCAAGTCCTCTGCTGTGTCAGCCACAAACATGAACAAGCCTACGTCGGTACCATCGTCAGACAGGTAAGTGGTTTTCTTGTCTGGCATAACATAGGCTAGCTCGTGTGCCATTCGGCCCATGCTGTAGTGTTTGATGAAGTTAGGTGTGCCGTCAGCATTCACTTGAACTTCTGGTGTCCATCCATAGTAGTAAGGATTATTTTTAGTTGCATCGCCTTTCCAGAAGCGAGTGGTAACTTCGTCGTAATAAGTTCCATTAGGTGACTTGGCGTTAGGCTCGTATTCTTCTGAACCCAGATGTGATTCCCAAGGTGTAGTGATACCCGCACAGTGAGTCCAACCACCGAATTCATCAGCCTGACTCACAAACTGGAGCGTACCTGGCTTGGCAGACAGGTTGCCATTCGCATCCTGTTCCACTTCGTTCATATACATGGCGCCAACTGAACACTCAAATTGGGATACCATATAAAGTTTGTCATTCTTTTGTAGCAGACTAACGTGATCCAAACCTGAACCCACGCCGCCGTCGGTGCCGTTACAGATATAGTTGGAATCGTCGGCATATTTAACGATGTTGTCCTGGTAATCTTTTACCAAGCCAAAAATTTCGCCGTTGTCTTCATCGCCCGTGGCCAATAGTAATTGGTAATCCACAAACTGGGTTGTGCCGCCTACTGTGGCTTGCTGAGTTGCGCGAATGCTGTTTTTCTCAGCGTCGGTAATAGCGGGTGAAACTTCTGAAAAGCTGATGTCATTGGTTTTGGCATCTTGGCCGTCGCCACCAGCAGGGCCGGTTGGTCCAGCAGGGCCGGCTGGACCTTGTGCACCATCGGTGCCATTTTTGCCGTCATCGCCACCGCACGCGGTTAGCGCGAGCAGTGAGGATATAGTAAGAGCGAGTACAGTCTTGTTCACGGAACATCTCCTAATGGGATCTGATTAAATAGCCCAACGATATTAGGAGGATTGTGTTGCACTTGGGTTATGGTTGTGTGGCGCTTAAATTATGTTTATGTGGCGATAAGGTTTCACTTTTGAGACAGTGCTGTCTGCTTCATTCCAATATGATGGCATGGAGCAGGTTTGACGATGGGGAGCCGTCTGCACAAAACAGCTGTTGCCGATGAAAGAATTTATTCCTGCAAAAAAAGACTCAGCGTTTGCTGTAGCTCGCTGATAGCGATTAAAGTTTGTTGGCAAAGTTCGTTCATTTTGTTTTCCAGTTCAATACTGCTGTTGGCATCAACGGGGTTTTCTGTGTGTAAGCGGGCGGCAGTCTCCAGACGTTTAGCTAAAGAAAATACTTTGTCGGCAGAGAAATTACCTGCACTGCCTTTTAAACCATGCGCGACAAATGTTACCTGTTGCCAGTCTTTGTTTAATTGTGCTTGTAACAATTCTTCTTGTCGCTCTGGTAAGCTTTCGAGGATTGTTGCCGCAAGAATTTTCAGGCGTTCGGGTTTTTTTACTCGGGCAAGGGCTGCTTCTCTGTTCCAGCAGGCCATATTGCTATCAATGACCATTGTATTATTTGCGCTTGGCTTTACTGCGATTATGTTTTGCGGTGAAGTCCAGGGTGCCTTGTCAGCATTGCTTGGCAACCACTTTACCAGTGCGTTTTCAAACGCTTGGTGATCCACCGGTTTGCTTAGATAGTCATTCATCCCCGCGTCTGTACAGCGTTGGCGATCACTTTTCATGGCATTGGCGGTCATGGCAATAATGGGGGTTTCTCGATTGCTATCGCCGGCACTTCCGCTGCGTATCGCACGGCTGGTAGTGTAACCATCCATAACGGGCATTTGACAATCCATAAGAATGAGCGCGTAGGTTCCTGGCGCTGCATTATTCAGCGTGTCCAGTGCTTCCTGCCCGTTGTTAGCAATGTCACATTGCAGTTGCAAGTCTTCCAGTAGCATAACAACTAACTCCTGGTTGACTTTGTTGTCTTCCACCAAGAGCAGTCGGGTAGCGGTCGACCAATATTTTTTCGTAGACTCATCGCTGTCTGTTGCGCGTGATCCGCTGAGTTTATCACGGTTAGCTAATTCAACTAATGTCAGTAATCCGTTGCGCGTGATAGGCTTGTTAATGCTGTATTGCAGTTGCGCGTTTGATGCTGGGTTATTGGAATCTTTGATCGGACAGGCAATCGCTTTTGCATACCCTTCGAACTCCCTGGCTTCAACTATCTGTTTTTGTACGGCAGAAGACAGCGTACTGTCGATGATTAAGATTCGATTGTTTCCTGTTGCAGTTTGAGTTGCTGCTACTGCTGACACAATGTCAGAGGCGCCTGTAAACGCAATGTTGAGTTGGCGGCAGCAATTTCTTAATGCATTTACATTATTCTCATTTGGGCTGACAAAACAAATGGATGTGTTGTCGACTACTGGGTGAGTATGGTTGTTAATATTTTCTGTGCTGGGCTCCAGCTGAATTTGAAAAGTGAATTGGCTCCCTTCGCCAATCACACTTTTAAGTTTGATATCACCGCTCATTAATTCACACAGGTTTTTGCAGATAGCGAGTCCAAGTCCTGTGCCGCCAAATTCCCTGGTTGTACCGATGTCGGCTTGTGTGAAAGCCTTAAACAGTTTGCGTTGTTGTTCTGGTGTGATGCCAATGCCCGTATCAATAATCTCGCAGGTGAGTAGGTAAAAGTCATGCTCTACTTGCAAATGAACATTGATATTAATGTAACCGTGCTCAGTGAATTTAATCGCATTGCTTATCAAGTTGAATAATATTTGGCGAATGCGGTTTGGGTCGCCTTGTACGTGATCAATGGGCATCTTGATAAAGTTAAGACTGATTTCGAGGTTCTTGTCCTGTGCTTGTACTGCTAATGTTTCAACAGCGTTTTCTATTAATGTGAGTAGACTGAAAGAAATAGCTTCCAGCTCCAGTTTGCCGGCTTCAATTTTTGAAAAATCGAGGATGTCGTTAATTAAACTCAATAATGCGTCAGCACTGTTTTTGGCGAGTGTCACTTTGCGTCGCTGATCGGGCTGCAGTTTGTCACGCTGAAGTAAGTTAAGCATGCCGAGGACACCGTTTAATGGTGTGCGAATTTCATGGCTCATAGTCGCTAGAAATAAACTTTTGGCAGACGTTGCAGCCTCGGCGGCTTCTTTCGCCTCAATTAACTCTTTGCGCAAATTTACCTGGTCATTGATGTCTTGGCAGGCACCGTAAATACGCACACATTTGTTATTCCGAAATTCGGCGTGCCCTGTCGATAAAATCCAGATTTCTCGGCCGTCGGCACGGCGCAACAGTACTTCTTCTTGCCAAGGGGTGCCATCAATGCGAGCCCATTTTAGCGCACTTTGCAGTTTGCGCAGGCTTGGTTTGTGCGGGTAAAAATCGGTAATGGTTTCTGGTCCAATGTTATCGTCGTCGCCGACGCCATGAATTTCACGGGTCATTCGTGACCAATATGTTGTTTCCGTTTCATAATTATATTCCCACGCACCTATTCGCCCTTGTCTACTCATTGTTTCAAGACGTTGTTGTTGCCGAATCGCATTTTCTTCGTTGTGTTTAAGTTCGGTGATATCTTCAATAATTGACCAGATATAGCGCTGGCCATCGGTGTCATTCAATAACATACCATTGAGTTTTACCGGGTAGCGGCTACCGTCTTTACGGATATACTCTTTTTCGTAAGGGCCGTACTGTCCGGTAGTGCGGAGCAACTCCAGCTGTTTGTTTTCTTGCTCCTCATATTCCTTGGGGGTCAACTCCCAATAGCTGAGGTTAAGAAATTCTTCTTTCGTATAACCTGTGGGTGCTAACAGCGCATCATTAATTTCGATAAATTGTCCGTTGCTAAATTTGTTCAGGGCGATGCCGATGGGGGATAGCCTGATCAGCCCTCGTAGTCGATGTTCATTGCTTTGTTTTTTTCGCAGAAGATCAGCAACAAAAAACAGTGGAAGCAAAATCACCAGGTTAATGATGGTAATAATTAAACGAAAGAGGGCTAGGTTGGGTGGCTTCTGGTTCCAGCCAGCGACGGGCACTGCGGCAATCTCCCAGGTGCCATAGGGAAGTCGAATGTTGCTGGTTATAGGCTGTTCATTATAAATTTTCTGTTCGCCAAACAGTTGCTGCATGCGCAGGCCTACATGGTTGCGGATGCTGACGTTGATGGGTAAATCGTTGGCCATTAAACCACTTTGTTGAAACAGTATTTCAGGACTGATCAACGCAGAAACCAGCCCCCAAAATATTTCAGGGTGCTGCTTATTGGCCGGAATAAATACCGGCATTCGGCCGACAAAGGCGCGCCCACCTTGAACTAGCTGTATTGGGCCGGTAAGAATTAGCTCTCGCAGTTGTCTGGCGCGTAGTGCGTCAGCGGATTGGGTGGGGTGGGTTGCCAGATTTAAGCCAAGCGCGGCTTTATTTTCCTTCTCCGGGTAGACCATTGCTATGACCATGTCTGGCGCTGCGCTAAGAGACAGTAGCTGTGGTGCATTTTGTTTAAGATATTGGGCTTGCGCAGAAAACTTGGCCTGACTCATATTCGGTTCTGAACTGATAGCGGCGGCTAAGCCTATTACTGATTGGGTCGTAATAGTGAGGGTACCTTCCAGGTTGCTTTGGATTTGATGCAATTGGTTGTAGGTTTGCTCGCGCAGGCTTTGTCGATACTGATGTTGATAGGTGTCGTCTATGTAGATACTGATAGAGAGTAATAGGGCTACCGCCGTTGCCAACGCAACCCCATAGATTGTGCGGCTGTGATATTTAACTCCATCCTGGCCGGCGAGACTGTTGGGTAGACGCGTTGGCATAAGATCCTTAATCGTTGTGGTCTTTATGGTGGGAACGGCATCTTTTTATTGTGCCAGTCTTGCCAACCGTGTCGTGAATGAATAACGGCCGGTTGTTAACATTTTCCGTATCACCGGTCGAATATTATATTTAGCATCAGGTTCTACAATAGTAGACTTTTAGTCGTCACTGAGCTTGAATTCAAGTATTAATCGAATCCCCCTATATATCAATATTCACAGTTAAAGCGATTGGCGCTGTGTTTTTGCTGCGGTGTATATCCATTAGCCATTGGCGACTATTGCTTTGATTTCCCGAACAAACTCCTCCTGTAGCTGGCTTTTGAGCCCGGTTTTGCGCTGTATGATGAAATGGGTCCAACCGTAATTACTGCAATCAATATCAATTAGGGCAACCTGCTGTGTGTCCAGATGCAAAATATTGTTGTTGCAGGGTATGAGCGCCAGGTAATCATCCTGTTTGAGCATATTTAACGTCATTTCCCGGGTTGGAATAGCCTGTAGGCTCTTAGGTTGTGGTGCATTGTGGTCGCGGAAGAGGCGTGCCATTTCTTCAAATGGTACGCCCTTGTAGCTAGGAATAATCCAGTCGTATTTGCTTAACTCTGTCAATGTTGGCTTTGTCAGCGCGCTGGCAGGGTGGTTGGGCGAGGCTATAATGCGCAGCGTCATACGTGCTAATGGCTCATAGGATACGCCCGATAATTCACTATGGTGCGTGCTCGGGTAGATGAGTACATCAAATCTGCCTTCGATAACGGCCTGAATACCCACTGGGGCTTGTGCGACGGGCGCGTTTTCTATCCGTACTGTAGAGCCTGGGATCAGTTTTTTAAGACGGTTAATGGTTTTTGGTATGGCTTCGGGTAGAAAAATGGGAGCGACATTAATCCGCAGCTGTGCGGCCTCGTTATTACGCATTTCTAAAAGGCTGTTACGGGCGTCATTAATGGCTGTCAAGATACCATGCGCATGTATAACCAAGTGTTTGCCATATTGATTGAGGGTGATGCGATAGCTTTTACGGTCAACCAGTTCAAGTCCAAGGCTTTCTTCGAGGTTGCTTAGCGATTTAGTGATTGCCGGAACTGAGACATTCATGATTTCTGCTGCTCCGGTAAGTCCACCCCCGTTATCGATCGCTATTAAGGTTTCCAGTTGGTTTATTTTAATGGTCTGCCCCCTCAGTGATGAATGCCTGCTCTAAAAGTCGGTGGTGTAAATAGCTGCAAACATAAGTGTACTATTTTTAGCAATTTAACTAAAAGTTAACATTTGTGCAAAAACTTTGAATTTTCTTTTGGTTGGCGAGTCGTTAGCATGGGTTGAAATAGCGTGCAAAGCCATGTTGCTGCTCATCAATAAAGATAAAGGAAACTCTTCAATATGCCACTGCTAAATCGTCGTAATTTTATCAAATCAGCTGCCGCCACCGCTGCGCTGGGGAGTTCTTTGGGACAGCGTGTAATGGCCAAGTCCAATCAGCGGCCTAATGTTTTATTTATCATGGCAGACGATCTCGGTTATGGCGATTTAAGCTGTTTTGGGCGGCCAGACTTCGAAACACCAGTGATCGACAAGTTAGCACGTGATGGCTTAAAGCTGGATCGTACTTATGCGAATTCTGCGGTGTGTTCGCCCACGCGGACAGCGCTGTTAACCGGTCGCTACCAATACCGGATCCCGATAGGGCTGGAGGAGCCTCTGTCGAGGGCAAAAGTCGGTATGCCGCCAACACACCCTACCATGGCATCACAATTTAAGGCGGCTGGTTACCAAACCGCATTGGTAGGTAAGTGGCACTTGGGTTTTGCTCCGGATTATGGCCCGTTGAAAAGTGGCTATGATAACTTTTTTGGTTTCTATCCCGGTGGTGTGGATTACTTTGCGCATAAAATCCAGCATGGAAAAACAATATTTGGCAAGCGTGATCCGTCAAAAGATGGTCTGTGGGATGACACTCAGCCCGTGAAGGTGGAAGGGTATTTAACGGATGTTTTCGGCGATAAGACGGTCGATATGATTGGTGAGTTGGCCGCAGACGATAAGCCGTTTTTTATTAGTTTGCATTTTAGCGCTCCACACTGGCCCTGGGAGGGCCCCGATGATATTCGACGTTCTCGTGATCTGACCAATATCATGGATACGGATGGTGGCAATGAAAAAGTTTACGGTGAAATGGTCAAAAGCCTGGATGCTAATGTGGGCCGGGTACTCGCTGAATTGGAAAAACAAGGCATTGCAGAGAATACCATTGTGGTGTTTACCAGTGATAATGGTGGTGAAAGATTCTCCTATAACTGGCCCTTTGTGGGCGCCAAAGGCGAACTGCTGGAAGGTGGAATTCGCGTGCCGGGGATTGTTCGGTGGCCGCAGGGTATAAAGCCCAATACAGAGAGCCATCAGGTTATTACGTCCATGGATTGGATGCCCACGCTGCTCGCTGCAGCCGGTGGCAAGGCTGATGCAGACTATCCGTTGGATGGCATGAACTTGCTCCCCGTATTACAGGGGCAGCATAAGGCGGTGCCGCGTAAATTGTTCTGGCGTTACAAAGCGAATGAGCAGATGGCCGTTCTTGATGGGGAGTGGAAATATCTATCGATTGGTGGTCACGAGTATTTATTCAACGTTGTGGTGGACAAGCGCGAACGCGCCAATCTTAAAGACGTGCACCCGGATATTTTTGCGCGCCTGAAGCAAGATTACGCGGCTTGGAATGCAACTATGTTGCCGTATCCTGAAGGGTCTTACAGTCACGATGCCAAGCATATCTATTCTGACCGGTATTAAACGATAGCGTTTGTGGCCTCGTTTATCTTGCACAAACCTGGGGGTTAGCCCCAGGTTATCTCCGCAATACTTTCAAATGCGGGCTTGGCAAAGTAGTAGCCCTGAAATAAATCGATACCGTAAGTGTGCAGAAAGGCGAATTCTTCATAGGTTTCTATACCTTCAGCCACCACGGTGATGTCGAGATTTTTACACATTTCTATAATGGCCCTAACGATATGCTGCCGGGCTTTGTTCTGGTGGATATTTCGTACCAAATGCATATCGATCTTAATAATGTCGGTTTGCATATCTGCAAGCAGGTTCAAGCCTGAATAGCCCGCGCCAAAATCATCTATCGCCGTAAGAAAACCGCGCTCCTTGTAGTCGGTAATAATATTACTGAGGTGGTCCTGATCTACGATCTGCTCATTTTCAGTAACTTCGAAAATAATTTTGTCTTTAGGAAAGTGATAGGTGTCGGCAGCTTCGAGAGTCGCGCGAATACATAGCGCAGGCTGATACACCGCATTCGGCATGAAATTAATGCTGAGCATGCTATCGATTTTAAGCTCTGCGGCAAGCTTGATTGCTTTGACCCGACAGGCCTGATCAAAGCGGTACAGGTTGCTGGCATTTACGTTGGCAAAAATTGTACCGGCGGGGTCGTTGTTCAATCCTCGGACGAGGGCTTCCTGGGCGAATACTGTACGGGTATGAAAGTTCACAATGGGTTGAAATGCCATTGTGAAATTAAATTCCAGTTCACTGGCATTGGCGCAGGCTTTACAGCCAATTGGTTGGTAATCGCTTACTGTTAGGTTGGCTTGCATAAAACCCTTCTGTAAAAGTGCCTCCAGTGCATGTGAGGCTGCCTCGTCTAAAGCTGAATCGTGAGTCTTTCTATTATTTCAACTATAGCGGTTTTTTCTTAGTTTTACAGAAATCTTGCCTTGTTTTCGTCAAATTTACCGTTAAATCAAGGTGTTATGTAAGGCGGGTGGTGCAATGACTATTTTGTAAGCCGTTGTCGGGTTGTCGTGACTGTTATCAGTGTTTATTGCTGGTATTTCCTGGCGCTGTAAGGATTTGTGACTGGAGCGGATTGTAGTGAAGCACTTTAGCCAGTTACTTTGGCACAGATTCTAAATACTCGAATCTGTGGGCGGATTTGGTCAGTATCCTGAATTTTAGGTGTCTTGGTGGTTGACATTATTATTGAACGCGCTCAATAATATAATTGAGCGCGTTCAATAATAATGTCGGGCCGATAAAATAAATAAAAAAGATCAGTGTTAATGTCTTCTTCCAGAGACTGTGTTCAATAAAAAAGAGTATGCAGTGTAAGTTGAAAATACTCCGAACTATCCAGCAGTGAGAAAAAAGCAGCTTGTCAGGTTAACCCTTTTTTTGTTGAGGGGGCTAACGGGTAGCTGTAAATCCGATGTTTCTTAAAATAACAACTGCGAGAACGGATACATGTATAAAAATAATTCCATTGCTTCTTTCACCAAATTGGGTTTGGCAACAGCAATTTGCGGTATCTTCCATGTGCAGCCGGCGGTAGCACAGGTTGAAGAATTGCTGGAAGAGGTCACTGTCACAGCACAATTTCGCAAGCAAAATCTTCAAGATACACCCTTGTCTATTACTGCATTGACTGCAGATATGATGACAGCACGCAATCAAACCAGTATTGAAGATGTTGCAGCTCAGGCTCCCAACGTTAATTTGAATACCATGGGCGGTGCGTTTGGTCCGTCAATCGGTTCATTTATCCGTGGTGTGGGTCAATACGATTTCAACCCCGCTTATGAGCCTGGGGTGGGTATGTATGTCGATGATGTTTACTACCCAAGCTTAACGGGTGCTAATTTTGATCTGTTGGATTTGGAGCGGGTTGAAATTTTACGAGGACCACAAGGGACGTTAACAGGGCGTAACTCTATTGGTGGTGCTATCAAATTATTCAGTCGAAAACCGCAAGGTGACGATGGCGGTTTTATCGAAGCTGCATACGGCAGTAGGCATCGAATGGACATTCGTGCGGGTGCAGATTTCACCTTGACTGATACATTGTTTGGGCGCGTATCGGGTGTTTACAAGCGCCAAGACGGGTTTGTAAGTCGTGTAGATTACGGTTGTGCAAATCCAGGCAATCCAGAAGGTATTGCGTCAACCCGAGCACCTGGTGATTGCACGGTCGATAAAATGGGTGACGAAGGCTATTCAGGTTTGCGCGCTAGTCTGCGTTATACACCGAGTGATGTGCTCGATATTATGTTAACGGCAGATTTTACCGATGTTGATCGTAATGGTACTGCAGACGTGGTTACTGTTTCAGATTTCAACCCAAACTATATTTGTGGTGACCGTTGTAACTACATCAATTATCAAAATGTTGCTAACAATAGTTTGCCGCCCGGAACGCTGCCTTCCACATCGTTGCCCACGGTAACGATGCCTTCCAATGTCACTTTTCAGGGTGAAGGTTGGTCGCTGAATGCAGATTGGAAACTGTCAGAAACTTTGCAGTTGCAGTCTATTACCGCTTATCGCCGTTATAACACAACCTGGGGTACGGACGACGACTTTACGCCAGATAAAACTATCACGGCAAACGGCTACAATGATATTGACCACACATTTTTCAGTCAGGAATTCCGTCTCAACGGCAGTATGGGTGAGAGCGTAAATTATACCGTTGGTGCCTATTATTCAGATCAGAAAACTGTTTACGCTACCTTGCAAGATATTCGTTACCTGCCACCTATCCCGCCGTTGAATAACGGTATCCTGCAGTTTATGGGCGACGACCCGGTAACTGCGGATGCTGCTGCAATATTTGGTACATTGATGGTGTCGGTCACTGAGCAGCTATCTGTAACTGCGGGTTTACGTTATACCGAAGAAAGTAAGGACTATAAATTTGTACGCTTAAATTGGGATGGTACCGAGAATGCACCTATTGTGGGTATGCTCAATGGTCTGGTGGCACCTTATGAAGGTGATGAAGTCGATTATCGATTAACACTCGACTACAGGTTTAATGATGCCTTTATGTTGTATGGATCCGCATCAACAGGATTTAAAGGCGGTGGTGTTACAGCTCGGCCATTTACACCCGGTCAGGCAATCAATGGCGCTTTCGATCCTGAGAAAATCGTTGCGCTGGAATTAGGCGTTAAAAGTAATCCTTTTGAAAATGCTACGTTAAACGTTGCGTTATTCAGAAATGATTATCAAGACAAACAAATGCCTATCATTGACTGCAGTGAACTCGATGGTTTTTCTGGCGCTCCTTGCGCGGCGCAACAGAATGCTGGAGATGGTGTTATCAGTGGGTTTGAAGCGGAATTTACTGCGGTCTTTGGTGCTGTCGCTGTAGATGCTGCTTTTAGCTACATCAGTGATAACTGGGACTACATTGATCCAAAGGTTGGGGGTACTTATCAAGATAGTGACCCTATGGCTTTCCTTACACCAGAAAAGAAACTGACTGTAGGGCTGCAATATGATTTCGATCTCGGCAATGCGGGTGAGATGTATACGCGCATTGATGCAACGTATAAAGATGAAATTTTTACCGATCGAGCAATCGGTAGTGAGCCAAATTTCTTCCCTAGTACGACGGTTGTGAATGCGCGTGTGGCGTGGCGCAATGCCAAGGGGAATTTGGATGTCGCATTGCAGGTCACGAATTTAACCGACGAAGATATTTTGTTAACGCGCTTTGCGTCTGTTTATTCATTTACAGGTACGGCTTACACCACTTTGGGTGATCCTAGAGAGTGGGCGCTGACTGTGAAAAGAAGTTTTTAATTCAGTGACATAAAAGCGCTGTCTATATTTTTACGGTATTTTTCTCAAACACGCAACGCTGGTTTTTTAGCCAGCCTTGCGTTTTTAGTTGTAGCCTAAAGTTTATGTGGTTTTGGGTGTGTTTTAGATTGATATAGGATGGTAATAATGTCTGAAATAGAGGTAAAAAAATTACAGGCCATGGTCGAATCACTGGGTAAAACGGTGGGCGACCTATCAAAGCGGCTATTGATTCAGGAAGACGAACAAGCAGTAAGAAAGTTACATCACTTGTATGGTTATTTGATTGATAAGTGCTTGTACAACGAAGTTGTTGACTTATTTACTGACGATTGTCAGGTTCGGTTTATGGGCGGGCTATACAAAGGGCGCGAGGGCGCGAAAAGAATGTATGTCGAGCGGTTTCAGAAAAACTTTGTGCATGGTAATAATGGCCCTGTTGATGGATTTTTGTTAGATCATCCGATGAGCCAGGATATTGTTGATATTGATCCTGATGGCGTCACTGCCTACGCACGTTTCCGCTGTAATATGATGGCTGGCAGACATAAAGACTACGGTGGTCCTCGTCAATGGTGGGAGGGTGCTTTGTATGAGAATACCTACAAGAAAATTGATGGTGTCTGGCGAATACATATATTGAATTATGTTCCTCAATGGCACGCAGATTTTTCCACCGGGTGGGCATACACGCCGGACAATTTTGTACCCTTCTTATCGGAAGTTTATAGTGAGGAAAACCCTACAGGTCCTGATGAGCTGTATTACGATCGCTGTCTGTGGCCAACACATAAAGTGTTGCCTTTCCATATGCCGCACCCTGTTACGGGGAAGCCTATTGTTGCTGAACGCTGGCAGGGCGATATTGATCGCGAAAAAGCTAAGGAAAACAGTTAAGTTTAATGCGCTAGCCTAGAATAAATTCTGGGTGTTAATGTTTCCGATTAGTCATCAATGTTAACACCCAGCCCTTCAAGGACAGGAACTAATCGTTGTTTTAATGTTTCGCAGCCTTTTCGTACATCCATTTTTCTGGTTTGTAACCAGCGTGAAAACGACGAAGTGTAGAAATCTATACAGATTTCGACAATGACATCAGGTTTTGTTTTCAGTTTGAGATTTTTTGACTTTTGTTTGTTTTTCAGTATGTCAACAAAAATGACATGAAGCTTCTGCGTGCGCTGTGCAAATTTCTCTGCTTCAGGACCTCTGTCAAACGGATCGCGATAGTATTCGCGAATAGAGGCCCTTGCAAGCTCTGGGTTTTTGTTCCAGTAAATATAGCGCCTTTTTATGATATGCATAAAATGATCGATAAAGGGTGCTTCCACTGAAAGTTCGCTGATTTCTTTTTCGAGTAGTGCATCGAGCTGTTGGTTCACGATCATTAGTAACAATTCGTGCTTGTCATGACCATGCACAAATACGCTACCTACACTCACATTGGCGCGGGCAGCTATTTCTCGAGTGGTGGCATTGTCAAACCCTTGTTCAGTAAATACTTCTTTTGCGGCTTGCATAATGCGCGCGAGCTTTTCCTGCTTGTTTTGTTCACGTTTGGTTACAGTCTTTTTTTCACTCATGTTTGCTTCTTGTCTACTGTTGTCAGTGGCAATTTAAAATCATGCCGTGGGTGTTGGCAGGGTGCGTACAGTAGTGCTTGTTAGTGGATTAATATACGGTGTTTGTCTGGATTGCTCAATATGCTAGATGGTATAAGCATCGGCAATCAACGCTATACTTATACGGTGTCATGAATTTTCCCGTTTCTCTAAGTGTGGAAATGTATAAGATGGGCTTTATGCTGATTTGTCACCGCAGAACAGTAATCTACGGATGTAGTCAGCTGATGAATAAACTAAATACGAGGTATTTAGTTGCGTTGTGAACAGGCTGATTCATTCAGTTGCTTTAATGTCATATAGACTAGAAAAATGTTCCGTGCCCATTTTATACTTCGAAAGTAAACCCTTGTTTGCTTAATTTATTGTAGGCTTCTATATCAAAGCGAAAGAGGCTGGCTGCTCGGTGAGCCACGCCCTGTTGTTTTTCTTCACATTTCTTCAATAAGTTCATTTTCATGATTTTACGGCGAAAATTTGGTTTATCTAACTCGATATCTAATATGGCTTGATACAATTCCTGCAGCTGCAACAGCGTGAACTTTTCAGGTAACAAATTAAAGCCAATAGGATAGTGCCGGATTTTATGTTGCAGATGTTGAATGCCGAAATCCAGAATTTCCTTATGATCGAATACTAATTCGGGTATTTTTCGAATATTAAACCAGGCCGCTTCTTCAGCAGAAAAACCGGCGCGTAGCTCGGCAGTACTCGCATTAATTAACGCATAGTATGCAACGGTGACGACTCGGGTATAGGGATATCGATTTACCTTGCCAAAGGTTTTAAGTTGTTCGAGGTAAAGGTCGTCGACGTTGGTTTGTTCTTTCAAAATACGATTAGCAGCATCCCTTAAATCCTCGTTTTCTTTGATCCATCCGCCTGGAAGGCCCCATTGGCCTGGCAGAATGTTATCTCCCCGCTTGATGAGCAGGACCTTTAATGCCCTACCATCGAGGCAAAAAATTAGATTGTCGATAGATAGGTTGTGCAGCACGTTGTCTGGATATATCTGCTCTACTAGTGGTTTAGTCGCTTTCATTTTTGCCATAGGGTCGTTGATCCGTGGCTGACGGTGATTGTGATATGGATGGTATAGAGTTTCGGACAACTACTACTATAACTACAACGGTTCGCCGAGAGTTCGTTCGTAGCTCGCCCGATAGCTCCCTATTCTCTAACGTGTTGGTGAAAAAATACAAGGTTTCAGTTTGTTATACTTCTAGTCAAAAAGACAATAAGTGTGTATTCTGTACCGATTGTGTCGAGTTGCGGCTCGATAATTTCGCTGTTTTGCAGCATTGATGAAAAGATTATTGTCATGTTATTTCTAGGTATTGATGTTGGTAGTTCATCAATTAAGTTAGCTGTTGTTGACGGGGCTACGGGAGCCGTACTGGCGTCATTAAGTTATCCAGATGACGAGCTTGGCATTGATAGCGTTAAAAGCGGTTGGGCTGAGCAGGATCCAGAAGTGTGGTGGGAGTGTGTAAAGGCAGGCTGTTCACGGTTGTTTGCCAGCACTGATATAGACCCCGTTAACATTGAAAGTATTGGTATTGCTTACCAAATGCATGGCCTGGTTCTGGTCGATCGGCAGCAACAGGTATTGCGACCTTCAATTATTTGGTGTGATAGTCGTGCGGTTGATTGTGGTTCTGGCGCACTTGAAGAGCTGGGTGACGAGTACTGCTTTTCTAGTCTTCTAAATTCTCCTGGCAACTTCACTGGTGCTAAATTGCGCTGGGTTAGAGAGAATGAGCCCGAGCTGTTCTCTCGCATTCATAAAATGATGTTGCCCGGTGATTTTATTGGCATGAAATTATCGGGTGACATCACAACTACGGCATCAGGTTTATCCGAAGGCGCATTATGGGATTTCAAAACGCAGTCGGTGGCGCAAAAACTTCTGGATCACTGGGAGTTAGATGCCGATTTGATTCCCACTATTGTTCCAAGTATCGGTGTGCAAGCGGTTGTTTCTGCAAATGCAGCAAAAGAATTGGGTATCAGGCCGGGTGTTAAAATTAGTTATCGCGCTGGTGATCAGCCCAATAACGCAATGAGTTTAAATGTGTTATCTGCGGGAGAGGTTGCAGCAACTGCTGGGACATCTGGTGTTATTTATGCCGTTACAGATAAACCAATAGCGGATAGGCAATCGCGGGTTAATACCTTTTTACATGTTAATGACAGTCCAGAAAAGCCCCGTAATGGGATCCTACTGTGTGTCAACGGTACCGGACGTTCATACAGCTGGTTGCGCCAATTGCTGGGCCAAGCAAACAGCTCTATAGACTACTCTCAATTAAATCATTACGCAGACGCGGTGCCTGTGGGTAGTGATGGACTCATTTATCATCCCTTTGGCAACGGTGCCGAGCGCTTGTTCGGTAATCGAATGTTAGGCGCACAATTACGTAACATCGATTTGAATCGCCATGGCTTGGGGCATATCGCGCGGGCTACCCAAGAAGGCATTGTGTTTGCGCTGAATAAGGGTTTCGACGTGCTTAAATCTTTGGGCGGACGCTGTGATGTAGTCCGTGCAGCGCACGCCAATATGTTTCTCAGTGAAGTTTTCAGCCAAGCATTTGCCAATACTGCACAAGTGACGTTGGAGTTATTTGATACCGATGGTGCCCAAGGTGCGGCACGCGCGGCGGCGGTAGGGTGTGGTTATTACACAACCTTGGACGAAGCTTTTGCCAATCAGCAGCCGGTTAGGGTAATAGACCCCGATTCCAAAACTGTTTCTCAATATCAATACGCTTATGGGCACTGGTTGGATTTACTGGCGGAGCCTTAAATCTGCTTGCTGTGTTGTGGGTGGTGAAAGTAATCAACAAAAATAGACGAGGTTAATGATGAAAGCGTTAATAGGCGACAGAGAATACTTCCCTGGTATTAATAAGATTGCATACGAAGGTGCAGAGTCGGATAACCCACTGGCATTTAAATACTACGATGAAAATCGAGTTGTAGCTGGCGTTACTATGAAAGATTTTTTTAAGTTTGCGACTTGCTACTGGCATTCATTTTGTGGAACCGGGGGCGATCCTTTTGGGCCCGGTACGCAATTTAGACCATGGAATGATTATTCTGTCGATGCTTTGACACGAGCGCGATACAAAATGGATGCAGCGTTTGAATTTTTTACCAAGCTTGGTACGCCCTATTTTTGTTTCCATGATATTGATTTAGTGGACGAGGCTGACAACCGTCAGGAAACACACGATCGTTTGCAAGCTATTGTTGAGTACGCGAAAGCGAAAAAGTCTGCATCTGGGATGAAGTTGTTGTGGGGTACCGCAAATTTGTTTTCCAATCCCCGTTATATGAATGGCGCATCGACTAACCCCGATTTTAACGTAGTGGCTTATGCCGGGGCGCAGCTAAAAGATGCATTGGATGCAACCATCGCGCTGGATGGCGAAAATTATGTTTTCTGGGGCGGTAGAGAAGGATACATGAGTCTGCTCAACACGGATATGAAACGTGAGCAAGAACATATGGCGCAGTTTCTTACCATGGCGCGAGACTATGCGCGAGGTAAAGGCTTTACTGGCACTTTTTTTATTGAGCCAAAGCCTATGGAACCGTCTAAGCACCAATATGATTTTGATAGTGCAACAGTTATCGGGTTTTTACGTGACCATGGTTTGGATAAAGATTTTAAACTGAATATCGAAACCAATCATGCGACATTGGCGCAACATACAATGGATCATGAACTACAAGTTGCGGCCAATGCGGGTATGTTAGGTAGTATTGATGCCAATCGTGGTGATTATCAGAATGCCTGGGACACGGACCAATTTCCTTACAGTATTAATGAAACTGTTGAAATGATGCTGGTATTGTTGCGTAGTGGTGGCTTGCAGGGTGGCGGTATTAACTTCGACGCCAAAACACGACGTAACTCCACTGATCTGGCAGATTTATTTTATGGTCATATCGGCGGCATGGATGTTTTTGCCCGTGCGCTATTGATCGCTGATAATTTGTTACAGGTTTCTCCTCTGGAAGCTTTGCGCAAAGATCGTTATGCCAGCTTTGATGGTGGTGATGGTGCCCAGTTTGAAATGGGTGCTCTGAATTTGGAGCAGCTAGCGGCTATTGGTAATGCGAATGGAGAACCTGAACAACTGAGTGGCAAGCAGGAATTCTACGAAAATATCGTGAATCGCTATATTCGTTAAGCCGTTCTCTCTTCATCGGTTGATGGCTTTAGGTTGGCTAGTGTGGTGCAATAAAGTTTTTATATTTGCCATTTTATAGGACGTGAACCGTGAAAACTCAATTGGCTACCCTGGCTAGCGTTAAGAATATTGCTCTCATTGCTCATGACAATATGAAGGCTGTCTTGGCAGACTGGGCATTAATGAATCGAGAGGCGCTGGCTGCGCATAAGTTGTATGCAACAGGTACTACCGGAACACGATTAGAAAGTACGTTAAACGTACCTGTGCAAAAGTTTATTAGCGGTCCTTTGGGAGGGGATCAGCAGATTGGCGCAAAGATTTCTGAAGGCAAGATCGATGTGCTGATTTTCTTCTGGGATCCTTTTGAACCTATGCCTCATGATCCCGATGTAAAGGCCTTGTTACGCTTGGCTACGGCGTGGAATATTCCCATCGCTACCAATTTAGCCTCTGCGGATTTTTTTATTCACTCAGCGTTTTTCAGCAAAGAATACACTCGCCCGATCCCTGATTACGAAAGTTACATGGCGACACGAACTAGCGACTAATATGTGGTATTAAAAAAGCCGGGTAACTACTCTATTACCCGGCTTTTTTATTTGGCGTGCTCGCAAAGGGTTATGTCAACGCTGTGCTTAGTAATGCTAATAGTCGGCTCCAGGCTCGCTCTGCCTGAGCCTCGTTGTACACCGCTGAATCAGGTGGGCACCAACCGTGCATTGCGCCTGCATAAACTTCAATTTCTGCCGCGAGTCCGGCTTTGGCAAAGCTTTCTTTCAGTACCGTTTTGGCCTCTGGGTCGCGCTGATCATCATTTTCGGCAATGGCGATTAAATAATCTGCTTGCATGTCAGGGATGAGTAAGTGCGGGCTGTTCGCCGCATCAGTAACCAGTCCGCCACCGTGAAAAGAGGCTGCTGCACCGATGCGCTCTGGTACCGCTGCGGCTGTACGCATGGTAAAAGGGCCGCCCATGCAGTAACCCGTCGTGCCCATTTTGCGCTTTTTGTCGACGGCGGGTTGTTGGTCTAAAAACTCGATAAATGCTTTCGCATCAATGACTTGTGTCTCTGGGGTTAATGTGCCGGCTAGCGGGCGCACCTTGTTACGGGTGGACTCTTGGCTAAAATTTTCACCTGGTTCAATGACCGGGGCAGGCTGTGTGCGATAATAAGGGTTGACCACCAGCACCGCATAGCCTGATTCAGCAAGGCGTTTGCCCATTAATTTGAATGCTGGTCGCAGTCCCATTATATCAGGCCATATAAGCACTGCCGGGTGGTGCCCTTTAGCGGGGTGCACGAAATACACATCTGCCTGTCCGTCAGGTGTCGTAATGATGACATCTTTCTCTTTTACGGCTTTTGCATTGGCGATAGCCGGGAGGCTCAATGCCAGGCCGGCTCCAACGGCAAGTGTGTTGAATTCCCTGCGTGTTAATCCAGCCGCTTTTTGGAAATAGATCTGGTTGTCTTGTTCTGTGTGTTCATCACACATATTGTGGCCTCCATTGTATTATATCGCCGCCAATTAGCTTGATAGCTTACTGCCGCGCGTCGAATTTGCTAGTCTGCGATTTTAGTTATACCGGTGGGGCATCTGACTTCTTTGCTGCTGTTAAAGTTACCCAAAGGTTGTTGAATTCAGAGTGTAGTCTATAACAACCTGTTAAGCTGGTGCAGTTGCTATTTATACGGCCTTTGTTGGTTTTGGTTTTCGCTAAGGGGGACTTCATGAAAAAATTAGGTGTTACGTTACTGCTGTTGCTCACTGTTGCTTGTGCTTATAGTCCACAGTTAATACAAATCCGTCCTGATCTGCCGGTCAGCGGTGAGCGCTACGGTCAGGGGCGGCCAGTTGCCGTCGCAGTAGATGACCAACGCGCTCAGAAAATCATTGGGACTCGCGGTGGGGTTTATGCACAAAGTAGTACTATATCCGTGGCTAATAGCTTGACCGATGCCATACAGCAAGCGGCGACAGCAAAGCTTGCAGCTCAAGGTTTCAGTGTTAATGGGACAAATGCTGATACAGCAATGACCATTATTATCGATAAGATTGCTTATGACCTGGCAGAGAACGGTGTCTTGAAAAAAGTGGTGTTGGATGCTGAATTCAGGGTTGCATTAGCCCGCGGCGAGAAAAGCTTAACCACCCGCTATCAGACTGGGGAAGAATATGAGGTTATCAAGTCACCTAGCCCTGAACGCAATGAAGAATTGATTAATAACCTGATTTCAGAAACATTGGAACGCGTTTTTGTTGATCCCAAAGTGAAACAATTCCTGACGGATTAATATCGTTCTCTGAGTTCAAAAACAAAAAACGCCGGTATTAACCGGCGTAAGTGAAGCGAGGGTAATTTTTTAAACGCTAGGCTTGATGCTCTGTTACTTTGATGTTTTGAGTTGGCGACGTGCTATTACCGCGTCTGAAAGTTGTTCCAACAACTGTTCAGTGGTTGGCCAGCCAATACAGGCGTCGGTAATACTTCTGCCGTATTCGAGTTCTTTACCCGCTTCCAGCTTTTGATTGCCCTCAAACAAGTGACTTTCAATCATCACACCAAAAATAGACATGTTGCCATTACTGATCTGGCCACAGATGTCCTCGCATACCTGAACTTGTCGTTGATACTGCTTGTTACTGTTCGCATGGCTGAAGTCCACCATAATCTTTTCAGGCAGGTTGGCCTTGGCTAATTGCTTTTCAGTGTAGGCGATATGCTCGGCATCGAAATTTGGCTCTTTGCCGCCACGCAAAATGACGTGGCAGTCGGCATTACCCGACGTTTCAACAATTGCCGCATGGCCAAATTTGGTAACCGACAAAAAATTATGACTGCTGGCGGCAGCTCGAATAGCATCCAGTGCGATGGTAATGTTGCCATCGGTTCCGTTTTTAAAGCCAACCGGGCAGGATAGGCCTGATGCCAGTTGACGGTGGCATTGGCTTTCTGTCGTGCGTGCACCAATCGCGCCCCAACTCATTAAGTCGGCAATATACTGCGGTGAAATGGTATCTAGAAATTCACCGGCAGTGGGTAAGCCCATATCCGTAATATCGCATAGCAATTTGCGCGCGATACGCAAACCTTCGTTGATGTCATGGCTGTCATCAAGGTGTGGATCGTTAATCAGGCCTTTCCATCCCACGGTGGTACGTGGCTTTTCAAAATACACGCGCATGACAACTTCCAGCGTCCCGGCATATTTCTCGCGCAAGGTTAACAGTTTTGCCGCGTATTCTTTAGCCGCTTGAATATCGTGAATTGAGCACGGACCAACCACTACCAGCAGGCGGTCATCCTGGTCTTTCAACAGTGCTTCAATTGCCGTGCGACTGGCTGCAACAACTTCTGACGCGCGGTCAGAAATAGGGAAGCGTTCCAATAGGGCAATCGGTGGAAGTAATTCCTTAATATTGTTAATTCTTAAATCGTCTGTGTTGTGGTGCATATTTTAACCTCGCTTTCTCAGCGGCGATTATCCCTGATCTCAGAGAGTTCGCAACAGCCGAGGTTGTTTAATTTCCAGATGTACGAGATATCGCTTAATAATACGCAGCCGATGAGGCAGCATTATTACAAGCCTGCCTCTGGATGGATGGTTACAGAAATCAGATGCGCTAGACGTATGTAATAGCGTGTTAGAGAGTGCTGTCTGGCTGGTTTTCCGGTTTGGCTTGCTGAAAGCCTGGCAGTTCATTACAGGCTTTATAAACCGCCATCACTTTGGGAAAGGCTGACATGTCCGTATTAAAACGCAAGGCGTTGTAGACTTGTGGAATTAAATAGACGTCCGCCAGGGTGAGGGCAGTACCAAAACAATATGGCGTTGCTTTTAACTGGGTTTCCAAAGCCTTTAGCCCTTCAACAATCCAATGCTGGTACCACATTGTTTTTTGATCTTGCGTGACACCCAGCTCCGTTTCCAGATATTTTAATACCCGCAGGTTATCCAAAGGGTGAATATCGCAGGCAATCAGATTAGCCCAACCCCGGACCACCGCCGCGTCATAGCTATCGTCTGGCAGTAATGGAACATCTGGGTACTCTTTTTCCAGATATTCCAGAATCGCCGTTGATTGAATAATAACTCGACCGTCATCCGTTTTTAGCGCGGGCACAAGGCCCTGCGGTTGCAGCGCCTTGTAGTCTGACTGTTGATGAGCCCCTGTCAGCAGGTTCACGGGCCTAAGTGTGTGCGGTATTGCTTTTACGTTTAAAGCAATACGCACACGGTAGGCGGCAGAAGAGCGAAAGTAAGTATAAAGCTCCATTAAGACCTCTTCTTAGGCTTTTGCCGGTAAAACGGTACCGGCTACTTCACCAAAACCGATACGAACTGCGCCCTCACGCGCGCAGTAGCCTCGGAATATGACACTGTCACCGTCTTCCAGAAACTTCCGTGATTCACCATTCGGTAGCGTGATGGGTTCTTTGCCGCCGCGACTTAATTCAAGCAGTGATCCGGCCTCTTCTAGGTTAGGCCCGGATTGGGTGCCGGATCCAAAAAGGTCGCCGGAATTCATTTTACACCCACCCACCGTGTGGTGAGTGACCATCTGTGCCACGGTCCAGTAGGAATGTTTGAAGCTGGATTCGGAGATTTTTGCCGCATCCAGGCCAGCTTTACGCATGGCTTCTGTTTGAATAAAGCATTCCAGTGATACGTCGAAACCACCTGCTTGGGTATTGGCTGCAGAGGTTAAGTAATCCATAGGTTGCGGGTCATTTTCAGGATGCGAAAAACTCGTGCGAAACGGCGCCAGTGCTTCAGTGGTAATAATCCAAGGTGAAATTGTTGAGGCAAAGTTCTTTGATAAAAGCGGCCCCAGCGGTTGGTATTCCCAGGCCTGGATATCCCGTGCTGACCAGTCGTTAAATAAGCACATGCCAAAGACATGATCTTCCGCATCTTCAATGGCAACCCGATCGCCCTGTTCGGTACCTTGGCCAATAAAAATTCCCATCTCTAATTCATAGTCGAGACGCTTACAGGGAGCGAGTATGGGTTCATCGGCATCCGGTGCCTTTAGCTGACCCATCGGGCGATGGAATGGTTGCCCGGATACGTTAATGGTTGAGGCTCGGCCGTGGTAGCCGATGGGAACCCATTTGTAATTTGGCAGTAAGGGATTGTCCGGTCGAAACATTGAGCCCACGGCTGTCGCATGGTAAACCGACGTATAGAAATCTGTGTAGTCACCGATCTGGCAGGGCAGGCTATACTCCGCATCCTGCTGTGCAACCAGGCAAGGTTGTAAGGCTGTTTGTGCTTCAGAGTCAGTGCGTAATGCTTTTGAAAGTGCCAGTCGCAATGCAGCATTGGCAGTTTTACCCATCCCCATTAACGTGTTCAGCGTGGCTTCGGCTGCAGCGTTGGCCGCATCTTTTGCCAGGCCTGTAAATACGTCGGCTTTTGCGGCGGCAGCCATATCCAGAATTTGATCGCCGATGGCAACACCACCACGAAAATTCTCATTGGTACCTGCGCGCCGAAAAATAGCAAACGGGAGATTTTGAATGGGAAAGTCGCTGTGATTGTTGGCGGATGTCACCCAGCTGGTTAATGTGGCCGAATGTGTTTCATTAAGTTGGATCATGACCTATACCTTTGGTTAAACGTGTTTCAATAATTTGATTGGCGCCCAGACGGTAGCACCTACTTTTTGCCCGTAAAATATTTTTTCAAAGAGCGCCAACAGTCGACATAATTATTCTGTTTGGCTGGTGTTTCTAAAGCGAATGCAGTCGGTTGAATTGCATAGCGTGACTCAAACATAAAGGCCAGCGTGTCTTTGTAGCGTTGGGGTATTAAATCTGAGTTGCTGGCTTTTTCGAAAACATCTGCTTCTGGGCCGTGTGGCGTCATGCAGTTATGCAGACTCATTCCACCCGGTTCAAAACCAGATTCCTTCGCGTCGTAAACACCTTCAATAAGCCCCATAAATTCGCTCATGATATTGCGGTGATACCAGGGCGGACGGAAGGTGTTCTCCGCTACCATCCAGCGTGGTGGGAAAATCACAAAATCCAGATTGGCTACGCCAGTGGTATCCGTTTGCGATGTCAGTACGGTAAAAATGGATGGATCAGGGTGGTCATAGCTCACGGTATTCATTGCATTAAAGCGTGCAAGGTCATACTTGTACGGTGCTGAAGTGCCAACCCAGGCTACCACGTCCAGCGGCGAGTGATTGATGTCGGCCTGAAATAGATTGCCGCAAAACTTAGTGGCTAATTTGAAGTCGCCACCGGTGTCTTCATACCAGGCAGTTGGGTAAGCAAAATCTCGATCATTTGAATAGCCGTTAGCACCTACCGGGCCGCGTTCGGGCAGGTGTAGGTCACCGCCATAATTCTCACAGATATAACCGCGTATCGGCCCATTTGGCAGTTCAATTTTAAATTTTATACCTCGGGGTATGACCATGATTTCACCGGGCTTAACGTGCAAAATGCCCATTTCGGTATAAGCAAGGAGTTCCCCTTGTTGTGGAACAAAGAGCATTTCGCCGTCAGCGTTATAGAAAAAGCGATTACCCATATCTTTGTTGGCTGCGTACACATGAATTGCAATGCCGACTTGGGTTTTGGCATCACCATTGACTGCAACCGTGGTTAAACCCTCCAGAAAGTCAGTGGGCGTTGAAGGTAGCGGTAATGGATCCCAGCGCAAGGGATTTGGTGGACACACTGCTTCTGTAAGCGGTGCGGTGCGGATCATGCCGTTGTCGATTTGTTGAAATTCGCCCATGGCAACTGAAGGGCGAATGCGATACGTCCAGGTGCGCCTGTTTTTATGTCGCGGTGCTGTAAATGCGGTACTACTAAACTGTTCTGCGTATAAATCGTAGGGGCACTTTTGCGGGCTAAACTGGCCTTTAGGCAGCGCTCCTGGTAAAGCTTCCGTTTCGTGTTCGTTACCAAAACCGTATAAATAGTTGAGTGCTTCTGGGTTCATCATATAAGTACCGTAATTAGGTATTTTCCATAGTTAATAAGTGGCTAGATTTCTTTGGCAATTGATAGCGCTTCTTTAAACACGTCGAGATCACCGATGTGATTAGCGAGTAATAAGATTAAGCGTGCATTGACGCGCTCGCTGGCATCGCGATCTAACTCGCGGTGCGCATCTGTTAACACCGCATAAAATTCATCAGGGTTAGCAAAATTCGATTCGGTATTTAAGTGTTCGGTTTTCATGCTGTGATCTCCATTGCGTGGCCAAGTGCTTTGCGTATAGCAGCTTCAACGTCGGCTGCATCAAAGTGCCTCCAGCGAGCGCAAATAATTTGGTCTGGACGGAACAGATAAGTCGTATTGTTTTTGAGGTCGTAGCGTTGTTGCAGTACGCCGGCTTTGTCTATAGCAATAATTCCTTCGGGACCGGTGCTGGCAATAATCTCTGGCGGTAAATCAGTTGGGCTGACGACTATAATGTTGACATCATGCAGTGCTGAAACAGCCTGCAGATTGTTTTTCAATACTAGCGAGTCATTGTTGTCCTGATCAACAAACACAAGTGCTGTAAAGGTATTGCCTAATTGATTCAGTAGCCAGGTGTCGACGCCGGAAACTTCAAGCGGTGCGTCTTTCGGTGGGCTGCCAGGCTTTAATTCACTGTTGAATGTTTGTGTGTCTGGTGTGTTAAGGGGCGTGTCGTGGTAGGTGCAGGGTAAAGACAGGCGACCGCTGTTTACGAGCTTGCGTGCAAAGTTAAACTCTTTTGCAAGGCGTAATGTTTCGTTGCGGAATATCAGGCTAATGTGATTTTTGGGTGTAATAAAATCCGTTGAACGCGTGGAATTAAGAATATTTTCCTCAGCGCCGTGCTGGCGTTCGGTGTTGTATGTTTCGAGTAGGGTTGCGGGCGCTTCTTTGCGCAAGATCCGGGCAATTTTCCAAGCGAGATTTTCCACCGATTGAATCCCGCCGTTAGCACCGCGGGCGCCGAAGGGCGAAACTTGATGTGCAGCATCCCCCATAAAAACAACGCGGTCTTTAATATAATTATCCATTTTTCGACATTGAAAGGTGTAGACGCTGGCCCATTCCAATTCGAATTCAGCATCCTTCCCAAGCATTGCTTCAATCCGTGGGCGAATATTTTCTTCCTTTTTTTCTTCTTCCGGATCGGCATCCCAGCCGAGCTGTAAATCGATACGCCAGACATTATCTGCCTGCCTGTGCAATAGCGCCGACTGGTTGGGGTGAAAAGGTGGATCAAACCAGAACCAGCGCTCTGTGGGAAAGTCAGCTTTCATTACGACATCGGCAATCAAAAACCGATCCTGAAAAATCTGGCCTTTACTTTCCAGGCCAAGCATGTCGCGAATTTTGCTGTTGGCACCGTCCGCGACTAACAAGTAGTCACAGGTCATTACGTAATCGCCATCTGGAGTTGACACTGAAATACGCGTGCCAGATGAATCAGTGTGTACATCGGTAATTTTATTCTTCCAGCGCAGGTCAATCAGATCCATCTCATTCGCTGTGTCGACCAGATATTCTTCAAAATAGTACTGCTGAAGATTAATAAAGGCTGGCATTTTGTGATCGGTTTCAGGCAACAGGTCAAAGTTGTAAACAGGGTCGTTTTGAAAAAACACACGGCCGCGCTGCCAGGTAATGCCTTTGTCTACCATGCGCTCGCCACAGCCGTAGCGGTCCATTATTTCAAGGGTGCGCTTGGCAAAGCAGATTGCTCTCGAACCAACGCTGACGGTGTTGTTGTCATCAACGATGACACTGGGAATGCCTTGCAGTGCGAGATCTATTCCGGCCGCTAAACCACATGGACCGGCACCCACAATGATAACGGGGTGGTGCACTGGCGTTGTCGCATCCTGGTCAGAGCTGTGTACGTAGTCATAAACGGGGTTTGTATAGGTTTTTTGCATCTGGCTGTTTCCGCTTGATGTTATTGGTTGTTGTAGAGCCGTTGCCTGCGTGACCTTTACTCGGTATTCGGTACTTGGTCGCACACAAGAGAATTTAGACTTGTAGTTGATCTCGTGTGAGAATAAATTACAGGGGGTTTATAAAATTATCAAGTGAAGTTTAGGCTAAAATTGGCTTTTGATGTGATTTTATTGTCTTTTTAATTGTTTATATGGTTTCATAAGAGATTATTTGGTGTTAACCTTTGGGTCCTGTCGCAGTATGTTGGCTGTGGTAGGGCGATTTTTGAATGGCTGGCTTGGACGTTGTTTGGTCAGGTCGCTATTTACCTATAACTCATACAACTACAGGTGTTGCATAGCATGGCTAAGAAACCTTTTGCATCCTCAGCGGATCTCGGCGAAAAAAAAGAAACTCTGGAAGTATTGGCGGAGGGTGTCTATGCCCTGACTGCGGAGGGTGACCCAAATGTTGGTGCTGTAGAGGGTGAAGACTTTGTGGTGGCGATTGAGGCCCGAGCTACGCCGCGAGCGGCTAGCGACTGGTTAGAGATGTTGCGTGAGCACACCGATAAGCCAATCAAGTATCTGGTATTAACTCACTATCACGCGGTGCGTGTTTTAGGTGCGTCTGCTTTTGGTGCTGAGTCGATCATTACCAGTGATGTCACGCAGCAGCTGATTGAAGAGCGCGGTATGCAGGATTGGGCCAGTGAGTATGGTCGTATGCCTCGTTTATTCCGTGAGCCTGATGGTATTCCTGGTCTTACCCGTCCTGATCTGGTGTTTAATGACCGAATGGAAATTCCTTTGGGCGGTGATCGCGGGAGCTTGATATTGGAGTTCTGTGGCCGTGGCCATACTGCTGGCGATATTGTTGCCTGGTTGCCTAAGCACAAAGTGCTTTTTGCCGGTGATTTGGTTGAAGCCAAAGCTGCGCTTTATACCGGTGATGCATTCCATTTTGATTGGTCTAGCGCTACGTTGGATAAAGTGAAAGCCTATGGTGCAGAAGTTCTTATTGGTGGTCGTGGTGCGGTTGCCCGCGGACGAGAAGAGGTAGATGCCGCTATTGAGCAAACGCGTGGTTTCCTGATCGGTATGATTGAAAAAGTGGGTGAAGTCCACAAACGCGGAGGCACATTAAAAGAAGCATTTGAGCTTACCCGTGATCATTTGGCGCCAAAGTTTGGTATGTGGCCGATTTTTGAACATTGTTTGCCATTTGATGTTCAGCGCTTATGGGATGAATTTAATGGTGTGGATTGGCCCCGTATTTGGACCGCCGAGCGCGACCAGGAAGTATGGGATCAATTGCAAGATTAAACGTTGATCTAGATTTAAGCCGGCCATAATCATCCAGGCCGGCTTTTAAGCAGCAGCTGACCCTGTCTGCGCCCTCATATTGTTCAATATAATTTATTCTCTTTTCGCTGTAATATGCTGCACTTGTTCCAGCGAGCTTTTAATTTACACGAGCGCCTGTTGCATTTTTGTTGTGCGGTTTAATTGCCGCTGGCACTTGTTATATTGAGATTGTGTGAAAAGTTTATTGATTTTGGGGTCGTGACAAATGACTGAGAGTAAAGCGGGATCATTGTTACTGAATCAGTTTATTCCTTATCGGATGGTGAATTTAGCCAAACAAATTAGTGACTCGTTGTCGCAAATTTATTTGGAAGAGTTTGATATTACCGTGCCGGAGTGGAGAATACTGGCCCGGCTGGCAGAGCATGACCGCCAGAATGCCAAGTGTATCGGTACGGTGACATTTATGGATAAGTCACGAGTGTCCAGGGCGGTCAAGTTGTTGGATGAAAAAGGCTACTTGTTTAAAGAAAAAGATAGTCTGGATAATCGCGCGACCTATTTGATGCTGAGTGATTCCGGGGCTGAGCTATACCATAAAATAGCGCCGAAAGCGTTGGACTGGGAGGCTCAGCTGATCAGCGCGCTGGACATTAGTGAATATCGAGATCTTATGCGGATTATGGAGAAGCTGGATCAGCAGCTGAAGGTGATGGACGCCCAGTAGGCATAGTCCAGATTCTATGGGTGTTTTTGTAGTGCTTTTTTACGCATTAATTTTATTGGTCCAACGTCTGGGGTAAAGCCAAACATTTCGTAGTAAGGTACAAGTGGATCTACGCAATAGAGCTCAATATGACCGACGTTTTTGATTAAATCATCACCCAGTATCGCTTCCATTATCATACGACTAAGCCCGTCTTTACGAGAATCTTCCGCTATTATCAGGTCATAAATGAAAGCTTTAAAAACCGAATCAGTGATGACTCGCACGTAACCTTTCAAGTTCTCATTCTCATCTATCAAGCCGACATTTAATGCCGAGCCTTTTACAACTTTATAGGTATCTTCAAGCGACCTACCTTTTGTCCACCACTCATTTTGATACAACGCATGTAATTGTTTAATTTGGTCATCGCTAAATTTATATATCAGTTTCATGATAGATCTCTCTCATCACTCCTTAATCGAAGCATGCTGTGCCCTAGATCTGACAGAGTATAACAATGGAGCTGGCTTTCTAAATCCGGTGCCGAAACATCCTGATCAATCGCATTCGGCGGGGTACATGGGGTGTGCTTTTGGCGCGTACCAGGTTGTTTTCTGGCATGCTGGTAAGGCCGATTGTGAGGTGGCAACGCCAGGATCAACTTAATGTAAGTGCTTGCAGTACGCGTTTTGGCGGATGCACAGTCGTACTATTGGATTGTCGATCGTGGGGTTTATAAGGTCTATATTCTTGCTTTAACTGGTTATTTTTGTTGATTTTGTGGCACTAATGCGCGGAAAAAATGGATTCTGGCTAATTGTGTTCTAGGTTAGTTAGCTGCGATACTCTACGGTTAGGCTTATTCTTGACAATACCTTTATTGCAGGTAAACTGGTAATACCACTTTACCTGTGAGTCCAATATAAATATCGAAATAATAAACGATAAGATAGCGGAGCTTGAGGAAGAGCCTGAATCAATTCCAAAAGCCTGGTCGTATTCCTGATGGATTTTGATGATTGTTAGGCTGAAAGCGCTATTGGCGATGAATTTGGTACGCCAATGTTTACGTTGAATCGTGCGGGTTAACTGCAAACCAACGGTTTGGACGCCGACCTAACTTGTCAGGCTGCAAAAAGCGAGCGCTACAAGGTAACGCTTTTCGTGAATAACGTGCTCGATGAAAATTATTCACATAGCTATACGAATTTATAGTGAGCGCTTCCTAGGAATGCCTACGGTTGCCAAATGTTGGTCTCGCGGTGCTATGCGTTATGCGGGTGTTGTTGCGTCCTATTCCTTCTAGTTGGATGCATGTGTAAACGTTATTAATTAAGTTAGGTCGGAGCTGCATTGATGATATCGCTTGCTAAACAGTGTCTGCGCTGCTCTGACCTTTTATTCTTTTTCTGAAATTCGAAGTTAGATAGTTCGAAATAGTACAGGTATTTGCTATGCGTGAATCGTGGCGTTGGTTTGGTCCCAATGACCCTGTGTCACTGGATGATATCCGTCAGACAGGTGCTACTGATATTGTGAGTGCTTTGCACAGTATTCCAGCTGGCGAAGTGTGGACCGAAGAAGCAATTTTAGCCCACAAACAACTTATAGAAGCGACGCCTGGTGGTTGTTCTCCGCTGGCATGGACCGTAGTAGAAAGTATTCCGGTGCATGAGTCTGTTAAACTGGGCAGGCCTGGTTGCGAAAAGTACATTGATAGCTGGATTGTATCGATGGAAAATCTCGCTAAGCACGGTATTAAAGTTATTTGTTACAACTTTATGCCTGTCATTGATTGGACGCGTACGAACCTCAAGTATCGGTTGCCCAGTGGGGCTTATACATTGCGTTTTGATCAAACAGAATTTTCTGCGTTTGATCTTTTTGTGTTAAAACGTGAAAACGCTAAAGCCGATTATTCTGCTGATGAGTATTCGCAGGCCAAAAAGTATTTTGAGGCCATGACCGAAACGCAAATTCAAATACTGACTAATAACATTATTGCTGGTCTGCCAGGCAAAATGACAGACAGTTACAGCCTTGATACTTTTCGTGAAATGCTCGCACAATATCAACATATTGATGCGGCTGCTTTGCGCAAAAACCTGTACGCCTTTCTGGAAAAAGTATTACCAAAAGCTGAGCGTGCAGGAATTAATCTGGCTATTCACCCCGATGATCCGCCGCGTGCGATGTTTGGTTTGCCGCGCATTATCTGTACGGCGGATGACTTGAATATTTTATTTGCTGACCAGCCTAGCGAAGCTAACGGTATTACCTTGTGCGTTGGGACGTACAGTAGTCGTCCGGATAATGACCTGGTGGCGATGGCGGAACAGTTTGGACCTCGTATTTATTTCTCGCACCTGCGTGGTGTGAGTTTGGATAAAGATGATCCGCGCTCATTTCAGGAAGCCAGTCATCTCGATGGCGATGTGGATATGATTGGTGTGATAGAAAAACTGCTGCGCGAAGAAAAACGCCGGAAAGAATCCCAAGGCCAAACGAGTGATATTTTTATTCGGCCGGATCATGGTCATCAAATGCTTGATGATATTAACCGTACTGCGAATCCTGGGTATACGGCCATTGGCCGACTGAAAGGGTTGGCGGAAGTACGTGGTGTGATTCGATCGGTACAACGCTTTATTTAGCGAACCGGTATCTACCGTAAATTATTTGATAAAAGATTGTGAGTTATGTCTGCAGTTACTCCCACTGTTACGCCTAATGTTACCCACGTAAACAGTCAGTATTATGTTAAAGGGTTACGTGCTGGCATTGTCCATATTGGTTTGGGTGCTTTTCACCGTGCTCACCAGGCTGTTTATGTGGAGAAATTTTTAAATCGACATTCTCAAATCGTTAATAAAAACATGGATGTCAGCGACGTATTGGCTTGGGGTATCTGTGCAGCCAATATCCGATCTAATCATGTGTTGGTAGATCAGCTTAATGCGCAACAGGGTAGCTATCATGTTGTGGAGTTTGAAAGTTCGAATGCGGCTACCGTAAGAGAGGTTAATGCGATCTCTAGGGCCATTTTTGCTGGGGAAAGCAAAGCAGAACTACTGGCAATAATGCAGCAGCCGGACATTCGAATTGTTACGTTAACTGTGACAGAGAAAGGCTATTGTCTCAGTGCTGCAGAACAGCGTTTACGCTTGGAAGATCCTGCTATCCAAGCTGATATTGCCAACCCTGATACGCCGGTAACTGTGCCTGGCTTGTTACTGGCTGCTTTACGTATGCGTCATGCACAAGGTATCGCGCCATTTACAATATTGTCCTGTGACAATATGCCCGAAAATGGGGACCGCACGCGCCTGGCGGTTACTCAGCTGGCCGAGGCCCAGTGTCCAGAATTAGTTAGTTGGCTTAATAGCAGCGTCGCATTTCCAAACTCTATGGTTGATCGTATCGTCCCTTCTATTGACGCTGAAGGGGTTTGCGCGTTGGAAAAACAATTTGGTTTTAAAGACAGTGCTGCACTGTCCTGTGAAAGTTTTACGCAGTGGGTAGTGGAAGATAACTTCCCGCTGGGGCGCCCTGATTGGGAAAATGATGGCGTACAAATGGTCGCTGACGTTCATCCATTTGAAACTATGAAATTACGTTTATTAAATGGCAGCCATTCAATACTGGCATACCTTGGGTCACTTTGCGGCTGGGAAACGGTAGCAGAGGCTATTTGCAATGACAGTATGTCAGCACTTATTCGCCGTTATATGGAACAAACATTATCGACGTTGGATATGCCTTCCGGTGTTGATACTCACGCTTACATCGATGCTTTGCTGTATCGTTTTTCTAATGACAGTCTTAATCATAAGCTCAGTCAAATTGCGATGGACGGATCACAAAAAATTCCACAGCGTTGGTTGCGCAGTGCTTTGTTACGTTTGGAGCAAGGCCTTTCTATAAAACTGATCGCTTTTGCCGTTGCCAGTTGGATGTGTTACGTCAAAGGCGTCGATCGTAACGGTCAGCAATATGTCGTATCGGATCCACTGGCAAATGAATATGCCGGTATCTACCAGTCAGGAAGTTCAGCAGAACAGATTGTTACGTCGCTGTTGGCATTACGAGATGTCTTTCCCGCTGCGTTAGCTGACAATCAAATATTCTGCCTTCAGGTGCTTGCTGCTTTTAATGAACTCAATCATAGGAAGCCGTTGGCAGCGCTTGAATATTTGTTGCTGCAATTGGATTAAGCCCGTAAATATCCAGAGATAGTCGGGCTGAACAAGCACGGCAGCGGTATTAACCAGTTGTTATTACGTTTTATTTTTTATCATTTGTGGTGGCGCGACCAATAAGCCTTCGGCTTTTAGAGTGGCCTGCATCTCGGCTTCTTTGGCAATTACCTTTTGTACTGACGGGCGTTGTTCCATCGCTTCAAAGTGTCGGGTGAAAGCGCTGAAGCGATCAGTGTCATAGTTGGCTCCTGCGACTCGCCAAAAGACCCAGTATAGATAGGCATCCATTGCGCTCCATTCGTCTCCATACCACCACTGTTTTTCTTGCAGGCGTTTGTTGATCATATGAAAGTATTCGTCCATCGATTCACAGCCTTTTTCCCATACCGCCTGCATCGCTTCTGCTCCTGCGAAAAACTGCGGCATCCGAATACGCGTTACGATAGGATGCAGCGTTGAAGAACAAAAACAGAGGTCAGACAGTTGTTGGTAGCGCGTCATTGCGTCGCCTTCAGGTAAAAGGCCGGCTTCTGGAAACGTATCATTTAAGTAGCTGATAATAATCGGGTTTTCTGTGATAGCAGTACCTTCACCAATCAAAAGTGGAACCTTGCCTTTGGGATTCAGCGCTAGATAGGCCGGTGACTTCTGTACGCCGCGCATAAAACGCACCAGTTCCAGGCGATAAGACTCGCCAATTTCTTCGAGTAATATCATTGGAACCTTTGAGCAGCTGCCGGGCGCGGCATAAAGTACGATACTGTTAGTCATAGTCGACCTCTTGTTCAATAGGATTGATTCATTGTGCGCTGAAATGGTCTTTAAGTGCATTCAGGCGGATGTTTTAGTCTACCTGAATTAGGTTTTAACGGGTGTTGTCGGGGCATTTGAATAATCAATGGCAGGTATCGTTATTGTGGTTTTGGTTTCGACGCGTTTTGCTATTACATAGTGGGTATTGGGGCCTTTTGCCGGCGTGACCCAGGCTGAGCCTTGTCATGTTTGTGCCTTCAGCGCTAAATTTCGGTAAACTGGACGTTCGTTATAGCTAATTGAAGAATAAAAACTTATGCGCTATCAGGGGTTGGATCTTAATCTGTTAAATGCACTGCAGGTGCTGCTGAAGCACCGCAGCGTAACGTTGGCGGCTGAAGAAATTCATTTGAGTCAATCTGCTATGAGTGGTGCGCTCAGCCGTTTGCGTGAGTATTTTGGTGATGATTTATTGATTCAGTGCGGTCGCAATATGGTGCCAACGGCCAAGGCGATGGAGTTGGCGGGGCCGTTGGATCAAGCGCTTGCGCTGATTCGTTCGAATATCACCACGCCTGCAGTTTTTGACGCTGCTACCAGTGACCGGCGTTTTGTGATTGTCTGCACAGACTATGTTTACCACACGGTAATCGCTAAGGTGATCGCAAATGCGACACTTGAAGCACCGCATCTGAATTTTGATTTCATGTACCCCAATATTGAAACCCAAGCACTGTTTGCCCAGGGCGAGGTTGATGTATTAGTCACTATTGAGCCTTATCAGCCCAAAGAAAACGTCGTATTACACCCGTTGTTTGACGATACTTATGCGGTAGCGTGCTGGAAGGATAACCCTGAGTGCCAGCAGGGAGTTGATGCCGAAACGTTTTCACGACTGTCTCATGTGGCCACAAAATTTGGTTCGAACCGGGCGCCAGAATACTCAGAAGTCTGCTTGAGAGAAGCTGGGATCAGTCGTCGTATTGTTATGAACGTAAATTCGTTTTCGGATTTGCCTGTCAGTCTTGTGGGGTCAACCCGGTTGGCCGTGATCCACCGTCGTTATGCAGAGTATTTCGCCAAGCTATTTCCTATTAGCGTACACGATTTGCCGTTTTCGCTGCCGGGTATCAAAGAAACGGCGGCAATCCATAAATCAAAAGTGAAAGATGCCGGCGTTAACTGGTTGTTGCAGCGAATACTGGCACACTCCGCAGAGCTGTAGTTATTAGTTTATGGCTAAATTTTTTATGATTTAGCGTATTTTCCTATCTTTTCAGCACTGCTTCGTGGTGCTGGCTCATTTGTGTGTACCTTGCCTCGATGTTGCCAACCAGTCTGTAGATCCTCTGCCGTAATCAGGTATTGATCGCTTCAATACCTGATTACGGTTTTAACCGTTTTACTCATTGTGCTCGCAAATTTATCCTCTTCCTATTGCCGACAGCGTTGCGGAAACACTTGGTGCGCGCACTGCACTTTAAAATACACTAAATGAAAGATTCTATGAATTGTCAGTGTCTTAGAGGATTAATGAAATGAATATTGTTGGATTGGACTCGTTGGTTTTTGGTGTTGATGATATTGAGGCTTGCTGCCAGTACTTAACTGACTATGGTCTTAAGGCTGTCGATGTTACTGCTGATGGTGGCTTTTTCCGCAGTACCGATGGTACGGGAATATTGGTGCGTGGACGTGACGATGAATCTTTGCCACCGGCATTGGCCACTGGCAGCATGTTGCGCAAAACTGTGTATGGTGTTGCGGATCAGGCTGTACTTGATCAAATAGCGGCGGAACTGGGTAAAGACCGTGAAGTCATCACTCTGGATGATGGTTCGTTAGAAGTGAACGATGACATGGGGTTTACTTTGGGTTTCCAAATTACTATTCGTGAGCCACTTGAGAATGGGGGCGAGCAAGTCAATGGTGCAGGCGCAGCAACAACGGCTGCTCGTGATGTGAATGCTCTTGGTTTTGATTGTGACAATGTGCCTGAACCACGCAGCTTGTCTCATGTGGTGTATTTTGTTCCTGACCAAGCTAAAGCCAAAGCATTTTATACCGATCGTTTAGGTTTCTATGTAGTGGATACTTTTGAGCACGTGGGTTCATTTATGCGTCCAGCGGGGACTAATGACCATCACTGCCTGTTCATGATCAATACACCGCCACACATGCAAGGTTGTGAGCACTTTACTTTTCATATGGACGGTCCAACGGCTGTTATGCAGGCTGGTACAAACTTTAAAAACAAAGGCTATGAATCATTTTGGGGTCCTGGTCGTCATATCTTCGGTTCTAACTGGTTCTGGTACTTCAATAGTCCATTTGGCTGCCATGTAGAGTACGATGCTGACATGGATTTGCATGATGAGAGTTGGGAAGCGCGTGTGGCACCGATCTCTGCTGATAACTCGCAGCTGTTTTTATTCCAGCCCCGTGACAAATGGATGCCAGGTGCATAGTTATTTACAGTGGTGGGTAAATAACGTTGATTAGGAAGTAGCGAATAAGAATGCTGAATAAAAAAGGAGGCCCCAGTGGCCTCCTTTTTTTCGCGTGCTAAGTGATAGCCCTATCCACGTTGTTGAATATTAAAATATATAGCCTGTAAGAAAATGTGTTTTAAAAACAAAAAAATAAAGCGATTACATTGCAAGAAAGTATAAATGGAAAGGTCTTTTCAGGACACATTGGATGTGCGTGATGGGGTTGCCTTAATTTGGTAGCAGACAAGTGCTGTGCTGTGTAAGGGTTCTTTAAGACACCCCTTGGTCGAGAATTTATTGCTTATCTCTGACATGTCTAATGAAAACACACCATGTAGATATAAATGCTTAATGTTTTATTGGGTGGAAAAAACCGGCATAAGCATTCGCTAATGCCGGTAACATATTCCAGTAAGGTATGTTTAAGGGGGAGATATCTCGCAACGTATTACGTTAAATAGTTTTTACGAGCGCCTGCATAGAATTTTTCATGAGCATTGCGTGCTCGCCCATGTCTCCGCCTTCCATTTCTATTTCGCCCAAACGTCGTGAATTTTCTACAACCATTCGGCAACGTTCCCAGCGGCGCTCTTCATATTTTTTTAAACCCTCAGAAACGGACTCTGAAGCTAATAACTCTTCTACCAATACAATGCCGTCTTCAATTCCAAGACCTGCCCCCATGGCCAAGTGCGGTGTGGTTGCATGGACTGCATCACCCAGTAATACGGTATTACCCTTGTGCCAAGGCAACGGCAATAGCATGCCTTCGAGTGGGCGATAAAGAACTTGTGACTCTTCACTAAGTTCTTCGCTCATCGCCATAACAGCAGGGGCGGTAAACGTACAGAGTAACTTTTTAAAAATTTTTAACTGTTGATCTTGTGGAATAAACTCGTTGTTAGGACGTGGATCAGTCAGATACAGATACATGTGAGTCGCCGATATTGGATTGACGCCGGCTTTCAATTTTGACGCTGGATGAGTCCACATTGCTGATGTGTCGATGTCGGCAGGGCGCTTTAATACTGCACGCCATACGCCTTGACCGCTATATTTAGGTTTTGGTGCGTCAGGGAAAATAGTGGTACGTATTTGAGAAAATAATCCGTCAGACCCTATCACCAAATCGTAAGTGCCCTGGGTGCCATCGCTGAAAGTAACGTCAACGCTATCGCCGTTGTCCTGCATTGTTTCCACTACGCAGCCAACAGCGACCGTGCCACCTAAGTTGAGATAACTCTCTGCCATAATGTCGCCGAGTACGGGTCGCATAATAGCGCCGCCGCAAGGAACGCGGCTTTCTTCCGGTGGTGGGGTTGGAACGGTCGTAATATGATGGCCGTTAGCCGTGTAGAGGTGTAAACCTTGACCCATACTGCCTTGCTTTTGAAATTCTTCGTAAAGACCTAATGTATCCAGTGCTCGCAGCGTAGGAGCACCAATGGTAATACCGGCACCATAAGCCTTCCAATCAGGATTTTTTTCGACAACGTGGGTTTCAATGCCGGCCTTGCGTAATTGAATTCCTGCAGATAGGCCAGAAAAACCGCCGCCAACAATTAATACACTGTCTAATTTTTTATTCATGGATAGCTCACTTACCTGAACGATTGAAAAAATAGATACACCGAAATGTGTTGTGTTGAAAAGAGTAGCTTCGGCGAGACTAATTGACGAACAGTTTATGCGGATGAAAGCTATTGAAAATAAAGATAGCCCAGTAATAACGCATAACCCTTGACCCTGGCGCCGAAGATAACCCAGCATTTCTCGGTGGGTAGCTCGGGTTCTATACCATCAAAACCAGACTGTAACGCTTCGACAATTTTCGGTAAGTTGGCAGAGTATTACGTCTTGGTTTTTCATCAACAGTAAACGCTATTTGTTACTGTTGACGATAAGGAGCAGCGCAATAGTGGCGAAAATTGCCCCACCCAAAAAGGGCGCGCCAGCGAATACAAATCCCATTTGACCGGACGAAAATACGCTGAATAACCAGGGCATTAGAATCGGCGTCATAATAGCCGCGAGGCTATTCACGGCAATAATGGCCCCTTGTGCGGCACCTTGTTCATTCAGAGGCAGCTGCTGGGAAATCATACTGCGAATGGATCCGTGGGTTAAAAATGCCATGGCACTGGGGACGACGAAAAGCACACCGAAGATTGCATCATCGGTAAAAGCAAAGCCGAGCAGGCCGGTGATCATTAACAGGATACCGATGCAGGTAGTTTTTGCATCACCAAACCAGTCGACTAATCGGCTGAGTAAAATTCCTTGGGTAATAACATTAACAATGCCATATAAACCTAACGAAAACCCGATTTCTCTTGGCGTCCACTGGTACTGAAAGGTTGTGAAATATGGCCAGGTGACAGTGACCGATTGTAGACCAAATTGCGTGAGCAGGGTGGTCAGCAGTAATTTGGGCACCACCGGGTACCGACTTAAATGTTTAAACACACTCCAGGGGTTTGCCTGGCGCACCTGGAATTTGCGGCGCTTTTCTTTCGGTAACGATTCTGGCAGCGCAAAATAGCCGTAGATGACATTAATTAGTGCTAACAGTGCGGCGACATAGAAAGGCAGGCGTAGCCCCCATTGGGAAACAATGCCACTTAACACCGGACCGACCATAAACCCCAGTCCAAACGCCGCTCCCATTAGTCCAAATGGCTTGGCGCGCTTCACGGGCTCGGTAATATCCGACACATAGGCAGCCGCAGCGCTGTGGGTGGCCCCGAATAAACCCGCCAGTGCTTGTGCAACAAAAAGCCACATCAAGGTTGGTGCCAGTGCCATCAAAATATAATTAAGCCCGAAGGCGAACAGTGATAACAGAATGACCACGCGGCGTCCGAAAGAGTCACTCAGGCTGCCTAGTACGGGAGAAGAAAAAAATTGCACGAGAGAAAACAACGCGGTGATGGCGCCACCATAAATAGCCGCCTGAGAGATACTAATGCCGGCAAGTTCACGAATAAGGTCGGGAATGACAGGGATCAGTATGCCAATGCCCACGGAATCCAGGAACACGGTGATTAATAAAAATGGAATGGCATTGGGCATTGACCGATTCGTACTCATGCACTGGATTCACTTGAAACGTGATAGAAAACTACCTCGGTTCCCGCAGGGGGAGCGAGGTAGTGTTATTGCCAGCCTGATTTTCTAGCCTATCTGACGTTGCAACCTGGCTGGCTTTACAGGCTTCCGGTTTTCACCAGATCTGCTGCGTAGGCTGCTGCGCGCGCCGTAAAGGCCATATAGGTTAGCGACGGGTTTTGGCAGGCTGATGACCCCATGGCCGCGCCGTCAGTCACAAACAAGTTGGGAATGTCGTGGGCCTGATTGTGGCCGTTTAAAATAGACGTAGCCGGATCCCGACCCATTCGCGCGCCACCCATCTCATGAATGGCTGAGCCGCCGGGGTTAGGTTGGCTGGATGACATCACAACATGACCATTCAGTAGCTTCACCATAGCCTGCGCTTCCTTCGCTGCATCAGCGAGCGCTTTGTGCTCGTTGTCACCATGAGTGAAATCGATCATTACCTGTGGTATGCCGTGCTTATCTGTTTTATTCGACAAGCTGATTTGATTGCTGGCTCGTGGAATGGATTCCGCAAAGGCCGTCAGGGCAAACATCCACGGACCTGGTTTTTGCAATTTGTTTTTGAAATCAGTTCCCAGGCCGGCCATGCGCTCACCGCGAGTCCATGTAGTGCGATAGGCGCCGCCCTGAAACGAGTAACCACGCGTGAAATCCACGGCGTCTGGTTGTGCGGATACATTTCTAAAACGAGGAATGATAATTCCGGTGGGTCGCACACCCTCGTAATAGAAATGGTCAAAGCCAGGAATCTGCGCAACCACTGCCAGGGAACTGGCGTGATCCATAAAGTATTTTCCTAGTACTCCGCTGCGGTTTGCCAGTCCATTCGGGAACGCCTCGGAGGTAGAGCGCAGTAAAACGCCGACACTGTTTACCGAACCGGCACAGAGAAATACTACCTTGGCAGAATAGCGTTTACGTTCATTGGTTTCTGTGTGAATAACATCCACGCCGGTTATACGCTGGGTGGCGGGATCGTATTGCAGCTTATCCACGAGCGCATCGGTTACCAGCGTCAGATTCCCAGTGGCTTTAGCCGCAGGCAAGGTTGAACTTTGCGTTGAAAAATAGGCGCCAAAACTACAACCTCTTGCACAGATAGAACGGTTTTGACAAGGCGCACGACCGGGTCGAGGTTGGGTGATATTTGCAGTTCGACCGATGGTTAACCGACGGTCGCTGAAGTTCTCATTAATTTTTATACGCAGAGCATCTTCTACCGGGTTAAGGGCCATGGGGGGCATAAATTTACCGTCTGGTAATTGCGGTAGATTTTCAGCAGCACCGGATACACCGATAAATTCTTCCACATGGTCATACCACGGCGACATGTCGGCGTAGCGCACGGGCCAATCAATACCGAAACCATCTTTGCTATTGGAAGCGAAGTCTACGTCGCCCCAGCGATAGCTTTGGCGACCCCAGGTCAGTGAGCGTCCGCCTAGCTGATAACCGCGATGCCAATTAAATGCTGTGCCCTCTGCAGTCTGGTACGGATGGTCTTTATCATTCACAAAATGCTGATAGGTCCATTCGTTGACGTGAGAGATTTTGTGTTGCACGGCGTATTCGTTGTTAAACAATTCCTGATTGCCAAATCCGCGAAAAGGCATTTCCCAGGGCGCTTTGAATTCGGTTTTATAGCCGGAACCATGTTCAATATAACGGCCGCGCTCCAGTAACAAGACCTTAAGACCGCGTTCGGTTAATTCTTTTGCCGCCCAGCCACCGGTAATGCCGGAGCCGACCACAATTGCATCAAAATCTGTATTCATGGCTTCACTCATCCAAAGTCAACCGCAGTCCAGTCACTGGACCAGGCGCGGGTTTTGCCGTCTTCAATTTCAACTGCGGGTAGAAAGTGTCCCGGCACAAGTTTATAGCGGAGCTCCTGACTGGCGCCGACTTCTGATGAGTAGTAACCCATCAGTATCAGGTTTTTAAGGGCGCGCCAGTGCTGTGCAATTTCTGTCGTTGAATGATTGATGAACGCGTCATTGTCGAGCTGGGTTAGGTCGACAAGTTGTGTATCGCTAGCACGCTCAAGAAAAGCTGTTGGTGTGTTCAGTAATTGCATAAAGCGTTGCAATTTTTCTGTCGACATATCCATCAGCTGGTGCTGCACGGCAACTAACAGCCAGGTACTCACACCCACGGCTTTGGCTCCGGGTGTTTCCGTATCGGGAATGACCTGGTCGCACAGCGCATCGAGAGTGGCGCTCAGCTCGGCGGTATGGGGAACCGGTTTTACTGTCGGTTCGGTGGATTGATCAGTTTTCAGTGAGCGCCAGATTTGTCCGGCGGTGGCGAGGGCCGCAATAGCCCCCGCACCCAATAAAAGATCTCGTCGTTGCATAATTACACCTCGACCCAGCTAGCGTTAGCGAGGGAACTTTCCACACTCTTGGCAATAAAACGCATACCCCGAACACCGTCTTCAATGGTGGGGTAGCCGCCCACGACGGATTCCCTATCGATAACGCGTTTTATGTCGGCCATAAATAAACGATACAGGTTAGCAAAAGCTTCCAGATAACCTTCCGGGTGGCCGCCTGGCGTGCGAGTAACCGCGTTGGCCTCGTCGCTGCGCAAACTGACACTGGTACGTAGCGTTTGCCAAGGTTGGCCAGCGGGTTTAAAAATTAGTGTGTTGGGTTCCTGTTGATGCCATTCGATCCCGGCTTTGGAGCCATACACGCGAAGGGTGAGATTATTTTCTTCACCACAGGCGATCTGGGAACAGGTGAGAATGCCCTTGCCGCCACCAGCGAGGCGCAGCAGGATATTGGCATCGTCATCCAACTGACGACCGGGTACAAATGCCGTCAGATCCGCACAGATAGATTGAATGGGTTGGTCGGTGACAAACTCAACCAGATTGGCTGCGTGTGAACCGATATCACCAACACAGCAGCTGATCCCGGCGCGTTTTGGGTCTGTACGCCATTGCGCTTGTTTGGCTTGCGGATCATTTTCGGCCGCGTCCATCAACCAGTCTTGTTGGTATTCCACCAGGACTTTTCGTATATCACCTAACTCGCCGTTACGAATCAATTCACGCGCTTCGCGTACAGTAGGGTAACCCGTGTAGGTGTGCGTTAAACCGAACAAAGCGTCTGACTGTTTCGCAACCACGGCGAGTTCTTCGGCTTCTGCAAGCGAAAAGGCTAGCGGTTTATCACACATAACGTGAATACCGGCGGCAAGAAATGCTTTCGCGATCGGCGCATGCATATGGTTTGGTGTAACAATCATGACGAAGTCAATGCCGTCTTCACGTGCGGCTTCTGCAGTTGCCATAGTTTCGAAATTGTCGTACCAGCGTGATAAATACCAGTCTTCTGCACTTTGTCGCGCTGTCTCTGGCGTCGCTGACATTGCGCCCGCCACAACTTCTGCTTCGCCATCTAACTGTGCGGCGATACGATGCACCGCGCCGATAAAAGCGCCGCGGCCACCGCCAACAATGCCCGCGCGCAATCGGCGTTTGCTACCTGATAGGGGTTTTACAATCTCTGTCATGAGCGGTATGCCTCTCTTCCAAAACCTTGTACGGGAATACCCAGACTGGGCATCACTTCGTGTTGCATGCTGTACATAGCCGCTGCAGCTTCATCAATGGCGCGACAAAAATCGACAGAGCCTTTCAGCAGCGGCGCCAGTTTTTCTTTGTCTTGAATACGTGCTGGTGGATATTCGTGTTCAACCACCAAAAAGGTATTTGCCGGATCAATATCCAGCAGCTCGCGGGCGGCCAGTTGATGGTCTAGCCAGTCAACTGAGCGGTTTTGCAAATAGGCGAGTGGATCGTGTTTTGCAGTGCCTGGTAATTCGTGTTCGCAGACGATGGTTTGCTTTTTCCAGGCATGTACTTGATCGGCGGGGTTGGGCGATGGTTGACCATTTTGCCAGTCGCCGCGGTCCATGGTTTGGCCACCGTAACCCCAGGCAGAAACTCCGCGGGAATCGACGACTTGTCCTTTTACATGAAAACCGCTGATTAAAAAGTTGTAACCTTTATCTTTCAGGTACTGAAAAATTGATCGGGTATCTTGCCCCATCAAAACCGCATGGGAGGGGTCGTAGTGAATCCGGAACTGATCACCAACCCCGTGTTTTTCACAGATGCGATGCAACGCAATCCAGGGACCGGGTGCATAGGCAATATTATTGTGCCATAAGTCCGTCGTGTTCCAGCCGGGCATTGGGCATTGTTCAACTCGATATGACAAGCCGCGAGCTTTGGCTTCTTTCAACAGCGGAATAAATTCTTCCTCAAACATCACCAGATTTTGATCCATAGACAGTGACGGATTGCGGCCCACAAATCCACACACAGCCTCTGCACCCAACAGGGCAGCGGCATCAAACACACGCAGCATGAAATTGTGTTTTTTCTCGCGTGTGGTTTTGTCGTTAACCAGCAGATTGTCAAAATAAGCCAGGTCAGACAGCCCGACGTTAGTTTCTTTCATGGCCGCCAGCACCCGCTCAGCGCGTTGGGCAGTAAATGCCTGTCGCAAATCCAACGTGTTGGCAACTGGATCGAGCATGGCTTCGGCCGGCACGTCGCTTTCATCCGGATGCAGTGCTGCCGATAGCTGGATGTAGGGGGATCCAATATCTTTTGAAAAGGCCAACCATTCTTCGATGGCAAGATCGGGGTCCTTGTCGCGCAAAGCTCGTGGCGTGAGTTCTTGTAGCGCGGCGGTTAGCATGCTGAGCTTCATTGCTTTTGGAGAATACTGCGTGACCATTTTCCAGCCCTCTTTCTGGCGGTGAATATTGAATTCCGGGTTTTAGATTGCGTTAATTTTTTTGCGCGCGGGGAATGGCGTTGTGCTGAGACTAAATGTTCACAACTTTGGCATCGGCACCGCGCAATAAAAATGGCAGATAGGAAATACGTAAATGTTCCGTTAATTTAATCGTGTGCTTGCCTGAACTTAAACCGCCAGGCTGACGCACGAAGAGTGTTGCTCGTTCACCCATTTCCCATGTTTCGTCATAGGTGGTTTCCATGTCATCGAGGGAAAAACGCTTGCCGCGAAGTTCGAAAAAAATATCGTCCCGAGGTATGTCAGTATCGTCTACAGTGAGGTCCAGTTGTTCTACCATCGACAGACCTAAACTTCGGTAATAGGCGAGCCGAACTTCCATTTCAAAACCGACTATTTCATTGTCTTGAGTGCGATTTGTAACCGTTTCTTCACAAATTAAATATTTATCAAACATGCCAATCCCCTTATGCGGTTTCGCCCAGTAAACGCTTAAACATTTCATGTTGGCGACGCACTTGCTCAACACTATCAACTTCAAGAATATCCTGAATATGACGGTTACCCTCGTATTCACTGGCTAGATAACCGTTGTAGCCGCCAGCAGTCAGCGCTGCAATAATTTTGTCGTAGGGAATGCTGAACTCCACTCCGTCATCGGTCATTTCATAAAACTTGGCGTGAACGTGGAATATATACTTGGCGTATTCCGTCAAGCGTTTGGTTGGCGAAAAAACATTGTGGCGGCATTGTGTGGCAAAACCGATATCCACCGGATTGCCACCCAGCTTATGTTCTACGTCAAAAATGACATACTCTGCGAGAATGCCGTTTTCATAGGCTTGGCAAACATGATCGAGAATTGCTGGTGTGCCGCCTAACCTTTCGGCGCGATCTCTAACTACACGCGGCAGGCGTTGAGTAAAAATACCCATGTCCGGTATAAAACCAAGATGGCGGGTGCCAGTACGCTCAATTACCTCGATTGTGCGCATTATCCAGGGGTGATCGAAACTCCAGGGTGCGTGAACTTCGACGCCCATTTTGACATCGTACTTTTCGGCTAACGGAATACTTTTTTCCAGAATGTGTGGTTCAATAAAGACCAGAAAACGAACAACGTTGGCACCAATACGCTGCGCGTGTTTCAAGTCTCTTTCAATAGACGCCAGTTGTTCTGCTTCCGTCATCAAGCGATTTTTAAACTTTTTGGTGTCGAGAAACATATCGTGGCATACGGACACCGTGCCATATTTTTCCATCCACCCATGCCATTGCTCATAAAATGCATCCGTTAAATGTGGGAACCCCGGCATCATTTGTTCAGCCAGACTTTCTATGCCGTAGGCTCCTATTTCTGAGCTGGTGGCAATGCAGTCTTCCAGCGACATTTTGCGCAGGAAATATTCTTCCTGAAAACTATAAAGGCTAACGCCCCGTTTTATGGTATTTGGTGTCATACTCTACTCCATAATAAAAATCAGTTGGGCTCGTTGCCTAGTTTCCACTTAATATTGCAGCCCATACTTTGAATTTGGAGTGATGGGGCTGCTTTGCCTGCGAGTAAAGCGTCTGTGGCCGCGCGTAAATCTTCGCCAGTGACGGCAACTGTATTGCGTTCTTTACCAAGCTTGATATCCCATTCTGTATAGGGCCGGCTGCCATCAAACTGGCCGCGGTAATATAGGTTGCGATGTTTGTCGAATAACAAAAATTCCGGTGTGCAGACCGCGTCATACGCTTTCGCTGTGGTCTGACTTTCGTCGTACAGGTAAGGAAAGGTAAACCCGTATTCTTTGCTGAGTTGTGCCATTTTTTCTGGCGCGTCTTCTGGATGGGTAGTGATATTGTTCGCAGAAATAGCGACGGCCTGCAGCCCCTTTTGTTGGTAGTCACGCACAAAATCAGCAATGCCTTCGGCAATATGTAAAACAAACGGGCAGTGATTACAGATAAACATCACCAGGAGTGCGTCTGCATCAGCAAAGTCGTCCAGCGAGACTCTTGTGCCATCTGGTGTTGGCAACGAAAATGTCGGTGCGGGTAATCCCAGAGTATTAAGCGGGGAGGCTTCTAGCACGATCGACTCCTTATTATAATTTTGCACACGCTTCGAAAAACCTAGGGCGGTCTGGCAGTGGCTATTTTTATCGCATTGCGTTGGAAAATAATAGAACCATGGTTCTATAATGTCAACGATAAGTGAAAGAAAATTCCCCTGGAAATTATGGCTATGCCTGTTTTTGGCACGGCAGCCACGCTGTATATAGTCTTATTTTTGTCAGCGTGGGGTGATTACTGGGCCACTTTAACGTTGTCTGACAGTAATGGCGCTGCTTGACTGATCTGCATAGCATAGAGTAACTTTCATTATTGGAATATATATTCGGAATTTGACAGCTGCGCGCAATCATTTTGTGTGGCAATTTCCCTCCGTTACGTCAATGTTATTGTGTTATAGACGATGATTTGTCGTTTTGGTAACGTTTTCGATTGGGGGCAGGAGTGTGTCGCGGTATAGATATGTAAAACCCCATTCGCAAGAACTTTATATAATGCCCTCGCTTGGTTGGAGGTATTCTATAAAACGGAAGATTAGTGAAGGATCGTCCTTTATAGCGAAGATTGGCATATAATGTCGTAGATTTAGGGGGGGTAGGCATTGGTGTTGTACCGGTTAACCCTAAATTACTATGAAGCCCTGGTCTTGCGAGCTGTTTTCAGGTCGGGAACCTTGACTAAATATTCCGAGCGTAGAGAGTTATAACTGATATGTCGAATGCTACCAATAAGATATTTGCACGTGAGCCGAAACAGAGTCGCAGCCGTGCGTCAATGGAGAAAATACTCAGCGCTGCAAAGACAATCCTGGTGGAAAAAGGATATAACGAGTGTACTTTGCAGGAAGTCAGCAAGTTATCGAAGGTCTCTATTGGTTCTATTTATTGCCGCTTCAGTGGGAAAGAAGATCTCATTCGTCAGGTACAGCACATAGAGTTGAGCGCAATGGATGATGAGTTCTCTATTCTGGTTAATCAGTTGCGCCGAAAACAATTGCCATTAACAAAACTACTGCCGGCACTCGTGGGTGAGTTTAGTCAATTCTTAATGCGCCACCAGGGTATTTTGCGGGCGGTGATGGAAGTTGCCAGTATTGATGAGCTGGTTGCGGAAAATGGCAGATATCATTATGAGCAAAGCAAAAAGGATTTCGAACAGTTGATTCTGGAATGTCGCGACGAAATTCGCCAAGCCGATCCAGATCGAGCGGTAGATATGAGTTTTAGAGTAATTTATGCATCGCTGGCCCGTAGTTTAGGCTTGGGTACATTAGGTGGGTCGGTAGATAGTGTTCGTTTGGATCAACTGATCGATGAGCTGAGTACGATCACGCTTTATTTCCTGTTGAGCGAAGAGAAACAATTTTCTTAATACATTCGTGCAATGGAAATGCTCAGTGACTGCGTCGTTAAAACAGGAAGTATTTCAATGCGCTTACTTAAGCTCGCCAACCTATTCCAGGGAAAAAGGTTGGCGTAGATAAGCGTCATAATGTTAAGACTAAAACATGGGGTGATCGTTAACCGTTTTTTCAGGAATCGGCTGAATGGTGTCCCAGTGCTCAACAATTTTCCCATCTTCTAATCGATACATATCAAACACTGATGCCCCGCGTGCCCCTGGTTCTGGAATGGCGTGAACATGAATTACAGCCATGTCGCCATCAATGATAATTTTATGAATTCGAAACTCTCGGCTTTCCTGTGAAAACATCGGGCGCAGTGCCGACACGGCGGCATTGCGTCCGTCAGCTATGCCGGGGTTGTGCTGTAAATAGTCAGATCTTACATAGGTTTCGAAGGCACGTTTGACGTCACGTTCGGTGTAAAAAATGTGTGCAAAATCGGTAACTATTGCACGGTTGGTTTGCTTTTGTAGATCCGTATCGAGTGCTTGATGTTGGCAGCCCAATAACAATAATGCAGCGAGTGTTGCTAATGTTCTCATCATGATGAATGCCTTGTGCATTAATCTGGTTACTATTTAGTGGATAACTAGTGTTGTTTTTTCAGCGTATGGCAATTTATTGAGTTAGCAGCCGCATGCGTTTATGGCTTGCGACTGCACTGGCTCTGTTCCACGCTAACCTGGAGGTCGTTACCCTGCGAGAGTAATATTTGAATTATTTTTATATTCGTTAGCAATGTACTCACAGGCACGCACCGTCAGTGCCATGGTTGTCAATGTTGGTCCACTGGCAGTATTTGTAACCATACAGCTGGCATCGGTTACAAAAACGTTTTCTGCATCCCAGCATTGGTTGTAATTGTTTAAAATAGAATTGCTGGGGTCGCTGCCCATTTTCGCTCCGCCGGATTCATGGATTGCTGCACCCAGTCCCATGGTTTTTTTGTAACTTAAGCGAAACAGGGTACGTTCAAACCAGCTTGCATCACGCATTGCCGTTTTCGGGTTATCCAGTCCCAGTACGCTGGCCGCGATATCAATCGTCCAGCCGTTGGCGTTCACCATTTCCTTCATGGTTTCCATTTGGCACTTTACCATCTGATATTCGTTGTTCGTCATGGAAATCTTGACGTCAGCTACGGGAATGCCCCAAGCGTCTTTCTTGCGGTTGTTCAGTGTGATGCGATTGTCGATATTGGGTAGCATTTCACCTTGAGCTGTCATCCCGAATAGTGATGGTACGTGACTTGGAACCGGGATGCGGCCAGCCATACCTTGAATGTTAAAGCCACGGACAAAATCTGGATGTGTGTTGCTGTCGAGATTTTGAAAGCGGGGTATATAAAAGCCGCCGTGGTTATCTCCAGGATTTTGGCTATCTACGCCTTCCCAGCCAAATGCGCCAGGTACGGATCCAAACACAAGTGCTGGTGCCTGATCCATAAAATAGCGACCGAGTAATCCTGATGAGTTGCCAAGACCATTGGGGTGCTTGGCGCTTGCGGAGTTGAGTAATAAGCGCACTGATTCAATAGTGGATGCGCACAACATCACGACATTGGCTTCGATGGTGTGTTCTTGCTTGGTGGTTCGATCTATAAAAGTTACGCCGGTTGCTTTACCTGTTGTTGCGTCTGTGTTGATACGTTTTACGACAGCATCTGGGCGTAGTTCCAGTCTGCCCGTGGCAAGTCCTGCATGCAGCGGTGACGTCAGCCGTTTCTCATTTTTGGCGTCTGGGTGAGTGGCTTCTTTTTTGACATAACGCCATGGCGTGGCTTTACGCTCTGGCCATTGTTCTTGGATTTTATTCAGTAGCTGTTGTTCCAGTTTACTGAGCCCAGCGGCAGCGGCGAATTTACCGTTGGGTAGATTGGGAATGTCATCCTCGCGGCCAACAATGCCGAGAAATTCTTCTACATGGTCGTAATAGGGCGCGATGTCGGCGTATTCAATCGGCCAGTCGTCACCCACTCCGTCGTGGCTTGCAGCTTTAAAATCATAGTCAGAAAGGCGCACGGCTACGCGGCCCCAAGTGAGAAAACGGCCTCCCACCTGGCGTCCCCGAATCCAGAGGAAGTCGTCTCCGGAAGTAGTGTAGGGGTTTTGCAGATCATTGACGAACAGAAAGTCTTTTTCCGGGGTAAACCAGGACGCGCGAGCTTGCATATGCTGGCCCTTCAGGCCGGCTTTGATTCTATCCATGGCGCTGACGGGCATTTTCCCGTGTTTGTGAAACAGTGCTTCGTCATGCGACGGACCAGCTTCGAGTACCAGCACTTCTAAACCTCGTTCGGCCAGCTCTTTGGCGGCAAACCCGCCTGTAGCACCTGAGCCTACTATAATTGCATCGTATTTCTTATTGGCCATTTTGTATTCCTGCTTTAAGCGTGTTGCTGGCATTCTATTGTGAAAGGTCGTGCCGGTTTCGTTGTATAGGGTGGACGAGATGAACCGTCGTTGCCCTTAGCTTTTCAGTCGCAGTGTTCTTGAGGTCAATGGGCCAATGAGGCGTTGCGGTTGAAAAGCTAAGGGCGTTATTGAACCTATCGGTAGATCGGGTTCAGTTGAGTATCTAGGTAGTATTTCGTCAGTGCCATAGAGGCTAGGATGTCTGGTGTACCGTCGGTTTCAATGCTGATCCAGCCGTTAAACTGGTGCTTCTTCAGTAATTGATAGAGGCCTTTTAAATCCAGAATGCCTTCACCAGGTTCCCAGAACCAACGCGTGCCGTCGTCAGTAATTTCAGGATCCTGGCTGTAGCGAACTTCATCGGGCACGTTGGGGGTCCCGGTATCTTTCAAATGAAAGGTGCAAATACGGTCGTGGTAAGTTTCATAGAAATCTAATAGGTCTTCACCCATAATTGCAATCTGCGCAGTGTCCACACAGTAATGTACATAGCGTGGGTCGGTCAGTTCGATAAATTCGCGATGATTCTCTTTGTTGATCGCGCAGAAGAATTCATTGTGCAGGCCAATTTTAATACCGTGGTCTGTCGCGTAACGGCCAATCTCCGTAATAACGTCGGCGGAGGCTTGGATTTGCTCTCGAGTTAAAGGGCCTTGGCCAAAGTAATTACTGGTTGGGCAGGTATTGAGGTGAGTGCCACCAAACTTTAGTAGAGTATCGACAGCCTTTTTGCCGGACTCGAGTACTTGCGTATGACGTGAGCGATCGTGTGACCCTTCGCCTCCGTGGAACATACCGGAAACGGTTACGCCGCGCTCACCGGCAAATTCAGTAAATGCTTGCGGAGAGCCAAATAGTGGCAACATGTCAGCCAGGTCCCAAGGCGCTAGCTCAATGCCATCAAAACCCAGTGCTTTTTGGTAACGCAGAATTCGATCCCAGTCGGAATAATAGGCTGTGTTGGTTTTATCTTCGTAATAGAACTCGCGAAAATTGTCGATGGTTTTATAAGGGACATTTTTCCAGTGGCTCATATTGCTATAGCGGATGTTGGCCATAATTCTTTATCCCCTTTATAGTCCAGAAAGAATGAATTTATCGAGTTGATGACGGCTGCGTAGTATTGACCGCATCGGGTCGCGTGATTGGCGACAACTGACGATGGCCCAGCCACTGTAGTTAACGCTCTTTAACGCGTTGTAGAAGGCTTTTAAATCAATATTGCCCTGGCCCAGATCACGAAATACTTGTGTTGCTCGGGTTTGGGGAAATTCGGGATTTATCATTTGCCATACATTCGCATCGTCGACAAATGCGGTATCGGTCAGGTGGATGCTGCCAATAAGGCTGGCGCGGTCCTGTAATGCTTTCACGGGGTCGTGTCCGCTAATAGCAATATGGGCGGGGTCGATATCCAGGCGCACGCTCTCATCTACTGAGTGTAAGAAATCGGTAATGCTGTCACCGCGTAGCAGGCTCCAGTACTCGCTCTTTAGCACCAACGTGACGTTGTATTCTTTGGCTTTCTCTGCAAGTTGATTGATTGCTTCAGCAGTACGCTTTAAGAAATCTCTTGACCAGATAGCCATATCATTTTCTTTACCAAAGTAATGGTTCAGCAATCCATACGCAGGTGTTGGGGTTACGGTCATGTAGTCGGCACCGGCTTCAGCCGCGTAATCTATAGCCTCTGTGGCAAAGTGACCGAAGGCGCCAAAGTAAAAGTCGAGTCCTTCTCCGCGCATAAATAAAGATGGGTCAAAGTGAATCCCGACAATCTTATCGATACCTTCGCTTTTTAGTTTGGCCAAATACCCTTGAACACTGCTGTATTTGGCCTCAACCGTATAACGGGTCATGGGGACACCGGTGCGGCCGCCGAACTTCCAAATTGGCTCGTAAGGAATTTCAATACCATTAAAGTTAGCGGTAGAGATTAAAGGGTAGAGCTCTTCCCAAAAATACTTGCTTTCATAGCGATTTCTATTCGGTTCTTGATGGTGCCTGTTGATGAGGTCCAGGCTTAGACCAATTTTAATCTCGTTGCTCATAAGGGTTTCCCGTCGAGGTAGTTGAGAGTGACGTTGGGTCGGTAAAGTTTATGTTCTTGTTGTGTCTGTTGGTCTGGAGACAAATGAATCCACTTATATTATTTAGAACTATTATTCTAAATGAGGTTTTGTGTATGTCAAGCAAAAAGCCGTGGATATTTCTAATGGATATTAGGCTGGATAAAAGTTTAAGCCAAACAACTGCCTATCACGGCTCTGTCTATTATTTGGCTGCTTAGCTTACCTGTTGGTTGTTAGTGTTGTTATGATCTGTGACTTTCTGGCTATTTATTACTTGACTCATATACAAGAATGGGTATTCTAAATGAAGATATTAGTAAATATGCCTGTCGAGACCAAAATAATATGAATAAGGTGCTCTCTTTTCTGAAGCGTTTGGACAATGTGCCCCAGGGGGTCATTGTTGTGGCTTCTTCATTTCTGCCGATATTTGCGATTGTTACCATGTTTCCGGCGGTGCCTTATTTGATTGATCATTTTGAGAGTGATCCCAACGCGCGCGAATTGGTACCAATGTTAGTGTCCGCGCCGGGGTTGGCAGTTGCTTTGACTGCGGCCATCGCTGGTGTTTTGGTTGATAAATATGGTCGGGTTAAGTTGCTGACTTGGGCAACTTTCGCTTACGGCGTGTTGGGATGCTTGCCATTCTTTCTTGATGATTTGTATTTGATTCTCGCCAGCCGTTTTCTGTTGGGCTTTAGTGAGGCGATTATTATTACCGCCGTAAACACCTTGATTGGTGACTACTGGAAGGATGAAGGACGGAGAGACTGGCTATTTTTACAAGGCGTAGCAGGTCCATTTTTTGCGGCGTTTGTTATTCGGCTTGCCGGTCCTGCAACAGAAATACAGTGGAACGGTGTATTTCTTATCTATGCGGTGGCCTTTATTATTTTTGTATTTATGAAACTTTATTTGCGCGAGCCCAAAAAAGTAATCAATGTTCAATGGTCTAGCCTTGAGTTAGCGGAAACCGCTAGCGTGAAGCCGAAAAGCATGGCGGCATTGTCGTTTCCCTGGGGAAATATGGCATTGGTTGGCTGCATCACATTTATAGCATCCGCTCTGTATTATGTATTTATTATATCGGGTGGCTTGGCGTTTAGGGAGGTTGGCGTTAATGAAGCTTCCCGTATCAGTGAACTGTCCGCGATACCGAGCCTGTTTGTCATAGTGGGGGCTCTGATTTTTCGCCTGTTGGGCAAACAATCGAATCTAATTCAGTTAGGTAGTTTCTTTTTTGTCTTAGGTAGTGGGCTGTTAATCATCGGCTCAGCCAGTTCGGTGCCGATGTTGGTGGCTGGGCTTGTTATTCAGCAAACGGGTGCTGGTATGACTGTACCAAGTTTAATAGCATGGGCGCAGTCAAAGTTACCCTTTGAGCATCGGGGCCGTGGTATGGGAATTTGGGTTACCTGTTTTTTTCTCGGCCAATTTGTTAGCCCCCTTTTAATCTCATCGCTAGAGCATGTGACTGGTTCGGTGCAGACGGCATTTTCCTTCACTGGCTGTCTGGGGCTGATCATGGCAGTTTTAGCGCTGGCACTATCGATTTTTAAAACGTTTTCGATGCCTTCCAAATTATCTAATTCATAAAATACAACAGTTCGAATTTAGGTTTTACTGAAGACGCCCTAAATTTATTGACGAATAATATTTGTATTGGAAGAGTCATTTAGTGTGAATTATCAATAGATAATTTGGAGCCTTGATAATGAAAAAAATAAAATTTTTGCCAATTTTTAATAGTCATATCATAGCAAAAATATGGGTTTTTTTGTCGATATTAATAATGAGTATAGTGGTTTCGGCAGCTGAGTCCGTTGTGATTCCGGTACCGAATTATCGTCCGCCTGAAACGGTACAGCGAGTTGCTGTTCCCGTAGTGCCCTCTGAACATAAATACAACGTGCTAATTGTCACTGGTGAGAATTCTTATGAGCATGATTGGACGGGAATTAATAATCGTTTGCGTACACAAATGCTTGATACGGGTGTGTTCGACGTCAGAGTTGTTGAGGATTTCTCCACAGCTACTTTGGCGATGCTGAAACAATACGACGCCTTATTTATAAACTATTTAGGTTTGTGGAATTACACAGATAAACAAGAAAAACGCTGGGGCAAGATTGCGGAGAAAGCGTTGTTCGATTATGTAAAACAAGGTGGTGGGGTGGTGCTGTATCATGCGTCTTTTAGCATGGGTTCTGCTGGTTCATGGAGTGAGTTTGAACGCATGGCTGGCGGTACAATGCGGCCGTATCATGGCAGCCGGCGTTCACCGGTAGATGCGTTTCGAGTACATATTGTAGATAATCAGCATCCGGTAACTAGGGGTATGCGGGAATATGTCTGGACTATGATGGATGATATGTATACCAATATGTACTGGCATCCTGAGGCTAAAATTCATGTATTAGCAGCGGCTTATGATAACGCTGAAAACTATGACCAGAAGTTGGCCGGGCCAAAATATCCGCCACATCTCTACACCAAGGAAAAGCTGGCCGCAATGGAAAATATGAATACCGAAAACCCACAAGTTTGGACTGTGGAATACGGCAAAGGACGAGTGTTTTGTATAAGTCTTGGTCATGGACCAGATACCTTGACCTATGATGGTGTGAAAAGCTTGATATTACGCGGTACTGAATGGGCAGCCTCTGGCAATGTGACGATACCTATTGGTGATAAGGCAAAGGCATTTCAATAAATTTGTATTATTTAAAACGATGAAATAGTTAGCACTAAAGCCAAGTAATAAACATAAGTTTTAAGTCTGTTTTTGCGCCAGGACTTTAAATAGCGCCATGATTGGATAATATCTATGGCGATTCAACATACTGTCAATACATCAAACGCTTCTGAAAAAAGTTTGCTGAGTCGCACTGAAGTGGTTGCTTATGGACTCGGTGATCTGTCCGCCAGTTTGGTTTGGAATGCTGTTAGCGCCTTCGCTTTGCTATTTTATACCGATGTAGCATTACTGCCAGCAGCTGCACTGGGAACTCTGTTTTTTTTCTCTCGAATTTTTGATGCATTTTTTGACGTTGTTATTGGTCTAAAAGTTGATCGGACTAAAACTCGTTGGGGCAAGGCTCGTCCATACATGCTGTTTGGGGCAATTCCTTATGGTCTGTTTGGTGTGCTCATGTTTTATATGCCAGCTGGGGATGAAATAACGCGATTTATTTATGCAGTAATCACCTATTCTATTTTGGGTCTGTTGTTATCTATAGTTACGATTCCCTATAGTGCAATGCTGCCGATGATGAGTGACCGGGCGAAAGACCGCGTAGATTTGAGTGCGTCACGTTCGGTAGCAACTTCCGTGGGCGTAATTATTGTTACTGCGCTATTTATGCCTGGTGTTGCGTACTTCGGTAACGGTGATCAGGCTCATGGCTTTTTGGTTATGGCAATAATTGTCAGTGTCATCAGTACGGTAATGTTGCTGGCTTGTTTTTCCGGTTGTAAAGAACGCTCACATAAGCGTGACGAAGGTTCCATAAAAATTTCGAAAGACGTAAAGCAAATGTTTAAAAATCGTGCTTGGACGGTTGCCTCTATATTTGCTCTGCTTAACTTTATTCGGTTTGGCGCCTTGCTTTCCATTACTCCCTATTTTGCAATCAATGTGTTGAAACAACCCTGGATGATATCGGTGTTGTTGCCAACCCTATCGGGGACATTGTTGGTTGGCGCTTTTATAGCTCGCCCTATTTTAACGCGGTTAGGTTACAGGAAGGCAGATACTTTCTCGTTAATTGGCGGTTTTGTTTGCTTTGCCGTTTTGCCATTGGTAGAAGATTCACCAGGTCTGTTTATAACCGCTTATGTTGTTTCCTCATTGATTATCAGTATATCGATGACCTCGATTTATGCTATTGCATCAGAATCTGTAGATTTTCACGAATATTGGTTTGGGAGTCGTAGTGAGGGATTATTGGCGGCGGGAATCTCGCTGGCAATAAAGGTTGGTATGGCCGTCGGTACAGCTTCTGTTGCCTATGCGCTTGCATGGGGCGGCTATAAGCCCGATTTTGTGACAAGTGAGGCTAGAGATGTTATCTCGTATATGTATTACGGCCTACCGCTGATTATTTTCCTGCTACAGATTGTATGTATTCAGTTTTATCCAAACCGAGCGCTGTTAGAAAAGCGCAATCCATCCGCTCTTAATGACTTACAAGAGGAATTTTAATGAAACTCACTGCGTGTATTGAATGGCTGTTTGAAGATGTTACCGACAATTTTTCCGACCGTATCTATAAAGCAAAAGAAGCAGGGCTTGACGGTGTAGAATTTCATCTGTGGCGTGACAAGCCTATTGCTGATATTAAAAAAGCGCTGGATGAAACCGGTATAACATTAACCAGTTTTTGCGTTGATCCACGGCGTAGTATTGTTGATGAAACACAGCTGTTGGAGTTTCTTGACGCGGTTAAGGATTCAATTGACGTAGCAAAACAACTCAACTGTAAAAAAATGATTATTGCTTCTGGCTTTCTTTTGGAAGATGTTACGCCTGAACAACACTTTGAGTACGCTTTGCGCTCACTTAGACGTGCAGCTGCACTGGCTGAACAAGCTGGAATTACGTTGCTTTTAGAACCGATTAATACTCGGGTTGATCATCCGGGGATGTATCTGGATTCAAATACGGTTGGTTTGAATTTGGTGGAAGCTATTAATAGCCCTGGCTTACGTCTGCTTTATGATGCGTATCACTCAATTGTCATGGAAGAGGATATTGAAACAGTGATAGAGGGTCGAGTTAAGTGGGTTGACCATATCCAAGTTGCTGATATGCCTGGAAGGGGCGCGCCGGGTACTGGTGACGTTAATTGGAAAGCAGTTATGGCTATGTTGAATCGCGAGAATTACACAGGCTGGATTGGTCTTGAATATAAATTAAATGACCAGTCTACTGAAGCCGCACTCGCGTCGACTCGTGTTGCCTTAGGCGTGTAAATTTATTAGTTCTATAGGAGATAAGAATGTTTCAGCTTTCCGCAAATCTTGAGTACATGTTTAACGAAGCGGGCGATAACATCGAAGACAGAATCGTACTCGCCGCAAAGTCTGGGATTTCACTGGTAGAAATTTTTTCTACCGAGGGGCGCGATATCGATGCAATTAAGAAAGCATTAGATGACAGTGGCGTCACATTAATGACGATGGTTGTCGATCCGCGTATTATGCTTGTTTTAAAAGATACCCATAAAGAATTTTTAGAAGTATTTAGAAAAACTGCAAAAATTGCTGTTCAACTGGGTTGTAAAAACCTGGTGTGTGGATCGGGTGTTGGTGCACCATTTTTAAAGCGAGCGATTGCATTGGATGTGGTTTCTGAGGCTATTGATCAAGCTGCTGATATTGCCGATGAATATGGTTTAACTATTCTTTTGGAAGCTGTTAACACACGTGTTGATCATCCCGGGGTATTCTTTAGCCATACG
>JBNKHI010000006.1:0-105749 GCA_050290265.1 Cellvibrionaceae bacterium
TCGTTATTGGTCACCGAATCAATGCTGTACGCTGATGGCCATGAATTATTGATTGATTTACTGCACGAGTTACAAAACGGGTCATGCAACGAGGCCACAACGAGAGTTCACGACCTCGCTCATCTAACTGACCTCACCAGCATGGAATGCATCGACTACCTGCATGGTTTTAGAATTCAAACGCGCGAACTCGCCAACACGCGATCAACAGCAGGCCTGCTGAAAAGCCAACGAGCGCTAAGTAATCCTATAACGCCGGGCACGTTAGTACTATGGCGCAGCACTTACAGCTCTGAACAGCTGACAGAACTGCTCATGGCAGAAGAAAATATTTATGCGCAAATTGAATTAATCAGCATCCTTAGTGCTCGCATGGGTCTGCAAGCAGAAATCCCGTCCGGCAATACGTTAAGGAGCCTTGCTGAAGATATATATCCACTCGCCGCAGAATGGCGATTATGGGGCGTTATGCGACGCTGTGCTGCACTCCTGGGCTGGTACGATGAGCACTTAGAGGAAGAACTCGCCCGGCTCGTACTCCTAGGCATTCGAGTTGCCATCGGTCGCTCTTATTCTGCTGATGTTTTAATTCAACGCCCGCTCACTAATGCTGAAATCATGCAACGTATTAATGCATTTGGCGGTGATGATCCGCGAGTCAGGCTGCTGCTGCAGGAGTTAGTATTATTATTAGGTAAACTGGCAAAAATTGATCCTGACGTTTTCAAAAACACCTATACGTTACAATGCTGGCATCTACTGCTTCTGCTCAATGGTGAGCTGGCGCTGGCAATGAACCTTTCTGAGGGAGATGCATTCGATGCCCTGCTGGAATTAAATCCTGAGGACATTTTACAGCGCCTACACCAGTTATTAATTAATACACAACAAAGTATTACTCACTTAGCCAGTATGGAATCACTGCGCGTTGCGGATCACAACCAAAAGTTTATTACGCCGATATTTAACACTGCTTTTAATCCGGACATAGATAACCTACAAGAAAATGGTGAAGAAGATTGGCTTGCCTGGCGCGTACAAAACGGCGCAGTGATGCGTTTAACCAATGAATTTTGTATGCGCCTTTGGCAAGACCTCAGTCAATGCCCCGGCCTAGTGATCGGTGATCGTTTAAATTCGCAAAGCCTTATCGACAGTAAAATTGTTCGCGCCGATATGACACCAGCGGAAAGAAATTTTACGCTATTGATAGAAGACAAGCTCAACCTCATTCAAGCTTCGGAATACCGGCAACTGGTAATTGAAGCACTGCAGGTTATCTCTACCATTTTTATGGCTAACCCTGCCTTAACCATCAATAATGTTATTGTTATTGATATATTTATTGCTTATGCAGTAAAAATTGAGTGGCAAGATGCCTTAAATAACAGTAACGGCACTGGCACTGCGCCGTCAAAAGCGGATGCATGGGAGCACTTTTTCCACATGCCACCCCACGACGTTGCTAACGCACTTGTGAGCGCTTTTAAAGAACTCGTAAAAGAAAATGCTGAAGCAGAGACTTTACCCGAAACACAGCCCGGATGAACTGTAACAGTGTAAGGCTGGTACAGTTCACTTTATGAGCGCACTACAATTATAAATTAACATTTGGAATACAGAGCTCGTATGGAGTTTGCAGCGTTATTTAAATCGTTTTTTATCCCCTTGTGTTTATTTTCGGTAATGATGGGGTTGGGGCTTAGTCTCTCAGTACAAGAATTACTGCAAGCATTCAAGTCACCCAAAGCAATGATTGCGGGCTTGGCTGGACAAATAATACTACTGCCGCTGCTGGCCTTCGGCACAGCCTCGGTATTGCATTTAGCGCCGGAAATTTGCATCGGGATGATTCTCCTGGCCGCCTGCCCAGGCGGAATTACATCAAACGGATACGTTTTTGCCAGTAGAGGTGACTCAGCACTTTCGGTAGCACTCACGACCACTTCAAGCATTATTTGTGTCGCCAGCATTCCGTTTTTTCTAACTACGGCATTAAAACTTTATGGAGAGAGCCAAGTATCAATAAATCTCCCCATTGGGTCTATGATGCTGGGGCTGGCAAAACTTACCGTACTGCCAGTTTCATTGGGTATGCTAATACACTATGTGCGGCCAAAGTTTGCACAGCGAATGATAGAACCACTCAGAATAATCACACTGGTCATTTTGATCATTGTCATACTTGGCAGTTCATGGCTGGCCATTGACGTTATCAAAAACAATTTTCTTAGTATTGGCTTTGTGGCAGTAGGACTGAATATCTGCGCCATGGCAATGGGCTATGGACTGTCCCGTTTAACTAGATTAAACAACGCCCAAACAGTAGCGATTACTTATGAGGTTGGCATTCAAAATCTAGCCTTGGCGCTCGTGCTGGCAAATACCATTTTACAAAAACCCGAGTATGCAATTTTCTCAATTGTCTACGCGTTTATGATGAAATTTTCGGCACTCAGTTTTATGGCCTATAGCAAAAAATTACTACGAGAAAATGAGTCTATTGCGCCGTAACTACTGCTATAGTGAGACGGAGAATACTTCGAAGAAAAAGCTTAGTCGACATATTTAACGACCTGATTACCACCTGCCTTTTTTGCTTCGTACATGGCTTGATCAGCGCAGTGAATCAGGTCCTGAAAGTCAGCAGCGTTTTCAGGATAGTGTGCAAGTCCGATACTTGGCGATAACTGTAATTCAAGACCGCTTGACTCAAACAGCTGCATTAGGGCTAAGCGTATATTTTCACCCACCATTAACGCCTCATCAGCGCCGCCGGTATCATTCAATACAACCAGAAACTCATCCCCACCAAAACGCCCAACAGTATCCGACGCTCGCACGCAGCCATTCAAACATCCAGCAATATTTTTAAGCACCTCATCACCCGTTGCATGGCCGTGGGTATCATTCACCGATTTAAATCCGTCAATATCAATAAACAATAATGAAAGCTGGCTTTGATCACGACGAACCTTGCGTACGGCAGCCTGAATTCTATCCATCAACAACGCGCGGTTTGGCAAATCTGTCAGTGAATCGTGCCCTGCCATATGTCGAAGCTGCATTTCCATCTGCTTACGCTCACTGATGTCATGTGCAACCGCTACACGCACCTGATGTTTTTCTGACCATTGCGCCGACCACAAAACATGGACAACATTTCCATTTTTGTGAACCCAACGATTTTCAAATCGTGGCTCAACGGCGCCAGAAAGAATTTTTTCTACGGTTTGCAATGTTTTTTCAACATCCTCATCATGGACAAATGTAATCATGGGCAGACCAATAACGTCTTTTGGTTTATAGCCAAAAACAGTCTCAAATGCAGGACTGACGTAGACAAAAACTCCATCTCGATCAACCGCACACACCGCATCAAGCATCAGCTCAATCACATCGGACAGTTCGATCAGGTCATTCAGTTTCATACTATCTTTACCTTTACCACTTACGTGCAACGCAATAATCCTTTCGCAAAAAACTCCATTAACCAGGATCAACTACATCTAGATTACAAACTAACATCTTTCATGGTCATGGTATAAAACGCGCAAACTAAGGCCAATAGAGCCAAGAACAACACAGTCAGTTGTGCAGAGTAACATTCTGCGATCAAACCAACACCGCCGCTAAAAAGCATTAAAACACCAATTAACGTATTACCTACCGCTACATAGCTAGCTCGATTATCGTCATTAGCCATATCCACCAGATAGGTTTTTCGCCCCAGCCTGGCGCCAGCGTGAGAAACACAGACAATAAAAAACAATAACGACAACCCCCAATTTTCTGACAATTGTGTTCCAAACGTCGCCATTAACCAGAACGACAGCCCTGCCGCTGCAGCGATAAAAGAGGCCATAACCATCGTCAGTCTACTGGAGTAATCACTGAGTTTCCCCCAAATAACGCCACTCAAAATCCCGGCCAGACCATTAGCGATAATGAAGTGCCCCAGCATATTGCCAGTTTCTGCTTGTCGCTGTACGGAAAGGACTAAAAAAGGCGGCATAAGTGCAAGGCTCAACAGCAACGTACGACCAATCAAATAATGACGAAACACTTTATCCGATTTGACAATAGCTACACTCTGTAATGCTGCCAGCAAACCTGGCGTGCTTTTTTTTACAGTGCTTTTCGGTTCTTTTATCGCATTAAACAAAAGCGCGGCAACGAGCCATAATGACGCAGCGACTGTAAAAAACACCACAAAAACGGCTACCTGACCCAGTTTAGCGGAGGTTTGTGGCGATTCGACTAACAAAAATAGACCTAATGCCAAAACAAAAACACTCGATATACTGGCACTAAAACCCATCAAGGTACCACGCCGACTTTTGGCTACGGTTTTGCCAAGCACATCTTTGGCAGTGACAGAGCAGATTCCTCGGGCCAGACTATAAAGCAAAAAGGCTATCAAAATTATGAGGCTGGCAAACCCTTGATACTCCAGCGCTGTCACTATCGCTAAGAGCCCCAATGCCAGCGCTGAAACAACCGCACCGAATATCCACGCCCACTTCCTTACTGCCATATTTTGTATGACTTGGCTTACCCACAATTGCGGCAACAAGACACCCGCCTCACGCATAGGAACAATAAAGCCTACCAGTATTGAGCTACTACCCAGACTGCCAAGCAGCCACGGCATGATAATGCGTGCGCTGGTTAATTCATCTGCAATTTTGGTAAATATGTTGGCTAGCAGGTAGGCAAAAAAATTACGCGGAATGTGGGCGTGAGCTTCAGTGGGGACATCGTTGTTAACGCTTATATTTTTATCACCAGTGACGAAGCCATAAGATCTCATAAGCAGGGATTTAGATTGCATCGACACAATATTGAGCTCTGTAATAGCATTTTGAGGAGTAAAATAAGGTCGGCAAGCGTAAACGTAAACGTGCGGCTGGACAAGAGTCTACCATTCAATAACCCCTGCCCTTTAAAATGCTCGCTATCGGGCATCATCAGGCGGGCAGTTACTCAAGAGGCTTCTCTGATGGCATCTTAAACTCTCGCGGGCTAACACCGTGAAACGCATGAAAGCGCCGACTGAAATGACTTGGGTTCTGGTACCCCATCCTGTAGCAGACTTCAGTAACAGAATGACCGGCCTGCAGTAGATCTGCGGCTTTTTGCAAGCGTTGCTGTTGCTGAAATTCAGCAGGCGTACAACCGATATGCTTTTTAAATTCGGCAAAAAATCGGCTTCTACTCATGCAGGCAATGCGCCGAAGCTGGTCAATATCAATCGGCTGCTCCACGTGTTTGATCAAATACCCAACGGCAGCTGACAACCCATTTAAATCCGGGTTTTCCTGGCAAGCCTTTAGAACCAGCGAGCGGGTTTGGAACCGCAACATGCGGACCACCAGTTCGCTCACGCCAAGATCAACCAGAAAATCACGATCTGCGGCATTACCCGTAAATGTCTCGACCATGCGTTCTAGCAGTTGCTGCGTGGCATTGGAGTGATCTGCGTGAATACGCGTATCAGCATCGTAGCGCCAGGTATCAAAATCCGGTAACAAAGGCTTGGTGCCATTCAAACTATCGCATATCTGCCGCACGCGCTGGGAGCTGATTTCGACAGTCAAACACGTGGTGGGACTGGTTAGCTCAGCATCAGGAAAATCGATATAAATCGTCTCTCCTGGAGCCATAACAAAGGACTGCTGTGGCAGAAACTCCGCCTTAAAGTTATCTCCGGCATGTAACACCTTGCGGCCAGTAATCATCCCACAGTACAACAGCTCGCCAGCAGACAGCGCAACGTTCTCTGCTGGCACATAAGTATCATAAATACTCAGTTCTGCATTAGGGCCGGCAAAAGCCACACGGTCTTCAACCAGGTTCTTCGGTGATTGCGAATGCGCTGTATGTATAGAGAGCATAAATCCCGCCTCGGTATCGCTTTTATTCTGGAGCTGGAGTGCAGATTTCTGGACTTTCAGTCCACTCAAACAGACTGGCAGGCAAGTTCAAAACTACCGCCATTGGTAGCCTAGGCGTGACATACAAAACAATAAAAGGAACAAACCATGTTATACGCCGAACCTGGACAACCTAACGCACTGTTAGCTTTTAAGTCTCGTTACTATAACTATATTGGTGGCGAGTGGGTAGCACCTGTCAAAGGTGAGTATTTCCAAAATTTATCACCGGTTAATGGTGAACCGTTCTGCGAAATACCACGATCTACCGAAGAAGATATAGAATTAGCCCTGGATGCAGCGCACGCGGCCAAAGCCAGCTGGGGTAGTACCAGCCCCACGGACCGGTCCAATATACTGTTGCGTATCGCTGACCGTATCGAACAACACCTGGAAATGCTGGCTGTCGCCGAGACATGGGACAATGGTAAAGCCGTTCGTGAAACGCTAGCCGCAGATATCCCCTTGGCGGTGGACCACTTCCGGTACTTTGCAGGCTGTATTCGTGCTCAGGAAGGCAGCGCCTCAGAAATAGATGCCAATACCGTCTCCTATCACTTTCATGAACCACTGGGCGTTGTCGGACAAATTATCCCCTGGAACTTCCCATTATTGATGGCAGCCTGGAAGCTTGCGCCAGCCCTTGCCGCAGGTAATTGCGTTGTTTTAAAACCGGCTGAACAAACCCCCGCCTCTATTTTAGTGCTGATGGAAACTATTGGTGACCTACTGCCCCCAGGCGTACTCAACGTGGTGAATGGTTTTGGTAAGGAAGCCGGTGAGGCCTTAGCTACCAGCACCCGAATAGCGAAGATTGCTTTTACCGGATCTACGCCGGTTGGCTCCAGAATTCTCGAATGTGCAGCGAAAAATATTATCCCTTCTACCGTAGAACTGGGAGGCAAATCCCCCAATATCTACTTTGAAGATATCATGCGCTTTGAAGACAATTATCTGAGTAAGTGTGTTGAAGGTTTGGTACTCGCCTTTTTCAACCAGGGAGAAGTATGCACTTGCCCATCCCGAGCGCTCATTCACGAATCGATTTACGACGATTTCGCTGGCCTAGTCGTCGAGCGCGCCGCCAGTATTAAGCGCGGCCACCCATTAGATACCGAAACCCAAGTGGGTGCGCAAGCATCAGCTCAGCAATTTGAGAAAATCCTCAGCTATATCGATATTGGTCGCAAAGAAGGCGCAGAAGTCCTGTTAGGCGGTGGACAGGAATCTCTGGCAGGTAGTCTCGGTGGCGGTTATTACATTCAACCGACCCTACTCAAGGGTACCAATGATATGCGTGTATTCCAGGAAGAGATTTTCGGCCCGGTAGTTGGCATCACAACCTTCAAGGACGAGAGCGAAGCACTGGCCATTGCGAACAATGTGGACTTTGGTTTGGGCGCAGGCCTATGGACCCGCGATATGAACCGTGCCTACCGAATGGGTCGAGGTATTCAAGCCGGACGTGTGTGGACCAATTGCTACCACCACTACCCTGCACATGCAGCCTTTGGTGGTTACAAAAAATCCGGTATTGGCCGTGAAACCCATAAAATTGCCTTGGAACACTATCAACAGACCAAAAACCTTCTTGTCAGTTACGACACCAACCCACTGGGCTTTTTTTAATAGCGCGTGACAGCGCATCCTCTAGTTTAAGTGCTAGATAGCACTCAGCTCGGGAGCCTTTACGAGAGTAAAGGCTCCTTTTTTAAGCAACGATATTTAAGCCTGGATAATAAGGTGTTATCAGGACCCAGCCTCACCTAGATCGATTGCCGCGGTCAAAGAGGAATACCAACACTAAGCCTGACGGTCCCAAAATACCGAGACAAGGCTCATTTCATGAAGATTGAACCCATCTACAAAAGACCTGTCTTAACGTGTAAGTAACGCCTCATTCAATCAATAGCGTCGAATTGATGCCAGTCGACGCGAAATCGGGCACTGCTAATTAATGGCAAGTAACGCTACTAGCATTATTTATTCTAGGCCCCATTGCTATTGCGCAGTATTTTTGCGAACGTATTGACAGTCAAACGCACGCACATTAAGTGTCAGCTTGGATAAAAGGTTAATCCCACTCTCATGAATAAAACAACGCCGTACATTGCAATTGCCGCCGTACTGATTATTGCGACAGGGTTATATGTTTATACGAAACCCGGCAAACAGGCAGAAACCGTCTCAGTGCCAGAGGTCGCAGAACCCATCACCGCGCCAGCACCTTCAGCACCGGTACAAGCTGAAGAACCCCCAATGCCCGCGCCTGCACCCGAACCTGAAAAACCTGTTAAACCCGCGCTGATCGCCCCACCGCCGTCATTGGATACCAGCGACGCAGCCGTTATCAACCTCGTAAACAACCTGTCTCCCGAGCTTACCGCCTGGCTGGTACCCGAAGAACAAATCAGGAAATGGGTGCTCACCGTGGATCTTCTGGCGGAAGGGAAAACACCGAGAAAATACCAACCACTCAACTACCCGATGCCCAAATTTTCTGTCACTAAAGAAGACGGCAAAATTTACCCGGATGAGTCCAACTTCAATCGCGCTTCACGGTTAATTGAGGTAATTGAAAAGATTGAGCCAACCAAAGTCGCTGAATACATTCGCTACTGGCAACCATTGGGCGACAGCGCTTATGGTGAGCTGGGCAAAGATGGTCAATTTCTAAGCAAAGTAAAACAAGCATTAGACCAAATTCTCAACGCAAAACCACAGCCAGAAAACCCTGTTTTGGTGCAACCTTCGGTGTTCTTTATGTATGAAGACAAAGAATTACAAAACAGTAGCGACATCCAAAAACTACTCTGGCGCATTGGTCCTGACAACACCCAAAAGGTACAGGACTATGCGCGAAAACTCAGGGACGAATTAAACAAATAGTATTGAGAACATACCAGATTCACCGTCCTTATAAGAAGCCACTTTATTCAACCCCGCTCTGGCTAGCCTAAAAAGGCTGCCGGGCGGCTGAGCTACCTCCACAGATCCAAAAAAGGGCCGAAAAGTTCTGGCTGCCAGACTCGGTTTCTGGATTCTTCATTCCTTAGTGCTACCACTATCAGTGTTATCTTGCCCCTGCTGGCACAACCGTAGGTCCGGCTTTCTTACAGCGTCAATACATGCGCATCAGGCACCGATGATTAGGTTTGGGTACTTATTAAGGTCACATTAGCGGTAAAAACTTATGGAGCGCCTTTAAAAAACCTGGGCGAGGTTCCTGCTGCGTATGGAAAACAGAAAAGAAAACACCAGACATAGTCGATGTTGAGCCTTGGGAAAAGCCACGTTTTGAGCCAATAGAATAGACGCAATCCTACTATACAGAATAGTCAACTAGGTTTGGCTGACTGCAAAAATTTTCTTGATAAAAAAAACCACTACTACTTTCGTAGCAGTGGCATAAGAGCAAGTTAAACAACGGTAAAAGTTAGACAACCATTTCAATCAAGTGTGGCCCTGACGTTGCCATGGCTTTTTCAAGTAGCGCTGACAACTCGTCGGTAGTCTCTGCTTTTGTTGCATTTACACCAAAACCTTTTGCAAGTGCGACCCAGTCAAGCGCGGGATTATCCAGCTCAGTTAACGCTTGTGCTTGCGGACCAGGCACAACCTGCCCAGACCTTTTTAGCTCAACCTGCAAAATAGAATAACGCTTGTTGGAGACAATCAATGTCACAACATCGAGATTCTCACGGGCTTGCGTCCAAAGTGACTGAATCGTGTACAACGCACTGCCATCAGACTGTAAATTAATCACTTTTCTATCTGGACAGGCCACTGCACAACCGATTGAAATAGCCGGCCCCTGTCCAATGGCGCCACCGGTATTGGTAATCAGTGTATGGCGTGGCCCATGCGCTGCCGCATTATAAAAAGCCACACTACAGGTAGACCCTTCTGCCGTAACAATACTGTTCTCCGGCATATGCTTGGTCACTAATTTAACAATCGCATTAGCCGTCAATGGGCCGGCTTCAAATGTTAGATCTGCAGTACCCTCTTCCGCCGCGTAAGGCTTGGCCTGGACTGTCTCAGCCAATGCGCGCAACGCGCCCAGAGTATCTTCATTTGTACCCGTTAAGGATACTAATTTATCCTCATCAACCAACAAACTTGGCAAACCTTCGTAACCGAAGTAAGCAACCGGTTCGCGTGTGCCGACTAAAATAACCTTTGCGCCTTCCACTGCGCGCATGACATCTTCTGGGAAATAGGGCAAGCGTGCAAAGGCCGGTACCCCGGTACCCCGCTCTATACGCGCAGGATAGGTTTCTACCAAAACTTCTGCACCGGTTGCCTTAGCAATTCTGGCAACCAGTTTCTGCCCCTCTTCAGTCAGTGCTTTTGTACCAATTAATAAGATACAGCGCTCGCCGGAACTTATAGTGCTCGCAACGGTAGCAACATTTTTTTCATCAAATGTTGCAGCAACGGGTTCAAGAGGCGTTACTGCTTGTTTCGCAATTTCAGCTTCTTGAAAATCCATCGGCATTGCTAAGGTTGCACCGCAACCAGGCGCAGACATAGAAGCCGCAACTGCTTCTTGAAAATCTGATGCGATAGTCTCTGCACTCGCAACGGTCTTCACCCATCCAGACACTGGTGATGCCAGTGAATGAATGTCTGACGTCAATGGTGAATCGTATTGCACATGCCAAGAGGCATGATCACCAATCAAATTCACAATCGGCGTAAAAGCACGACGAGCGTTATGCAGGTTGGCAATACCATTGGCAAAACCTGGGCCCAAATGCAGCATCGTCATTGCTGGGTTGCCCATCATGCGGCCATAACCATCGGCCGCCCCGGTACAAACGCCTTCAAACAAACATAAAATCGAGCGCATACCTTCAATGTTATCGAGCGCGGCAACCAATGGCATTTCTGTTGTACCAGGATTGGCAAAACAAACATTCACGCCCAAGGAAACAGCTGTCTCCATAACAAGCTCTGCGCCTTTATAGGTATCGGTCACACCAGTCATAACTACGCCTTATTTTAAATTCTTGTAAACAGTATCAATACCTTGAACAAAACCCGATACAATTCTATCTACCTGCTCTTTATTGATAGTCAAAGCTGGAGCAAATACTACGGTATCAGCTAATGCGCGAGAAACGACACCTTCGTTAAACATCGTTCGGTACAGCTGACGGCCCACACGCTTTTCAAACGGGAACGCCTCTTTGGTTTCCTTGTTGGCAACTAATTCAATACCACCAATCAAACCGTGACCGCGAATACTACCTACCAAAGGGTGGTCGTCCAATGCATCGTGCAATGACTTGTGCATATAAGCACCCATTTCGCCAGCATTGCCCACTAAATTTTCATTTTCGATGATAGCCAGATTAGCCAACGCTGCCGCAGCACCTACTGGATGAGCACTATAGGTAAAACCATGTCCGAACACTGCGTTTGCCGTTGGGTGATTTTCCAACACATCCCAGATTTCTTTCGAAATCAACGAGGCAGACAGCGGGAAATAACCACTGGTTACACCTTTGGCAGTTGTCATGATGTCGGGTTTCATACCTACAGAGTCAGAGCCCCAATAAGTACCCAAACGACCGTAACCTGTAATCACTTCATCAGCTACCAACAAAATATCGTACTTCTTCAGAATCGGCTGTACTTCTTCATAGTAGCCTTCTGGCATCGGAATCAAGCCACCAGCGCCCATCAAAGGCTCACAGAAGAATGCTGCAATAGTCTCAGGGCCTTCTTTAATAATGCGCTCTTCCAACTTTTGCGCCAGATGCTTAGAGAACTCACGTTCACTCATTCCTGGTTCGGCATCGCGATAGTACATCGGGCGTTCAACGTGAATAAAATCATCGCCATAAGGCAGGTTAAAGTGCTGATGCATTGATGGCAAACCACACAAACTGCCCGACGCAACGCCAGAACCATGATAAGACCCCATACGCGACAAGATTTTTTTCTTCTCTGGCTTGCCCCGCAGGCTATTATAAAACCAGATAATTTTTAGATTGGTTTCATTTCCATCAGAACCGGAACAACCAAAGAAAACCTTCGACATATTACTTGGCGCCAAAGACATAATTTTCTCGGCGCACTCAATAGACTTATCGGAAATGTTTGAATTAAACGCGTGGAAGTAAGAGAACTTGCGCGACTGCTCCGTCATAGCAGAAATAATCTCTTCACGACCGTAGCCCACATTGGCACACCAGAGTCCGGCCATCGCATCCAGATATTCCTTACCATCGGAGTCCCACATCGTTAGCCCGAGGCCCTTCGACATGATGGTACTACCATTTTCTTTAATATCGTTGATAGGACTAAATGGGTGAAATACGTTTTTCTGATCCGACGCAACTAATTTGTTAGTTTCTTGTGAACGAGCCATGGATACTCCTAATATAAGCCAGCCTCACTGGGCAAATGTGCCAGACAGTAGGCTGATCGGTTTGACTGTCGTTGTTACGAATAAGCAGGTTAATTTCTTAGCTACTGGCTGTAAATTGCCATTATCAAGATTCATTGTTACGTCTACGAAACAACACCACAGAATTACGCAGTACCAGCGCAGAGAAACTTCTTGCAAACAGATAAAAAACAGATGAAATAAGGGTGCAGAACCCAAAAACGAGGGAGAGTTGTCAGCAATAGACAACAAAACCCAACAGTACACGCATAACAGCGTAAACTGTTGGGTTAGCAGGAAAGTTTAAGCAATATCGGATTTATGTGCTGCTTTAATTTCTGCTTTCACAGGAATTAACAGCACATCAGAAATCTCTGGAAATGAGCGCCATTGTTTCTGCCAACTCACACCGCTATCACTACTGGTATAAAGACTGCCATATTTGGTTCCAGCAACCAGCATTTCAGGGTTTTCCGGATTAACTCGAATACCCCAAAAGCAGGATTCAGCAGGTGTATCAAGCGTTGCTGGCTTCCAGCTTTCAGCACCGTCACGACTGATCAGAATTTGACTTGTCGTGCCAGGGGTACCATCAGAAACGCTCAGATACAACGTGTCTGCTGAACCTGCCGGGCTGGTCAGTGCACGCGCATAGTACAAGCCAAACTCTGTTTTGGGCAGCATGCCGGTAAATGTTTCGCCGCCATCTTTACTGACGTAAACCGCATTAACACATATCACTACAACTGTTTGCTCAGCATCGGGCAACACATGAACCGCGTGGATATCGCTGTTAAACTCCCATAACAAACGGTCATCGACTCGTTCCCAATTATCACCACCATCAGCAGTACGGAACAGGCCGCCCTCTTCCAAACCAAACCAGGCTTTATTGGCATCGGCGGGGTTAAAGGCAAACGCCAACAAACGTGGTTTATTAACGCCAGCGCAAAATTCTGGAATCTCCACATCAGCGCGATCCCAAGTTTTACCCGCATCCAACGTGCGCCACAAAACCGAACGTGACGGCGCGCCGGTGCCGACAAATATACGCTGGGAATTGGCTGGATCTACCGCCACCTTCCAAACAGTTTCTCCATTAAATGGAGAGTCTACACGAACCCAGGTTGAGCCTGCATCGTCACTGCGACATAAGCCGACATCGGCACCTGCATAAATCGTTTTAGGGTTACTGCGATCATAATCCAAAGTGCGCACAACACCGTCAAACTCAATTGCTTGCCCCAAACCAGTCCGATGCCAGGTTTTACCCTCGTCCGAACTTCGAATTACGCCCTGGCTTGCAGTCGCCACTAATATTGTCGTATCCATTAACATCACCTTTTGAGTCTGGAAATTTAAAATTTAATCATCACTAGCCTGATGAAGAGAGAACAAAATAGTCTTCTCAAGCTGCAAATTTAGCTTTCACATCATTCGAGGAAAAACGTTGTTCTCTTCTTTACCGTCAAAGAACTTATGCTTAAACGCTGCGGCAACATGTAACACTACAAGTACCAATAAGGTATAAGCTGAAATCTCATGCACCTCGCTGAAGAAATTAAAACCCGCTTCACTTTTCTCCAAAACTTCAGGAACATTGAACAACGAAAAGAAATAAACGCCATCGCTGTATTCATAAGCACTCGACATGAGATAGCCCGCCACGGGAACTAAAAACATTAACAAGTACAAGCCGACATGCCCCCACTTTGCGAGCAATTTATCGCGAGTGGAAAAACCATCTGGTAATGGCACAGCAGGCGAACGCCAGCGAGAGATCACACGAACAATGAGCCACATAAAAAACAAAACGCCAAAAGACTTATGCAAATAATAATAGGTGTCCCATTCCGGCTTCCCCTCCTGATAGGGCGTCATATACCAGCCCAACCCCAGTTGAAAGAAGATAATCGCCGCAATAGCCCAATGATTAATTCGCATTATCAAAGAGTACTTTGTCACGCTCTTCGCAGGCATCAGTTCAAACTCCAAAAATAAAATTATGCGTAATCAAACTGCTCAAACTGTTTTTCCATCGGGAAAAAATTTGGCTGCGCTTTAACTTTTTCTAACCAAGCGGTAATCAAAGGATATTCAGCTAAACTAAACTGCCCTTGATGGCAATTATGGATGTAAGCAAACAAGCAAATATCAGCAATACTCAGCTTGTCGCCGGTAATAAACGCTGTTTTAGCTAACTGCTGCTCGACAAACCTCAAAGCTCTATAACCACCAGCGTGATATTTTTGTAAATCTTCTGCGCGCTCATTTGCCTGATTCATCAGATGGCATATCCAACGTGACCATGCCAAGTTTGGCTCTAACTCATACTGCTCAAAACACATCCACTGCATTGCCACTGCTTGCTGATAGTGGTCCGCAGGTAGTAGGTCACTGTCTTGCGCCAAGTACCATAGAATGGCATTTGACTGAGAGATAAACTTGCCGCTCTCAACTTCCAAAACTGGAATCTGCCCCAGCGGATTAATAGCTTTATACTCCGCAGATTGCGATGAACTATTTGGTCCAAGTCCTACTTGTACTTCCTGGTACTCTTTTTTAAGCATATGAAGCGCCAAAGACACTTTATAAACATTTCCTGACTTAAAGTTTCCGTAAAGTTTAAACACCTGATTCTCCTGAGACATTCATTTGGGTTACCTGCTCAAGGAAGCTCGCAACCTTACTCAGAAACTCATCAAAATTATCGTCATGAACATAATGCGTCGCACCGCTGACTTCACCAATCTGGACAATCGGATTGCGCTTTGACATTTCTTCCAGGACTTCCCTTTTTAGAAAATCAGAAACACCACCACGTAATACCAACGTAGGACACCTGAGTGATTCAACGATTGGCCACAAATCCGGTAATTTGGATGTATCTTCAGCAGCAGCTAAACGCGCATTTTTGATACCGAGAAAGTCATAAGCCCAGACAACGTTACCGTTGCCATCCTCGCGTAAGGTTTCTTTTACCCGCTGCGCTAGGGACTCATCAGAAATTTTCGGACGGATACTGCGCCAAAACTGCGTAGCTTCAGCCCATGAAGAAAACTGTTGTGGTGTATTGTTAAATTCACGCACAATTCTGGCAGCACCTTCACCAGAGGCGGATGATCCAGGCCCAATGTCTTCAACAATGAGTGCTTCAACTTTTTCTGGATATTGATTTGCATAGACAAACGCATTTTGGCCGCCCAACGAGTGCCCTAACAAAATCACTTTATCAACATTCAAGTGATCAATAAGCGCAGCCATGTCCGCTACATAATCGCCATAAAAGTAAGCCTCATCTTTAGACCAGTCACTTTCACCACGGCCCCGAAGATCCAGAGCAATCACGTTAAAATGTCGACTCAGAAAAGACGCAGTCTTCACCCAGGTTTTTGCGTAACTACGAATTCCATGCAACATCACAATAGTGTGTTGATGCCCTTCTCCTTGCCGCCAATAATGATGACGCAAGCCATTCGCATGAAAAAAGTGATCGGTAACGTTGACTTCAGGCATCATTAACTGCTCGCCAGGCTATCGTCATCAAGCTGCCCGGCAGCTTTTAACTCATTAATCACGGCATTCGCATGGCGCTGCGCTTCGATACCTGCAGGAACACCACAGTAAATCGTAATCTGCAGAATGACTTCTCGAAGCTCTTTCAAGGTCAAACCGTTCCCGATTGCGGATTTAAAGTGCAACTTAAATTCATCGGCGCGATTTAATGCAGCTAACATTCCCAGATTAAGTAAGCTTCGCTGTTTACGACTGAGGCCCTCACGGCCCCAGCTTCTACCCCAACAATATTCAGTCACTAATTCCTGCAAGGGCAAGTTAAACTCGTCAGCTTCATCTAATAAAGTACGAACTCTTTCTTCACCCAATACTTCTGTGCGAATTTCGCGACCAATTTCAAAGTCTGTCTTACTCATTTACTCACCACCATTAAAACTATGACTAACTCAGGTTAAACCGTTGTCGCACTTTGCATCCGCAGCCTTGAGACCGCCTAAACGAGCATGTAAACGTCCGCGAGTTGCAAATGCCCAGACAATAACCAGTTCATTGGGGCGCGGAGCGTCGTTAAACGACACTGAAATAGTATCGTAGTGCGAACGTACGTAGAGGGCATCTTTGTGCGCAAGCGGAATATCAAGAACAGTTCCGGGCACACCAATTTTTCCAGAAGACGGCACCCAAGACTTGCCACCACCAAGCGCAACACGAATAGGGTCAGCTGCAGGGTTTGTTAAAAATGCGTTACCATGTTCGTACTCGCCATTAACACCTACCAGAATAGATTTACCATAACTTTCAATTTTTCGCCCGGCAGCCACTTCATTGATGCGGCGTCCAAACTCTTTACCCAGCTCTGGAGAATTGTCAATTAACACACCTAAATCTTGCTCAAAAGTACCCGCAACAGGGTTATTGATCACAGCAGCGATAACATACTTATAGACAGGCTCACCATCAGCAAGCTTACCTGTTTCATTCGCTAATGTTTCTTCAGAAAATGTCATCCATTTACGAATATGAAAGCTGGAAAAATTAGGTTCAAACATAGTTAACTATCCATCAAAAAATAAGTGGAATTAGCACAGTGCTAATCGTGAGTAGGCTCAAGTTCATAAGGTTCTGCCATACCCTCGTTGGCAGCGAGTTCGGCAATAGAATCCTGGCCAAAAATTTCCTGGCAAAAAACCTCCAGCATATGACCATCTGGATCAAAAAAGTAAATCCCCTTTGACACACCGTGGTTTAGAATCTCATGAATTTTCACATTGTGTTTTAAGAGGTGCCCGTACATCACTTTCAGTCGATTTAAGTCACCACCACAATCAACTTCAAAACCGATGTGTTCAAACTCTTTACCTTTAGTAGCGTCAGGTTCCTGGGGAAACAAAGCAACATCATGGTCTGAATCGCCAAACGACATAAATACGCCACCTTTATATGGGCCGTCGCCTGCCCTTCCCACCAATGTCATACCCAAGACTCTTGAATACCACTCTGCAGATGCCTCTGGGTCGGCGACAAATAACACTAAATGGCCGATTCTTTTTATTTTAGGAATTTGCATAATCGCTCCTGTTATCAGCTCGCTTACAAATAAATTGCGCGCGAGAGGCCGCCATCTACAGCCATTGATTCACCGGTAATACCGCTGGCACGCTCAGAGGCGATGTAACAAATAAAGTCGACAACCTCACTTGTTTCCAGCATTCTGCCTAGTGCTGCTGGGTCTTCCGCTTCTTCTTTAATGATTTCTTCCAAACTAACATTGCGCTCGTCTGCAATGCCTTGGAACATAGCCAGGATATGATCAGTGCGAGTAACCCCCGGGTGAATCACGTTAACCGTAATACCTTTTTTACCCAAGTGATCGGAGAGTGTTTTACTCATGTGAACAATGGCGGTATTGCGCATACCACTAAGCGCTTCTGTGCAACGAGCAGTTAAACCACCGATATTGATAATTCGACCCCAACCCGCCTTGCGCATATGTGGGACACAGGCTTTACACATTCGGAAGTAGCCCATTAACTTAGTGTTGATATCAAACATTAAGGTATCTTCGTCGGCTAATTCGATATCATTTTTAACCAAGCCACCTGGCGCTGCTGCACAGTTAATAAGAATATTAAGCGTGCCAAATTCAGCCACTGTTTTAGCTACTGCAGCTTGTACGGATTCCCAGTCGGTCGTATCGACCTGAACAGGTAGAACCTTCCCACCGGTTTTCGCTTCAATCTCAGAAGCTACGTTTTGCAGCTTTTCCAGGTTGCGTGAACAGATGGCAACCAGTGCGCCTTCTTCAGACAACATTTGTGCGGTTGCTTTACCAATACCATCACCACCACCAGTGATAATCGCAACTTTACCGCGCAGCCCAAGATCCATACATTTTCTCCAATCGTCTTACAAAATTAGGTATTTTTTAGGTAATATTGACCCAAACACTTTTTGTTTCGCTGTACATTTCCATAGCGTAGCGGCCCATCTCGCGGCCCCAACCTGATTGCTTATAACCGCCAAAGGCAGCAGAAGGATCAACCAGGTTGTAGCAATTAATCCAAACACTACCCGCTTGAATTCTATCTGCCAGCTGGTGGGCCATGGTTATATTGGATGTCCAGATGCCAGCACCGAGACCATAGTCACTATCGTTGGCCATTTTCACGAGCTCGTCTTGATCACTCCAGCGCGAAACTGTAACAACAGGGCCAAAAATTTCTTCTTTTACAATTCGCATGTCTTCACGAACTTCCGTGAAAACCGTCGGCTCAAGGAAAAATCCCTCTTCCAGATCGCCTTCTATCGAACTCGGACGTACACCACCAGTAGCAAGTACTGCACCTTCGGCTTGTCCAATTTCAATGTACTCTTTTACCCGGTTGTATTGCGCCGCATTGATTAACGGGCCCATATTGACTGAACCATCCAAGCCATTACCCACTTTCAATGCCTTAGATTTTGCCACCAGGCGATCTACAAATTCATCATAGCAGTCGTTGTGAACATAAAGACGCGAGCCTGCAGTACAGGTTTGTCCTGAGTTAAAGAAAATGCCATTTAACGCCCCATTTACAGCAGCTTCCAAATCAGCATCGGCACAAATAATATGAGGAGACTTACCGCCTAACTCGAGAGAGACTTTTTTCAGGTTGCCGGTACTGGCACGGACAATCTTTTTACCGGTCTCGGTAGAACCCGTGAAGGCAATTTTATCAACATCATTATGGTCAACCAGGGCGGCACCAACACTGCCGTCACCAGTAACCACATTGATAACACCCGGCGGAAAACCAGCTTCTAGCGCTAACTCAGCTAACCGAATACCAGTTAACGGAGTAGGATCCGCAGGCTTAAGGATAACAGCGCAACCTGCTGCTACAGCGGGTGCAACTTTCCAGGCAGCCATCGACATTGGGTAATTCCACGGCACGATTAAGCCACAGACACCGACAGGCTGCTTGATGCTGTAATTGAGTATTTTGGCTCCACCACGCGGTGACACAGGTACAGTCTCGCCACCAAACTTAGTTATCCAACCAGCAAAATAACGAAAGGTCTTGATAGTGCCTTCAATTTCCACCCAGCGGGTGAGACTGACGGGCTTGCCGTTATCCAAGCACTCCAGCAAAGCCAAGTCATCGGCATTTTGTTCAATCAAATCAGCCAATCTGAGCATAAGATTTGTACGATCCATGGCCGTCAGATCTTTCCACGCTGGGTTCTCAAGTGCAGCGCGCGCAGCTTTGACAGCATTATCTACGTCCACTTCATTAGACATTGGCACAGTGGTTAACAGCTCGCCAGTGGCCGGATTGCGAGTTTCGTAAGTTTTGCCGGTTACAGAATCTACAGCTTCGCCATTGATAATCATCTTGACTGGCTGGCTGAGAAAATTTGCTACATTTTCACTAATGGGCTTCAACGTACTCTCTCCTGATTAGATAAAATATTTGCGCATTGCGAGTAAAACAGTACCTTAAGAGCTACAGTAGATAGCCACAGAGCCCTTTCGCAAAGCGCCAACGTTGGGGGGATTATAAAAAGTGCTAGCGCCAAACCTCTACGGTCTATTTCTTTACAGACTGTTGCAGATTTAGAAACAATCACAGACTGGAGCCACCGCAGCAGTAAAACCTCAAAGATCTGAGCGTTAACACTGGATAAATCGCTGCAGCTATCACCCTAAAACCCATCGACCCAAGGCTCAATGAGCGGCAACATTGTTCCAAATTCGTATCAATCCATTGCTAGATTGTCGATACTCCAGCCGCTACACCAGCTGTTAATATTGGTCTCGCATGATCTATTAATAAAAAGTTTGCATTAACTGGACAAGCGCCAGTTAATTTCCATAAGACAAACCATGAGCTCGGGAGACGTCAACAACATGAGTACAGCTATCGCAGAGCAGGCACTCAACAAAAACGCATTAGCAGAACAGTTACTACAAAAAGCACGAGACCTGATACCCGTTTTACGGCAGCGTGAAAAAGAGTGTATTGCAGCCAAAAAGGTACCTGATAAAACCATCCAGGACTTCGAAGAAGCGGGCTTTTTCCGGGTTCTACAGCCTGCCCGATGGGGTGGATACGAACTACCACCTATTGTTTATGCTGATATAGCCAGAATCCTGGCAGAAGGTTGCATGTCCAGCGCCTGGGTTTATGGTGTTGTAGCCGTTCATAATTGGCAAATGGGCCTTTACCCCGACCAGGCAGCTCAGGACGTATGGGGCGACAACCAAAATGTTCGTATCGGTTCGTCTTACATGCCGGTAGGTAAAGTCACTAAAGTAGACGGTGGCTACCGTATGAGTGGTCACTGGATGTTTTCAAGCGGCTGCCAACATTGCGACTGGACTATTCTTGGGGCTAATGTCCCACCTCAACAGCCCGGTGAAGCACCAGAAGCATTGTGCTTCCTGGTACCACGTTCAGACTACAAAATTGTCGAGAACTGGGATGTAATGGGCCTTAAAGGTACAGGGAGTCACGATGTCATTCTGGAAGACGTGTTTATTCCAGAACATCGCACGGTCAAAGACCTGGACATGTTCAATATCAAATGCCCCGGTCACGCCGTTAACACCTCACCTCTTTACAACGTACCTTTCGCACAAATCTTCAACCGCACTGTCTCTACAACTGCACTGGGAACACTGAAACGTGCCCTTGAAGAGTACGTTGACTCCACTCGGTCACGCGTTTCCACTTATGGTGGCGCCAAGCTAGCGAACACTCCTCGCATTCAAAATATGATTTCCGAAGTTGCACGAACCTTGGATGAGCGCCTACTCATATATACTCGAGACTGCAATGAAATTATGGAACATGCTGTCAATGACACATGGACACTTGAACGCAGAGCAGCACTGGGGGCGTCATGTACCTCTACCGTGGACGCATGCATGAATGCTATCGATAAACTGATGATGTTTAGCGGCGCAAAAGCACTCTATGGCGGTGTCGTTCAGCAAGCATTTTTAGACCTGCACATGGCCCGTGGTCATACCGCGAACAATCCCTTCCCCTACGCCGAGAACCATGGCGGCATGATGTTTGGTTTAGAGAACCAAACTATCGATATATAAGTCCCGTCAAACACTTGCCTAGCGAGTGCAACACCGGACTCTATTGGAAAACTCGAAAAACCACCTTTTTATAAGGTGGTTTTTTTATGCCTCTTAAATATCTCTTACTCAGCGATCAGTCTTGCTTCTGTACATTGCATCTATACTTATTCGAACTTTTCTACAGAGCATAAAAAACCGGACATAAACAACTATGCTTATGTCCGGCAACAACAACACTCTAACGAAGAGGAGAATTATCGCCCTACTGAAGCAGATGAAAAACTATGCCCAAAGGTCAGGAACACCAGGGTCAGTCTTGTCGATAATACGACGCATATAGCCAATAAATTCTGTTAGCTCTTCTGGCGTGAAGTCAGCCAGTGCCTGTTCCTGCTTGATCATATCGGCACTTAACAGCTTAACGTAAATCGACTTGCCTTTTTCGGTAACCGCTATTTCGCCAGTAGCTTTATCAATGATATTAAGCAGGCCTAACTGTTCCATCTCCAAACAATCATCCATATCAGGAACACAACCTGTATGCGCTAAAAATTCGATAACATCGCTTAATGCCATTTGCTTTTTGACGCACAAGACAGAAAGAACAAAATAGTGAACCTCTTTTAAACCAATTTTCTTCAGCTCATGCAGTAGCGGCAAATGTAATTGGTAATGGGCTCTCGATACGAGATACCCCATAAAGTCTGAACTAAAAGCTCCACTACTGAAATCAAGTACAGACTTAATATCCTTAACCTGATCCAGGCATTCTTTCGCTCTCGCATAGCGACCACCATGGAATATCAAGGGCTTAGCATCAAATGCCTGGTACTCCAAGACTTCACCAACCAGAATCACATGATCACCGCCATCATATTCATAGGCCAGCTTACATTGAAAACAAGCGGCACACTCTGGTAACAACGGCACTTCGCCTTGGCCCAAGGTGCACTCAATATTGGCAAACTTATCTTCACCACGACGGGCGAAATTATTGGATAGGTGCTCTTGACCAGCCGCTAGAACATGGACAGCAAAATACCCATGCTTGGAAAAGGCATCCAAACTCGCAGAGGATTTATCTATTGACCAAAGTACCAACGGCGGATCCAACGACACCGTATTGAATGAACTAGCGGTTACGCCCACATAGTGGCCGTCTGTATCTCGGGTGGTTATTACCGTGACGCCGGTTGCAAATTGCCCCAAAGCGTTCCGGAATTCACGTGGATCTATCGTTTTCACAAACACACTCTCCCAACTGGTAGTTATTAGTTTTTTCATTACACACGAAACAAACCCCGCAGCCGGCTTCGCATAGCAAACCAATTAAATGGATAACTCATTCTTGCCAAAATCACAGCAATAAAAATAAAGGCACTTCCCAGAATCTGCATCTGAGAAAAGGTTTCGGACAGTACAATCCAAGCCAATATGGCAACCAACACAGGTTCCGTAATGAAAAGAAACCCTGCACCGGAAGCACTCACGCGGCCCTGAGCATAGTTCTGGAACACAAACCTAATAGCGGTAGCAACAACAGCCAGGTATAACAACTCGTATCGCACCTGATACAGGCTGGACAACGTTATTGTGTCCGCCTCGAATATCAGTGCGAATATTGTCGTGACGACCGACACCGTTGCCAATTGCACCCAGACGAAACAAATGGAATCAAACCGCTGTGCAAACCTGTGAGTTAACAAAATATGTGCTGAGAAACCAAAAGCACAAATAAAAAACCAAACGTCAGAAATGCTTACAGACATCCCCTGCTTATAATTTAGCAGGCCCAAACCGAGCAGGCCGAGTGGCAACGCCAACAATACATTGGGCGTTAATACATCTCGAAAAATTAACGCTGCAAACAGAGGCACCATCAGTCCATCCAGGCTGACGATAAATGCCGCCGGCCCAATGTGGTCAGACTCGGCTATACCAAATTGCCAGGTAATCACAGCAAAACTTAACACCAAGCCCAAAGCCCCACCTGTTAATGCCAGGGATTTTGTAAAGTGCTTTTTACGTGGAAGAACCAGAAAAACCAATAAACCTGCTGCCAATAAATAACGTACACTCATCAAGGCATACGGCGTTATAACTTCCAGAGCCCATTTACAAAATATATAATTCGTTGCCGCGATCAAAACAACGAGGCTAAACAGGCCATAGGTGATAACAAGGTCTCTTACACTAATATTTGCTTTCATTACGTCTATAACTCAACCTATCTCATTAAAAGCATCGTTTAGTGCGAGAAAAAATCGAAAACTACAAGCACTACTCGTCTTTAAACACAATATCCTGAGTTTTTAAGAACTCGACATCGGCGTATTTTTTAAGTCGTTCCAAAAGCACATCAGCCTTTTGCTGGTTACGCGTGCTGACACGTAAATACTGCTGCTGATCCCCCTTGAACCCAAAAACTTCCGATGAATAGTACACAAAGACAATTTCATGACAGAACGGTAAATCGCCAAGGTCATCACGCAAATCTTTTTCTAACGTTTCTCGTTGGCTATTGGTGTAACCTAACAACTCAATCGATGGCATAAATTTTCCCCAAATTATTTCGGTAATAGTACATACCGCGTAGTACTAATCGCCCCCGCCCAGCATCGACATAACGCATAGCGGGGGTGCAATGTCTTAGAACGCTGGCTGCAATTGCGCTTGCTTAGCTTTCCATAAATTCAATAGCAGATAAGTAAGAACAAAAGTGCCTGCCAGACAAGCGATACCAAGGTAGGAGATAGACTCAAGATGTCCAGGTGAGATAATTAATGCAGCCAGGAATGGGCCAGCGGCAACACCTACAGTTTGTAGAGATCCCATTAGCACAACGATCCTGCCCTCTGGATCAAGCTCGGCCATAATGCCAGAAAAATAGGGCTGACAAAGATTCCAGCTAAAGTTGAAAGCCATTACGGCCACGTAGAAAAGCGTAACCGACAGTTCCATGGTCAGCAAAATCATACTAATTGCTTGCAGTATCAAGCCAAAAGTAATCGGTAAAAGCCTGCCAAATCGATCACCCAATAAAGTGGCCAACCCGGCGCCCAGTACGCCAGCTAAAGCAGAAAGCGCTAAAGCACCGCCAACAGTACTAGCCGATATTCCACCGTTCATACCAATGCGTTCTAGGTAAGACCACACCGCCCCCTGGGCGATAAAAAACAGGACAACCATTGCCAAACCTATTCCTGCCAACAAGTAAGGAAGCGGCACTTCTTTACCAGGAGCAACCTCTCTAACAATAGACTGAGAAACCAACCAAGGCAGAAACAAAATATTGACAACGCACAATGCGATTAAAAATATAAAAACAGACTGATGGCCTAGCCCAGATACGAGATAAGGAAATAGATAAAGCGCAATTGCAGAAAATATAAGTGCAAAAACAAGATAGATAGCAAAGGAACGATCCGGCTTACTGGTAGCGCCCAGTGCCGCAAACGAAACAGCTACGGCAATCCCCTCTCCGGTACCGGCTATAACCCTGGACACCAGCATGGCTGAATAGTTATCTGCAAGCAGAGAGAACAGATTGCCAATGCCTAAAATAACTAAGCCTATCAGGGCTAGAATTCGCCAGTTCATTCTACCGATAACCAGGGCTGACAACCCTGTGGCGATAGCAAAGGTAAAAATGTCAACCGATGCTACAAAACCTAACTGACTCTCAGTTAACCCTAGCGCGGTGACAATGACACCCAGCAGACCAGGCATCAGCAATATTGTAGAAGCCCCAACCGTACCCAATATCGTTGCAGCAATCAGCGCTCTAGAGCTGTCGTGATCGTGAATAACTAATGTCTTATTCGTCATTGAAATCTACTTTTGAATGAGTTGAATATTATTTTGTTACCCAAGAGGAACACTTAAGTCACACAAGGCTATCCATTATGGGCTCTATCTGCCATATAAGTGCCTAGACTACCAATATAGGTTAAAGGAACAAGCCACAATAAGCAGACTGTTTATTACAAAAATGCAACAATCAAAGTATGTGTATTTTACGCTAGCCGCCCACACTCCCCCGATCAACAGTGACATACGGCGAAAAACGTCATAGCCAAATAGGAGTTATCACACTATGGAAGTAGCAAAAGGAAGGAAAAATCAGGAGGTAATACAACAACACGACTGCCACTAATAGCAGCAGTCGTGTACCTGTAACAGAGAAGTGTTAAGTCAAGTAGTTACCAGTTGTACTTAAAGCTAGCTCCGTAGGTCACAGGAGGTGCATAGTAGGAAGTGACACCCAAGCTACCCAGATCCAAGGTATAAGCTTTATATTCTTCATCAAAAACGTTTTTAACAAAGGCAGCTACTGAATACTTTTCATCTGCGCTGGTAAACGAAAGTCGAGCATTAGTAACATTGTAGGCTTTTTGGATAGTGCCCGGCCCGTTGGTCAACTCAAGATACTGATCATCATTCCAAACGCCATCGAGCTGCGCAGCAACATTGCCACCACTCACATCCCAATTGTAACGCGCCAAGTAATTGAAGCTAAACTTTGGAGCGTTCGGCATTTCGGCATTTAAAATAGGGTCCGACGGAACACCGAATACCCCTGGACCAGTGACTTGATCAACTTCTGTTTCGAGATAAGAAAGACCGAAATTGAAGTCCCAATTGTTGCCGGGCATCCACACCAATTCCAGCTCACCACCATAAACTGACGCATCGCTATTTTCGACTAACGGCGCACCACCTGCCAAAGAGAAGGCTTGATAGTCATTGTAGTCATAATAGAAAGCGGTACCATTGATACGCATTGCAGAATCGGGCAGGTCTGCTTTAAAACCTACCTCATAGGAATATAAGACTTCTTCCCCATGCTGAAAGTTTGCAGCTGTAATGTTGTCGCCAATCGACGCGGTGAAGTTACCACCTTTAATACCACGATTAATCGATCCAAAAATTAGCAAATCGTCAGACGCATGGTAATCCAGCGCTATACGCCCAGCCCAATCACCGTAATCAACCGTTGTCGCGTTAGGCACTTGCGCATCAAACTCTTCATCGGTATCGACAACAATAGGCGTAGGATTGTAATCATCCGCGTAAGCTAATACGAAGTCCATATCTTTGTCATCTTGTGACCAGCGAAGACCTGTTGTCAGCATTAAATCGTCGGTTAGGTCAAACTCAAATTGCCCAAACACGGACCAATTGGTTGAGTCCAGTTTCCAGTTGTGCAACGTAGTGGCTCCAGCAAAAGCATCTCCCGGATAGCCAGTGCCCAAACCGGTTAAGTCAGCACCCGGAGCACGATCTGTCACCAAAATACCGTATAAAGCTGGGGCACCCGCAATCGGTGAAAATTCGTCAATACCGATGTCGAGATAAAACCCACCAGCCTGCCAACGCATATTGTCAGAACTACCTGAGAAGCGGAGTTCTTGCGACCATTGACGATATTCCGCTGTCGTTTGTAGAATAACAATGTCGTCAGGCAATGCGTCACCATCTTCCAGATAATCTTTATCCAATGCGGTGTAATTAGTAATCGAGACCATCTCGACATCATCGCTCAAATCATAATTAAACTTGGCTTGCGCGATAGTAACGTCTCGATCAAGGTAACCGGCAATATTACCCAGGTGCTTGTGTACATCACCCGCTGCGGTACCAGGCTCTTTCAAAGAACGGCCATACTGGTCAACCAAACAATCAACCCCATTGCTCGCAAACGGACAATTTTCAAAGGCATAACCACCGGTAGGCACTTTGTTGTCTTCTGAATACTTGAGCCAAAAATCGCCCATCAACTTATCAGAAAAATCGACTTGCAAGTTACCGCGAATCGCATAACCATCTGCACCACCAATATCAGATGCACCGGGTATAAGCCCTTCGATATAACCATCCGCCTCTTCCCAGCGTGCAGCAAGACGCCCACGAACATTGTCAGCCAAACCACCGCCTACAGCCATTTCTACGCTGCGACGATTATAAGAAGCCGCACCGACTTCAACATAGCCATTCAATTCATCGCTATCAGCGCCCTGGCTGATGTAGTGAACGAGGCCTCCTGTCGCATTTCGCCCAAACAGTGTGCCCTGTGGACCGCGTAATATTTCTGTGCGCTTTATATCAAATAATTGGCCACTGATACCGTTCAGGCTGCCCATATAGGCATCGTCCATGTAAACGGCGACCGGCGCTTCCAGATTGTCTTGGAAATTGTTCTGTGAAATGCCACGCAGGTTAAATATTGTAACGTTTGGCGACCAAGCGTTAACCTGTAAACCGGGCACTTGTTGCGTAATTTCAGTAGTGTCATTCAACCCGAGCGCTTTTAACTGATCACCGGAAAAAGCCGTTACGGAAACACTGATATCTTGTGCGCTTTCTTCTTTTTTCTGCGCAGTGACCACGATCTCTTCAAAGACCTCAGCCGCCAATGAGCCTGAAAAAGAGGCGATAGCGAAACTTGTTAGCAAACACAATTTATTTTTCTTAAACATAAATCTCATCCCCAGATGTTTTTATCAAACAGTGACTACTATGTAATAAAAATTATTCCGGCTTTGCCCACCTTCGTCCTAAAGGACAAAAGCACACCGGTTTTATTTTGCTTTAACGTGATGGCAAAAAAATAGTACGTTTGAAGAGTTCCCGCGAACAACAGCTAATAAACAAACGAACTGTTCAATATCTGCAACGATGAAAATGCAGCACTCAAAGCATCATTTTGGATCACGACTGGATTCAATGCTTTTTCAGGACAAATAGATGGCACTCAAATAGCCGCACACGCCCACTGTTAATACGCAAGACTAAGTAAAGCGAGGGTCAATAAAGGCCAATTAACTAATCTGTAGCGATTGTTTATCCAGTCGAGCGCCCAGTAACCGGGGACATTGGAGGCTAAATCCGCTAGAAAATCGGTTACTCAGTACCTTTTCCCATATGAAAGACGCACTACATTAGGGCAAAATGACAGTGAAATTCTCTCTCTTTATTTCAATTCATTATCAATAGCGACATGTGCAACATGGCGCGATTAGCAGCCTTTAGTTCCAAACTTCAGAGAAATAACCCTGTATCAGAGGATACAGCCAGCCAAAACAACATAAAGATAAGCGAATAAATCAATACTGGTCCGCCGCATGTTGTACAAGACTGTCTTTAATATAGACAGCGTTAGCCTGAAGGTATGGGGCATGGGCACCCTAAGAGCTTATAGACGAAAATCTTGCACACCCTGAGCAACGCTGTTTTCGCACTCACATAAACGGTTCTACCGTGAATCAAAAATATAGGCAGTACTTGCCACCTATACTCCAGCACAATAATGTCATTTTTCTTTCCATCAGTGCTAATATTGCAACAATCAAAAAATAATTAAGATTTATTCGATCCACATCACAGGTGAATTACAGGTTATGCGCAATAACGTTTATTTACACAATCTTCCAGCACTGGTTGTCTTCGCAACTGTGGTAGATAAAGGCAATCTAACCAAGGCTGCCGAGGAACTAGTATGCTCGAAAGCGGCAGTCAGCAGACACATTTCCAACCTGGAAGAGCGCATTGGTTTTAAGTTACTACACCGAACAACCCGGCAAGTATCACTGACACAACAAGGCAAAGAGTTATACGAGTGCTGCTCCAACATTATTAATTCAATGGAGGAAGCCAACCTCCTCATTGAAGGTATCATCACTGAGCCTAGAGGCGCACTCAGGATCACCGCACCGCTGGCTTTTACCTTGCTCAAAACCAAAGAGGCTATTCCGCGCTATATAAAAAAATATGAGCAAGTTTCAGTTGAATTAACACTTGCAGATCATGAGGTAGATTTGTTACCGGAAGGGTTCCATCTGGCCTTTTGGGTGGGCGAAGCCTATGACCCCACTTTTAAAAAGGTGAGAGTGCACACTTTTAAGAAGATTATTTGTGCTTCACCAGAATACCTTCAGGCACACGGCACACCATTAACCCCCGAAGACTTGCTCAAACACAACTGCATCCAAGAAGAGCACCAGGGTAAAGTTGCGAGCTGGATTTTAGGCCCGAAGAACATCATCAATGTTAATGGCAATACGCTGAAAACCAATAGTGGCCGAGTCGCACGCGAAGGTGCACTAGCCGGACTTGGTATAGCCTACCTGCCAAGCTACCTGGTTGATGAGGATTTAGCTTCTGGCACACTCGTGTCCTTGCTGGAGGAACATGTCACGGTCGATTTACCGCTCTATATTCTTTATCCGGAAAGTCACCACCACATGGCAAAAGTCTTGTCATTTGTAGATTGCGTTTTAGAAATGCACAACATTACAAAAGACAATAAACCAACTTAAGTATGTTAGGTAACGTTGACGCTTTTCAGCATTTCTCAACGCAACCTATTTGTTTGCAACAGCTAAATCGATGTTTACAAAACAGCTTTTTAATAAAGCGATCTTTTAATCAATACATGACAGAATAAATATTGATTACATTCTCTTCTTCTACTTTTAATAGTGTTGTGCAGATCCAGCAATCACTTCACGCTGCACAACACCCCTGCCCGCATGACACCAAATTACGATTCTTGCATTTCTTCTCGCATAATTTTTTCAGTACTCTCAGCACCGTAGCGATAGCGGGCAAAGCTGTAAAGTACTACACCGGTAAGCATCCAGCCTAAAAAAATCGCCCACTCATGCGGCCACAGCAAAGCAGATGGGCTACCCGGCATATACATAAAGCCCAGCATAACGGAAAACAGCAAAGCGAAACCGCCAACCAGTTTGCCCCAGGGCAACCGATACGGGCGCACTAAATCTGGCTCACGCTTACGTAGAACCAAAAAGGATAAAGCAACCATTGCATAAGCAATCACGATACCCAAGCCTCCGGCGTCAACCAACCACACCATACTTTTTCGACCAGCGAGAGGCGCCAGCATTGAAAGACCACCAAGTAACAAAATTGCGTTAGTGGGCGTATTGTATTTTGGGTGTAGTTTTGCCAGAAAAAGTGGCAACATCCTGGCATGAGCCAACGCATAAATCGCACGACTTCCACCAACTAAAAAAGCATTCCAGCTGGTAATAATCCCGGCCACACCGGCCATTACCATAAGCTTACCAGCCCATACGCCACCAAAAATAACATCCATCGCATCAGGCACGGCCAAACTACTATTGCCTAGCTGAGATTGAGGGAGGGCTAATGATAAACCGAAAATAATCATGATATACCAGGCTACTGCCATGGCTACGGAAACAACAATTAGTTTACCAATCAGTTTAAACGGTAAATTGATTTCTTCAGCAGCTTGGGGGATAACATCGAAGCCTACAAACATAAACGGCACCATAATTAGGACAGCCAGGACACCTTTTGCACCGTCAACGAATAGAGGCTCCATAGTCTGGAACGATCCTTCGAATAACGCCCCAGTAAAGAACATTAATCCAACGGCTAAAATCAATACTGTAACCACTTTTTGTAATAGAGCAGCAGTGCTAATACCGAAATAATTAATGACAGTCATTGCAACTGCCCCACCAGCGCCGACAGCTACCCAACTGGCATAAACATCCCATCCTGCCACAGACCACAAATACCCAACTTTATAATTCGGAAACAAGTGCTCAACAACCGTGGGTAGTGCAACAGCCTCAAAGGCAACAACGGAGGCATAGCCGAGAATAATAGCCCACGTGCAGACAAAGGAACCAACAGCTCCCAGGGCGCGAAAACTGTATACATGCTCGCCACCCACCTGTGGCATTGCGGATGCGAGCTCGGCATAAACCAAGCCAATTAATATAATGGCTACGCCACCCAGCGCAAACGCCGCAATAGCACCCAGGGCGCCCGCAGATTGAACCCAGCCTCCGGCAAGTACTATCCAGCCCCAACCGATCATTGCGCCAAACCCCAGCGCTAACACATCCTTAGTTCCCAAGACACGTAGTAACTCACCCTTTGGTACACTCATTTACTCCCCCTTGATTCGGCCCACCATATAATCAGACGTCATACAAATAATCATATTGATCAACATAAACATTAGCGCCGTAAAAAACAAGAACATATTCTCTCTGCCGTAACTGTGAAATAACGGGAACCTTAACTCAGCCAAAACCCAGTGACGCATAAAGTACGACGCAACTAAAGGGTGACGCATACTCTTATAACGTCTTCCGGTAAAGAGTAAGATGCCCTGCTCCGATGACGCAAACGTGCCGCTAACCTGTATCTATGAGGTAGAAAATGGACCCTGAGAAAAAAAAGGGTAATATCCAGCTTATTCTAGTGATTTGTTTTATTTTGGGTGCCTTCGCTGTATCAAAACTATTGCAAACGACCTATGAACCACCAGGTAAGAATGAATCCGCAGACCGAATATTAGTGGTAGAAACCGCTACCATTCAGCCCGGCAGTCACCGTTTAACCTTCAATATCAGTGGCGTTGTTGAAGCCAGAAGCATTATCAAGATTGTACCCGAGGCCACTGGCCGAGTTGTGGCGGTTCACGATGCATTTTTCACTGGCGGTGCCTTTTCCGCTGGCGAAACGTTATTTCAAATTGATCCTCGAGACTACCAGCAAGCCGTTGCTCAACGACAAGCCGACGTCGAACGCCTGCAAGCTGCGCTCGAACTCTCTCAAGCCGAAGTGAATGCCGCAAGTGCCGACTGGAAACAAGTCCATGGCAACAAACCCATTCCCGCACTGGTAGCGAAAGAACCGCAGCTCAAACAGGCCAAAGCAAACTTAATGGCCGCCATCTCACAACTAAAAACCGCACAACTTAACCTGGAACGTACCCATTTTGCGCTACCGTTCAATGGACGAGTACTTAGCAGTGACATCGCTAAGGGCCAATACATCAAGGCAGGCCAGTCATACGGGGAGGTATTTGATATTGCTTCGCTCGAAGTTAAAGCCTCGCTGGAAAGCAACCACCTTGAATGGCTACTGGCTGCAACAGAACCCGACATCACATTTTCTGGCAAATATCTTGGTCAAACATTTCACTACAAAGGCACCTTAAAACGCCAGGCAGCAGCACTGGATACGAGCACACGCTTTGCGACTATTAGCTTCGGCATTGATGACATGTCTGCAGATCTGTTACCGGGAGTATTTACGGATATCGAAGTCAAAGGCCAAAAGATCGACAACGTTATGCTCCTCCCCCTCTCGGCTATGCAGTCACAAGGTATTGTCTGGATTGTGCGAAACAATATCTTGGAGCGCTGGCAACCTGAGGTGATTTATACCGGCACAAATCACATAGCTGTAAAAGGAAAAAATGCGCCCATTGCGGTAGTGACCAGCCGGGTAGCCGGTGGCTCATCGGGCATGCAAGTATCTGTTGCGGGCAATAGTGATTATAACAGTGACGCAGAGGCCGGTAATGACTAATCAAACCGACTCTCGTGGAGGCCTAATTAATTGGTTTATCCATAACCATGTCGCCGCCAATATTTTAATGATGCTCTTTATCATTGGCGGTATCCTCGGCGTAAAGGCCATGCGCACGGAAACTTTCCCATCTATTGATCCAAGACTTATTACCGTAAGCGTCGTCTACCCAGGCGCCACACCCTACGAAGTCGCTGATGCCATCACTCGTCGTGTCGAAGAAGACCTGGTAGGCATCGAAGGTGTCAAACGTGTCTCTTCAATTGCGTCCGAAGGTGCCGGTATTATCAATGTGGAATTACTCGACTTCGCCAATGCCGATGATGTTTATAATGATGTAGAAACTGCGGTTAATAGCTTGATTGATTTTCCACCGGAAAATGCGGAACGGCCGATCATTAAGAAAGCGCGGGTAACACCCAATGTGATGACATTAGCGATCCATGGCAATGTTAATGATTTCACCCTGAAATACTGGGCGGAAACCATTGAAGATGAAATCCGCCAGATCTCTGGAGTAGCGGTTACCAACCTGAGCGGCATTAAAGACTACGAAATTTCAGTTGAGATTACCGAATCAGCACTGCAACAATACAATTTATCATTTGATGATATAGCGACTGCAATTCGCAATTTTTCCACCGATGTGCCCGCAGGAACCATTGAATCCCAGCAAGGTGAGATCTTACTGCGCGTACAGGAAAAACGTTATACCGGCGAAGAATTTGGCAACATCGTCATACGCACGCTAGAAGATGGATCTGCACTGCGCCTGAAAGATATTGCTACCGTCATCGATGGATTTAAAGATATCAATCTGATCAGTAGGTTCAATAATGAACCCGCTGCACTCATTGATGTTAAGCGCAGCAGTACCAGCGACACACTCACCGTCGCCAAAAATTTGCACAGTTACCTGGACACAGTTGAACTCCCCAGCGGCCTGAATCTGTCAATACAACAAGACGAAACCCGTGTATTGAAAGATCGCATTAGTCTAATGCTACGTAACGGTGTTATCGGTTTTATGCTGGTATTCCTAATATTGTTACTGTTCCTTGATCTTAAATTAGCGTTTTGGACCAGCGCGGCTATCCCGATATCATTTTTAGGTGGACTAATGATCCTGCAATTTATGGGTTACAGCCTAAACATGATTTCGTTGTTCGCCCTCATCGTGGTACTCGGTATCGTTGTGGACGACGGTATCGTTACCAGCGAAAGTATTTTCGAAGCCCAAAGTAAAAACCCAGGCGACCCCGATGCAGTTAAACATGGCGTTACCGCTGTAATTGCACCGGTAACTATTGGCGTGGCGACTACGATGGCAGCCTTTGCCCCGCTCATTTTCAGTACGGGCACGCTGGGGCAAATCATCGGCATTATCCCGATTGTGGTGATCTCTATTTTGTTGGTTTCATTGCTAGAAGCCTATTTTATTTTGCCATCACACCTAGCCTATCCGGGAACCTGGAGCAAAGGCATCATGGCTGACTTACGTGACAAGTTCGCGTATAAGCTCAATTATTTTATCGAAAACAAGTTGGGCCCTGCCATTGCATTCGCACTGCGCTGGCGCTACGCCACTATGGCAGGTTTTCTGGCCGTACTCATTATTACCATGAGCTTGCTCACATCCGGTGTTGTGCGGTTCATATTTTTTCCCAACATTGAGGGCGACCGAATCACCATCAATGTTGAAATGCCTCTGGGCACGCCTTTTGACGTGACAAAAAATACTGTACTGGCCATCGAGAAAGATGCGTTGGCCGTGCGCAAAGAGTTGGATAGCAACAGTGACCATAGTGCCTTTGAAAGCATCTCTGTCACTATCGGCCAGTCATTATCAGGTTCGTCCCCCTTAGGTGGCGGGTCCACACAAGCATCCAGCCATATTGGCCAAATCAGGATACAGCTGGTGCCTTCAGATTTTCGCGATTTATCTTCGTCTGAAATTGAAACCAAAATACGTAACCGTATCGGCAACATACCTAATATTAAAAAACTGGAATTCCAAAGTTCTCTTCTTGGCGAAGAAGCTGATATAGAAATTGAATTATCTCACCCTGACGAAGCCGAGCTGAATGCCGCTGCGGAATCCTTAAAAGAAGCAATAAAAACGATAAAAGGTACCAAAGAAGTTACGGACACTTTCGAACCAGGTAAAACTGAATATGTATTCAAGCTCAATGAGCAAGGACTGGCCGTTGGTCTAACACCTGCGCAACTGGGCAGTCAACTACGGTCAGCTTTTTACGGTTTGGAAGCCAAACGGTTTCAACGGGGCCGTTCTGAAATGGTTGTCTACGTTCGTTACCCGAAACAACAGAGAGAAAACCTGGCAACCTTGAATGAAGCGCGTATACGGCTGCCGGATGGACGACAGGTGCCACTGAAAACCGTTGCAACAATTATTGAGCAGCAAGGGTACTCACAAATCTCAACAGTGAATGGCCGCCGAATTGTCAGTGTAAGTGCCGACGTAGACTCATCAGTAACCACGCCCAATGCAGTAATGAAAGTGATACAAGGTAAACTGTTACCAGAACTACAGGATCGATACCACAGTTTGAATTATAGTTTTGAGGGCGAAAGCCGCGATCAACGGGAAGACCTGGCAAGCCTTTCTCGAAACATGTTGATTGCGCTGTTGTTAATCTATGTCTTATTAGGTGCCCAACTGCGTAGCTACATTCAACCATTTATTATCATGTCAGCTATTCCGTTTGGCGTTGCAGGAGCAATACTCGGGCATTTCTTTTTAGGTTACGACCTCACCTTTGTTTCTATGTTTGGTGTTGTCGCATTAACCGGTGTCGTGGTTAACGACAGCCTGGTTCTAGTAGATTATTTGAATAGTCACTTGGAAAAAGGTAAAAGCCTGTCTGAATCCGCAATACTCGCTGTAAAACGGCGATTCCGCCCTATTCTACTGACAACCTTGAGTACCAGTTTAGGATTACTACCGATGTTACTGGAAACCAGTATGCAGGCCAGATTCTTAATTCCCATGGTTATTTCCTTAGCAACGGGCATACTCTTTTCGACATTTATCGTACTGTTTTTTGTGCCCTGCCTAGTTCTACTCGTGGAAGATATTAAGCAATGGATGAAAAGGGTATTTCGTCTGCAAGGATCATAACTGAAAACACAGAGCGGTGGCGTCAAATTGCGCTACCGCTGTGGCTACTTTTTATTTTTTGGCATGCGGAGAAATAAAAATGTCAGTATTACCAACTCTTCATAAGCAATAAGGCTAGAAACGGCATTCACAACTACGGCATCAATAAAGACAACTTGTCACACACATTACCTATACATTTTTTTTGCCAAACGGGTGTCTTTGCGTTTAGATACAGTTTTTCTTCCCAAGAAAAAACAGTCGATAACAGTTTAAACGTTAGCCAACGACTCGGCTCTGGCTCCCAACGTTTTAATGCACGCGCATGTGTGGCCGGGGTAAAAACCCAAGGCATCTCGGTCAGCTGCGACGTCTTTTGTAAAATCAAATCAGCCACTGTTCTGCCAAATAAATTACTGGGACCAACCCCGTCCCCCGAATACCCACCAGCACTTGCTATTCCGGTTTTAGGGTCGTATAACGCGAAAGGCGTGAAGCCACGAGCTACGCCAAAAGTCCCACCCCAACCATGCGTAATAGCTACAGACTCAAGACTGGGAAATAAATCACGCAATGTTTCCTCTCGACTGCGAAAAACGGAATCTGATAAAGAAAAGTTTCCCTTAACTTTACCGCCATAACAATAACCACCACGGGCTCCAAATATCATACGGTTATCCGCCGACCGCTGGCCATAGGTAACCATCCTTGATGCATCACTAAAGGTCTGCCGCTGATGCAGGCCAATTTCATCCCACTGAGATTGACTTAACGGCTCTGTAGCCACAATCAAACTCTGCACCGGCAATAGATAACGGTTAAGCCCGAATAAATTTTCTGAAAACCCCTCAGTCGCTGGGACAATAACATTTGCGTGGACTTGCCATTGCTCTTTACTGCCAGCAGTTTGCGTATTTACCGAGACAGAGCCATTGGCAATTTCAGATACGCGTGTATTCTCATAAATGGCTACTCCTTTTTGCTCCAGACATTGCGCCAGCCCTCGAACAAGTTTCGCAGGGTTTATCGCCGCGCAATGAGGCGTATAAATACCCGCCATACCGTTACGGATGTTAATGTGCTGTTTCAGTTCAGTGCCATCCAGCCAATAGTAATCTTCCTGACTAAAACCAGATTCATAAAGATATTTAAGCAATGCCCGTTGAGAATCCAACTGCTCTGTATAGCGGGCAGCTGCGAAAACAGACCCGCCCTTGGAAAAATCACAGTCAATATTTTCGGTTTTTAACACGGAGTGAACTTCGTCAATAATAGAAGTGATCAAGTGGTGAGCAATATCTTTTTTTGCCGGTTCCAAACTCTTTAAATACTTTGCGTCACCAGCCATTGCACCCATAAGCCAACCGCCATTACGACCCGACGCACCAAAACCAACGGTTTCTGCTTCGAGCACAGCAATTTTTAGTTCGGGTTGTTGCGTTATTAAATAGTATGCAGTCCAGAGCCCGGTAAAACCGGCGCCGACAATTGCTACATCAACGTCTAAATCACTGGCAAGTGAGGCCCGTGAATCAATATTTTCTCCAAGCGTGTCAAACCAAAAACTTACCTCATGATTTTGATAAGTAGCCATTATTGATGCCAATCCTCTCTAAAGACGTTTAAAATAATTGATTGAAGATCTTTGCTATAAGCCATAAACGTTGTTTGCGCTGCTGAGCGCTAATCAAGCGCTGACATTGTATCCGCTACCGTTTTTACATTGCTCCAAACCCTCAGTAAGTTCTCGCCCCAAATATTGGCAATAGCTGGCCAGCTATAGCCTCTGCGACGCAATTCTTGCGTAATCGCTTTGCTTTGTGATGCATCGTCCCAACCGGTAACACCACCGCCACCGCCAAAGTCTGACGCGATACCCACATGCTCTATACCAATTAAGGCAACCGCATAATCAATTTGGTCAACAAAATCACTGATGTTAGCGCGCGGCCATTGGCTATCCAGCGCGTTGATTGACTGTCGTAATTGCAACTTCAGCGATTCAGAGGCAGTTGCAAAACTGTCTGCACTGGTAAAGCCCAAGCGTTCACGAATACTGGCCATCTCGTTTTGCTTTTCTTTTGGTACGGGTTTTAGATAACTATCGAACGCCACTAATTGGACCACGCCACCCCGCTGTGCAATAGCCAGCATTTCCTCGTCCGTAATATTGCGCGGGATGGGTTGGAATGCATAGAGCGCAGAGTGGGAAGCGATAACAGGCGCGGTAGATACAGCAACCGCCTGTAATGTTGTAGTTTTTGCGCTATGGGAAACATCTACCATAATACCTAATCGATTAAGTGATTCGATTAACTGCCGGCCCAATGGGCAAAGCCCACCACAACCTACTGCGCTCCCGGCCAGAGCGTTACTGCCGGAGCTGTCGGCAAATTGGTTGTGACCAAAATGTGTTAACGATAAATACCCTACTCCCCGTGCTGCAAATTCTTGTAGATGCTCAGCATTTGGACCAAGCGGATACGCATTTTCAACACCGATTATGGCCACTTTTTTACCTGCAGTAATTAGTTCATGCACTTGCGCAGGATTGCGAGCAAGGCCTATTTGATTCGGGTGAAGTGCTGCCATACGTTCAATGGCATCAAATTTAGTATTGGCTTGTGTATAAGCGTCGGCATAGCCTTTAGCCGTCAACGGGCCCTGCCCCACGTATACAATAAAAAAACCACCGTCTAAACCACCAGTGGTCATTTTTGGAAAGTCTACCTGCATGGGACTATCAATGGCTGGGTCAGCGGCTTGCGTCGCAAAATTCAGTGGAATATCCATATGGCTATCCAGCACTATTAATTCAGCGTGTGACTTCGGTGAATTCGATGTTGGGAACTGAGTGCAAGCGCTTAAAAGCAACGCACTACAAAAAATAAGATTTAATCGATTAACCATCTTTGCCTCTATTTTACGTTCGCCAATTTAACAGCCTGCTTAGCACAAGCGAAAACCACACGATAACAGTATTCGCATCGAGATATCAGCAAGACAAACAAACTTTTAATCGCAATCAAGCGTGCTGTTTCGACCAGGAATCTGCAGACAATCGATATAAACAATGTTCGCTTAATGGGGAATCAGCCGGCAACTCCGGATGCAGGAAAGTCTCTGGGTCGCGCTGCATGCCCAGCCGCTCCATGACGCGTTGTGATGGATAATTAGCGACGGTGGTAAATGCGACTATCTCGGTAAGGGCTAACGTAGTGAAAGCAAAATGTGCTGCAGCGTGTGCAGCTTCCGTCGCGTAACCGTTGCCCCAAAAAGGCTTTGCCAAACGCCAGCCGATTTCAACACAGGGGTTAAATGGCAGATCAGCCGTTGGAATATGCAGGCCGACAAACCCTGCAAAGGCATGTAATTCTTTGATTTCCACCGCCCAGAAACCCCAGCCACGTTCCGTAATTAACGATTGAATTCGGGCTCCCAAGGCATCACTTTGCTCCCGATTCAATACACCGGGCAGATAGCGCATGACATCGACATCCGCGCTTAACTGAGCAAAGCTATCAAGGTCGCCCTGCTGCCACTGACGCAACAGCAGGCGCCTGGTTTCAGGGAACATAGGTAAGCCGTATACAAAATGCAATATTGTTTTAAAACGTTAATTGCAATTCTACGCTACCAACTCCACCCACGTGAATTACAATATTGCCGTTTTTAAATCGAACAATGTATCAGCCGCCTGTTCTGGCGTTAAAGAATTAGCAGCCTGCAGTAACCGGCGACCCACCATATGGTCGGCAGCTCGATTAATACTGTCGATGGCTAATAAGCGCCCCGCTTTAAAATAAAAATAGGAAAATGTTTCGGTAGTCTTATCACCTCGCAGCACGATCTGATCATAGCCTGAAGACAAACCGACCATTTGTAGCTTGATATGATATTGATCGGACCAGAACCAAGGGGCCGCAACAAAGGGTTTATCCTCACCGGTAATAGCAGCAGCGCACGCCTTGGCCATTTCTACGGCATTTTGTACGGACTCCAAACGCAACATAGAACCGTCTTCGAGTTTTTGGACAGCACAATCACCGATAGCATAAATATCTGGCATAGACGTTCGACCACTGCGATCAGTCACAATCCCTTGCGCGCATTCAATACCGGCAGACTGTGCCAGCGCCATGTTTGCCACAACACCAATGCCTAACACTACAACATCCGCCGGTAGAACCTCACTATCATTGACTTCAACACCGGTAACCGCCCCTGTAGAATGAATGGTCAACCCAGTTACCCCGGTATTGAGTAACAACTTGCAGCCCTGCTGTTGGTGTAACTGCTGATAAAACGCTGAAACTTCCGGTGAAACAACGCGAGCCATGAGGCGATCTGCAAACTCAACAATAGTGACTTGCTTACCCATTTTACGGGCAACGGCCGCCATTTCTAATCCAATAAAACCGCCACCGACAACAATCACATTGTTAGCTGTCGCTAAAGAAGCCTGGACCGCCAGCGTATCATCCAGTGTCCGCAGACTATGAACCCCATCAGCATCCGCCCCGGAAAGAGGCAGAGGGCGAGGTGTAGCGCCCGTCGCGAAAACCAGGTGGTCGTAATCCAGAGTTGAGCCGTCTGCCAGGGTGACCGTTTTCTGCGCAGGTGTTACCGCCGTGACTGTAGTTTTCGTGTGTACGGTGATCTGCTTTTTTTCAAACACCGCGGGCTGGCGAATCGTTAGCTGATCCACTGACATTTCGCCGAGCAATAAACCTTTACTCAACGGCGGGCGATGATAAGGCAGGAAGTCCTCTTCACCACACAACACGATCTCACCAGCATACTTAGCACTGCGTAAACTTTCAGCCACCTGCAAGCCGCCCTGACCGGCGCCAATGATAACTACCCGCCCAGTCATTAGCTTTGCACCTCAGGCATTCTAACAACCATACCTTCAAGTGCTGGCGTCACCTTTATTTGGCAAGACAAACGACTATTTGGCAGGCGCTCTGCGACAACCTCGTCGAGCATGTCATCCTCTTGTGCAGAAGCAGGTTCAATTTTGTCGACAAATTCTTCTTCCACGTACACATGACAGGTTGCACAGCAACAAGAACCACCACATTCTGCTTCTATTCCGTCGACACCATTACTGACGGCAGCCTGCATCAGCGTCCAACCTTCTTGCACATCTATCTCAGTGCGTTCGCCGTCATTATCGACATATACAACTTGTACCATGGGTTCAATCTCCTGAATTAACTTTTCGTTTTACCATTTGATTCTAATACACATCATGACTTAGTCACGCAGTAGCAATAATTTGTTGGGACTACGAAAATTAGATGATGCCAACCAAACCAATTCTGCTTCGGGCTCTGCTTGAGAAAAGTTTGGAAACTCCGTTAAAAATACTTCCATCGCACTTTTCACCGCGAGCCTGGCAATCGCATTACCCAAACAAATATGAACACCCCCACCGAGGCCAACATGCCCTTTAGGTTTACGTGTTACATCATAGACAGCAGGGTTTTCAAATTTACGTGGATCTCGGTTAGCTGCACCATAAGCCAGAATGACAAAATCACCCGCTTTCATGGTTTGGCCATGCAAGGTTACATCTTTGGTTAAACAGCGACGAAAACGCTGGGCCGATGTATTAAAACGAAAAGACTCTTCGATAGCATCTGGCAAGATACTGAAATCAGCCAAGACTTTGGCACGCTGGTCAGGATAATTTGCCATATTTTTAGCAAACATTTTTAAGAAACCAGACAAGGACTCAATACCCGCCATAATCAATGTAGTCACAGTAAGTTCAACCTGAATAAGATCAAGTTTATTACCCTCTACTTCTGCTGTAATCAGCTGACTAATCAAGTCGTCACCAGGGTTGGCTGCACGCATGGCAATCACCTCGGCGGCATAGTCTTTTACCCATTGAAACGCAGCCAGATGTTCAGGTCCCTTCTGACGCGTTACTGGATCTGTCTGAACCATCAACAAGGCATTCGCACAAGCTGCATCCTTATCAAGGTCGGGAAGTCCTAACAAGGTAGAGAGCACTTCAAAAGTGACTTGTGACGCAAAGTCTTTCGCGAAATCAAACACTTTTCTATCGCCGATATTTTCATCAATAGCGCGTTTGGCAATGGCCTTAATGGGTCCTTCAAGATGCTGGAGATTACGCCGGGCAAACACAGACTGAACAATAGCGCGAAGTTGGTCATGACGCGGTGGATCCATACTGCCTAGCGTGTTGCCAGCTCGGCCAGGAAATTCATCGACCAAATTACCTTTTGCCGATGAATAGGTCTGCCAGTCATTCAGCGCATTAACCACATCGTCATAGCGAGTTAATATCCATTTATCGGCTTCATCACTCCAAAAGCAGGGGTTATTCTCCAACAGGTCTTCATAAAACGGGAATGGGTTTGCGTCAAATGCTGCACTGTATAAAGGGAACGTCGACATAGTAATCTCCTTAGCCATACGCTGAGCGTGGCGATGTTGTTATTCTGACTGTCACTAAGGTCTTTTGGGTCGTCCTTAGATTAAAGACAGAGTAACCCTATACCGATCAGGGTTAAATGGACGATCCCAGCGTAAAATTGTACTATTCTTACATTCCAGATTTTGCGGACGAACGAGCAGCCATGACATTACCTACACGGTCCATCCCTCTATACTCTTTATATGGTGAAAAGCAGGCTATTGAAGATATTGAATTCGTACATGTTGAGGAAATTAGCAGCCGCAGCAAACTGTACAATTGGGAGATCAGTGCGCATAGTCATAACGCGTTATTCCAGATTATGGCTATAGTTAAAGGGAGCGCTCAGGTCGAAATGGATGATGAGCAAATGACGGTCAGCGGCCCGAGTGTCATATTACTTCCAGCCGGGACCGTTCATGGATTTAGCTTTGAGCCTGGTTGCCAAGGTAAAATCATTAGCGTTGCGACTGGGTTTCTTGAGCACAACACCCGACCGACCGATAACGCCATTTTAGATCAGATCATGCATCAAGGGGTCATACTGCCGTACCACAAATCACCCGGCCACTTTCAAGCGATCAAAAATTTAACCGACCAGATCCATACAGAGTTTCGTTATCCACAGGTGGGCAGAGCCATGATTTTTGATGCGCTGCTGCGCACATTGCTTGTCATACTGCATCGCCGCAAAGACATCGCGTTACATCCGCAATCACAGCAAGGGTTAAACCGCTCCATATTTAACCGTTTTCGGGCTTTGATTGAAGAGCATTACAAAACCCGCTGGACCATAGCTGACTACGCCAGCCATATGTGTATGACAGAAAGTAAACTGAACCGCGTCAGCCAACATCACACACAAAAGTCAGCATTTGAAGTATTGCAAGACAGGATTTTGCTGGAAGCGCAACGCTACCTTATATACACATCGGCACCACTGGGCGAAATCGCTTACGATTTGGGATTTAACGACTCTGCTTATTTTTGCCGTTACTTTAAAAAGCGCACTGGACAAACGCCAAAAGCCTTTCGCAAGGAACATGCATCCTAACCCCGCTTCACAACGCTTACTTCACTGTACTGCTTCTAAACTCAGCAAATTAATCAAAAAGCGCCCGAAATAATTCAAGTCCTGCTCAATAGCAGCCCGCGCCGCCTTGGCATCCCCAACTTGAATCGCCGCGAACGCTTGTTCATGAAAATCATTCAGACGTGGCGACAAATCAGCTTCAGTAAACAACCGATTAAAGAAAGGACCGACCTGTAGCCAAAGCGACTCAATCATGCGTAGCAATACCGGGTTGCCACAGGCCTGATAGAGGGTTAGGTGAAACTGACTATTGTTCGCCAGATAGCCTTGTACGTCGCGCTGCTGCACCGCCGTTTCCATACGTTCGATGCATAACTGCAGGGTCGCTAATTCACTGCTCGTCAGACGTGCGACCGCCAGCTCCACGGCCAGCCCTTCTAGGCTAACCCGCACGGGCAATAGCTGCTCGATCCGCTCACGCGTCATAGCGGGTACGCGCAAGGAGCGTTGCGCTTCTCCTTCCAGCGCACCTTCGGCCACCAGCCGTTGTAAGGCACCACGCACCGGCATCGGGCTTGTGCCCCACTCCGCAGCCAGAGCACGAATTTTTAACTGTTCACCGGGTTTAAAACGTCCCTCCAACAGAGCGTTACGAATGTTCTGATACAACTGTTCCTGCAGATTCTCGGCCATGGTCTTAACATCCACGCACTGGGGGAGCAGGAAGTTGCTGTAACGTTAGAGTGCAGTTACGCATGTGTTATTTCCTTAAATTCAGGGGGCTTTATTTTCAACAAGACGGTTACCACCGTCCACCACAATCAGTTCACCAGTGATGTAACTGGCTTCAGGCGAAGCCAGGAAGGCAGCCACAGCGGCAATTTCGTCCGGTCGACCTGAACGACCTGCGGGTGTGTATGTGCCGGCAAGACGTTCTTCCTCGGTACTAGAACCGGTCTCAATCCAGCCGGGAGCAATATTGTTAACGGTAATGCCCTGTTTGGCCACTTCCAGCGCAAGCCCCATGCTCATACCGACCATCCCAGCCTTGGCTGCACTGTATGCCGATTCGCCGGGGTTGCTGACGCAGGTACCCGTGGTTGAACTGATATTGACGATACGCCCGTAGCCGCGCGCCTTCATACCCGACAATACGGCCCGAGTGAGCAAAAAAGCGGTGGTCAAGTTACGCGCGATGGACAGGTTCCAGGTCGGCAGATCCATAGCCGCTACTTCAGCGAAAGGTTCCGGGCTGCCTTGCATGGCCATACCCGCGTTATTCACCAGAATATCGATACGACCAAACTGCGCATGAGCCCAATCAGCCAAGGCCTGCACCTGCGTTTCATCGGTCAGGTCGGCAGGCAATGCACGGGCGTCTATACCTTCAGCTTGCAACTCAGCGGCACGCTCATGAATACGCGCACTACTAGCACTGAGCAGCACACGAACCCCTTCGCGCCCCAGCCGGCGGGCAATAGCAAAACCAATGCCGGCGTCACTACCTGCTCCGCTCACCAGCGCAACCTGATTTTGCCAGAGGGAATTCATTATGTTTTAGCTCCTTGTGATCACATTTTATGAATATATTACACTTTTATAGAAAAATATCGAGATTCTTGACACATTTGTGATCACAAATGATAATGACTACAAATTTGAACGAGGTACATCAACATGACTGCCAGTATTACCGCCAGCGGTATCAGCCAAGCCGCCGTAGACACTTTCGTAAGCCGCGAACGAACCCGTTTCGTCGAGCGCAACCCAAAATCTGTCGCCCTCGCCGAGCGTGCGCGACGCTCGCTATATGCCGGTGTACCGATGCACTGGATGGCCGATTGGTCGACGCCTACTCCGCTGTTTGTGGAGCGCGCCAAGGGTGCTCGCTTTTATGACGTGGATGGCCACGAGTACATCGACTTCTGCCTGGGCGATACCGGCACCATGTTCGGCCACTCACCGGACCCCATAGCCAAAGCCATTTCCGAGCAAGCCAATAACGGCCTGACCACCATGCTGCCAGGTGAAGACGCCGTGGTATGTGGTGAGTTGCTGAGCCAGCGTTTCGGCCTGCCATTCTGGCAAGTCACCGCTACCGCTACCGACTCCAATCGCTATGTATTGCGTTGGGCGCGCGAAGTTACCAAACGCAACACGCTACTGGTGTTCGATGGCTGCTACCACGGTACCGTAGATGACGTAATGGTGCGTAGTATTGATGGCAAGACCGTGCATCGCTCCGGCTTAGTTGGCCAAGCCTATGACCTGACCCAGCACAGCCGCGCGATTCCGTTTAACGATGTCGAGGCACTGGAAGCTGCCTTGGCCAAAGGTGATGTCTGTGCCCTGCTCTGCGAACCGGCGATGACCAACATCGGCATGGTGCTGCCAGAGCCAGGCTTTATGCAAAAGTGCCGAGAGTTAACACGTAAGTACAGTAGTCTTCTGATTATCGATGAAACTCACACCATCTCTACCGATATGGGTGGCTGTACCAAACTGTGGAATCTTGAACCCGACTTCTTTGTGGTCGGCAAGCCGATCGCTGGTGGCGTACCCTGCGGTATCTTTGGCTGCAGCGCGGAGGTGGCCGAGAAGATGCTCGCCTCACGCGATCAAGCCAACGAAGAAGTCCACGGCCACGGCCACAGCGGCATGGGCACCACGCTATCAGCCAACGCGCTGGCCATGCATTGCATGCGCGCCAATCTTGAACAGGTAATGACCCAAGACGCCTACGACCACATGCTGCCGCTAGCCAAGCGTTTAGCCGATGGCTTCCGAGGCCTGATCAGCAAGTACGACCTGAAGTGGTCCGTGACTGAACTGGGTGCACGCAGTGAATTTCAGTTCTGCCCAACATCGCCTAAAACCGGTGCCGCCGCAGAAGCCGCGTTCCATGATGAACTGCAAATGGCCCTGCACCTGTACTTGATCAACCGCGGTATCCTGATTACCCCATTCCACAATATGACCCTGTGCTGTCCAAGCACCTCGGCTGCTGACGTGGACAAATTGATCAGCACCCTTGATGAGGCCCTGAACGAGCTGCTGGCCATCCCCGGCGCCCGGGAATAACAGTTGGGTGGAAACGGCCACCGCCGTCGCCACCTGCCATAACCTGGTAGATGAGTGAAACACTCATCTACCCTAAACACATTACACACCTGCACACCCCAGTTGAGAAATCACTATGAAATTCGCTGATATCCAGGAAGCCCAAGAATTCCTCGCGCAACACCCCGAAGTGCGCAGCATCGAGCTGATGCTGTTTGACAGCAACGGTATTCCCCGCGGCAAGCTGCTGCACCGTGACGAACTGTTGGCTATTTACAAGCACGGCCGAGCACTGCCTAGCTCCATTTTGGCCCTGACCGTCCAGGGCGAAGATGTATTAGAAAGCGGTTTAGTCTGGGAAGTTGCCGATGCCGACTGCTGGACATATCCCGTGCCCGGCAGCCTGCAGTTGCAAACATGGCGCAAAACCCCCACCGCCCAACTACAAGTCAGCATGCACCCAACACAAGGTATGCCGGCCGCTGTGGCGGATCCGCGGCATGTTCTGATCAGCGCCATCGAACGACTAAAGGCCGACGGTTACCATCCTGTGATGGCGGTCGAGCTGGAGTTTTATCTGCTCGACCAAAAGCGTGATGCTAACGGTCGTCCACAACCCGCCTTGCAAACGAACGGTGTACGCCCGCAAGCCCCGCATGTATATGGCGTACTCGAACTGGAACAACAGGAAGCCTTTTTGAACGACCTGTATACCGCCTGCGAAGCCCAAGATCTGCCGCTGCGCACCGCAATTTCCGAATACGCACCCGGTCAGCTGGAGCTAACTCTGGAGCACCGTTTCGATGCCTTGCAAGCCGTTGACGAAGGTCTGCGCTACAAACGCCTGGTCAAGGGCGTGGCCAATAAACACGGGTTACAAGCCTGCTTTATGGCCAAACCCTTTGGCGACCTGGCGGGTAGCGGCATGCACATGCACATCAGTTTGGCCGATGCTGAGGGTAACAACCTGATGGCCAGCGAAGACCCCCAAGGCACCCCACTGCTTAAGCATGCCATTGGGGGCATGATGGCCACCCTCAACGACGCTCTGGCAATTTTCTGCCCTAACGCCAACTCGTACCGCCGTTTTCAGGCCAACAGCTATGCACCACTGGCCAAGAACTGGGGCGTAAACAACCGTACTGTATCGTTCCGCGTACCCGGTGGCCCAGCCAACAGCCGACATGTTGAACATCGCATCTGCGGTGCAGACGCCAACCCGTATCTAGCTGCAGCAGCGATACTTGCCGGCATCCATCACGGCATTAAAAATGAGATTGACCCCGGTGAAGCGGTTGTCGGCAATGGTTACGAGCAGGCCACTGAAACCCTGCCAACCGACTGGTTAACCGCCTTGCGCATCCTAGAAGGTTCACAGTGGGCCAAAGACGCCTTCGGTGAAGACTTCCTAAAGGTCTTCCTGGCAATCAAATGGGCCGAATTTGGCCAATTCGCCGGCGAAGTTGGCGAGCAAGATTGGCGCTGGTACCTGACGCACGCCTAAGCAATTACCGTGCTTGATTAAACATTGCTGCATACTGTTCGAAAAACGCATTGGCCAAGTGCCACCTGTGTTTTTCGAACACGTCTATACCTAACCTGACCTGACCCGACCTGACATTGGCGGGATAGCCGCTGAACCATCATCGATTACCCTAGCCATCTGTGCATGACCGAAAGCAAGCCGAGCTGCGTCAGCCAACACCACTCACAAAAATTATCAATTGACGTGTTAAACCGCAGGATTTTGCCAGAAGCTCCTCTTCCACTCACTGACATACACACCGGTGCCCCTGAGTAAAACCGCTTACGATTGAGGATGTAACGACTCCGCTTATTTTGCCGCTACGTTAAAAGCACGCCGCACAGACTCCAAAAGCCTTTCGCAAGGAACATGCATCCCAGCGCCAAAATATACCCTTAAGCTTTAACCAGGCTTCAATAGTCTTTACCATGGCCACCCGTCAATCCTTCTCGGCAACCTCAACCCCGGCTTACCCACTTATGCAACGCGCTTACGACATATTAAAAACCACGTTTGGCTATGAAGAATTCAGAGGCCCTCAAGCGCGCATTATCGAGACAGCACTGGCTGGGCAAGATAGTTTAGTATTGATGCCTACCGGTGGTGGCAAATCCTTATGCTATCAAATACCGGCGCTAGTGCGACCGGGTTTGGGACTGGTCATTTCACCACTTATTGCACTTATGCAGGATCAAGTCACAGCCTTACAGCAGCAAGGTGTAAAAGCCGCTTTTTTAAATTCAACCTTAACCACCGAGCAACGTCAGCAATTAATGCGTGATCTGCGTGATGATAATTTAGACATTTTATACATTGCACCAGAACGCCTGATGCAGCCAGCAACCCTGGAGTGGTTATCGCAATTTCAGATATCGCTGATTGCTATCGACGAAGCCCACTGTATTTCCCAATGGGGGCACGATTTCAGGCAGGACTATTTATTGTTGAATCAGTTAGGTGGTGCTTTCCCCGGTGTGCCACGTATGGCGCTGACGGCGACAGCCACACCGCTCTCGCAAACAGACATTGTGACGCGGCTTGCACTTAATACACCTGAGATTTTTGTGAATAGTTTTGACCGTCCAAACATTCACTACAGCGTACAACCAAAAGATGATGCAAAAAAACAATTAATAAAATACCTTGCAGGCAAAAAAGGTCAATCAGGTATTATTTATTGTTTATCCCGCAAAAAAGTTGAGAGTCTCGCGGCCTGGTTGAGTGAACGAAAACTACAGGCACTCCCCTATCACGCTGGCTTACCTGCGGAACTGCGCGCCCATCATCAAAGCAGATTCCTGCGCGAAGACAATATCATCATGGTGGCTACCGTAGCGTTTGGAATGGGGATAGACAAACCCGATGTGCGTTTTGTCGTCCACATGGATTTACCCAAAAGTATAGAAGCCTACTACCAGGAAACCGGTCGCGCCGGACGCGATGGCGAACCTGCAGAAGCTGTTATGTTTTACGGCCTGAACGATGTGGTGCAACTGACGCAGATGCTGGATAAATCAGAGGCCAATCTGGAACACAAACAAACCGAGCGTGCCAAACTGGATGGTTTGCTCGGCTGGTGTGAAGTCAGCGATTGCCGCCGACAGGCTCTGCTGCGCTACTTTGGCGAAGCTTCCGAAGCGTGCAATAGCTGCGACACCTGTGACACACCGCCAGATCAATGGAACGCGACAGAAGCAGCGCAGAAACTTCTCTCTTGTGTTTATCGTACCGGGCAACGCTTTGGCGCAGCACATGTTATTGACGTGCTGCGCGGTAAAAACAACGAACGTGTACAGCGCTTCCAACACGATCAACTTTCGACCTTCGGTCTAGGTAAAAGTCACGACGAAAAATATTGGCGATCGTTAGTTCGACAATTGTTAATCCGAGGCTTTTTACATTCAGACCCGACTCGCTATGGAGCACTCACGTTAACAGAAGAAGCGAGGCCCCTCTTACGGGGTGAACTGGATTTACTATTACGGGTAGATAAAGCACCAGAATTGAAAAAAAGTAAAACCAGTCATCGAGCAGGTGTTTCTGATGCAGATCGCACCTTGTGGGAAGCATTGCGAGAATGTCGGAAAAAAATTGCTGACGAATTCGATATTGCACCCTATATGATTTTTCATGACGCAACACTGATGGAAATGATTGAATACAAACCGCAAACGCCAGAACAGTTACTGATGCTGAGTGGTATAGGGCAAAGTAAACTTGATCGATTCGGCAATGCCTTTTTAAAGGTGCTTGAAGAGTACAGTTAATATCTCGCGGTAAAACGCCCAACGTAAAACCCAATGTAAAAAAAAGGCGGCTACTGAATAGTAGCCGCCTTTTTTCTTACCTGTTTCTAGTGATGAATATTAAATCTAGAAACTTAGATCAAAGGTAACACCAACCGTACGTGGCTTAGATGGCCAAACCAGAGTGTTAACCAGGCCAAAACCGCCCGTATCATCAGCGCCTGTATTTTCCCAACCGCGCTCAAAGTACTCTTCGTTGAACACATTAGTAGCCCACAGTGTCATAGACCAATCCTTGTTGCTATTGTATCCAGCACGAAGGTCAACCTGCTCCCAAGCTGATACCTTAGCTAACTCATTATTACCAGTACCGCCATAGGCGTCGTCCTGATAAACATATTGTGCCGTATAAAAAATCGACCCCGTAGACACTGGCTGAGTGTAAGTGGCAATCAAAGAACCACTAAAGTCTGGCGCCATTGGCAATTTATTACCGATAGATCCATCACCCGCTTCGATCTCTTTCGTAATTTCACTATCCTGGAAGGAAACAGCACCGCGAAGATCCCAGTTATCACCGGGTGTCCAGTGCGCATCGATCTCGATGCCCTGGTTCTCAGCTTCGCCCAGGTTTTTCACTAGCTGAGAACCGCTTTCGAACACAATTAACTGTAAATCCGTATAAGTATATTGAAAATACGCAGCGTTCAATTGGAGTGAACCATCAAGCAGAATAGTTTTCGCACCAATTTCGTAGCTGTCTGTTTCTTCAGGTTCAAAGGCAAGAGGCTTGCCGCCTGCAAGCAAACCACCAAACTCATAGGTACCATCGTTGCTGATACCAAATGTCGAGTAACCACCGGTTTTGTAACCTTTCGCGGCGTTAAAATACAAACTAACGTCTTCATTCAACGTGTAGTTAGCTGCAAAGCGAGGTGTAAACTTACTCCATGAATCGGAATCCTGAACAAAACCATCCGTATAATATTCCCACACAAAGGTGTTGCCTAAAGCACCACCGCTATCCAAGACTTGAATTTTCATGTCTTTCTTGTCGTAGGTATAACGCCCGCCCACAGTAATATCCAAAGCATCCGTTGCCTGCCAGGTAATATCACCATATACCGACCAACCATCACTTCTTAGTTCGTCAATATTAGTCTCTGCTTTTGACATGAGAATATCTGCAGGATCAATATCATCCTCCCAGTACGCCTCAAAAACAGGATCATCACAACCAGAAGCTCCGCCGCCTTCATCAGTAGCGATAATTGCTGTACAGAGATCGTCTTCGTTGTACAAATTTTCGAAAGTTGCATCAATATCTTCACGATAAACGCTGACACCCGTAAACCAGGTAAGCTTGCCACCATTATCATAATTTAGACGAAATTCCTGACTGTAATAATCTACATCCTGATCCTGTTTATAATCGTTCACATAAAGCGGGGTCCCATCAAAATCTTCTAAATACTGGAACGTATAAGTTTTATAACCCGTGATCGATTCCAACGTATAGGTATCATTTAAATTCCAAATCACATTGGCTGTGAGAGATGAAACAATACCTTTATCATAACCGTTCGTACTTTGGTCAATGGCAACCTTATCTTCTGACACACCGTTTTGGGATGTCCAGTACACTGAAGGTGCTTGATCTCGATCCTCGTAACTCATGCTTAAGGTGGCATCAACACTGTCACCCACGTAGCGCAGAGCCATACGTGTAGACGATAGTTCTTTTTCACCCAGCTTCGCACCATCGACCGTATTTTCTAACCAGCCATCGGCCTGACTCCAATAGGCACTGCCACGAAAATATAGATTATCCGTCAATGGGATGTTCAGCGTACCGACGGTTTCAAATTCACCATACTCGGCGACGGTTGCACTGATGTTCCCCTCAAACTCCTCAATAGGCTTTTGAGTGATAATATTAATACCACCGGCGATAGCGTTACGGCCAAAGAGCGTGCTTTGGGGGCCCTTTACAACTTCCGCGCGCTCTAAATCAAAAAATGCCATTTGCACGCCACCGTTACGGCCAGCCCAAACACCATCCTGAAAAACAGCGATAGAAGGATCACCACCAATACCAAAGTCATTAGTACCAATACCACGGATAGCCATAGCATCGATAAAGCTGTCTTCTGTTTTGCCGCTAAAACCGGGCGTTAAATCCACTAAGCCACGCACATCGCCGATACCCATTTTGGCCAACATGTCACCACTGAACGCCGATACGGCAACGGGAACGTCCTGTAGAGTCTGCTCCCGTTTTTGTACAGTAACGATGACTTCTTCAATAACGGCAGCAAGAGAATTTGGAGCGAAAGTAGCAAGAGTACTTAGTGAGAGAAACGAAGCTATAGCTGGGCGTTTTAAATACGCAATTTTCATACGGCATTCTTCCTTAATGTCTGGTGTTTGAAAGTCTTTTAATTAGTATGCAGTGCAAAGTATCCTGTCCACAACAAAACTCTATCTAACAGCCTTTACACAAGGCAATTACCCTATTACCTATGAGTTGGATTAAAAATACCCCAAAAGGGTTGGATCGATTCCAACCAAATTATTGATATTGACATCATTATCAATCTTGGTATGCAGTAACTATCAGAATAATTTATACCGACAACCAGCATGATCCGCAACAACGGCCACCTTTGCACCAAATATGCTCTAAAGGCATCCTTTTACGACTACGACCAAGGCACCAATTCGGCGCACAAACACTCTAGTTCTCAGAACATACTGTCAGCAGACCATACTATCTGTATTGACAACACAGATAGTACAGCCATAAACACGATGGAACTAAATAGAATATTTTCAGTTCAACCCGTAACAACGACAAGAACTGCTCAGTCAAAAGAAAAATTAATAGTTTGAAATATACGCGGTCATTCGCTCTGCGGGTACTGGCTTACTAAAATAATAGCCCTGCAACAAATCACAACCGTGATTAATCATAAAATCTCGTTGGTACTGTGTTTCAACCCCTTCCGCAACTACCTGTAAACCCAAGCTATGTGCAAGCGCAAGTGTCGCAATACAAATTTTGTCGTTACCGTTCATAGCTTCAAGATCACTAACAAAAGTGCGATCAAGCTTTAGTGTTGCAATAGGGAGCTGTTTTAAATAAGCGAGAGAAGAATACCCGGTACCAAAGTCATCAATAGCCAAGCGCACACCCAGATCTCTGACTTTATTCAAAATGGTCGCAGCCTCATCAATATTCGTCATGGCCATTGACTCAGTAATTTCCAAAACAATTTCTTCATCTGGAATTTCATATTTATTCAGCAAAAACCTGACTTGCCCGACAAAGCCGTCTGCCTGAAGCTGGACAGCCGATAAATTGACGGAAACACGAACACTGCGTTTAAACTTTTTCCGCCACTGGCAATATTGAATACACGCTTCTTCAAGAATCCACAAACCAAGCGGCAGTATCAAATTACTCTCTTCAGCAACCGGAATAAATTGGTCAGGAGCGATAACCCCCTGCTCCGGATGATTCCATCGAACCAATGCCTCCACGGCTCGGACTGTATTCGTTTTTGTGCAAATCAGGGGTTGATAATAAAGCTCGAACTGACGTTCTTCGATTGCTTTGCGCAAATCACTTTCTATTTTCAACCGACGATTTGCATCAACATTCATTGCATCGTTAAAAAATTGATAATTATTGCGTCCATTTTCTTTCGCATGGTACATCGCCACATCTGCATTTTTGATAAGGTCCTCGCCAATACAGCCATCATCAGGGTAAATACTAATACCAATACTGGGACTCGAAAACAAAGTAATACCATCAATATCATAAGGCAGACTCAACTGATGAAGCAAAAATCGCGCAACGGGAACAATGGTCATACTATCCTTTATTCCCGTGTAAACAATTACAAACTCATCACCACCAATTCTCGAAACAATGTCACACGTCCTGACCGAAGACGTCAATCTCTTTGCGACTTCTTTAAGCAGCTTATCGCCTACAGCATGACCTTTTGTATCGTTTATAAGCTTAAAACGATCCAAATCTAAAAACATGACCACAACCAGCTCTTCCTGGCGACTTGCAATACGAAGAGACTGAGACAAGCTTTGTTCTAAACTAAATCGATTAACTAAACCTGTTAGCGTATCATGGTGTGCCAAATGAAAAATCTTTTCCTGATCAATCTTGCGTTCAGTAATATCAACCACGCAAGTCACATAATGAGTAATAATATTTTTTTCATTATAAATAGCCGAAACGGTTACCCATTGCGGGTACGATGAACCATCATTCCGTGAACCTAGCAGCTCTCCACGCCACGACCCTTTCTTGCAAACTTCATCCACAACCGCGCCAACAAGTTCACCCACATCATCATGACGTGATAGCTCGCCAACAAACTTTCCAACTACCGTCTCACGGTTATAACCCGACATGTGACAAAACGCTTGATTCACTGCAATGATTTTATGTTCGTCATCGGTAATCAGGATACCTTCACCACTATAATGAAACACATTTGCCAATAAACGTAGTTCTTCCTCAGCAGATCGTTGCGGCGTAATATCTTGCATCGTTCCATTAATCAGAACAGGATTACCACCCTTGTCATAAACAACAACCCTATTTTCATGAATATATTTTACCTCGCCATCTGGAAATACCATTCGATACGAATCATCGAACTGCCCCTCTTGCAAGGTGATCTGCATGTCAGGATCAGACTTTTCGACATCTTCAGGCAAAACCAAACTCGTTAAAAACTTGAGCTGTGGAGGCCCAACGCCTGGTTCGATCTTGGCAATCCGATACAATTCATCCGACCAATCGATCTTTTGGGTAAGAATATCGTAAGACCAACTACCCGTTCGGCTTAAGTTCTGCGCGGCAGCCAGAGATTGCAAAGCTCTTTCCAGAGAAGCATTTTTTTCATTGAGTTCTTGGGAATTAACCTCTAGGACATGATTATAAAATCGCCTTTCTCGATCACAGTCTTCATATGTGGAAGAGACAACCTCCAGAATCCCTCTGAGATCATCAGGCAACTGCTCCTCAGCAATCTCCTGACCAAAAATTTGTTTAAGCTGGCGCAGCAAAAGACTATGCATAAAGTAAAACCAAAAAAGTGGGCTAAATCGTTATTATCTTTTCAACACGTTTTACCTAGAACAATTTCCTAGCGTTACAGATCGCAGATAAAATGCACAATGCTCATTGACTAATCCTCATAAATCACCGTGAGTGTCATGGTTTGATTATGAAACTGACACTCATTTCCAGCCCCGGGCAACGGTGCAACCTCACCAAATGAATAAAAACCGGTTAGCTGTACAGTAGGGCCCAACACGCTTTCCATTGCCTCCAATTCTTCTTCAACTAATTGATCTATCACTGCCAGTCTTCCGTAGCAGCTAACGGCTAAAGCGAAAGCCTGCTTTTCATTCTTTTTATGAATAGACAATGCAGCACTCGCGGCACCAGCAACCAATGCATTTAAATCATGTTTCATGAGTCTTGCAATGTAGCCCGTCGGCACGTGGCCAGCAAAAATTACCGATTTTGTGGCTTCATCTACATCCAACACCGTTCGAATAATCTCCGCATCGCCCTCTTTTTCAGCACGAATACTTAATGGAAAACGGCGACCACTGGCAGGCAGTTCGTCAACAAACTCACCCAGGTACCTTTTGTACAAATCAAGCGCTGGTTCACCATCCAATTCAAAAACTTGATTTGCAACGGCCTTAGTCACGACTCGGTCAGCGCCAAAGGCACTCCAGCCAGACTGACAACCAGAATATATTGATAAACTTTCACCGTAAAAACCCACAGCAATTAGACGATTTGATGCTACGGAATCTCCGATCACAGTTTGGGTTTCTATAGAGGGGTCAAAAGATCCAGCCACCCCTCCCGTTACAGGCACAGGTAACCCAACAGCGTTAACACAGCCTATAAGTTCTGAGCCATTGGTATCCAAGCCGCTCGACAGCAGAAAAATATGTTTGAGCTCCGGTCGATTGAGAGGTTCAAGCAATTGTTGGACGGCCGACTGCGGATTATCGTCAGCCACAAAATCAACGTACGAAACATCCACCGATCCATGATCGAAGCTTATGGCAGTGGCTACCGCACTTCGAGTAATAGGATCAGCACCTAGAATATTGCCTGCTGACGACGCCCCCACAATCTCTGCGCTAGGATAGAGAGATTTAAGTGATGTCAGGATACCCGGGTTGGTAAGAGCGTCCGAATCGGAAAACACAAAGACGATCTGAGCATCAGATTCAGGCGTTAGATTTTTAGTAGCCTGGGCCCAGGCACCATTTTCATATACTAGCGTATCGACCTGCATCAGTCGCGCTCCTCATGTTATTAAAACTTAGAGAGGTATTGGATCGCTTTCTATGAATAAAAGTATAACGTAAAACCCGTCACTACCAAGTAATATGACTCAAACTGGCAATAAGCAGGATACAAGCCGCCCTACTTAAACCGAAAAGGCACATTTAATCCGCTTCAGATTAAAAAATTGCCATTAGCATTTTGATGCTTAGCAGAGTCAATAAAACGGCGAAAATTCGCTTTAGTACTGTTACTGGCAACTTGTGGGCTGCGCTTGCACCGATTGGCGCTGTAACAAAACTACATAAAGACATCAATATAACCGCCGGCCAATAGACAAAACCAAAAGTATTCGCGACACCCGAAACGTGACTCGAACCATTAATAAAAAAACCAAGCGTGCCCGCCACCGCAATAAACACCCCGAGGGCCGCCGAGGTTCCAATAGCTTTTCGTATCGAAATGTTACACCAAAGTAAATAAGGCACTGTTAGCGAGCCGCCACCAATGGAAACCAGTGCTGACACAGCCCCAATGCCGGTCCCCACACCAAATAACCCCCTATTTCCAGGCATCTGTCGCTGTGCCGCGGGTTTAAAGCCAACCAGCATTTGGATAACCACAAGCGTCATAAAACAGGCAAAGAAAATCGCCAAAGGCTTTGTATCCATAACCGTCGCCAAGAAAGTCCCCATGAAGGTCCCCACTAGGGCACCAGGGCCCAATCCTTTTATCGCCCGCCAGACCACGCCACCGCGCTTACTATGAGACCAGGCACTCGAACAAGAGGTTACCAGGATAGAAGCCATAGATGTTCCCAGCGCCAAGTGCAAAACGTTGTCCACAGGAAACCCTTGCATCAAAAATAAGGTTGTCAGCATAGGCACCATAATGCCGCCACCCCCGACCCCCAGCAGGCCTGCAAAAAACCCTACAACAGCCCCAAGCGCTAGGTAAGAAGCTATCCATTGTAATTCCAGCATAAACACTACTCGTCGTTATAAACGCAAAAAAGGCGGAGTTTAGGGCACTGATCCCGCTCCGATCAACATATTCCCCCAGAAGGCCTTAGCTGTGCAATATCACTCAGGGTTGATTAAACTAACCTTAATACATCACTCTAAAACAGCAGTTAACCGCTATAGAACATCCTAAGGACAATTAATGATTCACCTAATGGCATCTAATCAGGCGCTAACAATATGAGCGAAGCGTTTTTTGAAGCACTGATCGCCATTATGGGCGTATCACTATTGGCAACGGTCTTACTCCGACGCCTTCGCTTACCCAGCATCGTTGCCTATATATTGGCCGGTGCACTAATAGGCCCGCAGTTACTCGGCTGGGTTCAAGTTCCCGCCATGTTTAGTTTTCTTGCTGAGTTTGGCGTTGTATTTCTATTGTTCGCGCTGGGATTGGAGTTCTCATTGCCCAAACTCATCGCTTTGCGGCGCTCAGTATTTGGCCTAGGCAGTATACAGGTTGCGCTCTGTACCGCAGTTTTTGCCGGTGCAGTTTGGCTTTGGGGTACAACCCTTTCTGCCGCAGTATTGATCGCCGGTGCACTCGCATTGTCCTCTACGGCTATTGTTTCCAAGGAACTGTCACAGCTGCACAAACTTCATCAACGACCGGGGCAGCTGGCGATTGCCATCTTGCTGTTTCAGGATTTGGCAGCCATTGTTTTTCTCATCTTAGTGCCTGTGCTCGGCGAACAATCAACCCATAGCTTCTGGTATAGCATGGGCCTTGCGCTGATCAAGGCTGTACTACTCATGGGCATACTGCTGAGTGCGGGAAAATGGCTACTACCGCTGCTTTATAAAGAAGTCAGCCGCGCCCGCTCGGAAGAAGTGTTTGTACTAACAACGCTGGTTATCGTCATGCTGGCAGCCTGGATAACCCACAGCTTTCACTTATCAATGGCACTTGGGGGCTTTGTTATTGGAATGATGCTCAGTGAAAGTGCGTTCAGGCACCAAATTGAATCTGATATCAGGCCATTTAAAGACATCCTGTTAGGCCTATTTTTTGTCACCATCGGCATGAACATCCAAATTAACCTCGTTTGGGAGTATTGGCCACGTCTGCTCTGCTTTACCGCTGCACTCATTCTCATAAAAGCGCTCTTGATAAGCCTACTGGTCAACCTCACAGGGGATAATAAATCGACCGCCATACAGTCCGGTCTAAATTTGGCCCAGGCTGGAGAATTTGGCTTAGCATTATTGTCACTGGCGGTGTTGCAAAAAGTGATCCCCAACGACCAGGCAAGCTTTATTATTTTAGTCTCTATTTTTAGCATGACTGCCAGCCCTTTCCTGATTCGCTACAGCGACACAATTGCCAGCAAACTCCTACATGTTTTTTCACGCTGGAAACAATCTGACGAAGAGGTAACCACAGTGGAGGAGCCCGCGGTTATTCCCAATCAAAAACACGTCATCATCGGTGGTTTTGGCAGGGTCGGTAAAACGTTGGGTAAGATATTGGGCAACAACAATATCGACTATATTGCCATTGACCAGCACATCGACGTTGTCAATACAGAAAGATCAAGAGGTGCTAATGTTATATACGGAGATTGCGAAAATCTCGAGCTGCTCAAACACTGCCATATACAACAGGCTGAGCTTGCTATCCTTACTTTTACGTCGTTGGAAAGCGCCAAAAAAGCAATTGAGCACATCCGCGCAGAACATATTGATACCCCAATTATCGTTCGCTGCCACGAACACAATGCGGTTGAAGAGCTTATCGCTCTAGGGGCCAATCATGTTATCCCCGAAATGCTAGAGGCCAGTCTACTCATCGCCGCTCAAGTGCTTACCCTAGCCGGTATGAATCAGTCGCAAATTGATCAGCAGATTGCGCTGGAACGAGCAAATCAACTTCGTACCCCTAATAATGATTAACCATGGGTTAACTGCTGTACGCCTATTCTGCACTCTATACTGCAACGCTCGAACCGTCAGACCATTCAGCGGAATGCCCTACGCAAATGACTGCAAAATTTAATGGATAGCGGCACGATAAAACAACATATAATCCTAGTCAGCGGCACTTATAGATAGAGGAGCCATTGCGTGATAGACGTATTATTGGTCGAGGACGATATCGACTTGGCAAGCACCATCGTACAGTATCTCGAACTGGAAGATATTGACTGTGACCATGCCAGCAATGGCGTGGCAGGCCTAAATCTCGCCAGTCAACACCACTACGATGCAATTTTGCTGGACATAAACTTACCCAAAATGAACGGTTTGTCCGTTTGTGAAAATTTGCGTAAAGACGGCATCGACACACCAATATTAATGTTGACCGCCAGAGACAGTCTGGACGATAAAGTCGCCGGATTTAATGCTGGCAGCGACGACTACCTGGTAAAGCCATTCGCTATGCAGGAACTTGTTGTGCGCTGCAAAGCTCTGGCAAAACGCCGCAGTGGGCAAGTGCAAAAACTGAAATTCGCGGATCTGGTACTAAACCTTGAAAACAAAGAGGCCTCACGCGCAAACGAACCTATTAAACTAACCCCCACGGCCTGGAAGCTACTGGAAACGCTGCTACGTGCTTACCCCCGAGTACTCAGTAGAGATGAACTCGAACAAGCAGTCTGGGGAGAAGACCGCCCTGACAGCAATAGTTTTAAAGTACACTTACACAACTTGCGTAAAGCAGTGGATGGCAATTTTGCCAAACCTCTAATCAAAACAATTACTGGTTATGGATTTACCCTAAGCGAGAACGATGAAACTCTGGACTAGTCTACGAACCTATTTTTTTGCTGCCATGATCATGATCGGTGTTCTTATGGTGGTGCTCTACTCCTACATCTCCAGTCAATATTATATTGCGGGCATCAAAAATGTTGTTGAATGGACTATGCAGGAATTCGCTGATGCCTGGAAAAATGGTGAATTAGCAGATAATAGCAAAGAAAGTTCAGAGCCTTATCCAAAACCTTATACGGTTGCTCAATATGTTATCTATCCAAACTGGAAATCTATCCCGCTAGCAGTACGCGATAAGTTTCCAAAGGCTGAAACCACCACATCCACTTACCTCAATAACTATGAAATAAAAACTGGCGAGAACGGAGAAGAACAGGCTATCGTTTACCATCTTGGTAAATTTCCAACAAATGATGGCAATAACATCTACATCACTCGCATTGTCAACACCAACCAAATCCCCCAAAGTGTAAAAGCCAACCTTAATAAAAACTGGGATTGGATTTTATATATCGGAATCATTACCACATTAGCGTTTACGTTACTGGTCTTTTTAGTTTTTCATTTTGCTGCCAAACCTATACGTGGATTAAGTTTCTGGGCCTCCAACCTAAGTGAAAAAAATATCGCCGAAGACCGGCCAAACTTTCGCTACCAGGAACTTAACAACCTCGCACAACTTATCCAAAACAGTTTATTGTCAGTCCGCAATGCACTAGACCGTGAACAGGAATTACTACGTAACTGTAGCCACGAGCTGAGGACCCCCATTGCCGTTATCAGCAATAATCTCGAGCTAATACAGCGACTCCACCCAGAAAAGAAACCAGTGGAAGATCAAGCCTTCGCCCGTATGCAGCGCGCCACTAAAACAATGACCGATCTAACGGATACGTTACTCAGGTTATCGCAAAACGAAACCATGATGGTGGAACTAGAACCGGTGGAAATCAATGTGCTTATCGAACAGCTTAGCGATCAGCTCTGCTATTTGCTAACAGGTAAAGAAGTTGTTGTTAACAAAACACTACCGTCCACTACACTGCAGCTGCCAAAGTTAGCCGCACAAATTCTACTCAACAATCTTATCCGAAATGCCTACCAGCATACCTTATCAGGCAAGATAGACATTGTTATTAATGGCAACCAAATAGAGATCATCAACGATATTCAGCAATGTGATATCAGCCAACCTAACGAGGCAGGTTATGGATTGGGACTCAAGCTATGCAAAAAATTAGCAGACTGCTATCACTGGAAATTGGATATCATTAACGATGAACACTTGCATCAGGTAACCGTAACTTTTGTCAATTAACCACTTGGAAAATACGCTATGACATCTGTATTCGGTATCACCGCACCGGTTTTTATTTTAATAGGGATAGGCTTTGTATTAATTAAAAGTAACTTATTGAACAAAACCCATGTCGGAGGCTTTGGGACATTTGTTGTTTATCTGGCTCTCCCCTCTTTGATTATAAGCACCCTGACAAAGACCTCCCTGGATCATATTATTCAACCCACCTTCATGATCATTTATGCGGTAGCATCGCTCGGATCCTTTGCCTTAGGCTTTATCATTTACCGAAAATTCTTTAATAAAACTTTCTCCAACAGTGCCTTAAATAGCTTTGGCGGGGCCATGTCCAACAGCGCATTTATCGGCTACCCCTTGCTCCTACAAAGTTTTTCCAACCCTCCAGTAGCAGCTTTTACTATGGCTCTCATGGTTGAAAGCATCCTATTACTGCCCGTCGCACTGTTTTTTTTGGAAGTCGGTGAATCCCATGGCAAAGGACATAGTAAGCGCAGTGTGATCACTCAAATTAGTAAACGGTTAATTAGTAACCCGGTTATTTTGGCTATTTTCGCTGGCATTGTATTAGCGCTACTGAATATTCAGCTACCTACATTTATTGATAAAAGCGTTGGCTTGCTCGCTCAGGCGGCGGCACCCGTCGCACTGGTATTCATTGGGGCCACGCTGGCCAGTAGTCAATGGCATGGAAAACTAGACGACGCAGGTATGGTTGCCCTGTTCAAACTTGTCGTACACCCTGCATTAGTCTTTCTCATGATTGTTCTAATGCCATCAATGGGAGCCAACCTATCAAAAGCGGCAATACTCATCGCTTCAGTGCCCATGGTGAGTATATTTCCTATTATTGGCAGCAAATATGGCCAAGGCCCACAAGCCGCCAGTACCATGTTGGTGACTACCATTCTGGCCTTCTTTAGTATCAGTGCTATTCTTTGGTTATATCATTAAAGCCAGGCTGCGCTGTACAAACTGCTTCCAGTAAGCCGAAGAAAGACGGCCTACTCCCTACCCTTACTTCCTTAAACTAACCTATTACCATACAGCGCTAAGTCTTTGTAACTTTTCATATTTAGACGTTACTGAATACCCTTCAAATCAACCAAGAAATATTTCTGCAAACTTTCAGAAATATTATCGTCACATTTCCCTCACCAAACTGTAACTTTTGGCACTTAAAGTACCGCCTGTCTTGATTAACGCGGTTTCCCCAATGGCCGGAAGCTGGCCAAGACCATAGCGAGGATTAAAAGCAGGCTGCCAACAAAGGTCTCTCCCGCTGGAAACCCATTTAGATTTTTTAACCATTAGGCAATTAAGAGATCCTACCCAATGAATACAAAATTACTATTTAGCGTTACTGCACTGGCTGCTGCTTTAGCTGGCTGTGGCGGCGGTGACATTAATATTGCTCCTTCAAACACCGATAACAGTGTTGATAACTCTGTAACTAACGGCGGCGGTTCTACCAGCTCCTTCTGTGCAAGCTACGAAAAAGCTGGCGTTACATTTTCCGGTACTCAAGAAGGCTTTAACTGTGTTTACGGTACTGACTTTGTTGACCTGGGTAACCCACTGACTGTCGACGTTACACTGCCAAACATTGGTTCTGGCGCACACGTTTTCTTAGGCAGCCTGGTTGTTGGTGAAAACTATTCCACTAACGAAGAATTAGCTGCTGCAGGCATCACTGAAGGTGGTGACGGTTCTAAATTAACCATTAAAGCTGGCTCAACTGTAGCGTTCAAGAGTGCTGACGACTACATGGTAATCAACCGTGGTTCACAGATCTTTGCAGAAGGTACTGCGACTGATCCAATCGTGTTCACTTCTTACTCAGACGCAGTAGAAGGTACTGTTGGCGATGAAGACGTTTCTGAATGGGGCGGCATGATCATTAATGGTTTCGCAGTAACCAACAAATGCTCTTACACCGGTACACGCGGTGTAGATTTAGCTACGACTGACTGTAACGTAGCGGCTGAAGGTAAAGACGGCGACGGACAGACTCATTACGGCGGTGCTAACGATGACGACAACTCGGGTGTTCTTAAGTATGTTGTTGTTAAACACACTGGTGCTGAAGTTGGCCCAGATAATGAATTGAATGGTATTTCATTCGACGCCGTTGGCCGCGGTACTACTGTTAGCTACCTGCAAGCACACAGTACTTTCGACGATGGTGTTGAAATGTTTGGTGGTGCAGTAAATATCGATCACTACGTTGCAACTTATGTGCGTGATGACTCAATCGATATCGATGAAGGCTATATCGGTACTTTCGATACTGCTCTGGTTATTCAATCACAGTTCGACGGCAACCACTGTATCGAATCTGATGGTATTGGTTCTTACAAAGCAGAAAACGTTGACAAGAATGCTGACTTTATCGCTCGTGGCCTGAACTCTGCAGCAACTATCAACAACCTGACGTGTATTGTTTCTCCAAACGAAACTGGTACTCATGATCCAGGTGCCGGCTGGCGCATCCGTGAAGGCCACTTTGTCACTATCGAAAACTCAATTCTGACCACGGCCTATGCCCCAGACGGCATCGCAGGAAAGACTGATGGTAACTACTGTGTGCGCATTGAAAGTGATGAAGGCTTGAAAGCTGCTCAAGACGGTGACCTGACTATTGAGTCCTCTGTTATCGCGTGTCAAGACCTGACTAAAGGTAGCAACCTGCCAAACGGCACTACTCAACTTCAGTTCCTGCAAGCAACTAACGATGTTATGCAAACAGATGAAGCTGGCCAGGACCCCACTGCTGCAACCGCAAATGGCTTGGTTATTCTGGATGGCTACTACTCTGTGCCAGTTGCCGACATGGTTGTTAACGGAGCGCCCGCAACAGTAGTACCAACAGATGGAGCTGATCATCTTGGCGCTGTGATGGCTAATGACGACTGGACTTCCAACTGGACCAACCTTAACGAACTGACTTTGTGGTTTAAATAAGTCCTAAGGTATGCCCTTAACTTGAAAACCGTACAAGTTTTACACAAGGGCGCCCAAGGGCGCCCTTAGTGTTAGCAAACGATCTTTATTAACAGGTCTTATCCAATGAAAAAACAAATTACTCATGCAAGCTTCCCATTAAGCATGCTAAGTCTAGCCATCGCATTTGCAGGTCCGGCTCACGCACAAGATGGAAGTATTGCTCAAGCACCACAGATAAAATCTCAGCAAGCTCAACCCGCCATGGAAGAAATTGTCACCTTGGGTCGACTACGCGACAGTGCTGCACAACTGGTCGTTGAACGTTTAGAACAAGAAGTTGTAACAGACGTTATCGGTGCAGAAGCTATTGGTCGAATTGGTGACTCCACCGTTGGTGGAGCCCTTCGCCGTGTTCCAGGCGTAACGCTGGTCGATGGTAAATTTGTTTATGTGCGCGGCCTGGGTGAACGCTACTCAAGTACTTTTTTGAATGGTGCCGTAGTGCCCTCTCCCGACCTGACGCGCAATGTTATCCCTTTGGATATATTCCCAACGTCTATAGTTGACTCGCTCTCTGTTCAAAAATCGTATTCTGCAGATACAGCAGCGGCATTCGGTGGTGGTGCGGTAAACGTGCGTACCAAAGGTATACCTGATGCCTTTACCTATAGCTTAGAGGTCGGTACCGGTGCGGATTCAAAAACAGCCGGAAAAAATGTTTTAACCTATAAGGGTGGCAATGACGATTGGCAAGGCAGCGACGATGGCACACGCGCAATGCCAAGTCAGATTATTAGTGCTTTGCAAACCAACAAAGGAGAGTTCACTGGACTGTCACAAGCTACCCAGGAAGAACTCGCCCTATCTATCAATCGAAATATTGAAGCCAGCGAAAAAAACTACAACCCAGACACCAGCTTTAAAGGCAATATCGGCAATAATTTCCTGCTAAACAACGGAATGGAAATAGGTTTCATGGCGGGAGCCACCTATAAAAACAGCTGGAAAAATGAAAACACAGTATCTCATTTTGATATTGCACCGGAAAAATATAATGAGCTGGTGACCTACAAAGATCAATCTACCTACAGCGTAACAGGTACGGGCAACCTGAACCTGGGATTCCGATTAAATGAAGAAAATAGTATTTCGACTACCTCTTTATTTATCAGAAATACAGATGATGAAACATCTCTGTCTAATAAGTTTACGTCCAACCGACCTCTATCTGGTGGTCGCGGCTTCCAAGAGCAAAAAATTCGATTCGAAGAACGTACTCTAAATGTTAACCAAATTAACGGTGAACACGTTTTCGGCAGCGAAACACGTGAGTTACTGGGTCTTCAATCTCTCGCCTTCCTTGACGGAATCCAGCTTAATTGGTTTTATTCTGACAGTACCTCAAAAACTAATATTCCCGGCGAAGCCACTGTCACATCAGATTTAGGGGTCAATCCAGATACTCTGCAAGTGGTAGATACAACCGTTAGAACAACCGGATCCACAGGAGAGTTTCGCTACACCGATTTAAAAGATCAGGTTGAAAGCTCTGGCTGGAAGCTGTCTTACCCAATATCACTATTCAAAACTGAAATAGAGCTTTCTGGAGGATATGAATACAGTCGAAAAGCCCGGTCCTATCGTGAACTTCAACTGGATATTGGTATTAACAATAGCAACCCGTTTTTATCCGAAGGTATAAATTCCGCCTTCAGTGATGAAGCAATTCTAGATCCGAGTAACGACTACTCGCTAAATGTATCGAACAATACCCAAAGTTACATGGCTGCAAGCACACTGAGCTCTTCTTTCGCAATGGTTGATTTAACCTATGACGATACCTGGCGGGTCAGTGCTGGCGTTCGCTATGAAGACTATAAACACGCAGCTCCGTCCTGGAACCCACTAAAATATGATGGCTATCAATTAAGTGATTTGGAAAATGTCTATGCCGAAGACGAATTTTACCCGAGTGTATCATTAGTCTATATGCGCCCCGGTTTTTGGGCTGAAGACTTTCAACTGCGTTTTGGCTTTAGTGAAACGGTTGTTCGCCCGGATTTACGTGAGATCTCAGCTTCAAGCTATCGCGATCCGATCACTAACGATAAAATCTTTGGCAACCCAGACTTAGTCACCTCGGCAGTGAAAAACTATGATATGCGTGCTGAATGGTTCTTTGATGATGGTGACAATCTGACAGTGTCCTTGTTTTACAAAGATATTGCCGACCCTATCGAACTTTTCCGAGCAGCAGCAGCTGATGAGACGGTAGCTTACGAAGTTTTGAATGCCCAAAGTGCCACGATTAGCGGAATGGAGATGGAATTTCTTAAAAACCTGGGTTCTATCGACGATTCTCTCTCCCAGTTTTTCCTCTCAGGCAACGTCACTATTCAAGATTCGGAGTTATTAGCAGGAAGCAAGGCAGATTCCCCAACCAATCCAAAACGTAAATTGAATAGCGCGTCAGACTATGCCGCAAACTTACAACTAGGTTTCGATTCAGACAATGGTAAGCACTCAGCTATGTTGGTATACAACGTGTTTGGTGAGCGCTTGTACTATGCTGGTCGTCTCGGCAATCCCGATGCTTTCGAACAGCCATTCAACTCTGTTGACATGACCTATTCTTACTACCCAACGGATACATTCACCCTTAAGTTGAAATTGAAAAACTTATTGGATGAAAACACCGTTATTGAGCGTAGCGGCGTTACTACGTACGAAAAAGAAGTCGGTATTGGTGCAAGCCTGGCCGTGCAATACAAATATTAATTTGTCTTTGCTACAGGGCAAAAGGCCGCGCTTGCGCGGCCTTTTTTTATGCTCATTGGGCACTCATCTTGTTAAATCCATCAACCGGTAATCTAAAGTATGTCTACACTTGAAACCAGTCGAGGCAGCTAGCTATTGTCAGATGACATCTAAATCCCTATCATCCTCACCCCACTTTTAAAGGCAGCAGGAGAACTACGTGTCTGGAACTGAATTTACCTTGGGACAACGCTGGATCAGTAACACAGAGCCGGACCTTGGCCTGGGCATTGTGCTAGGAGTAAAAGACAGACTTGTAGATATATCATTCCCCGCTGCCGAAGAGCGCCGCACCTACGCCATGAACCAAGCGCCGTTGACACGGGTTCGTTTTGCCGTAGGTGACAGCGTCACAACCGCTGACGAAGACGCCGTTATTATCCTCGACCTTGAAGAAAACGACGGATTTATTATTTATCTGGTGCAAACTGAAACCGGCGAGCAGATTCCCCTGCCAGAATTAGAATTAAACAGTTTTATTCAATTCAGTAGTCCCCTAGACCGCCTGTTTACGGCTCAAATCGACCACCCCAACCAGTTTCAGTTGCGGGTAGACACTCTCAGCAACCTGCACGAAAGACAGGTGACCAGCGTGCAAGGGCTGTTGGGGCCCAGAGTACAGCTGCTGCCACATCAGCTCTATATTGCGCACGAAGTTGCCACCCGGCACGCGCCACGGGTATTACTGGCCGACGAAGTCGGCCTGGGTAAGACCATCGAAGCTGGCCTTATCATGCACCAGCAACTGCTCACTGGTCGTGCTAATCGCATACTGGTTGTCGTACCCGATAGCCTTGTCCACCAATGGCTGGTAGAGATGCTGCGCCGTTTTAACCAACGCTTCACACTCTTGGATGAAGATCGCTGCCAGGGTATTGAAGAGAGCCAGCCAGGTAACCCGTTTGATTCCGCACAACTGGTGTTGTGTACGCTCAGTTTTATTCAACAACCCGCTCGGTTGGAACAAGCCTGCACAGCAGACTGGGATATTCTCTGTGTTGACGAAGCTCACCACCTGCACTGGCAAGAAGACAACCCCAGTGACGAATATCAGGCTATAGAGCTGCTGGCAGCACGTACACCTGGATTACTGTTGCTGACAGCGACACCCAACCAGCTGGGCATAGAGAGCCACTTTGCACGGTTGCGACTGCTAGACCCGGATCGCTACCCCTCTTTGGCACAATTTATCGCCGAAGAAGCGGAATATGCCCCGATTAATACCTTTGTACAGCAATTACTGTCCGAAGCCGGTCACTCGCTACATGAAAACCCAGCCCTCTTTGCTCAGGCTCAACAGTATTTATCTCCCACACGGGTAGAACAGTTGTCCAAAGTACTAGAAAGCGACAGCAGCATTGATGTCATTGAAGCCGAACTACTTGATGCCGTGCACGAATTGCTGGACCACCATGGCACGGGTCGGGTGTTGTTCCGAAATACGCGAGCAGCGGTAAAAGGCTTTCCCACACGCTGCCTGAACACATACCCGCTGGCCTTACCAGACATCTACACAAACGCACTAGCGGATGAGTTGGTTCCCAACATTACCAACCACCTATACCCTGAGCGTTTGGTTTCCGCCAACATTGAATCCAGTTCACTGGAAGACTGGCCCGCAGAGGACCCCAGAGTAAAGTGGCTACACGAATTTTTAAAAGCCAATCGACAGGAAAAAGTTCTCCTTATTTGCGCCAAAGCCGCCACAGCCCAAACATTGGAAGCCTACCTAAGCTTGCGTAAAGGCGTGCCCAGCAGTGTATTCCACGAAGGTATGAGCCTTGTTGAACGAGACCGCAGTGCCGCCTACTTTGCTGACGAGGAAGACGGCGCACAATTACTGGTGTGCTCCGAGATTGGCAGTGAAGGCCGCAACTTTCAGTTTGCACACCACTTGGTGTTGTTTGATCTACCACTGAATCCAGATCTGTTGGAACAGCGTATCGGTCGACTCGACCGTATTGGCCAGACACAAAACATACAAATACACGTGCCCTACTTCAGCGACACGGCGCAAGCGACACTACTGCGCTGGTATCACGAAGGAGTAAACGGCTTCGAACAGATTTGTCCTGCGGGTCAGGAAATATTCCAGCATTTCGAAGAACATCTGCTGACAGCATTACAGTCCCCCACTGAAGCGCACACAGCAAGCCTCATTAAAGAGACCCAGGAATTTACTCAACAACTGCTGGCAAAACTGGAACAAGGCCGCGACCGCCTGCTGGAAATTAACTCCTGCAATCAGCGCAAGGCCGCCCTGATTATTGAGCAAATGCAAACAGCCAGTAATCAGCAAGGTCTGGAAGATTATATGAACCAGGCCTTCGATCAGTACGGCGTCGATCAACAGCATCACAGTGCTGACACTATAATTATTCAGCCTGGCGAGCAAATGCGTGGGCACTTTCCGTATATGCCAGAAGATGGCATGACGCTAACCTTCTCGAGAGATAAAGCCCTAAGCCGCGACGATATCGATTTTCTGACATGGGAACATCCCATGGTACTAGAAACACTGGATATGATTGCCACCAGTGAAAAAGGTAACACGGCCCTCTGCACGATTAAATTACCACCGTTAAAAGCCGGTACATTTTTACTTGAGATGGTATACACACTGCACTGCCCAGCGCCGAAAGGCGTGCAGCTGACACGCTACCTGCCCGTAACTCCCTTGCGATTTTTGTTTGATCAAAAACAAAAAAATCTGGCTAACGCCATTACCAGCGCGCAACTGACACAATTAGGCAGCCGAGTAAAACGCGGGCCCGCACAAAATCTGATTAAGCATCTACGCGATACTATCAAAGCCTTTTCTGAGCATGGCCAAATGTTAGCAGAAGAACAACTGGTCACTCAGGTTGCCGAAGCTCGCCACAACATTGAAACCAATATGGGCAAAGAAATCTCCAGACTGCAAACACTGGCCAAGATAAACCCCAATATTCGCCAGGCAGAAATTGATTATCTGGAACAAACTCAGGCTAATATGCTGGAATACTTGGCATTGGCTAAAGTAAAACTGGATTGCATACGAGTATTTATTACCACTTAACGCTAAAAACCCACCACGTTATTCCGTGAGCACAAAGGGAAGACACGTTGTGTCTCCTTTGCTCTAATGTTGTAGGCTCCGGACTAAGAGATTTACCACCTGAGCTACCACCACACTGGTTGTAACACTTGTAAAAGCGCCGAAAGTCTTTACAATCGGCGCCGTTCCTTAGGGGTGGCTGTCAAGGCCTGAGATGTCGAAATATAGACGAACCCTTAGAACCTGATCCGGTTAATGCCGGCGTAGGGATAGGAAAGTAGCCAACTCTTCTCGCGCGCATGCCGGGTCTCCATAACTTAACTCATTGTTAGTGGAGGCTCTATGAAGTCACACCCAGTAAAACCCCTTATCGTTGCACTCTCCACAACTGCCTGCGCAGTTGCCGTTTACACGCAAAGTGCGTTTGCCATTAACGACGTTTCTGAAGAACGCAGTATCGAAGAAATTACTGTCACGGCAGATTTTCGTGCAGTCAATATTCTGCAATCGCCAACAAGCGTTAGCGTTATCAACCAACAGCAAATTCGCGACATGCACGCTGAGCATATGGAAAAACTGCTTAATGCAACCCCCAATGTAAACTTTGCCCGTGGTGCATCACGGGGCCGTTTTATACAAATTCGCGGCATTGGCGAACGCAGTGAATTTGTTGAGCCTACAAATCCCTCTGTCGGTGTTATTGTTGATGGGATAGACTTTACCGGTGTCAGCACCGCTGTAACCACCATGGACACAGAACAGGTAGAAATACTACGCGGCCCACAAGGCACCCTTTATGGTGCAAATGCCCTCGCTGGCTTAATTAACATTACATCGAATGCGCCAACTCATGTTTTCACCGGTGGTATTGAATCCAGCATCGGCAACTACAATACCTATTCAACGCAAGCTTACCTAAACACACCCGTCTCCGATGCTGTCGCACTGCGCTTTGCAATACAACAAAATTCAAGCGATGGTTTTATTGAGAACAATTATCTGGGACGCGACGACACTAACAATATTGATGAAACCACTTTTCGTGTAAAAGCCAACTGGGTAATTACGGAAAATCTGCAACTCGATATCACCGGTTTCTATGCGGATATCGACAATGGTTACGATGCCTTTTCGTTAGATAACAACCGCACAACCCTCTCGGATCAACCAGGTGTCGACCAACAGCGCACAGATGCTGGTTCCGCTCGTCTTACCTGGAACACAGAAGGCTACTCAATTATCGGGCTCATCAGCCGAGCCAACTCCGATCTGGAATACAGCTACGATGAAGACTGGGCTTATGTAGGCATTTGCGATGGTCTTGCATGTGAGGGCTGGGAGTATTCATCCTTCGACGACTACCAGCGTAGCAATGACAACACAACCTACGAGTTGCGCGCGGTATCTAACAACGCTGACAACGAAATCAATTGGGTAGCCGGCTATTACTATCGTGAACAAACTGCCAACTTGCTACGCATTTATACGTACGATGCCGATTTCAAGAGTCAATACAATACCAAAAATCAGGCTATTTATGGCCAGCTCAATCTCCCTTTAAACGAAAACTTACAACTCGTTACCGGTTTACGTTTTGAGCAACGCGATGCAGATTATCAAGACTCAGAAGCCGCTAAATTTTCACCTAATGAAGACTTATGGGGTGGCAAAATTGCACTTCAATATTCACTTGACGACAACGCGAGTGTTTATGCTTTAGTATCGCGAGGCTATAAAGCGGGAGGATTCAATCCCAACAACACCCTTCAAGATTTTCAACGTGAATATGGCACCGAAACGATGCTGAACTACGAGCTGGGCCATAAAAAGTATTGGGCCGATGGCAAAATATTTACCCAAGCATCATTGTTCTATCAAGATCGTAACGACGTACAATCAAAGCTCTCGAATGTTACCTGCGAAGCAGGCGGCAGCCCATGTCGATTTGATGATTTTATTAGTAATGCTGCAGCAGGCAGTAACTGGGGCGTTGAACTTGAAAGTAAAGCCGAACTCAATAGCCTGTTTTCAATATTTGGCTCGCTAGGGCTTTTACAAAGTGAATACACCGACTTTGCAAAAGACATTGAGTTAAAAGACATACTTGATGGTCGTGAACAAGCTCACGCACCACGTTACACGTTTAGCCTAGGTAGCAATATAACCTTTACCGATGCGCTGGACTTACGTATTGAGGTAGAAGGCAAGGATTGGTTTTATTTTTCCGATAGCCATAATGAAAAATCCAGCCGTTACGAACTTCTAAATGCCAGCCTTAACTACACACAGGCGCAATGGAGTTTAAGCCTTTGGGGTAAAAACTTAACTGATAAAACTTATGAAGTACGAGGTTTCGGCGGCTTCGGTAACGACCCACGTAAACTCTATGCAACCGAGCCTTACTACCAACTGGGTGAACCACGCCAATACGGTGTTAGCGGCAGTTATAAGTTTTAATATTCACAGGCGATAGCACCTGAGCCATTAACAACACTTATCAAAATCAACACGATTACTGACCACAATGATCGTGTTGATTAAACAACCCAAGGAGCTTCCATGAAACTCAGCGCAGAACTCACGATGTACCCATTTAATGGTGATTATATTCCTCGTATTCAGCATTTTATCGACAAGCTGAATACCTATTCTGCTATTACAGTTCAAACATTTCCAACGGCCACTATCATTATGGGTGATTACGATACCGTCATGAATGTTATTAAAGACATGTTGCAATGGAGTTTTGAAACCCACGGCAAGTCGGTTTTTGTTGCCAAGTTTTTGCCGGGTGCAGAAGTACTGGCGCCGTCTGTCTAAGATTACAATAAAATAAAGGCCTCTATAATGGCAGCCATTTTTCAAGATATCATCCAAAGTATTACACAGATGCAAGCCTGGGAACTGGTTGCCGTAGTGCTGGCAATCGCCTATTTACTGCTGGCAATGAAAGAGAGTCTGTGGTGCTGGTACTGTGCTTTTTTCAGCACCATTATCTACACCGTTCTGTTTTGGGAAGTGAACCTGTTTATGGATTCTGCCCTACAAATCTATTATCTGCTGATGGCAGTCTATGGCTGGTGGCAATGGCGCGGTAAAAATAGCGACGGTGAAAATTCCGCACCAGCGTTACCCATCACAAGCTGGGCACCTAGACAGCATATTTATGCGGGCGCAGCTATAGTCCTAGTGAGCACCTTTTCTGGCTACTTGTTGGAAAAAAACACCTCGGCTGCCTGGCCTTACCTTGATTCTTTTACCACATGGGCAAGCGTATTGACCACTTATATGGTGGCAAAAAAAATATTGGAAAACTGGCTCTATTGGATCGTTATCGACGGTGTTGCGGCGGCGTTGTATGTAGAAAGAGGCCTATACTTCACCGCCCTACTCTGCACCGCCTACGTTATCATTGTCATTTTCGGCTACTTCTCCTGGCGCAAAGATATTGTCCGCGATGACTATGCAACGGCTTAATAATGCACTTGAATGTTGGAAAGAATGGAATCTACCCTTGACGGAAAAACCCATGGTTATTCAACCACTAAAGGGTGGACTAACCAACCAGTTGTATTTAATAAACAACAATAAAAACCATTTAGTCTTGCGTTTAAATAATCCCAACAGCAAACAATTGGGTATCAATCGACTCCACGAAAAAGCTATTTTAAATGCTCTGGAACCGCTACAGATTGCACCCCGGCTCCTGCATACGGATTCACACCTCAATTTTAGTGTTTTTGAATATATTATGGGTCAGACACACCCCTCTCAACCTATGGCTAGCGCTACCCAACAAAAAATTGCACGAGCAATAACCAGAATTCAAAGCATCACCGGCTTAGCATTACCCCGATTCGATTATTACTCACACCTGCTGACCTACTGGTCGCAACTGACTAGTGATCAGCAATCCACGATCAGTAATCAATGGAAACCTTTTTTGCAACGCTTGCGTGAATTTCAACAAAGCGACTGGACACCGGTGCTAAGCCACCACGACATAAACCCTAATAACGTTTTATTGTTAAGCGATGGCAGGATAAAAATTATTGACTGGGAGTACGCGGGAATGGGACATCCCGATATTGACCCCTATGTAGCAACGGGAGCCTGTTCAGACAATCCTTTTATTCCCGAGATGGTTCAGTGGATGGAGCGCCTTTGGTTTATGCAAAACCCCTAAATACGCGACGATTCACGTCTACCACCACCAAAACCAGCCCTTGTTGCGCGTGCAGCGAGTTTCTACCACATTTCCCAAGCCGCCTTGATGTGTAAGGATGATTTTTTTGCTCTCTAGGGATTGAATATCACGGACAAATACAATGTTGGTATGTGACTTTTCGCCATCAGTAACATAGACCAAGCGGGCTAAATACAGCGTATTACCACGCACCTCCCAGGCGCCCTTCTCTAAAACATCACGACCATAGAGCGTTGTTTCTTTCTGATAGTTGCCATTCTTATCGAACGTGTAAAAATCCTTATTCGCACCATTTTTACAATACCAGCTTCCCAAAAAAAGCTGCTCTGTCTTAGTTAGGCCCGCTGATAACGCAATATTGGACAAGAGCACGACGAACAAACCGCTGAGCAACACAGCTCGGCTAGATGGATAGAAAATTGTGAAATCCATTTTAATCACCTTATTTGCTCTATCGTTGTTTATTATTACAGCATGAAAACAGTTGCGCTCAAAAACACTGTAGCCCCCAACCCAAGCTACATGCAACAAAAATGCAACAAAAACTTGCTACCGTGCGACAGGCTGCATTTACAGGAAAGCAATAACGCCAGCTAAAAACTATACTCTTTTGGTTAAGGCACACCTATGTCACCTATCGGCACCGCTGAGGAAATTCTGAATATTATTCGGAATAAGCTGCTATACCCTGTCTACCAGCCTATATTCAATCTTCACAAAGCCAACCTCTACGGTTACGAAGCGCTTATCCGAGGCCCCTTAAACAGCAGTTTACACACGCCCATTAATTTATTTCAAACCGCTCATCAACTCGGGCATTTAAGCGAACTCGAGTACGCGTGCCGAGAAACCTCCTGTCATACTTTTGCGACATTAAAAGGCCCGGGGAAATTATTTATTAATGTGAGCCCAATGAGCTTGGTGGAAAGTGGATACCAACAAGGAATGACCCACAAAATCCTTGAAAAAATTGGGTTAAGTCCAGATCGAATTGTCATAGAACTATCCGAACAATACCCGTTGGATGACTATGAGGTTATCCGCCAAGCCACGTTGCATTTTCGTAATATGGGTTTTGAAATTGCTATCGATGATCTGGGTTCTGGCTACGCAGGCCTGCGTGTATGGGAAGAATTGCGCCCAGATTATGTGAAAATAGATCGGCATTTTATCGAAAACATTGACACCGACAAAGCCAAGCAGGAATTTGTAAGTTCAATTCAAAAGATCGCCTTAGGATTGTCTTGTCAGGTTGTAGCTGAGGGTATAGAAACCATTGAACAACTTGTTACTGTTCGCAAACTCGGCATCCCTTTTGGGCAGGGTTATTACTTGGGGCGCCCAGAATCTCACCTACATGTACGCGAGCCACAAGGTTTACGTAATGAACCGCCCTGCCCGAGAACCAAGGCACATTACACGGTCGCCGGCGAACTGGCAGAACAAGCCAAAACCGTTGTTCCAAGCGCAACCTTTGAAAGTGTTATTGAGTTATTTAGGCGCAATAAAAAACTGATTTGCTTACCCGTATTAGCGGACGAATTTGTGGTCGGCAATATAACTCGCAATGACATGCTTGAACGCATGGCATCACCCTATACTCGCGAACTGTATTTAAAGAAGAAGGCTCGCGATTTTATGAATAGCGAACCCGTAACTATCGAATACAACAGCAGCCTTGAAGAGGCAGGCAATATTATTTCTCAACAAAATGATGAACAAATTGACAGCCACTTTATCGTCACTAACAACGGACGCTTTGTTGGTGTAGCCCGAACCCGGCATCTATTAGGTAAACTGACGGAATTACAATTGCAACACGCTCGGCATGCCAATCCGTTAACGGGGTTACCCGGTAACCTGGCCATAGACCAAACACTCGACAATTGGCTGAATCTAGGCATAGAGTTTCATGTAGCTTATTTGGATTTGAATCACTTCAAACCCTTTAATGACTACTATGGCTATAAAGCGGGAGATGAAGTCATTGGCGCACTAGCGGAAATTACAGAAAAACACATTAACCCCGAGCAGGATTTTGTCGGCCATGTGGGTGGTGATGATTTTGTTATCTTGTACCGCAGTATCAATTGGCGCCAACGCTGTGAAGATATTATTCAAGAGTTCGACCAAAGCATACCCTTTTACTATGATGAGGAAGCTCGTCGCCGGGGTGGTATCGAAGGTGTAGATCGCCGCGGTGAGAATCGCTTTTATCCCATATTAGGATTGGCAATCGGTTTGGTTCACCCAGACCCTGCTTTTATCACCAGTTACCACGATATTGCGGCCTTGGCTGCCGATGCCAAACACTGCGCTAAACAGCATACCCAAAGCCATCTTTTTATCAGTCGTCGGCGTAAACCCCACCACCTAAGCCCAAGCGTAAGCCACAGTCAGCCATATACAAGTAAACAAACAGTCAACGCTTACGCCCTTACATAGCTGATCAGCCCGGATTGACACCCCGACTGCCTGAAGCCGCCTTCAACCCCGCGCCTATTTCAGGGCTGGTGTATAGTGGCTCGACCAACAACTCCCTGATATCGGGCTGCAACCACTCCGTCAAAGCTTCTGCTACCCCACCGACAAGGCACAAACGCTTAATCCCGAAAGCCAGCATTTGCAACGCAATGGCCTCCAAGTAACGAATACTCTCACCACGCAAAGCCAATGCACTGGAATCACCCATTTTTGCTGCAGCAAAAACCAGCGGTGCCAACTGGGCAAATTCACTAGCAGGTGCTTGGTAAAAATAATCGGCTAGTGCCAACCCCTTCCCCTGAGGAATATTAAGGAAATCATAAACCAAAGCACTCATTTTAGTCGGCGGCCCCAATCTGTCACTAGCAGCCAAAATGGCAGATACGGCCTCATACCCCAGCCAATGACCACTACCACTGCCAGAGTGCGGAAACCCATGTCCAGCAATATCCAATCGCTGCCCCGTCACTGTCGCTTGAGCACTAACACCGGTTCCCATGATGATGACACCGCCGTCATCTTCACCATGAGCCGCATAACAGGCAATATCTAAATCACTTAACCACTCTACGCTGGCAAAAGGGTGTTGCCATTCTTCCACCAACTTACCAAAACGCGGTAAGTGCAAGCCGGCAATACCCGCAACAACGCATAATTGATTTAACGGGTAATCAGCCAATTCGGCTTGCAGCAAGGCTTCTTTTGCAGCGCCAACAATAGCCGATTCAACATCACAGAGCCCACGACCAGGATGAGCACTACCACCCGCACCGCAGCCAAGCACTCGACCCTGCGAGTCAAGCAATGCCGCTCGACAACGGCTGCCACCGCCATCAATGCCTAAAAATAAAGGGGTATCCAACATAACTGTCTGTACTTACTCACGATAAAAGCGAACCATAGCATGAGCATAAAGCAAGCAGAACCCTCCAGGGGATACGAAAAGAGATGCCATTGAATAAAGACCAAATTACCTGAACCGGTGTAAAAGCAGGTTTTATGCAATCGTAATAAAATTGGCTATAAAGCCAGATAGACGCGGTGATAATTGTTCTACATATATTGTACTATTAGACCTCGATTGCTGAGCTCCCTGAAAGGGTTTATTAACGCTCCAAAAGAATTTTATTGCCTACAAAGTAACGATTTATTAGTGCTTTTTAGGTACCAGAAAGCCAAAAAACACAGTAATTTATAAGGTTATCAACATGGTCACATCTATCGTACTGCTAAATGTGAAGAAACATAAAGTAAATGAAGTGGCTGAAAAATTAGCCAGTATGGAAAGCATTTCTGAAGTTTTTTCTGTAACGGGAAATTATGACCTGGTTGCAATCGTGCGTGTTAAAACAAACGATGAGCTATCAGACTTGGTCACAAACCAGTTAATTAAGCTCAAAGGTATTAAAAAGACAGACACCATGCTCGCTTTTAAAGCCTATTCGAAACATGACTTAGAGGCTATGTTTTCTCTGTAGGGCTATAGTAATCTCAGATCTAAACAAACACCGAGAAATTAAACACTCTGCCACCTGTTCAGATCTGAGCCCCCCCCTTTTAGTGGCAGAAATTTGTTGTAGTGTATTTCACTATTGGACATGGCCCGCTCGCCTAACCAGCCTCTACCGGCATCCACCATCGGTAAAGGTCCGCACAACTACAGGTCCGCACAATTACAGGTTCACACAACTACAGACCCACCTCACCACCATTGAAGTGACTGTCATCAAACAGGCCAGTTACCACCCCAACATGGCCCTGCCAATCCTCAGTAGCGTCCATGGCGATGCTGTAATAACTAACGTTCGGTAATCGTTCCGCCACCTATTTGAATACATTCGATTTCACAGAGTTCGGCAACCTGGGTAAACCTAAACAGTAGGCATGTTACAGAAAATGGTATGACTATTACCAAATGTGAACCAAACAGCATCGGTTTCTGTACCGCCAACCCCATTTTTTGTCGTAAAACTGTCCTTGATCTGTCACATAAATGACACGCTAGCCGGTTAGGTTAGCGGTGAATCACCTTAACGTAGGGTTACACGATTTATGATCAATATTGAATCTGCCTTGGAATCCAAATTTCCCGGTTTAACACAGCGCCCCATTGTTGGCCGCTCAATCGTTAACTTCCTACGATTCTTGTGTCACGAATCCGAATTTAAACAGTTTGAGCAAAATCATCCTCACCTGGAGGGTTTTGATTTTGTTGAGCAGGTATTGGAGAACTTTGATTTTTCTTATCGCGTAATGGATCGTGAGCGTGAACACATTCCGACTAGCGGCAAAGTTATTCTGGTGGCCAACCACCCTATTGGCAGTCTTGATGGTTTAGCCTTATTGAAGCTGGTTTCGGAAGTGCGCCGCGATGTTAAAGTATTGGCCACAGAAGTCCTGTACAGTATCGAACCACTGCGATCTTTACTTTTGCCCGTCGATAATTTTAATAACCGGACTCAACGCGATAACCTGCGCGCCATTCGTTCACATTTGGATAACGAGGGAGCCTTAATCATATTCCCTGCCGGTGAAGTATCCCGTTTTGGGCCACAAGGTGTACGCGACGGAAAATGGAATAGCGGGTTTATTCGTTTTGCGCAACAAACTGACGCACCTATTTTGCCGCTATTTGTTGATGGTCGAAACTCTATTTTCTTCTATGCCCTTTCCATGCTCGCGAAGCCAGTCTCAACACTCTGGCTTGTCCGTGAGATGTTTAAACAGGCAAATAAGCACGTTGATATTAGCGTAGGTAATTTAATTTACAAAGAGCAAATTGAATGTTTAGACGTTCATCCAAAAACTCGCGCCAAGCTCATCAAAAAACACGTTTACAAGCTGGCAAAAGGTAAAGCGGTTTTAGGTTTTAAGCCAGAATATGAAGCCGTCGCCCACCCAGAAAATAAGCAAGCACTTAAGCGTGAAATAAAGATCTGCGAGCTGCTCGGTGAAACCGCTGACGGTCTAAAGATATATTTGTACCATTACCAAACTAACTCAGTGGTTATGCGCGAAGTAGGTCGTTTACGCGAAATGACCTTCAGGAAAATTCAAGAAGGCACCGGCAAAAGACGGGACTTTGACCGTTACGACTCGACTTATGACCATATTCTATTATGGGACGACGAAAGCTGGGAAATCGCTGGAGCCTATCGCATGCGCCCCACCCAAGGGCTTAGCTATGATGATCCGGCGGCACCTCTTTACACCCAAACATTATTTAATCTTCAACCTGGCTTTCAAGCCTTTTTAGATGAAGGTTTAGAGTTGGGCCGAAGCTTCGTACAACCAGCGTATCAAGGCAAACGTAGTCTAGATTATCTATGGTACGGCATTGGTGCTTATTTGAAAAAACACCCCTCTATTCGTTATTTATTTGGCCCAGTGAGTATTAGCCAAAGTTTACCGGAAGAAGCCAAAAGTCTACTCGTTCAGTTTTATGCCAGTTGGTTTGGTTCATCACAGTGTATGGCTGTGGCCAAAACACCCTATTTTGTGAATACTCAATACAGTGAATTAAACCTAGCTAATGAAGACGAATACAAAGATGCTTTTCGGCTGCTAAAAGATACGATGAAAAAATATGGTGGAACGATACCCCCACTTTACAAACAATACACAGAACTTTGTGAGGTGGGCGGAGTTCAATTCTCTGCGTTTAATATTGACCCCGATTTTGCAAACTGTGTTGATGGCCTGATTGTGGTAGACCTGCATAAAGTTAAAGCTAAAAAACGGGCTCGCTATTTAGGTAACTAAACAGTAAGTCTATGTGGCTGAACGTCATGCAGTAGCTTATCGTCGTTCGGCCCTCGACTTGTCTTGTGCAATGTATGTGTATCACCTATACCTGAAAAAGGATAGCGCCCAATGTTATTAGCGCCTGAACTGATTCAGCTACAAGCACTGGCTGAACAGGCTGCCCATCCACTGCATCATCAAGTACTTACCGAACTCACTTTTAATCACCACACTTTTCCCCTGCACCATTTTTGGTTCGGCTCCAGCAAGCCCGATGCGCCAGTAATATTTTATATTGGCGGCGTTCATGGCGTGGAGCGAATTGGTGCGCAAGTCGTCATAGGTTTTCTGGAAACACTCAAGCAACGCTTGCGTTGGGACAGTAGCTTTATTCAACTATTAAAACAAATACGTATTCACTGCCTGCCGATAATAAACCCCGTCGGTTTAAACCTGGGCTTACGCAGTAATGGTAACGGCGTAGACCTTATGCGAAACGCACCTGTTAATGCAAAAAGCAAAACACTCTTTTTGATTGGTGGCCAACGTATCAGCCGTCGTATTCCCTGGTATCGCGGGAACGCGCTAACGATGGAGGCCGAGTCACTGGCCGTTAACCAGCTGGTATTACAGGAAGCACAAACCGCCCCTCTAACTCTGATTTTAGATGTCCATAGCGGCTATGGCTTTAGAGACCGTCTGTGGTTTCCATTGGCTGCCAGTCAAGAAGCCATTGAGCACCTACCAGAATATGTCGCGCAAAAAGAGCTGCTAACTCATACCTATCCCCACTTGGATTATATTTTTGAACCTCAGTCTCGACGTTACTGCACACATGGCGACCTCTGGGATCACGTCTATTTAGAAGCCCTAAGCCGGAACCAATTAGTGATGCCGCTGACATTGGAAATGGGATCATGGCGCTGGGTAAAGAAAAACCCTTTTCAAGCTATGAACAGATCTGGTTTTTTTAACCCAGTAAAGCCCCATCGAATCCGCCGTGAAATGCGCAGACACCTGGTATTAATGGATTGCCTGTTACGAGCAACGCAAAGCTATGATCAATGGCTACCATTGCCTTCACAGCGAGAACAAATGCGCCAACGTGGTTTACAGGAATGGTTTTCTCATGAACGACGCTAAACCAGAAAATAACATCAAGGCCCGTAATACAAGTAACGAATTAGACGTGACTGACTGGGTACTTCTACGCGGTCTATGCCGAGGCAGCTTTTACTGGCATCAATTCCCAAAGCACTTAAAGTCAGCATTCCCCCGCACTAAACTTTACGCACCTGATTTAGCCGGCAACGGCGAAAGGTATAGAGAAACCAGCCCTAAATCGATAAAAGGCATGGTAGACAACTACCGCGCAGCCCTTCCCCGTGCCATTAGCAATAGCAATATCAAAACTAAACACAACATTATCGCGTTGTCTTTAGGCGGCATGGTAGGTTTACAGTGGCTGAAAGAGTACCCGGAAGAAGTCAATAAATTGATTGTTATCAACACCAGTGTGCGCCAGCTAACAGCGTTTTATGAGCGCATCCAACTCAGTGCTTTAAAACAATTGTTTCTTGCTCACAAGACTGACCTTAAACATTTTGAAGCATCCGTGTTGCAGTTAACCAGCAATATGCAACATAGCAATACAGATTTAATGACAGAGTGGTATAGCTACACGAAACAACACCCGGTTAGCTCTAGTAATAGTTTGCGACAACTGTGGGCAGCAGCCCGCTTCACATTACCGCTTTTTTCCGAACATGAACGGCAACGAATTATCGTAGTACAAAGCTTGGGGGACTGCTTAGTAGCCCCCTCTTGCAGCCAGCGACTGGCACAAGAGTTACAAGCCGAGCACTGGGTCCATCCAGACGCTGGGCACGATTTAACACTGGACGGTGGCGAGTGGCTAATTAATAAATTGAAACACGCACAGTTGGAGAACAGATATTGAAACCAAGCTAGCCTGCCTATTACGCTGCTTTTCGGAAGCCTCCAGAGTGACCTTTAACAATAAAGATTGAGTGGGTCTAACGGCTAAGGATATGGTCGAAACAAAAACTGTAGGTTATGCTTACAAATTACGTTTAGTAAACATCAACAATAATAAAATAACACGGGATGGCCACATGAATAATGAGCTTTTGCAGTCTATCTTTGAACAACTCCGCGAGGCTGGCGTTTTTGCCAACGATTTGCCACTTGAGAAAAAGCGCGAAGTAATGGAGGCCAGTATTGGTGCATCCAGTATTGCTGAAGACTCCGCATTTGAGGCTGCCGAACTGGGTGGAGTTAGTGGTTTATGGTGCCGGCCAGCATCACACAATCCAGGTCGCGTCCTGCTCTACAACCACGGTGGGGGCTACAGTTTAGGTAGTTCTAAAGCTTATCGCGGGCTTGTCAGTCAAATTGCTGCGAGAACCGGAGCCTCCGTATTTTGCGCTGATTATCGCTTGGCACCAGAAAACCGGTTTCCTGCGGCGGTCGACGATATGCTATCTGTTTATCGTGCCTTACTGGAAGACGGGGTAGCAGCTGAGACTATAGCCTTTGTTGGTGACAGCGCCGGAGGTGGATTAACACTCTCGTTATTACTTGCACTCAAACAAGAGAACTTGCCACTACCGATCGCCGCAGTGGTGTACTCACCCTATGCCGACCTCACCCAGTCCGGCGCCAGTTGGGAAATTAAGAAAGATAGCGACCCCCTACTGGGTGTCACCTCAGACAAGCACGCCATGGCCAATACTTACCTTCAGGGACAGGACCCGCGTAACCCGCTAGCCTCGCCACTATTCGGAGACTTAAGTAACCTGCCCCCAATCTTAATTCAGGTCGGCAGCAACGAATGTTTGCTGGATGACTCGACTCAACTGGCCGCAAAGCTGGCGACGGCAAATGGGAATGTGACCTTGGAGGTTTACAGCGACATGTTCCATGTTTTCCAGGGCCTGTACGATGCTTTAAAGGAAGCAGGTGAAGCTCTGGACAGCACAGCTACATTTCTAGGTCGCTACTGGAAATAAGCCCTAGAAGGTTTAATGCGTTGGCTAGCAGGTTTTGATATAGACAAGCCAACGCTCCCCTTATTTAACCCTGATAGCCGCTACGTTCATGACACTAAAGGCCTCGGTTTAGTACTGTTACCCGTACTTCGATAACCCCGTAAACCGCGTAATGGACAGTCTGGAACTGCCCAGTACTGCTAACCTCACATAGCGGCAGACCCATTAAAATAAGGTTTGTTGATACGCAATACCCAGGATCACCTTCTTTCACAACCTGTTTAATTGAGCGCATTAGCTATATTAGAGCTATCCAAAAGCTGACGAATTAAGCAAATTAGCGTATAAAGCACGACTTTTTCAGGAGAAATACCATGGATAAACCGAAAATTGCCATTGTTATGGGGTCTCAAAGTGACTGGCCCACCATGCAAGAGGCAACGACAGTACTTAATGACCTGGGACTTTCTTACGATGCACAGGTCGTATCTGCACATCGCACCCCTGAGCGGCTATACGATTTTGCTAAACAGGCTCATCAAAATGGCTACAAAGTGCTTATCGCAGGTGCAGGTGGCGCAGCACACCTACCTGGCATGCTCGCCGCGATGACACCACTGCCAGTCGTAGCAGTGCCCGTTCAAAGTAAAGCACTCAGCGGTATGGACAGCCTGTTATCGATTGCCCAAATGCCCCGCGGCGTCGCAGTTGCAACTCAGGCTATCGGAGGTTCTGGTGCATTTAATGCCGGGCTTTTTGCCGCGCAAATTCTGGCGCAAGCCGATAGTGACCTTTTCCAACGCCTGGTAACCTGGCGTGAACAGCAAACAGCCAGCGTTCCGGTTGATGTCGAGTAATCAGGGTGCTTAACGCCTGTACACTGGAAAAACGAGAGATAGAGGAATTTTGAAATGAAAATCGCTGTGATTGGCGGCGGCCAACTGGCCAGAATGATGGCGCTATCAGGCCTCCCATTAGGCTTGCAATTTAGCTTTTTGGTGGAAAAAGAAAATAGCCTGGACACTCGCTGCGTTGACGGTCTGGGCCATATTGCCGTGCATGAGAATGAGCTCTCACCGCAAGCCATCTTCCAAGCATTGGGCGAACCGGATGTTATCACAGTGGAAAAAGAACAAGTGGATGTGGAGCTCATGAAGGCACTGCAAGCCTTCTGCCCAGTTTACCCGAACCCTGAAGCTGTTGGTGTGTGTGGCGATCGCCACCAGGAAAAGCAACTGTTGGACAAATTAGCGATACCAACTGCGCGCTACGTCTATCTTAACCATGCAGCACAAGTAGAATCCGCTAAACTGCCTTCGTTTCCGTTGTTTGCAAAATCAACTCGCCAGGCCTATGACGGCAAAAACCAACATGTCCTGAGAACCCCATCGGATGTAGAAAACTTTGCCAGTTCTGATAATACGGGCGAATGGATTGTTGAGGAAGGTATCAACTTTGAGCGAGAGGTTTCTATTGTCGCAGCCCGCTCTACTGACGGGACAATTGCCTATTACCCTGTTACAGAAAATATTCACCACAACGGCATTCTGGTATTTAGTATAAGCCCGTCACCTAATATCAACGCAGTCCATAAGGCCGCTCTGGAAAGTTATGCTGAGAAAATCTTAACGACTTTAGATTATGTCGGCGTCCTGGCCATCGAATGCTTTATTCGCGGTGATGACGTGATGGTAAATGAACTGGCACCCCGGGTTCACAACAGCGGACACTGGACACAATCCAGCACGGCAACCTGTCAATTTGAAAATCACATCCGCGCAGTAGCGGGTTTAGCGTTAGGTTCAACACAGAGCACCGGTGATCACGGTATGCTGAACCTTATCGGTGTAGAAGCGCCACCAATAAACTTACTCAACGAGCACAGCACGCTGCACTGGTACAACAAAGTGCCGAGACCCGGTCGAAAGGTAGGTCACGTCAATTTTTTCGGACCAGCTCTCACAGAACTCGTTGCTGAGATGCATGATATGGCCCAAAAAATCGATCTGCCTTACAAAGAAAAAATTGCTTTATAAAGCGATAAATCGACACAACAAAGCGGACACTGTGACAAATCCTTCATAGGATCAGTGTCCGTCAAACTAACAATACACATTACAACGTCGTAAAATAATAAAACGGCACTTATAGCGATTATCGCCTTACTCCTTCTACGCGTCTAACCTCCTCTCCCTACTTCCGACAACCCTATAATCAGAGCACAAATGCTTTCACCCAATAATTACGCAGTTGATAAACCACCAGAGCGAGTAAGCCGGTGACAGAAAGAATATAGGTGAGCGCGTGGAATGTGCCATCATAAATTTGCGCGCAGAGCATAGCACCGGCAGCGCCCCCCAATACCTGTGCAGTACCGGTAATCGACGCAACAAAGCCTTTCGCTTGAGTGATTGGTGCCAAGGAAATTGTATTGGTATTTGCTAACACAAACCCCATTGCAAAGGTGTAAACAGAGGTAAGTCCCCATAACGGAACCAGCCCTATGTGATCTTGTGTACTCATGTACACGAAACCAATGCTGCTGATCACCAAACTACCCATGGCAAATTTTAAGGCACGCAATGCGCTATAGGTTTTTAACAATCGTCGATTGAATACGGCGCCAACAACGTAAGTAAATGCGGAGAACGTATATAAGTAACCACACCATAGTGGCGATAAACCGTAGTAACCTACCAGTACCGTAGAACCTCCAGCGACAATCGCCATATAACCCGAAAAGAAAATGGTTAACAAAGTTGCACTCCAGACACTTTGAGGGCTGTTAAAATAAACCCGGAGACTAAAGGCTAACTGATTATACCAACGCTTATGCCGCTCTTCGTTTAATGTTATACGGGGTATATAGCGCCACGCCAAAACAAAAGTCACTATGCCAAATACAACAGCACTCCAAAAAGGTGCCCGCCAATTGGTGAGCATCGCTAATACACTGCCAATGACCGGTGCCAGCATGGTGGCAACAGAGAGTACTGCCATGTTAGTGGCCATCAACCGAGGTAACTGCTGGTCTGTAGCGATATCCCGAATAATAGTGCGGCTGCCGACAGGACCAATGGCTCCCGCCATCCCCTGTAAAAAACGGGCAAAGAGCAATTGATAAATACTGTCGGTAACACTACTCCAGAAACCCGTAATAATAAAAATGGCCAGCGACCAAAGAATAACTCGACGGCGTCCAAAACGATCTAACAATAGACCGCAAGGTATCTGCCCCATTGCATAACCGAGCATAAACAGCCCAACAATAAGCTGCGTAGCCTGATCGGTTGACCCCAACGCTGCAGACACCAAAGGTAAAACAGGTACCGAACTGTCCACCGTATAAGCCGTGACGCTAATTAAGAAAACAAGGCTAGTGAGCATGGCTTGGGATAAAGCGGGACGGGACAATGATTGATTCAAGCAAGACACCTTAAGGTAGTAAGACACTGAAGTAAGCATTAACGCCAAAACAGGCACAGCCGCAGCGGATCGGTTAAGATAACAATACCCGTTAACAGAAACAACCAAACCATGTGGCTCAACTTCAACAAGCTCAAGCGCTTTTTTAACCGGCAGAAACTCCCAGTTATCATTGTTGGCACCGATTACCCGTCGTATTCGCTTTGCGAATCACTGCTGAGTAAACGTTCGCCCTTCCACCCCGTATTTTTTATTGATGATGAGCCCTGGGCTCATCGAACTTACATTTTGAATACTCAGGTGCGCTATCCAAGCGAGTTGGTAGCGTTAACTAAAAATCGCGGTATAAAGGCAGTATTTTGTCTGGATGTAAAAGTTTTTACTGATTATCAACAGCACTATGCAGCAGATTTGCAAAAAGCGGGCTGTGCGCTGCTACATTTTAAGGGTGAAATTACATTAACTGAGCTAGCATCACAGGTCCAATAAACACAAAAAAGCCACTTTTATAAAAGTGGCTTTGTCTAAGGCTTTATGGCGTTATTGCCCCGCAAACGTTTCTGTTCGTTCAGGAGGCACCGGCTACGCGGATTATTTCCTGCTACCTCTACGCAAATCAATCATAGGGATATTTTCACCACCGGTGTACACGGGCAATACACCATTCCACTGTTCAACTTTTTTCAGTTCTATATAGTTTGGTGACTCTGCCAACATCTTATTAATTGCACTGATTTTATAAGCTTCAGCGTCTGCTAACTCTCTAATCTTTTGCGCCTCCAGTTTTGCAGCTCGCAATTCAGACTCAGCCTGCTTTACCTTTTGATCCTGTTCAGTGGCAAAACGCTCCAGCTCCGCCTGCTGTTTTAAAACTTCCTGCTCGCGGCGCTTGGTTTCAGTAATCGCGGTTCGAATCACCTCTGGCAACTGCACATCGCGAATCAATACGGTTTCCACCTGCAGCCCTTTGGGCGCTAAAAATTCAGCTAATCCAGTCTGTAACGTTTCCTGTAGCTGGCGCTGTACCGATTCTTTAAAAAAGTCTTGAGACTTTTCTACACCTTTACCCTGCTCGCGCAAAATAGAGCGCAACTTGGGTATCATATGAACTTGGATAAGTGCCTCTGTTGTACCGGTGTTACGCAAAATATCAGGAGCCATTTCGCCAATGGTTCGGTACTGCACTGACACATCCATGCCAGTAATTAATTTATCTTCCGCAGGAATGCCTGCTGTTTCTTTGTGCGTTTTTTGGCGCAAATCAAAAGACGTAAAGTCCAAGAGCGGATTAACCACATGCAGACCTTCATGATAAGTCGCATCCTGCACCTTACCAAAGAGTGTCGCTACTTTAACGTGACCAGCGGGCACGGTGATTATCATTGAGGCTAGTAACGCTCCCAAACCCGCAATAATTAATACATAACCGGGTAGGCTTGCGCCTTTTTTTGCAGAGCTGCTTGCAGCTTTGACAATACCAATACCCGCCAAAATTAACACTGGAGCTAAGATAAGCTTTATCATGACCATGTCCCTGAAGTTAATGTAGATTACGCACTAAGGCTGATAATATAGAGGAATACAGAACATGCGCCAACCTGCCGAGTGTGACCAACCTACCAGCTTTACAATAACCTTTGGGGAATCTAAAGATTGTTTCAATCTTCACAAACGAAAACACATTGTGCAAATGCACAATGTGTTTTTATGTAACCACGTAAGCCGTCAAGCACCAGTATTATCGATACAGATTAGTATGCCACTAGCACTCGACAGACTATATTCAGCCACTATTTAACACGGCGGATAACAATTTTTGCCGCTGGATTTAACCAACCATGAACTGACGGATCGAGTCCACCGATACCATGGATACCGTTATGAATAGTGACGAAGCCCTCGCCCTGATCAAATGGAGATAGCGCCTCACCACCACAAGCAGGCCCTGGAACCGTTGCACATGACTCATCGTTAGTTTCAGTACCCGCGTCATAAGCAGGAGCCATATAAGTCTTTACTTGCTTGCCATGAGGCAGGTTTACGTCTGCCAACCCCACAAACGCATCATTAGTATTACCCAACATAGCACCGACACTAACATGGTCTCCTGGCTTGCCATGGACAATCACTGTTGAACTGCTGGCAGGAGGTGTCCCACCGGCTCCAATCTCTGTGTCGTGAACATAAGGACTACTTTCCAAAGCCTCTGCGACAACCGCACCATTTCCCGCCTCAGCCAAAGCATCCAAGCCTTCCGTGGGCGCTGAACCAGCGACAAAAAAAGGCTTACCAGGCTTATGTGTTACTACAAGCAGAGGTGCAATGGGCTGGCCCAAGGTAAGATTCGTGATAGTGACTTCATACTCTCTCATTTTAGAGTGCTCTTCGTGATAACTGCTCGCGAATGAGGCAACAGGCAGAAGCGCAAATATTGAGCTGGCGGCACTGAGTATTAGTTTGGCATGTATTTTCATGATGTCATTCCTTTCTATCTGTCATCGTTATGAATGGTGGCTGATTACGCCGAAGCAGAGACAGTATAGAAAGCCCAATTCACGGCTTAATCACGAAAAGATCAAATTTTTATCACGTTTCACAATGTGTATTTCATAACACGCTCGAAAATTGATTCAGGCAATACAAACTCGTAACGAATGGCAAAAAAAAGCGCATTGAATAACATTCAATGCGCTTTTAAACGAAATCAAGACCTCAAACGATCTTAATCTTTACTAAGACTATTTGAGGTAGTTATTTAGACGTGAGAACACACGACGAGCATTACCTTCAAAAATCTGCTGCTTTTCTGCATCACTTAATCTGGTATTCGCATCAATGTATCGTTTGGTATCGTCATAGTAATGACCCGATTCTGGGTCAATACCACGTACGGCACCAATCATTTCCGATGCAAACAGAATATTTTCGACTGGAATAATGTCCAGCAGCAAGTCAATACCACGCTGATGATAAACACACGTATCAAAAAATACATTCTTGAGCATACGTTCTTTCAAGTCGCCCAAACCTTTGTCTTGTGCGATACCACGGAAACGTCCCCAGTGATACGGCACAGCACCCCCACCGTGAGGAATAATCAGCTTCAACGTTGGGAAATCCTTAAACACGTCTGAATACATTAGCTGGTCAAATGCCGTAGTATCAGCCCCCAGATAATGGGAACCTGTCGTGGAAAAGCAATCGTTACAGGCGGCACTCACGTGGATCATTGCCGGCACGTCTAACTCACACATTTTCTCATAGAAGGGATACCAGGATTTATCGGCTAGAGAAGCGTCCTTCCAAAAGCCACCTGTGGTATCCGGGTTAAGGTTGCAACCAATAAAACCCATTTCTTCCACACAGCGAACCAACTCAGCAATAGACTTACTGGGATCAACACCTGGAGACTGAGGCAACTGTGCCACCGGCACAAAGTTTTCAGGATAAAGATCACACACACGCTTGATCAAATCGTTTTGGTGCTCAGTCCAAAAGCGGCTGGTGTGCTCATTACCTACATGGTGCCCCATCCAGCTTGCACGCGGAGAAAAAATCGTTAAATCCGTTCCGCGTTCTTGCTGCAAACGCAACTGGTTGTTTTCAATACTTTCACGAATTTCATCGTCGGTTAAATTAATAACACCTTTTTCACCGATAAAATCAGGGTCTTTTTTCACCGCAGCTTTTTGTGCATCGCGGTACTCGCCTACTGCAGGCGGTGTTGTGGTGTAATGACCATGGCAATCAATAATCATGCGGATGTCCTTTTAATATTTACGTTCATTAGCGAGGTGCTGAGCAATTACTTGTCCAGGTCTGCAAGCGTGTCGACATAATAAAAACCACACTCTTCCAAACGTGGACGCATGTTATAAAGGTCGATTCCCAATACACCACTTGCCAGTTTGACACGCTTTTCTTCTTCCAGTGCTTCACGGGCTTTCGACGCTTCCAATACTTTGGCCGCATCTTTACGTTGCACAACCACCACACCGTCATCGTCGGCAACAACCACATCACCTGGGTTAATCAATTGGCCGGCACACACAACCGGTACGTTTACCGCACCTAGTGTATTTTTTACAGTGCCTTTGGCGTTAATAGCTTTCGACCAAACCGGGAAATTCATTTCCTCCAAGTCGCGAATATCGCGAACGCCGGCGTCGATAATCAAACCTTTCACACCACGTGCCTGCGCAGACGTTGCCAGCAAATCCCCGAACATACCGTCGCTGTTGTCAGTGGTACAGGCTACAACTAAAACGTCACCAGGCTGGCACAGTTCGATAGCGACATGCAGCATCCAGTTGTCGCCGGGTTGCGCCATGATAGTTACCGCATTACCGGCAATACGTGCGCCTTTGTAGATTGGGCGCATGTAGGGCTTAAGCAGACCAATGCGGCCCTGAGCCTCATGCACTGTGGCCACACCTTGTGAATTCATTTCAGCTACAACGGCTTGATCAGCGCGCTCTATATTGCGTACCGCTACGGTTTTCATCGCACTCTCCTGTATTAGTTATTAATCTTCAAATTCGTATAAACGCGCTGGGTTTTCTACCAACAATTTATGTTGCAGCTCAGCAGTCGGCGCAATATTGGGAATGTTATCAACCAACACGCCGTCATCAGGCATATGCGACTTCATATTTGGGTGCGGCCAATCTGTTCCCCACAAAACTTGATCGGGGAAGTTCTCAACAAAATAGCGCGCGTAAGGAATTGCATCGTCATAGTACGGAGGACCAGAAATCGACAAGCGCTCCAGACAACCGACCTTAACCCAGGTGTTTGGACGTTCTTTTACCAGCTTACAAATCCGCAAAAAGTCAGGATGATCCAAACCTTTAGTCACATCGGGCCGACCCATGTGGTCGATGGCAATCGGTGTTGGCAAACCCCAGAGCAAGTCTTCAATATCAACCAGTTCCTGCGATTCAAAATAAACAATAATGTGCCAGCCATAAGGGACGATCATGTCGGCAATGCGCTTGTAGTACTCCAGTGGTTTAACGTCCACCAAACGCTTTACAAAGTTAAAACGAATTCCGCGAACACCAGCTTTGTGCATGCGCTCAATTTCTTCCGGTGTAATATCATCACCAACCACGGCAACACCGCGGTAACGACCTTCACCGTGTTCCAGCATGTCAATCATGGCGCTGTTATCAGTGCCGTGACAGCTTGCCTGCACCAGCACACTGCGCTCAAAGCCCAAATGCTTGTGCAATGCAAATAATTGCTCTTTAGGCGCATCTGGCGGGGTGTATTTACGCTCAGGGGCATACGGAAAGACATCGCCGGGACCGAACACATGGCAGTGCGCATCACAGGCCTTCGCCGGCACGACAAAATCAGGTTTTTTTGGATCTGGATGAACAGGCAAAAAAGACATGGTTTTCAACTCTTTTGTTAATCAACGGGTTACGCGGGAATATAAACTTCGCCGCGACTTAACAAACGTGCAGTACGCAGCAATCCAGCCTTACGCACCTGCGGTAACTCGCCATCCTGATAGTCAACTTCAAGACTGACAGAAAACTCGCCAGAGGGATGTTCCACCGACATTTGCACCGGATTACCTTCCGGCACCTCCGCAATACCCTCAGCCACAGACCCAGGCAAGACACAGGCAGTGGCGGCGGAAACAGCACCCAACACACCAATGGCGGCGTGGCACTTGTAGGGAATAAAGGTTCTGGTGTCGATCACGCCACCCTTTTGCGGTTTAGAGATCATGCACATTTTCGGTACCGCAGCACCATCAACATCACCCAGATTCATCATTGGGCCCAGCTGTAAACGCATGGACTGCAGTTTAGCTTTAAGATCTTCGTTAGCATTTAATTCAGCCGGTGTTTCACTACCGGTGATACCCATATCAGCAGCGCGAATAACCACTACCGGCATTCCGTTATCGACACAGGTGACCTCCACCCCATCAACAACGTCTTTCACATTGCCAGTCGGTAAGAGTGAACCACAGGCGGAACCCGCCACATCGCTATAATTACAAATAATCGGCGCGGAACTGCCGGGTACGCCATCAATTTTAGCGTCCCCCACATAGTTCATTGCCCCATTGGGCGTTTGCAGGACTAATTCGCACACAGAGCCACTATTGATCATGTAAACTCGAACACGAGTTTCATCACCGGTAGGTGTAATCAACCCAGACTCAATGGCGAACGGCCCTACTCCAGAGAGTATATTGCCGCAGTTGGGCGTTGTATCAACACGATTCTCCCCAACCACTACCTGCACAAATAAATAATCAATATCCGCATCATCGCGTTCAGACAGGCTGATCACAGCAGCCTTGCTGGTTAACGGGTCTGCCCCACCCAAGCCGTCGATTTGCCGAGCATCTCTGCCCATAGCAGCCAGGATGGCATCATTTCGAGCAGATTCGTCTTTAGGTAAGTCCGCGGCATTAAAATACAGCCCCTTGGAGCTACCACCGCGTATTTGCATAAAAGGAATGGCTTTTTGCGTCATTACAGACAAAGTCCTTGTTATTAGGTTAGCTTGCTCGTGTGGCTACATTGGCAAAGTGCATACCCAGGAGCACAGTTAGATTAGCAGTCATTATGGCTATGCCGAGCGATAAATCACCAATAGATTTTCATTTTAGAGCCATGCAAAATGTTTATCAGCTTTTCACAAATAATTTGTAACCTATTGTAATTATTATGATAAATACATAAAAATAATATTGCGGCAATTAAATCAACTTATGTAAATGGGCTCCCCCTCAACATTACGCTGATGGGTACAGATGATAGGCCAACCAAAATAAACGAACCGAAAATGCCGTCAGCATCCAACGCATCATGGACCTGAAAACAGTCTCCGAGATTTTATGAACCCAGCACTTGGCCAGCACAGTTCCTAACACTCCCGCTACAGTTGAAAAAACCATTGCAACGATATACTGCCAATAGTCAAAGCCAATCCACACATAACTCGCCACTTTAAACAGTGACATACAACAAAGACTGGCAGCGATAGTGGCAATAATCATGTGCCGAGTCAGGGAGCTGCGCAAGAGCAACCCTTGTAGCAAACCGCCTAAGCCGGTGATGGTACTCAGCGCCGTATGAGCGGCACCCAACCATATATAAGGCATTGGTAACCTTAGGGACACCTTAAGCGGCGGCAGCCAGATGAGCGCCAGAATGCTAACGCCAAGCACGAAAGACAATACATAGTCAGGCATGATGGAATACGCCTTTGCGCCAACCACAGCACCCACTGCCGAACCCAGCACAAAGGGCACGGCAATGTCCCAACAAATGTAACGGTAAAAATAAAACAACCGAGAGAACTGCCCTCCCAATAAAATAGCGGCGCTAACAGGAATAACCGCACCGATGGGCAGCACTAATGTTGCCGTTGCAAGAAGAACAATTCCGCCCCCCATCCCCGTAAATGTACTCACAACCGATGCGGCAAAACTAAAAAGCACCAAAAGGTATAACTCTATGGCAGGCACAAATTTTCCTTAACATTACAAGTTGAAGCAGGCCATAAATGTCGGCGGTAGTAGACAACGACGTTCAGTATGACCAAGGCAATAATTACGGTGGAAAAACAGCACTGAAGATTACCTAGCTTACCTTTATCACATTGAAAACTCACGAATTGCATAACTCATATAGACTTGGGTAAAGCAATGAGAAAACTAATCTGGTATATTTCCTTAATTATAAAAAGCTTTACCCGGATGCAGAATCGAAAATAAAAACCTTATAATTCAAGCAGATAGGAAATAAGCGCTATTAGAAATTAAAATTACATGTTTAGATTTCAATACTCGCCTTTCCCAAGCTGTCAGTTTAACTCGCAAAATATTGACCGGCAGCGAAACCAACACGGCCCGAGAGACACAAATGCATACAGACCGCATAGGCATTCCTGAACTCAGCTTACGTCACTTGAAAGCAATGGCGCACGTAGCACGTTATAAAAACCTGACTCGTGCCGCGAACCAGCTAAATCGCTCTCAAACGGCTATAACTAAAGCAATCAGTGACTTGGAAAACCACTTACAGGTTAAGCTATTTGATCGATCCTCAACCGGCATGCTGCCAACGGTATACGGCGAAGCGTTAGTTAAAAGAGTGGAACAGGCTCAAGCTGAGTTCAGTTCCGCCGGGGAAGCCTATATGGGCTATAAGAAAAATGGCCGCAATTATCAAAACATCTCGATTTTTTCGATGGACATCAGTTACAAGCGCCTGGCTTCCTTTATTGCCCTGTATGATTCCAAAGATATTACTTCTGCCGCAGAGAAGCTCAACATTACCCGTGCCGCAGTTTATAACTCTATCCGGCAACTGGAAGAATTATTAGACTTGCCCCTTTTTGAACGTGAGCCTAACGGCGTTGCCAGTACCGCCTTCTGTTCCGTGCTGGCCCGCCACTTGAAATTGGCTTTCGCACAAATTCGACATGCCATTGAAGATATCGCCAGTGTCGATGGTGTGACGTGTGGCTCCGTTGCAGTGGGCACCCTGCCCTACACTCGCACCATGTTAACGCCTCGCGCAATTAATCATTTACTGGAATTACAGCCTCAACTGGACGTTGCAACAATTGAAGGACCTTACGCGCTCTTAGAGGCGGCGTTGCGCAGTGGCGATATAGATTTTATTGTTGGAGCCATCCGCCCCATTGAAGCTGGCAAAGATCTAAAAACGGAAGAATTATTTGAAGACAGACTGGCAGTGATCGCAAGAAAAGGCCATCCCCTAGCAGAGAAAAACAGCATCACCTTGAAAGACCTGGAACCGTATAATTGGGTACTGCCATCACGCAGCACGCCTGCGAGAAGCCTTTTCGATCAGGTACTTAAAGCTCACAATATTGCTCCCCCGCAACACGCCGTCGAAACCAGTTCGCTCTCAACGGTCCGCGGCATGTTACTGGAAAGCGACAGAATTGCCTTGTTGTCAGAACACCAGATCTACTACGACAAAAAATACAACGTGCTTACCGTCTTGCCTTTAAAGCTGGAAGAAACCTATCGCCCAATAGGCGTTACCATGCGATCGCACACGGCACCTTCGCCTGCAGCACAGTTATTTTTAGACAGTTTGCGGTATGTTTCGCAAGACATTGGTCAAGAATAAACAGCAGGATAGGAAAAACGGCAAAGTTAAGTCTCTCAGCTCCTACCCTTTTGCCAACATTACAAACTGGGCAACCGCGAGTCATTCCGTTCGAAACAACCTTTATAAACAGCACGACTCAATCGTCGTGCAGGTAAACGCCACTGGCAATCATCGTATTACTATCGATTTCACGTACATAAGTGAGTTTTCTCGCAGTCTCACCTGTCTGCGGGTTAATAAAGCGATACTGATAGCTACCGAATTTTTTGGTTTTCGCAATATCGACCATGTCGCGCCCCAAATAACGCCCATCAGCGTCTTTATCATCGTATAAATTCTTCCCTACGAGCGCAGTATTCCCTCCGTATACCAGCATATTGCCTTGATAATCCATGGCAAAAATAAACAACTCACCGTTAACAAAGCCACCCATTGGGTCGTTAAAATCCTGGAAAGCTTTCTCTTTACCCTGCGCTTTAACATGATCTGCAGCGCGCTGTAATAGTTTTTCTGCATCTTCAGGACGAAATAAGCGTAATTTGCCCAAAATCGCTTTAACGTCTCGAGAAAATGCCGACAAGTTATTCGTTGCCTTGGAATTAGAGCGAATACTCTCTGTAGCGTCATTCATAGCCACAGCAATGGTCTGCAAACTTTTTGACAACTCAGATGCTGTATTTTGCTGATCAGCAGCGGAGCTTGAAATGTGCTGAATTTCTGACGCCACGTGACTAATATGATCGACCATATCAAGCAGTGCTTGCTCAGATTTACCCGCCTCCGCAGCAGCATTTTTGACAACGTCTTCACCTTCGAGCATACCTTTAATAGCGGTATCCAATTCGCTCTGCATTTGATCGACGGTATTAGCAATCTGCTCCGTGGCATCAGCGGTTTCTGAAGCCAGCTTTCGAACTTCATCGGAGACCACAGCAAAACCTCGCCCGTGATCACCTGCTCGTGCAGCCTCAATTGCCGCATTTAAGGCCAATAAATTAGTTTGAGACGCAATACTACGAATGAGGTCAACAATCTGACCTATCTCACCCGAACGTTCACCTAACCGGTGTATCGCCACCGAAGCATCACCCACAATGCCAGAGATGCGGTTAATCGCAATCAGGTTCTCCTGGACAATAGCGCGACCTTCACTAGACACTTTAGCCGCAGTCTCCGAGCTCTCAGAAGCTGCCGTGCAATTTTTGGCAATTTCCATCGAAGTCATAGACAACTCTTCACTGGCTGCGGCAGAGGTATCTAATTGAGCCCCGACATTATCGACGGCTGTGACCAACGTACTGGCGTTACTTTCCAGCAACTGAGCAGAAAGTGCCACATTGACCGTACCTTGAGAAAGATTAATCAACATATCCCGCAGGTTATTAACAAACCGATTTACATTCGCGCCAATGTTCCCACTGGACTCAGCATCAGCGGGCGATAACTCACTGGTGAAATCTCCTCGGGTTAGGGCCGAGGTCACCTGTTCCAGCGCACTCCCGGCTCCATCACTGTCAAACGAGAACTTCGTGTAAAAAAGAAAAAGTGCAACACCGAAAACGATCGAGACCAAAAGAAAAATTATCTTCACGGCCGACGGATTAAAGCCATCTGAAAATCCGGCATAACCGAGAGTTAGCCAACCCAGGGAACCTGAAATCATCATTGTGACGAGCAACAATTTACGCATGGGTATCAATCACCTTTTTTATTCTTATCACTTAGCATAACGCTATTGTCAGCTATAACGTATAAAAGCCTAGGTCACTATAACGGTATGACCAATTTCAATAACATTTCAAAACTTATTTTATAATAGCGGCGTTGACGGCATTTACTTTAGCCAACCCCAAATGCCTGATGAACACCAAAATAATTCCGCAATATCTAGGACTCAAAGCCAGTCATTTAATTCAATACCAATGCCCAGCGTTTCCATCTTAACATTGTAGTCTATCAGGCTCTCTCCGTAGCCATTAAAATACTTGATATAACCGCCAACGCGCTTACCCAATGGAAAGCTCCAGCCCAACTCTGTTGCTCCGTGATTCTTACCAGAAAAATAATTACGCAACTTTAAACTCACAGTATGCTCGCCAACAGAATAAGCACTCTGAAACTCACCATTGCCTAAATAATCTTCTATATCAGGGTTATCGTCACCGTCAGGATCACCAGGATAGTCATCTTCATCCTCAGGAATTCGATACCAACCCGTCAACGCGAATGCGAAACTATCTCTTTCCCATACAGTTCTGGCAAAAACACGGTTCCAACTGCGCGACAGGTCTCCTGATTGGCCATTAGACTGGTGATTTACGCCGATACCATTTGACACATTATTAAAACCCCAGACATCCAATTTAGAATCGAAATCGACCCAGACCTCTGGCTCATGATTCGTTTCACGAAAAGGACGGGAAATTTTACTGTTGTACGCCTGCCAAAAAAACTTACCTGTATAACCCGCATAGAGTGTGCCCTCTCCAAACAACACACCCTTAGCTAGCGTAGTTTTAATACTGATTTGAAATTGAATTTCGCGGTTATCCAGTTCGTTATTGTAAGCCTCTGCAAAAGGCTCTTGATTTGGTGATCGAGAATAAACAAAAGGCAACAAGTAGTTCGGCCGATGCGGTTCCAAGGCAAACCGGTTTTGATAAGCCGCATCCTCCAGCGCTCGCCGGCGACCGACAGCCCCAAGCTTTGCAGACTGGTGATACTCATCTGTTCCCGGTTTACCCGTAGGAGGCTGCTCGTTGTCTTTCACAACTTGCTCTGACAGAGACTTATCGATCGCTACAGAGCTACTATCCACGCTGTCATACCGTATCGAGATTTTGTCGCATTGTTCACGAACACTGCTCACAGTGGCGTCCGGACTGGCACGATTTAATGCCTCTAATAAACAAATATCCTCGGCACTATTACCAAAGCAAGAAGCCGCAACTAAAGTTTGCAACGCAACAGTCAGGAACCATGGAGAGGTGATACTACGTGAAGAGGATAAAGCTGTGGGCATAGTTGATGTAAACATAATGGAATTAACAAATATTAAGTAAATTTGCGGCCCTGGGCGCTGCAACGTCTGAAAAGAGCTAGGCACGTATAGCTAAGCATTTTGATATCACTCAGCAATCGATAAACTACGCCATCATACCCTAGAGTCTGACGCTAAACCTAAACCGTGCTCGCTTTGGGTGAATAATAAGATAGATGAATGGCTTAACCAAGAAAGAATAACCCGCATCACAAACACAACCGGCAAGGATAATGGACCACAAACGTTGGTTTAATGCTGTTACAGCTGAGACAAATGCTGAGTATGTACTGAGGGAGAAGAAAAAGCTGGCTAGTAAACAACTGGCTACCGGGTGGTGACAAACCCAGCTTAAAAACTGTAAGTAACTTTAAAATTTAAACTTTTACTCGACCACTTCATTCGGTATCCGACGCCTTCGGTGCCGTCTAAAGCACCGCCTTTATGCTCCCCTTTTAGGGCAGTTACCACCAGCGGTGAGGTATGAGCTGCAACAAAGTTTTTCAACTCTACTGCCAACTTGTCCAGTTGATCTTCATAAGTATTCTGAGATTTACCCGAATTAGCCGCTGATAAAGAACTCAAATTCCACTGATAGTGCTTAGTTGCGGGCTTAACACTATAGGCGCTTGAAACATCGATTTGCTGACCAGCGCCCCACGATCCAGTAGCGGCCTGCAAATAATTAACCGTGTTTTGCTGATCCATTTCTGCGCAATCCGGTGCAGCTACACTGCAGCCACCAGCAAAAGCGGCCTCAGGGAGCATTAGCACTGCGCCCAAAAAGGCGACTCCCTTCAAAAAGGCTTGCAACCCCAGGCAGCGAGTGAGCTGAAAACGGGTGATTGCCCCCTGAGCCAGCAATATTTCACCCAATCGGCGACCAGAATGTTGTTGGCGAAGCGCTCCCGCCAATACTGGCTCTGAAATAAGTTTGCGTCCAAGCAACAAGGCGCCGATACGAGGCACTCGGTTCAGATAGGATCTAACGAAAGCATGGACCATTTTACTCACCTGCTGCGCTGTCGGCGCCTTCGGGTCGTTAGTGTGGTTGGGGTTCACCTCAACCGTTGTTAGAAACAGTATCCCCAATACACAGGCTTCAGTCTGTGACCTACACCACCTTAAAAGGTCGACTAGTTCTCACTTTTATCCGCCCCCCAAAAAAACAGCTCCGCACCTTCAACCCTATATTCCACTAACATTTAAACAAGGTAAATCTGATAACGGATTATTAGCCCAAGGCGAAGTAAACATCTGCTCGACAACCGCTGCTGGAACCTCGTCTGGACGCGCGTATCGCCAACTTGGTTGCCGGTCTTTATCAACCAGCAGTGCCCTAACCCCCTCATAAAACTCACTGTCTTTAATAATATTGGTTGCGAGTACAAGCTCAGACAAAAACACATCTCTAAGCGAGGCGTTTTGACTACGCTTCCACTGCTGATCTATCACACAAGCGGCCAAGGGCGAACCAGCCTTCAAGGTTGCTAGTGCAGTAGCCAGCCAAGGATCTTCCGTGTGCAAACCTAGCAACGCTTCAACGGCACCAGCCGTTTCATCAATGGTTAAAGCTCGGACCACTTCATCCGCGTGAGCCTGGAGCGAGGCGGTGTCAGGATCCAGCTCTTCAGCAATGGAAAAATCAGCTAGAAAAGCATCCAGTTGCAACTGATTCGATTGCGATGAGTGCCCCCAGTGTAAATTAGTCAACCCCTCCTTTACCCGCTCTAGATCCTGGCTGCGTATACACTGGTCAGCCAGATCAGCCCAAAGCGCATCCGCCGCGCCTATCGGTGCGCCAGTCAGAGCTAAAAAACGTCCCAGCCCTTGAGGTACACGGTGTAAAAAATGGCTCGCTCCCACATCAGGAAATAAAGCAATGGTGATTTCAGGCATCGCAAGGCGACTCGCCTCTGTAACAACGCGGGTTCTACAGCCTTGAAGCAACCCCATACCACCACCCATAACAATACCGTCGCCCCAGCAAACAATCGGCTTAGGAAAAATGTGCAAGGTATAATCCAAACGATATTCTTCAGTAAAAAAAGCCTCACCAAACCGTGCGGCAGGACCGTTATGCAGCTCCTTGCCCGCAAAATACAACGCGCGCACATCTCCGCCAGCGCAAAATGCCTTTGACTGACTACTTTCTAGCCAAACCAAAACAATTCGAGGGTCCAATAGCCAGGCATCGAGCTGATACTGAATGGCTTGAACCATATCGCGCGTTAAAGCATTCAATGTACGCGGGGCATTAAGTGTTATCACGCCAATTTTATGATTGGCATCACCTTGATACTGCGCACAAGCCAGCTCTGAAAAAACAACTGGGGCTTCACTTTGAGGAGTTGGTTTCATGCATTTTCCTTAGTTTTTGAGCCGAATCTACGAAATAACCCTAGACGATAATGTCACTTTAACGTTACTCGCCAAGCTTCTACAAACCACCACAATCCGAACGACCAGGGTTCACGTATAGCCATACTGATAAAGTAAAATCATAGCTCATCGATTCACAGGTTAACCAGAATGACCACATTGACCCTATTTTATGACAGTTACTGTCCACTCTGCGTAAAGGAAATGACGCATTTATGTAAAAAAGATACTCGACAACAGCTATCCTTCGAAGACATACATCAAGAAGATTTTGCTTCGCGCTTTCCTGATATTGACGCAGAAAAAGCCAATCAGATCTTACACGCAGTCAACGCTGATGGTCATTTATTGTTAGGCCTTGACGCTACCTATGCAGCTTGGCAAGCAATCGGTCGCGGCATGTTAATCGCACCACTGCGGTGGCCGATCATTTCTGTCATAGCCGACAAGTGCTACCGCTGGTTTGCCCGCAACCGTTATAGCATATCCTACTGGCTAACGGGTCAACGCCGTTGCAAGCGCTGTAGTGACATTAATGCAGAATAGAGTCGGTCTGATGCGGTCCTGCCACCGTTTATAGCCAGGGTCTCGCCACCCGTATATAGTAGCCCACCGCGTAGCGATTCTATATCCACTTAGCTTGTTGCGTTTATTCAAACTGACGAGCTTTAAAATGCACTCAATCCCCCCTTTCGTACGCCTTCGTTATCAAACACTTGAAATTGGTAATCAGGACATCCACTTACGCACACTGCGTGACAATCAACAGTTTTCAGACAAGCTTGGCGAGGCAGAAGCCTTAGGAATATCGTCTGCACAGTGGTCATTGTTTGGCGTAGTATGGCCATCGAGTGAAGTGCTGGCCATAGAAATGCAAACACGTGACATTCAAGGCAAGCGCATTCTGGAACTGGGTTGTGGCATTGGCCTTGCCAGTCTAATACTCAACGCCAACAATGCTGACATTACGGCTACAGATATACACCCCGAAGCAGGTCAGTTCCTCGTTGAAAATACCCGTCTAAACGAACATAAACGCATCCCATTTTTACGCACCGACTGGAAAGACAGTAATAAAGGGTTAGGCAAGTTCGATCTTATTATTGGATCAGATGTTTTGTATGAACGCGACCATATCGAGTTGCTGTCTGAATTTATCAACCGGCACGCGAACCCTTCTTGCGAAGTCGTATTAGTTGACCCGGGTCGTAAAAATCACGCACCGTTCAGTAAAAAAATGGAAGTGCTAGGCTATCAACATACGCAATGGAAACCTGAAAGAGAGTCCTATTACGCGGGCACGTTTAAAGGCGTCATACTACAATATTTACGGTCATAAAATATAAATACGGGATAGATTTGCAGCTAACATTCATCTAAAACATACTGAGTAAGCGGCGGAAAACCGTTAAATTCAATAGAGCTGTAACTCGTGGTGTAAGCTCCTGTAGAGAACCAATACAGCCGATCTCCGATTGCGAGATTTGACGGCAAACAATACTTACCCTTTTCGTAAAGAATATCCATACTGTCACAGGTTGGCCCGGCGATCACAATTTCTTCCAGGGGGCCTGTTTTTTCGGTATAAATTGGATATTTGATCACCTCTCCAAGTGTTTCAATCAAACCTGAAAAAGTGCCTACATCGGTAAATAACCAACGATGAGAATCTGTATGGGATTTGCGCGCAAGCAACACTACTTCACTCACCAAAATACCCGCATTGGCGCACAACGACCTGCCAGGTTCCAAAATAATTTTGGGGAAAGTTGTACCAAAATTTTCTTTCAAAAAATGAGTGATTTCTTCAGCATAAGCAGCAATATCGTCAGTAAGCAAGAGGTACCTGCCAGGAAAACCACCACCCATATTGAGCATCTGCAAAGCAATATCGTGTTCGTTTTTAACACGATCAAAAATAGTTTTCATTTTACTGATAGCTGCATCCCACGCGTCAACATTACGCTGTTGGGAACCGACGTGAAATGACAGACCGTAAGGCACCAAGCCTAGCTCTTTCGCCAGAGCAAGAAGCTCAACGGCCATATCAGCCTGACAACCGAACTTTCTAGACAAGGGGTAGTCTGCAGAGTGGCTGTCCTCATCAATTAACAGGCGCACGTAAATTTTTGCGCCTGGGGCCTGCGCGGCAATATTGCGCAAATCCCCTTCAGCATCAGTGGCGAACATACGTACGCCTTTCTGGTAAAAATAACGAATATCTTTGCGCTTTTTAATAGTATTGCCATAACTGCAACGCGTCGGGCTGATATTTAGTTTTAAAATTTTATCCAGCTCATAAACAGAAGCTACATCAAAGTTGGAGCCTTCTTCGCTCAGCATTTTTATAATTTTAATATCGGGATTGGCTTTCACGGCATAAAAGATATCGGCATAGGGAAATGCCCGGGCAAACTTCCCATAATTCTCACGTATCACTTGGTTATCGATAATGACAAAAGGGGTTTCTTTGGTATCAGCGAAAGCCTTAATACGATTAAAGGTCGTGCGGGAATAATAATCTTCAATATTTACACAGGCTTTTTGCATAAAATGGACTCTTCATAAATCTAAATCGAGAGCCGTACTAACGCGACTTTCACCCCAGGTCAATTACCTCAACCTGACATAAGTATAGTCTGCACAAATAAGAATCAAGCGGTGGTAAAGACAAGTTTAGTCAAATGTATCGCCACCTGCCTCTTCTTCCTCATCTATATCCTGTGAACCTTCGCCGCCATCATTAATTACGGCACCTGTATCTGAAGAATCTGAATCAATGCCTATATGGTAAGCCGCGAAACCTGGCAACACTACCTGGTTAACCGCCATTCCAATTACTCTGCCGTTCACCGGGGAGTGAATTAAAGAGCGTACATTCGTAATTGGGTCCGTAACCTTACCCAGCAAGTCGCCCTTGCGCACTTTTTCGCCCAGCTTGATGTCATTAAATAAAATGCCGCCTTGATTGGCCCGAACCCACAAAGATCGGTAGTACGCCGGTTGCGGAGTACTCCAAAAGCTCATCGTGTTCAACATGCCTAACTTATCTAACATCGTATTAACAGATTTTGCGCCCTGGCTGACATAAGTCTCATCCAGTTCCATAGGGCCACCTGCTTCTAGGGTGACTGCTGGAATACCAATTGCTACAGCAGAGCGCCGCAACGTACCTTCTGCCCCCTCACTGTGAAGCACCGCAATGTTATCGAAAGCCTTGGTAAACTTGAGCACTTCGGGGTTGTTCAAATCTGCTCGCAACTGCGGCAGATTGGTTCGATAAAATGAACCCGTATGTAAATCAACTAATAAATCGCAACGGCGAATAACATGCTTGAAAAATGAATAGGCTATCCGCGACGCGGAACTTCCCATCCTACTACCCGGAAAAAAGCGGTTAAGGTCCCTGCGATCTGTCAGGTAGCGCGAACTGCGCAAAAAACCCTGCAAATTGACAATAGGGACACCAATGACGGTTCCTTTAAGCTCCATAGGGTCAACGGCGTACATAACCCGACGAACAATTTCTATACCCGTTAATTCATCACCATGGATGGCGGCGGTCAAACACAATTTTGGCCCTGGCTCGCTACCGTGCGCAACGAGCACTGGCGTAGGTGCCCCAATACCGTCAAATTGCTGATCTAATTTCCACTCCAAACGCGTGGTTGTGCCGGGAACAATAGATTTACCCAATAGTACAAAAACCGGCTTTAATTCGGCGAGGTCCGCATTTTCAGTCTTACCTTTATCAGCTTTATCAGCGTCATCACCATCCTCCGCAACAGATTCAGCTTTAGGCGAATTATCTTTATCGCCTATTTGTCCCTCCACTTCTGCCAGGGGCGCAGCACTCTCTGTATCAGCAGGGTCGACCTCTGGCAATA
>JBNKHI010000007.1:0-102034 GCA_050290265.1 Cellvibrionaceae bacterium
AGTATGAATCAAATTGTTAGCGTTTTAGGCGGGGTTGATAATCAATCCGGTTCTCTTTTTCAGTCCGAACTTGTTGCTCATCAGGCAGCAGTAGATGCTAAGGTTCAAACCTATTTGGAGAATAATCAACAGTTATTGAAAGAAACAACGAAGGCAATTTTTAATATAAGTTATTAATTCGCTGGCGCTATAGGTGAACTAAAGCTGATGGGTCGAATGGAGGGGTACACGTTCAGCGATGAAATTTTTTCTTTAAAAATATCCCTTAAGAGGCAGTGCTAGGTAATATTTTTCTGCTTCTACAGGTGTATTTTGTATGACATCAGTACAGAGATAAAAAAGCCATACCGGTTGTGTAGGTATGGCAAGGGGGAGATTCTTTTCAAAATGCTTACTGCGAGTTGTTAGTTTGTTAAACCCAGTAAGTTACCTGACTATCTGCGATATATCTGCCCAGTTACCATGCAGCCCAGAGCGCATTCTAAGGGGAAGCTTGGCGCGTGCAATTGGGCCTTTTTCGATGTCCAGAGCATCTAGAATGACCAAATCACTATAGTTGGTCACCACATTGTCGACGATGCTAATAATATAGCCGTCTCCTTCTGGTGCGTCTGGCGTTCGCGGCACAAAGCAGGGTTCCTGACATAGCGATTGTGGGCCCGGCCACCAGCTGGTTTGTTTACCTGTTTCAAAGTCCATAAAGCCAATTTTATTAAGAATAAAGCCTGTTGCTCGTGCCTGTCCGGTTTCAAATGGCATTGATCTGTCCATTACAGGCATCCAGCCGTACCGGGTTTTCTTTCCGGCAAAACGATCATCAATACGTGGGAACTCGCCAACCATGTCAGTAACTTTTTCAATTTCTGCAAAGTCATTGCCATCGCTACCCATATCAAACGTCCAGCGATGTAAAAATGGTTGAGCAGCTTTGGGATCGAAAGGTGCGTCATTGATGTCGGGGAAAAATGGAAAACAGTTGCCTTCCGCTTGTGGGGTGAAAAAGTGTACTTTACTGCCTTCTTCGTAGGCGTTTAATACGTGGCTTGCAAAAACTGTTTTTGGTGCTTTAAACCAGCGCATTTCTGCAGCAGTGCCTTTACGCGGCAGTATGCCAACCCACACAGGCAGGCTCGGGTCGAATGCGAAGTGTGGTTTTTCTTGTTGTAATCTTTCCCAGTTGGAAACAATGGGCACAATGTGGAATACCGCGTAATTTTCAGTAATGGCAAAGTCGTGCATCATGCAGTAATAAGGGGCTTTGAAAGCTGTTTCAAAAAGTAGTTCGCCATCTGGACTAATTTCCATGTAGCTGCAATCTTCGGTTAACAGGCCGGTTGATGCATAGCTGAAAGCGCACATGTTGCCGGTGTCCGGGTCTATTTTGGGGTGTGCACAGAAAGTCTGGCTGGCCATTTTGCCGTTAAAGTCAATGTAGCCTTCTGTGGTTTCCAATGTTAACGGATCCATAACCAACGGTGGGCTATCTTCTTTTAAAGCAAGTAGTTTGCCGCCATGGACTATCACGTTGGTATTGGCTGTGCCACGAATTTGGCCTTCTACTGATGGGTCATCGGTTAGTGGATTGCGATAAGCGCCGAACAAAGCCTTACCTGCCGTGCGCTCCAGTTTGAATTTATCGGTTTCCGCATAGCGCTGTTTAAAGTCTATCTTGCCGTCGTGGAATCGAAACAGCGCGACTAATCCATCACCGTTAAAGAACTGGTCGTTTTCGAATCGGGGTGGAAATTGTGCATCAGGCTGAACACGATGATAGGTTCCATTCAACTGGACGGGAACTTCGCCTTCCAATTCCAAATCAAGAATATCGCCCTCTAGTCGAATTGGGCGCAGCAGGCCGGTAAAGCCTGGGGTACTGGGAAAATATGCCATGGGAGGAGCCTCTATTGATTGTGCACAGATTTATTATGGTCAGATTGAGTGCTATTGTCGGTTTTTGACCACGATGGCCTAAACTGCATTGCATTATAGAAAGGGTTTTTTGCCCTACAATGGACTAAAGTACGCTAATTATTGTACTTTTTGTCTTTCAAGGGTTTGTTTTGCTAAGGTCACGTATGAGCGGTATTCGCTATTTTGATATCTATGGCACAGAGTCACATCAGCCGAGTGACCCGGAGTTTTTGCATGTAGAGCGCATGGGTGCACGGGCCAAAGAGCTAAAAGGGCGGGCCGCTCCTCATGTTCATAAGCACCTTTTTCAATTTCTTTTTTCACTTTCTGGTGATTGTGTGGCGGATGTGGAGGGAGTTAAGCAGCAGATTACAGCACCTTCTGCTTTGTACATTCCCAGCGGCACATTGCACAGTTTTACGTTTGCTGAGGATAGTAGTGGCTGGATAGTGACTGGCTCTAATCGGTCGTTCGGGCACGACGCTGCCGATTCCGGACAGGCTTTTTTGGGCGCTATTTGGCAAGCACCTGCGTTAATTGATTATGGTTCTGATGCCGCGGGCCTCGAAAATTTGAGCTGGTTGCTGACACGTTTGGAAATCGAATTTAAGGGCAGCGAAGCTGGCCGGGCCCATGCGCTGGAAAACCTGATTCGTTTGGTTTTTATAGATTTTCGCCGTCGGCTGGCGACGACTGAGAACCTGACATTAGCGAATTCTGGAGACCGCAAATTGTTTCTTGATTTTAGACTGTTGTTTGAACAACAATATCGTGAGCACTGGTCTGTGCAGGCTTATGCTTCTAAACTGGGTGTGCGAGCTGTGCGTTTAAATAAGGCTTGCCGAAAATTTACCGACAAAACCGCTCATGAGCTTGTTCAGGGGCGTTTGTTGCTCGAATCGCAGCGCTTGTTAATTTATACCGTAGCAACAGCGGCAGAAATTGCGTTTGATTTAGGGTTTCAGGACCCGGCTTACTTTAACCGGTTTTTTCGTCGCGCAATGGGGGTGACGCCCTTACAGTTTCGTGCCCGTAAACAGCAAGAAAAAATGCTCGCTTAGTGTTTTGCACGACGGTTTTTAGTCGTTTGGTACTGGTGAGTGCGACGCTGTCTTTAAAATGGAAGCGGGTGTTCCACCAGTGGACTAGACACTCCTGGGCTTGTCTATCAATATCGGGCCACTCACTTTCGATAGTACGTTAGGTGTGACCTCGTATTTTAATAATAATAGGAACAACGTTTTGAAAAATCAGGGTTTTCAGCAGGATTACGTTTATGGCAGAGGCTACGCCTGGTACGCATTAGCGGTATTAATGGTAGTTGCCGCTTTCAGCTTGATCGATCGTCAAATCGTAACCATTCTCGCGGTTGAAATTAAGAAAGATCTTGGATTGTCTGATGCGGAGTTGGGGTTTGTTCACGGAACCGTGTTTGCAATTTTTTACGCCTTATTTGGCATTCCTATTGGTCGTTTGGCGGATGCATGGATACGCACGCGCGTGCTCAGTCTGGGCCTGGCGAGTTGGTCATTGATGACTATTTTTAGCGGGTTGTCTAACAACATGGGGCAGTTTGCATTGAGCCGTATTGGTGTTGGCGTTGGTGAGGCTGCGGCTGGTCCTGCCGCAACCTCGTTGCTTTCTGATTATTTCCCTAAACGGTTGCGAGCTACTGTACTGGCGATATACAGCTGCGGTATTACGCTCGGTATTGGCGTGTCGTTGGTATTTGGTGGTGCGGTGATCACTTATTGGAATGAATGGTTTCCAGACGGTAATTTTCCGCTCGGTATCAAAGGTTGGCAGATTGCCTTTATAGCCGTCGGCGTCCCAGGCTTTCTGCTTGCGTTACTGGTGAACTCATTGCGTGAACCTCCTCGTGGAATTTCCGAGGGGATTATTCAGGCTAAGGTTGCGAACCCTTTCCGCCGTAGTTTTGATGAACTTATGGCAATTATGCCACCGTTTACGTTTTACAATTTTTGGTTGGCAAAAGTATCTCCGGCCGTCTGGCGAAAGAACTTTATTATTTTAGGTTGCGTTGTCGCTGGAGTGTCAGGTTTAACCTGGTTTACGAATGGTTTGGTTGACCCTGCTGAATTGAAAGTTTACGGCGAATTACTAGGATTACGAATAACCGGTAATACGGTGCAGTGGGCAACAGTCGGTTTGGGCGTGTATTGTATTTTTTCCTGGTCGCAGTCGCTTGAACGACGGGATAAGCCTGCATACGAGTTGATTTTTAAAACACCAGCTATCGTATCGTTAATCTGTGCCGGTGCGCTCTTTATGATTATCAATAATGGCATGATGGCGTGGGCACCGTATTTGGCGGTGAAGTCATTTTCTGAATCCATTGGGACTGTGGGTTCGCGCTTTGGGATTACCCTGGTTATTACAGGCTTTATTGGCACGATTTTGGGCGGTGTTTTAGGTGACAAATTGAGGAAAAAGAGTCCTCGTGGGCGTCTTTATGTCACTTTGGTATCAACCATTTTACCCGCCCCTTTAATGTGGATTACATTACAGCAAGAATCGCTTAACGCATTTTTGGTGTGCTTTTCCTTAGTGAGTGTTGCTACTACAGCCTGGTTTCCTGGCATGTTATCGACAATCCAGGATTTGGTGCTGCCTCGTATGCGCGGTCTTGTGTATGCCGCTTATATGTTAGGGATGACTATTATCGGTTTGGGTACTGGTCCTTATATTGCCGGGTTGGTCAGTGATATTACTGGCGATTTAAGTAAGGGAATTATGAGTTTGTATTTGTTAGCGCCATTGGTATGGGCGCTAATATATATCGGTATTCGCTGCGTTGATCATGCCGAGGTTACTAAAGTTGAGCGTGCCAAAGCTGTGGGTGAGATCTTTGACTAGGGCTTGTTCACGGAGGTAGTTGCTAAAACACGCGCTAGTTATAGCGCGTGTTTTACTTTGCGTTTACCGTTTGTTAACGGAATGATCAGCTACTCTATAGTGTGCGTAGATAGAGTTGGCTTACCGCGGGCTTGTTAAGGTCTTTTCGTTATGTGCTGAACATGATCAAACGTGTGTTATTAAGTGAAAGAGCCTAAGGTGTCCAGCGTGGCGTCGTGCACATGCGACTGAAGCAGTGACAATGATGTTTTGAGAATTAAGGGTATGGACTGATGAAAACACAGATAAATGTTAACGGCGTTATGCAGCAAGTTGATGTGGACGATGATACGCCATTGCTGTGGGTGTTACGAGACACGTTGCAGCTGACCGGTACTAAGTTTGGTTGTGGTATAGCGCAATGTGGGGCGTGTACGGTGCACCTGGATGGCAATCCTATCCGTTCCTGCTCGTTCCCTGCATCCGCGGTAGGTAATGGCAAGGTGACGACCATCGAAGGTTCAAGTGGGGCCGAGGCTGAAGCAGTGAAAGAGGCTTGGGTCGCTCTGGATGTCCCGCAGTGTGGATACTGTCAATCGGGGCAGGTGATGAGCGCTGTTGCGCTTTTGAAAACTAATACTAAACCTACGGATGATGATATTGATGCAGCGATGTCAGGCAATATCTGTCGCTGTGCCAGCTATGTTCGAATTCGCGCGGCAATCCATCAAGCAGCCGACACTTTGGAGGGTTAAGTGATGACGGATACTAACGTTTCGCGCAGAGGCCTCTTAAAAGGTGCAGCAGCACTGATCGTCGGTATGCAGTTGCCATTATCAGGCAAGGTCTGGGCCGCTGGCGACACTAAATTTATGCCCAACGCTTTCGTTGTGATTAGCAAAGACAGTACGGTAAAAGTCTTGATTAAGCATGCTGAAATGGGGCAGGGTCCCATGACTGGCTTGGCGACATTAGTAGCCGAAGAGCTGGACGCTGATTGGGCGCAAATTAGCGCAGAGCATGCACCCGCTAATGTGCAGTTGTATGCCAATTTGTTTTTTCACAGTCAAGGCACCGGTGGTTCTACAGCCATCGCTAACTCCTATATGCAGATGCGTGAAGCAGGTGCTGCCGCCAGAGCGTTACTGGTCGAAAGCGCCAGTAAGCGGTGGAACGTAAGCGCTGAAGACATCACGATCAGTAACGGTGTCATCAGTCACAGTGCATCGGGTAAAACGGGTAACTTCGGTGATTTCGTTGAGTTGGCTGCAACTCTGCCTGCCCCGAAAAAAGTCACGCTGAAAAAGCCGGCAGATTTCACCCTGATCGGCACCGACAAGGGTACCGTTAAACGCCTGGACAGTCTGGCAAAATCTACGGGCACAGCGACATTTGGTTTGGATATTCATGAAGACAATATGCTCACCGTTGTCGTTGCTCATCCTCCATTGTTTGGTGCAACCGTAAAGAGTTTTGATGCCAGCGCGGCCTTGAAAGTCAATGGTGTTGTTGCCGTTAAACAAGTGCCCACCGGTGTGGCGGTATATGCAACGTCGAGTTGGCCCGCAATTAAGGCAAGGCGTTTGTTGTCTGTAAAGTGGGATGATTCCAAAGCCGAAAAACGCAGCAGTGAAACCTTATTTAAGGAATATTCTGCGCTTGCCAAAAAGCCAGGTAATGCTGTCAGAAATGACGGTAACGTTGCTGAAGCTTTGGCCAAAGCGGACACGGTTATCGATAAAGAGTTTTATTTTCCTTACTTGGCACATGCGCCAATGGAGCCACTCAACGGTGTCATTTATTGGGATGGCAAAACCGCCAAAACACGTTTTGGTAGCCAGGGGCAAACCGGCGATCAAATGGGTATTGCTATGGAGCTTGGCATTAAGCCCGAAGCGGTATTTATCCAAACGGAATATATGGGTGGCTCTTTTGGGCGACGTTCCCAGCCTGCTGCGGAGTTTGCCCGTGAGTTAGCGCAAGTGGCGAGGGAATACGGTAAAGGGACGCCCATTAAGTTGATGTGGACACGCGAGGATGATATTCAAGGTGGTTTTTATCGACCTCTGTTTGTGCATTGCGTTCAGGCAGGGATCCGTGACGGCAAAATATCGGCATGGCAAAATAGGCTCGTTGGCGCTTCGTTTTTAGCGGGCACACCGATGGCTGCTATGATACCCAGCAGTGGCATCGATCCTACGATGGTTGAGGGGAGTGAAGTACCGTACCAGATTCCAAATGTTGGTATTGAAAGTCACATGGCCAACACGGGAGTTCCGACATTATGGTGGCGCTCGGTAGCTCATACCCATACTGCTTATGCGAAAGAATGTGTAATTGATGAGCTGATCCAAAATCTCGGTCAGGATCCCATTGAAGGCCGTATAGCCCTGTTAGGTGATAATTCACCACGGTTAGTCGGTGTCTTGCGCGCGGTTGCGAAAATGGCTGATTGGGGTAGTTATAAGCCTGCTAAGGGGCGTGCGTTAGGTGTCGCTGTCGCTGAAAGTTTTAGCAGTTACGTTGCTGAAATTGCAGAAGTTTCTTTGGATTCCAGTGGTAATCCTAAAGTGCATAAGGTTTGGTGTGCTGTTGATTGTGGTGTTGCAGTCAACCCTGATATCGTTCGTGCGCAAATGGAAGGTGGCATCGGTTATGGTTTGGGGCATGCGTTGTATGCTGAAGTGACGTTGAAAAACGGTAACCCTGAACAGCAAAACTTTGATACTTACCGCTCATTGCGCGTCAATGAAATGCCTGAGATTCACGTACATGTTGTACCCTCCGCAGAGGCTCCAACTGGTGTAGGCGAACCGGGTGTTCCTCCGATTGCGCCGGCTGTAGCAAACGCATTGGCACGTTTGGGTAAAGAGCGTCCGACGCACCTACCCATGGTACAAGCTTAGGTACGGAGTAAAATATTTGCTTGGTTTGCTGGCCTGGTTTTGCCCGCGTACCTAATGGTGCGCCTTGTTAGGTGGAATTGTTAGGCCGGTATAAATTAAAGAGCTTAAGTTAAAGGGGTTCTGTAGTGGTGAGTAGCAATCGACTAGGCGCGATACTGGCTGCGTGGTCTGCGTCGTTGGATCGCACCCACTGGGTCTTGGCAACTGTTTATAAAACCGAAGGCTCTGCCTACCGTAAAGCTGGCGCTTGGGGCTTGTTTAACGGCGATGGCCAGCGTTTTGGCTTGTTAAGCGGTGGCTGTCTTGAGGCTGATATCCAACGTCAGGCTCGTCGTGTGATGCAGAGCGGTCACGCGCTGACTATTTGCTATGACGCCAGTGATGAGGACGACCTTTCCTTTCAACTCGGCGTCGGTTGTGGCGGCGTTGTTCATATCCTGTTGCAGCCTGTTCTGGGTGAGAATGGTTTGGGCTTAGCGGACGTTACTGCCGCTCTTCAGGCTCGCAAATCCGGTTGGTATCACCAGTGCGTGCCTGATGTGGGTGGGGACGTTGATGCTTACTTTGAACCTTGCTGCGACCTGCCAGCCAGCGCGCGAGCAGAATTACAACTGCGGGATGGCAAAACCTGGTTGGTATCGCCAGTGCGACCAGAGCCCCATTTATTGGTAGTGGGTGGTGGTCCGGATGCGCAACCGTTAGTGTCTATGGCAAAGCTATTGGGCTGGTGTGTATCTCTATGTGATCCACGGCCAGCGAATGGCCGCCCAGAGCACTTTCCTTCGGTCGATTACGTGTTACGCCAGCTGGATCAGCCGCTTCTCCAGTACTTACAGGAAAGGCCAGTTGATGCCGCAGTATTAATGACTCACAGTGTGGCAATGGATGCCCAGGCGCTTGGTGGTTTGCAGAAGGTTGATTTGAGATACTTGGCATTACTCGGGCCACCGCACCGGCGACGTGAAGTGCTGGAGTTGGCGGGGCTGAGTGACACGGATTTACGCTGTCCTCTGCATGGTCCCGCTGGGTTGGATATTGGTGCCGATCTGCCGGAAAGCATTGCGCTGGCCATTCTGGCCGAGGCACATGCCTGTTTGGCGCAGCGCGATGCCATTCCTTTGACTGACCGTCGGCGGAGTGACGAGCCACTGGAGTGGCCACCGGAATCTCCATGCCCAAAATAGCTATTGCTATATTGGCTGCTGGGCAGGCTTCGCGGTTTGGCAGTCCTAAGCAACTGGCTTGCCTGAATGATGGTCGAACGCTTTTACAGCGCGCTATTGATGTAGCCAGCGAGGTTGCCGTCGAACCTCCTTGGGTTGTGTTGGGTGCTTATGTTGAGGCGATTAAACCGGCTATTCAACATGCCCGTATTATCGAAAATATTCACTGGCATTCGGGAATGGGGAGCTCCATTGCGTGTGTTACTGATAGGGTCGAACCATTAGATGTTGATGGCGTACTTTTTGTACTCGCGGATCAAGTGGCGTTGGCTGCTGGCGACTTATGGAAAATAGTTGAGGCATTCAGTTCTGAGCATATTGTTTGTGCCGACTATTCAACCGCTTCGAACCCGTCGATATTGGGTGTTCCAGCTCTATTTCCTCGCAGTTGTTTCGAGCAGTTACGTCGCTTGCGGGGTGATCAGGGGGCCAGAGTGTTGCTTGATGGGAGTGTCTTGCCGGTGGTCTCAATTTCCCTGCCTAGGGCGAAGCTGGATATTGACACGCCGGAAGCCCTTGCTGAATTCAACTTGGACCTGTAGCGGGGGAAGCAGGTTTTTTCTTAACCAGGCACTGCTTTTTGGCTGAGGTCATCGAATATGGCCTGGTAATCCTGGAGCTTGTTTAACAGGTGTTGGGTTTGTGTTTCAGTCAGGCTGTTTAGCACCTGAGTGATGAGTGTTAGCGCAAGTTGGCGGTTATGCTTAACGGTTGCACGGTATTTGTCGGTCCACAGCTTATCTGGTTTGGTGAGTAGTTCTGCAAGCTGTTGTTCAGTATCAGCTTCACTGAGTTTTGATTGCCATAGGCTAAACATAGCTTGTCGCCATTGGTCATTTTCCTGTTTGGCTAATAATTTATTGTCCACACGTTGCTCTGCCCATTGCGAAACAAATTGGGCCTGACCGTCGTTAAGCTTTCCCACCCAGGGCTTTAATTGTTTGTGGATGCGTTTGATTTGTCTTTCTATTCGTTCTTCCTTGTTTCTCTTCTCCGACTTTTGAATAAATTTTTCTTCCTCTTTTGCGGCAGTTTGCAACGCTTCCTCTAATTGTTGTTGTGATAATTGCAGCAGAAGTTTGCCGGCTGCTGGCGTCAGTTGCAGCATGCTTTCATCCCAGAACTGCCCAATTTTCTGAAGTAATTCACTAACGTCTTTTTGATTTATCTCAGGTTTTTTTTGCAGGGTGCTGGTAACCTCATCAATAAAAGTGCTGTAGTCTGGTAGCGCGTTGTAGCGGTGCCATTCGTGAAAATCATCAATGGCATGCTGAGAGTAGGATGCTTGTGTATGGGTTAAGTCAACGTAGTCTTCGAGTTTGGATTGTAGCCACCAATCCAGCCAGTGATAGCTTAGCTTTACCCCGCAGCCCGCTAGCGATACGAGGCCTAAGGCCAATAGCGAAATAACGATAATGCGTTGACAGGATGGTAAGAATTTCTTCACGTGTAATGCCTGGTCAATAATTTGAACGAAGCTGAACCTTTAGACTCTATATTTAGATATTAGGGTGGCCTCGCTGGCTTGAGTCAGTATAATGGCCCGCCTTTTACGGTCATCAAGTTGTCATAGACCTGTCACTAAGTTTTAGTGTTCGGGTTTCATAATTAGAATAATAGTTTAGAAGTAAAACGTTATGCATCATATTAAACAGCAAACAGCAGAGTTGTCTGCTCCTAGTCTCGTCACTCTTTTGAATCGTAATGGGCAGTCGGTCCAGCTTAAAGTAAGCCGGCGGCGGCACGAGGATCTTCAGTACGTTTTTGTTGAACCATCAGATGAGTCGCTTTGTAAGCTGACTGGTAAAAGCGCGAATTGTTTTGCCGTGCAACTGGCAAAGAGTTTGGACGTTAGTCCAAAGGGCATGAATATTATTGAGTTGCGCCGGGGGGATAAAGCCACCGAAGTCTGGCGCTGGCGGCTAAAGTTAGCTGATGAGCTTATTGTTGATGCTGTTCCTGAGAAAATTCCACAATCTGTTTATAAAAATTTCCTTTTGCAATTGGCGAGCTAGGGTATCAGGCATTACTGTTGTTTGCGTAAAGCCCAACTTAACAGTATAAAAAATGCCCAGGCGACATAGAGTGGAAGTGCGCCAAGCACCATAAAGGGGGTCTTTCCTTGCTTGGGCTCCACGGTGCCAGTAAACGTTGACTGACTTAAGCGTGGAGTAGTCGCTTTGATTTGGCCTTTAGGGTCAATAATAGCGCTGACCCCTGTATTGGTACCGCGAATCATATAGCGGCCCGTTTCAAGGGCGCGCATTCGCGCCATCTCTAAATGTTGTAACGGACCAATGGAATCGCCAAACCAGGCATCATTGCTGACGGTAATGAGCACGTCTGCTGTACTGGCGGCGTTTGCGACCAAATAAGGGTAAACGACCTCGTAGCAAATAAAGGGTGCCAAGCGAACGTTGCCCAGCTGCAGGGGCGGCTGGCCACTTGATCCAGCGCTGATAATTGACGTGGGTAAATCAAAAAAAGTGATGAGACCGCGTAATTGTTCTTCCCAGGGCACGTATTCGCCAAAGGGCACTAGCCTTTGTTTGTGGTACATGCCATATCCATTGCCTGTGGCAATAATGCTGTTGTGGTAACTGCCTGTGTCTGGATCCAGGGTCAGAATTCCGGTAATGAGTGCGCTATTGTTATCTAAAGCTTGTTGGCGCATTTCACTGATAAATGGGCGGGCTTCATGATAGACCAGGGGAATGGCCGCCTCGGGCCAAACGACCCAATCATTATTGGCCCAAAGCGAGCTGCTCATGTCGGTGAGACGCTCTAGTGTCGGTGCTCTGAACCAGGGCTGCCATTTCATTTCTTGGGCAATATTCGGTTGCACGATGGCAACATTGATAGGGGCACCGTTAGGCTGAGTCCAATTGTGCTGAACCAGCAGTGGGTTTATACCAAAGCAGGTAAGCGTTGCTAGCGCAGTTGCTGTCCAGATTTTTGCTGAGTGGCGGTAATAAATGGTGGCGGCAATGAGGCTGGCGAGTCCACTAGCGATTAAACCCAGCCCATTTACACCCACTATGGGTGCCCAGCCATTGAGACCGTGATCCGTGAAACTGTAGCCGGCAAATAACCATGGAAAACCCGTAAATAGCCAAGTTCTTAACCATTCGCTGAGGCTCCAGACCAAAGGGAAACCTACTAAGCGAAGTTTAGGATTTGCAGAAAAATAGCGGCCGTAAAGCCAGTAAGGGACGGCAAAATATACAGCCATGGCAATGACAAATAGCCCCGTCAATGCACTTGCGAGCAATAGCGACGCGCCGCCGAAATCGTAAATACTGACAAATATCCAAGACACGCCTATGCCGTACATCCCGAAGGCGTAACTGAAAGCACAGAGTAAAGCGTCTTTGCCGTTTTGACACCGCCAGATGAAAAGTGCAAAGAGTGTTAGGCTAACGAGCGCAAGAGGCCAGAGTTGGAATGGCGTCAGGGACAGTGGTAACAATGCACCCGCAATAGCAGCAAAGATACAGCGACTCATACCACAGCGGCTGGCGCTGAAGGTGCCGGTCAATCTCTTCAGGTTCATCTGGGCTGTTCGCATAGAGCTTGCCGGCTGGCACTTATTCCGCTGGTAAAGACACTCTGAGTAAGTGTATCTGTCGGTTATCTGAATAGAGAACCCTAAATTGAAGGCCGTCTAAGTCTGTCGTTTCATTGCGTTGTGGCAAATGCCCAAACGCATGCATGACCAAACCTCCCACTGTGTCGTATTCATCGTCACTGAACTGGGTTTTAAAATGATTATTAAAGTCTTCAATGGGGGTGAGAGCCTTAACGACAAAGTCTAGGTCAGAGACCTTGCGGATGTATGCGTCATCTTCATCTTCATCGGTTTCATCCTCAATTTCACCGACGATTTCTTCGAGAATGTCTTCAATGGTCACGACACCGGAAATGCCGCCGTATTCATCGATAACTAACGCCATATGGTAGCGCTTCTCCCGAAATTCCCGCAGTAACACGTTGAGGCGCTTGCTTTCGGGAATGATATTGGCTGGGCGGATAATCTGGTCCAGGCTAAAATCATCGCAACCTTTGAGAATTAGTGGGAGCAGGTCTTTGGCTAGCAGAATACCGCGAATATCATCTTGGGAATCGCCAATAACGGGAAATCGGGAATGGCTGGATTCGATAATGGTTTGGAGAAAATCTGCAGGTTTGTCATCGTACTTAATACAGATCATCTGGGAGCGAGGAATCATGACTTCGCGCACCTGCTGACCCGATACATCGAGGGTGCGTTCCATAATGCCAAGTGCTTCTTGATCAAGAACCTTATTTTCTGCGGCATCTTTTAAAATGGTGAGAAGCTCTTCGCGAGATTTAGGTTCCGAGGAAAAACTGTGTAGTAACCGCTCCAGCCAGGATTTTTCTTGTGCCTTTGGGCTGGAGGGGCTTGTACTCGGTGGTTCGTCGTTCATTGATCTAGGGTCCTTGATGAATAAGTATTTACAGTTGCTGTCTTAATGCTATTAGCTTTTGCCAATTCTTAAGTCTTATATCGACATTTATATTTAAGTATCGGGTGTTAATGTGACTGGCATAAGATGGTTTAGTTCGTTGTTGTATAAGGTTCAGGAAAACCCAAAGAGACTAAAATGTTTGTTTCCAGACTTTCCATTTCTTCTGCATCGTCATCATTAATATGGTCATAGCCTAACAAGTGCAGCGTGCCATGAACAACCATGTGCGCCCAATGAGCATCCAACGCTTTATGCTGTTCTTGCGCTTCTGCAGCAATCACCGGCGCACAGATAATAATGTCTCCCAGTAGCGGAATATTCAACGCTTCCGGGAAATCGGCCGGAAATGATAAGACATTAGTTGGCTTATCTTTTTGTCTGTAGTTTTTGTTAAGAGCCTGGCTCTCTTCGCGGCCTACTAGACGAATACTCAACTCGCTGTCTTTTGCATAGTGGGCCAAGGCCGCGCGGGACCACAATTCTAACTTTTCCTGTGCCGGCGTTATGTACTCCTCAGGGAGATCATCAGCGCGCTGCACATCTACGACAACATCAAACGTATTTTGCATAAGTGGTTAGGGTTTGTCCTGCTTGCGTTTTTCTTCCTGAATTTTCGCATCTTCTTCAAAGGCTTCATAGGCCTCAACAATCCGTTGAACCAACGGATGGCGCACCACATCTTTGGCTGTGAAGTAGGTGAAGCTTATACCATTGACGGTGTCTAACACATCAATAGCATGCTTGAGTCCTGATTGTTGGCCACGCGGTAAGTCTATTTGACTAGGATCACCGTTAATGACGGCGGTCGATCCGAAACCGATACGTGTCAGAAACATTTTCATTTGTTCACGGGTAGTATTTTGGCTTTCATCAAGAATGACAAACGCATTGTTTAGGGTTCGGCCACGCATATACGCCAGTGGAGCAACTTCGATAACGTTGCGCTCGATAAGCTTATCCACGGTTTCAAAACCAAGCATTTCATAGAGCGCGTCATACAGGGGGCGCAAGTAAGGATCCACCTTTTGTGACAAGTCGCCGGGAAGAAAGCCAAGCTTTTCACCTGCTTCCACTGCCGGCCTAACGAGCAAAATTCTCTCTACTTCATCTTTCAATAGTGATTCGACCGCGCATGCTACGGCCAGATAGGTTTTCCCTGTACCTGCTGGACCAACCCCAAAGTTAATGTCGTTAGTTTGCACGGCACGGACATATTTCTGTTGGTTGGCTCCGCGAGGCTTTACCGTGCATTTTTTGGTGCGAATCAATGTGATCGGGTACTGTTCTTCGCCCACTGCAACGGCGGCCGCGGATGTGTCAGATTGCGGTGATTGCATAATGGATTCCAGATAAGAGGGCTGTAGCGCCAGGTGAATGTTGTCTGCAGAGAGGTCTTGGCCGTCCACGGTCTCGGCATATAGGCTCTCAATCAGCTTGCTTGCAACATCGGTGGCTGTTTGCGAACCCAAGAGTTGGAAATTGTTGCCGCGGTTGCGGATTTCAACGTTCAAGCGGCGCTCTATTTGATGCAGGTGCTCATCAAACTGGCCACATAAATTAGCGAGGCGTCGGGCATCATCAGGTTCTAGTGTGACGCTTTGGGTGATGGTTTCAGTTAGCTCTTGCAAATGGGGTAAAACCGTCCTTTTATCAGGGATATTGTGGCTAGCGTAAACCAATTAACGCTGAGTGAAAACCCAGCTTTAGGCTTAATTGGTTCTTAGTTAACCGCTTCTTAGATTGTCTATTTATGAGCGATATCGAGAATTTCAAGTCTAATCCAGCTCCGATGACACGAGTGTGCCGCGCAGAGAGTTAGGCAGTGCTTCTTCGATAAGAATGTCGGCGAATTTACCGATTAATTCCGGGGTGTCACAGCGGAAGTTGACCACGCGATTATTCTCGGTGCGCCCAGAGAGTTGACCGGGATCCTTTTTTGAATATCCGCTCACCAGCACGCGCTCAACATTGCCCACCATTCTGCGACTTATTCCCTGAGCCTGCTGGGTAATTCTGTCTTGCAGTATTTTAAGGCGTTGCTTTTTGATTGCTTCTGGCGTGTCGTCCTGTAAATCCGCAGCCGGAGTACCTGGGCGAGCGCTGTAGATAAAGCTGAACGAGGTGTCAAAATCCATATCGTGGATCAGCTTCATAGTCGCCTCAAAGTCTTTTTCTGTCTCGCCAGGGAAACCAATGATGAAATCTGAGGAAAAGCTGATGTTTGGGCGAATAGCTTTTAGGCGTCGCAACTTGGATTTGTATTCCAGTGTGGTATGGCCGCGCTTCATTGCCATTAATATACGGTCAGAACCACTCTGGACAGGCAGGTGAATATGGCTGACGAGCTCGGGTACGTGGTTGTACACATCAATCAAGCTATCGCTGAACTCAACGGGATGTGATGTTGTGAAGCGGATGCGGTCGATACCATCAATTCCTGCAACGTAGGTAATGAGCTCAGCCAGGTCCACCACGTGATCTGAGCTGCCATCGCGGCTTACGCCTCGATAGGCGTTGACATTTTGTCCTAGCAGGTTGATTTCACGCACGCCTTGGCTGGCTAAGTGCGCCACCTCTGCCAGCACGTCTTCTGCAGGCCTGCTCACTTCTTCACCGCGTGTATAAGGTACAACACAGAAGGTGCAGTATTTAGAGCAGCCTTCCATAATTGATACAAAGGCGCTGACTCCGTCAGCCTCTGGCTCTGGCAGACGGTCAAACTTTTCAATTTCAGGAAAGGTGATGTCGACCACCACCGCGCCACTGTCGCGTGGAGTTTCTATCATTTCCGGCAAACGGTGCAATGTTTGCGGGCCAAAAATTAAATCCACAAATGGCGCTCGCTCAGCAATTGCGCCGCCTTCCTGGCTCGCAACACAGCCGCCGACGCCAATAATGACGTTGGGATTTTTGTCTTTCAGGTGTTTCCAGCGCCCCAATTGATGGAAAAGCTTTTCTTGGGCTTTTTCGCGAATGGAACAGGTGTTCACCAGTAATACATCTGCTTCTTCTGGGTCATCAGTGGCCACCATGTGGTGCGATTCTCCGAGAAGATCGCGCATACGCGCAGAATCGTACTCATTCATCTGGCAGCCGTGGGTTTTGATGAACAGCTTTTTGACGGCCTTTTCTGCCATAGTTACAACCTGCAAAAACGTGAGGTGAAAAATGTAGCCGGGTTACCCAATGGTTAGCCAGCGAAAAACGACCGGCGATTATAGCGTTACCGAGGCGCAATGCCCATAGTTAAACCTCGTAAAGCTCGGATTCTTTCTCCTGGGCGAGGCCGCAAGGGTGGTGGTGCTCGGATAAGAAATACTTAAGGCAATCGCTTGTATTTCGGGCGTTTGACCATATTTTGTGGTAAATTATGCGCCCTTTTTTCGACTCCAGGTCGGTGGCGGGTGCACTCATTTTCGTCGTCGCGCGATAACGTGCTGTAAAAGCCAACAAATATGCAAGAGAGTGGTATGGCAGAACCTATTTACAAAGTTATTTTTCTAAATCAAAACCAAGTCTACGAGGTTTTCGCTAAGGCGATTTATCAAAGTGAGATGTACGGTTTTATCGAGATTGAGGAATTCGTATTTGGCGAGCGAAGCCAGCTACTTGTGGATCCTGCTGAAGAGAAGCTAAAGGCTGAGTTTACCGGCGTAAAGCGTTCTTATGTGCCATTGCATTCGATTATCCGTATCGACGAAGTTGAAAAGACGGGCGCCGTAAAAATCACCGAAGTGAAAAGTGGTGAGAAGGTTGCTCACTTCCCGGCCATGGGTCAGTTGCCCGGTAAGCCGAGTCCGTCGTCGGATAAGTAAAGTCTATGGTCTCGAAGGGCAAGTCGCAGTCATGGTAGAGCTACATTATCAGCAATTAAGTCAACACGGTGAGCCGCTGATTATGGTGCACGGGTTGTTTGGCTCGCTGGAAAATTTAGGGGTCATTTCGCGTTTGCTAGCGGATGATTATCGTGTGTACGCCGTTGATCTTCGTAATCATGGGCGCTCGCCGCACCGTGACAGTATGACTCATAAAGACTCTGCTGCAGACATTGTGCATTTGATGGACCGATTAGGTTTGGAATCTGCATATCTTTTTGGTCATTCCCTCGGTGGCAAGGCTGTTATGCAGGTGGCGCTGGATTATCCTGAGCGTGTGCGCAAACTAGTGGTGGGTGATATAAGTCCTGCCTTGAGTCGGGGTAATCATGACGATGTGTTTGCGGGATTATTTGCTGTTAACCTTGATGAAGTCGATACCCGCAAAGATGCTGATGCAGTGTTGGCTCAGCATATTCAAGAGCCGGCAGTTCGAAGTTTTATTCTGAAAAATCTTGTTCGTGACAGTGAGGGTCGATATAGCTGGAAGGCTAACATTGAAGTGTTGCGTAATGAATACCAGCATATTCTTTTGGGTAATGATTATTCGGTACCTTTTACCAAGCCTGTTTTGTTTATTAAGGGCGGGGACTCTAATTACCTGACCCATGCCGACACGCCGGAGGTTCAGGCGCGGTTCCCTAATGCCCAGGTTAAAGTGATTCAAGGGACCGGACACTGGTTGCATGCGGAGAAGCCCGCAATTTTTGTGAAATTAATGCGGAGTTTTCTACAGGGCGAATAGTTCATGCTTTAAGCCTGTCGCTGGGTTTAATACAAAAAACCGCTCGAATTGAGCGGTTTTTTGTATCTGTGCCGTAACAAGCCGAGTGGCGCTTGATTAAGCCTTTAAGGCTTGTCGAACCGAGGCCAGCTTGACGCAAGTCACAAAAATATCCATCGCAGCATCAACTTCCGCTACTGTCGGCACCGATGGCGCCAAGCGGATGTTTTTGTCTTCTGGGTCTACCCCGTAAGGGAAGGGGGCTCCGGCAGGCGTCAATTTAACGCCAGCTTCCCCAGCCAGTTTTACGATTTCTTTTGCCAGGCCTGGACGTGCATCGAAGGAGATAAAGTAACCACCTTCTACCGGCTCCCAGTGGCCCAAATTGTTATCGCCAAAGGCTGCGTTTAACTTATTGAGAACGCATTCAAACCGTGGCTTTAATATTTCGCGGTGTTTAGCCATATGCGCCAATAATGCATCTTTGTTCGGGAATAATTTTGCGTGGCGCAGCTGGTTAACTTTATCGGGGCCGATGGTAATGGCCTGTAATACTTTCTTGAATGACGTCAGGTTTTTTTCAGTGGCTGAGAAAAAGGCCACTCCTGCACCGGAAAATGTTATTTTCGAGGTAGAAGTAAATTGAAGAATTGAGTCTTCAGTGCCATATTTGCGGCTTAAATCGAGAATGTTCGCCAGTACTTGTGGTTTTTCCACCAGATCATGGACTACATAAGCATTGTCCCACAGCACCTTAAAATTCTTACCCGCCGTTAATGCCAGTTTAGCGATGCGGTCAACGGTTTCATCGCTGTAGACAACTCCGGTAGGGTTTGAGTATTTAGGCACACACCACATAGCTTTAATACTGCTGTCCGCAGCGACCATTTGCTCAACCACATCCATATCAGGACCAGTTGCTGTCATTGGTGCACAAACGAGTTCAATGCCTAATTCTTCGCATACGGTAAAGTGACGATCATAGCCGGGGACCAGTGCCAGGCATTTTACCGGACCTTCTTTATCCCAAGCGTTTTCGGCGCCACCAAAACCAAATTGCAGGGCATGCTGAACGACCTGAAACATCAGGGTTAAGCTGGCGTTGCCGCCGACCAGTACTTCCTTGGTGGAGACTCCCAGAATTTCGGCGCCTAATCGTTTCATTTCGATAATGCCATCCAGGCCACCGTAGTTTCGTACATCAGTACCTTCTTCGCTGATGTAGTTGCCTTCCAGAATCCCATCCAAATGGTTGGACAGGTCCAGTTGCTCGGAGGATGGCTTGCCGCGCGTTAAATCCAGAGCTAATTGCTTAGCTTGATGTGCGGCATATTCTGCCGTTAGCGCCTGTTCCATTTGTGTCAGTTGATCGGTGCTTGCATTATCGATTAACAAGGAGTGTACCTCAGTGCCGTAGGTCAAAAGTGGATGAATTCCTTGATTGTGAGACTTGTAGTGTCTCCAACCGGGTGGCCAAAATCGGTCTTTAATGAAAGAGTAAGCTAAAATTGGCGGCGCAGATTATACAGGGTCATTGCGCTAAATTTAATCACTTTCCGGCTTTTCAGTGATTTTCTTTGAGAGGGAAGGTTTCAGGTCTGGCTGCCTATCCACGAGTTTGAGTGAGCAGCCAGACGTTATTTGAAATGTTATAGACAGTTAACTCAGTAATTCGCCCAGGCCAGCGTCCAATGCTTCAACTTGATCGGCTTTGGCGCTAATGTTTGCCGGGTCAAAATTTAATACTTTGGCATTCGCTGCAGGAAAATTAGCGGCTAGACTGTCCGCACCCGTATCCAGGTTGTCGGCCATATATTCGCCTGCGGCGATAACGTTAGCCATTACCTCTTCACTTTCGCCTTTTTGCGCAGCAATTTTATCAGCCAATGCTGCGGCCATCTCCTCTGGGAATTTCCAGCGGTTTGCCAGTTCAGCTCCGGCCTCAGCATGAGTGAAACCGAGATGTACTTCTTCGAGTTCAACCTGATTGCCGCCTGCATTGACTGCGCTGTCGATTTTTGCCGCCTCTTCAGGGCGAACAGTGTGTATCAAAAGCGTACCAACATTTGCCATCAGGCCGCAGGTGTAGGCCGTATCTGCATCTATTTTGATTTGACGCGCCAGCCAGCGGCAGGCGTTCGCAATAACAAAGTTGCGGCGCCAAAATTGGTTAAGGTCAAAGCCAGGAGGGGCTTTAAAAGCAGAGGACAGTCCTGATGCCAGTACCAGTGTCCGCAGTGCATTAAAACCCATTAGCACCGCTGCATCGTTGACTGAACCAATTTTACGGTTGCCTCCGTAATGTGCGGAATTGGCAGCTCGCATCACCTTGGCGGTGAGAGCCTGATCGCTGGCAATTTTTTTAGTAATTGCGTTGATGTCTACATCATCGTCATTAAAGCTTTCGATGAGTTCCTGAACTATTTTAGGTAACTGTGGGAGCTGTTGGGCATTATTAATCAACTCGCGTAAAGCCATGTTGTCTCCTTACTTACAGAGTGTAGATAAAATATTAGACGGCAATTTGTTTATAAATTGAGCGTAAGTTATTTATTTTATGGTCGAACTAAAAAGTCCGAACTGTTTTTCCCTTATGTTTTATGAGATTAATCCTATTGGCGCCATGTTGTCATCTATATAAACACTTTTTTGCGCCGCAATTTACATTTTTTAGCACTGTGCGTGTTTTTTACGCGAGATCAGATCCCGGTGGTAGGGTAAAGTTCACGTTATTTGGCTGTACCTTAGCAGCAGTTACCGTATAAATGGCGTCAATTTCTTTCTCATAGGTGGTAAATATGGCAAACTCCGCACCCGAATCGACTATCCTTTAAGTCAGTATAGTCAGAACTAAAGGCACTGACTTTTCTCGTTAGAACTAGGCCCAGCTCTTGAGATACCTGTCTCTAGTGGCGTCATATGGCTTAAGTGAGAGGAGCCGGTTGATTTTCTGAGGGGTTACTTAGTCTCTTGATACAGCTACTGCGTGGTCAGCGCAGTAACTCCTGAGGTTTTATTAGCCGCTATGGATTGGCTCAATCGCTGAGGCTTGCGTTGTTTAGAAGTTTAAAAGCTCGTTTACTAACTATTGGCGTTTTAACATTCAGTCTGGTTCTGGGCATTCAAGTATATGTCCGGCTGGGTTTCGATGTGCCTGAATTGAAAGCATTGGAAGCGATTTCTGACCGTAAAGATGCTGCCCGTGTTGAGCAAGCGGCAGAGCAAACGTTGCAATTTGTTCGCGCATTAGCCTATGAATATAGTACTTGGGATGAAACGTTTGACTTCGTAAAAAATAAAGGTTTTGGCTTTATTGGGCAGTCGTTGGTGGCGGGACTTGTTTCCGCTAAAGAAATTGATGGCGTTCGGTTTTATGACAAGCAGTGGGAGTTGTTGTTTGCCTGCGACCGTAATTCGCAAACACAAATCTGTGACGAAAGGCGGAAAATTAGGGTGGGCAACGAGCTCATGGCCTGGCTGTCAGTATTTGATGACGGCCGGCAGTTTAGCAATTCTGCAAGTCTTCCAGGTGGTATCTACCAGACATCACAAGGGCCGATATTTTTTACCATTGCTCCAGTTCAACCTTCAAAAAACAATACGGATAGCGTCGGTTGGTTGCTTTTTTGGCGTGGTTTGTCTCAAGAGCAAGTGGCGAGTTGGCGGGAGCATCAGCGGGTTAATGTGTCTGCCAGTTGGGCTTCTGACGAGAAACCGTTACCACCAGAATTTTTAGCGACTCATGATTTCTCGGCCGATAAAGGTACGTTGCAACGCAATAGTAGTGGTCGGCTTTATTGGGCGTTAAATGATGTATTTGGCAAGCCCAGAGTTTTTTTAACCATTCAATACGATAGCAGTTTTGTTAATCAGAATGTCTGGTCAAGATCCTTGGCTGTGAGCATCTTTCTTGGTTGCTTTATCATTATGCTGATGTTTTTTGTGCTGGATCGCTTTTTGGTGAATCCATTATCCAAATTGGCGTCTGAAGTAGAGCAGATTAAGTTGATTAAGGGCTTTTTAGATGTTCGCTTGTCTGATCCCGGTAGCATTGAAATTGCGAGAATTTCTCGTCAGTTTAATTTGTTGCTGGGCCGCGTGAATGACCAATATCGATTGTTGCAAGAACAGAATCAAATTCTTGAGCGAGCCAGTTATAGAGACCAGTTAACCCGGTTGCCCAATCGTCGGGCGTTGGATTTATTTGTCGACGAAGGTTGGACGCGCATCCTGAGTCAGCGAGGTTCCATGTGTATGGCTCTGATTGACTGTGATTTTTTCAAACAATATAACGATAATTATGGGCACGATTCTGGTGATCAGGTGCTGCGTCGGATTGGCCAAATTCTGGATAAATATAATTCTCGTGAAAACACCATTGCAGCTCGTTACGGTGGCGAAGAATTCTGCGTAGTGATGCAGAATACCCCCTTGCAAGAAGCGGAAGCGTTGCTTGAGTCCAGCCGAGTTGAATTAGAACATATGAATATTCAGCATAATGGATCTGACCATGGCAAGGTCACTATGAGTATTGGCTTGGCGCAAATGGATGCAGCACCGACACTGCATCCTAAAAACTTGTTTCGAGCTGCAGATCAAGCGCTGTACACAGCCAAACATTCGGGGCGAAACTGTGTGTTTGTCAGTAAGGTCGATACAGGCATAGACTCCAGCCTGAAATTTTCGGCGGGAGACCAATTGCCCTAGTCGGGTTCGCTCGCTAGAGTAAGTGTTTTAGTGGGTGGTGTCTGGCCGCTATGTGCTTATTTATTGTGTTTTAACAGTGGTATAGAAATGGACAAAAAACTTCAAAGTGTTAGACGAGAATATTTGCGTGAACATTTAACACGTGAAATCCTAAACGATGATCCCATTGCGCAATTTCAGCGGTGGTTGCAAGAAGCGATCGACGCTGGATTACAAGACCCTACCGCGATGACTCTAGCGACAGTGGATGGGGAGGGGCAGCCTAGTCAGCGAATTGTGTTGTTGAAAGACTTGAGTGCTGACGGATTTGTTTTCTATACCAATTATGAAAGCAAGAAAGCACAAGATATGGCTGTTAATCAGCGCGTCAGTTTGCACTTTCCTTGGCATGATCTGGAGCGGCAAGTCAAAATTACAGGGACTGCTAGCAAAGTAAGTGCGCGTGAATCTCTGGCCTATTTCGTGAGTCGACCTAAAGAAAGCCAATTAGCCGCGTGGGCATCAGCGCAAAGCCGTCCGATATCGTCTCGGCAGCTATTGATGCAGCAGTTCAATGCCATGAAAGAGAAGTTTTCTCGTGGTGAAATTCCTTTACCCGATTTTTGGGGTGGGTTCCGAGTATTGCCAAAGACTATAGAGTTTTGGCAAGGTGGGGCAAATCGATTACATGATCGTTTTCAATATTCACATAATGCCGTTGGTGAGCCTTGGGTGATTCAACGTCTCGCACCTTAGTAGGGAGTTTTAAAGTCATGCATTACATCGATTGTATTGAGCCTGGTGGACCCGAGGTTTTACGTTGGGTTGAGGGACCACAACCCGTATGTGGGGAACAGGACGTCCTAATTGCCGTGTCTGCAGCAGGGGTAAACAGGCCGGACGTTTTTCAGCGGATGGGGTCTTATCCTCCTCCTGCCGGTGCGTCGCCTATATTGGGCTTGGAAGTCGCTGGGGAGGTTGTTGAGGTCGGCGCGGAAGTGACCGATTTTATTGTTGGTGACCGGGTTTTCGCCTTGGTCAATGGCGGTGGTTATGCTGAATATGCCATCGCGCCTGCTGGGCAATGTTTACGCATTCCCGACAACCTTAGTTACAAGCAGGCCGCATCGTTACCAGAAACGCTATTTACCGTGTGGAGTAATGTGTTTATGCGCGCTGCCTTACAGCCGGGTGAAACCTTGTTGGTGCATGGTGGAAGCAGCGGTATTGGTGTGACTGCTATCCAACTGGCCAAGGCTTATGGTTGCCAGGTTATAGTCACAGCGGGTAGTGATAGAAAGTGCCAGTATTGCTTGGATTTAGGTGCTGACTTGGCAATCAATTATCGTAATGATGATTTTGTTGAGGCCTGCAAGGCGTTTACGCAAGGTAACGGCGTGAATGTAATACTGGATATGGTGGGAGGTACTTACGTCGATGGCAATATTCAAGTTGCTGCAATGGATGGTCGCATAGTGAATATTGCGTTCCTTCAAGGAGCAAACGTTAATGTCAATCTGAAACCTGTGATGCAGAAACGCCTGCAGTTAACGGGGTCGACATTGCGTCCACGTTCAGCCGCTTATAAAGCTGAGGTTGCTGTTCAATTGAAAGACCATGTCTTACCTTGGTTGGCGCAAGGTACAGTGAAAGCGTGTGTTGAAAAATCGTACCCCTTGGCGCAGGCTGGTGATGCACATGCCTGGTTGGAGTCTCCGGACACGCTGGGCAAAGTTGTGCTTACCGTCGACCACTGACTTCACACTAGAAATTGAGTAAAACCTAGAGGTTAAATATCAATGTAGATATTTTTCAAAACCTGGACCTTGTTAACTGATTTTTTACCTTGATCCGGTAGGGTGAGTTTCTAAGGTCCGTTAGAGAAGTTAAATAATTTTAATAAATAAAAGGGTGTTCTTAGTTAATATCATTCATGATTTTAAACACCTGATTGCTTGAAATTATAGCGTTAGTAGCAATAGTGTTTGAAGTTGACTCTGTAAAGTATTCATTCTGTCAATCTTGCGTTAGGTATCATTTGCGCTTGTTAGGTATTTACTGGCAAACAGATTTAGGAAACTGATGAAGTTGAAAAAATACTTTCGGTTAATTAATCCGTCACTCCCTCTGGCTGGCTCCATTTGCTCCCCATTGCTAATGTTAGGTAGCTTGTCGACATACTCAATATTGGCCTCGGCCTCCGTAATGGATACAAACCACATTTCAGAGATTGAGGAGATTGTGGTGTCCGCCCGTCGTCGTAATGAATCAATAATGGCCGTGCCAATTGCAGTTACTGCATACAGTGGCGACGCTTTACGTATGAGTGGCAGGGAAAACATTGTTCGTCTAGCCGAAAGTTCACCAAACACCACCTTAAAGGTTTCCAGAGGAACTAATACAACCATCACTGCATTTATCCGTGGTGTTGGCCAACAGGACCCGCTGGCAGGATTTGAGTCGGGTGTTGGGATTTATATCGACGATGTTTATTTGAATCGCCCGCAGGGAGCTGTGCTGGATGTTTACAATGTAGAGCGAGTTGAAATATTACGGGGTCCTCAAGGAACGCTTTATGGAAAAAACACGATTGGCGGTGCGGTTAAATACGTTACGGCTACATTATCTGATACGTCCGAACTATCGATACGGACATCACTGGGTAGCTATGATCAACGAGACTTGATCGTTAGTGGCAGTTTACCCATAACACAAAATTTTCGTGTTGGCGGAGCCCTCGCTAGCTTTAATCGCAGTGGATTTGGCAAAAATTTATATACGGGTGAGGAACACTATAATAAGGATATTCTTGCCGGTCGCCTTACCGTTGAGTGGCAGCCAGAAGAAGACTGGTTTGTTCGCTTTAGTGGTGATATGACCGAAGACGACTCCAATCCCAAGTCTGGCCACAGATTAATTGATGCAACGCTCACAGATAACCCGGTTTTGGACAATGTTTATGACACGCGAGCTGGAGCGGCTGTTAACAGTGTTATCAAGCGCAATCAGGTGCGGCAGCAAGGTGCAGCCATAAATGTTGAGCATGATCTGAGCGCAACACTGGTTTTAAAGAGTATTACCGCGTATCGACGTGATGATACCAAAACACCTATCGATTTCGACAGTCTGCCTGATTCAACATTTGATGTTCCTGCCGTTTACGAAAATCGGCAGTTTAGTCAGGAGATACAACTGCTTTTTGACCGCAATCGCTGGCAAGGCGTTGCAGGTATTTATTATATGGATGCCAACGGCTTTAACGCCTTTGACATCGTCGCATCGAATTTAGGTTTGAGTATTTTTACCTTAGGCGATGTGGACTCACAGACACTGGCGGCTTTTAGCGAAGTTACGTTTGACGTCAGTGACACATTGAGCTTTTCTTTAGGTGGGCGCTTCACCCATGACCAGCGCCAATCTACCGTTGTACGAAATACCTACCTTGGGGTTTTTTCCCCTTATTTTGGAAATCCCGATGCTGCCAGTTTGACCTCGGTTGTGCTTGATGAAGAGGGCAATGAGGTCGTACCAAGGTTTTCAGGTAAGAGAACAGATGTTGCTTTCACACCGCGAATCAGCCTTAGCTGGCGACCTGCCGAAAACATACATGCCTATGTATCCTATAGCGAAGGTTTTAAAGGCGGCAGTTTTGATCCCCGTGGTGATTATTCTAAACCTGAAATTCGCGATGGGTTTAAACCGGAAAGTGTTGATAGCTATGAGGTCGGTATCAAAAATGCTTTGTTGGATAATCGTATAAGCTCGCGTTTTGCTGTTTTTTATAGTGATTATAGCAATGTGCAAATACCAGGTTCAGAGGCTATCGATACGGATGCAGATGGAATCAATGACAGTTTTACCGGTACAGTGACTAACGCAGGCAAAGCAATTATTAGCGGTACAGAATTAGAAGTATCGGCGAAACTGACGGATAAGCTGAGTATCAAAAGCGCTCTAGGTTACATTGACGCAGATTATCGAGAATTTATCGCTTTTGGTGATAATCTGGCAGATGAATATGTATTTCAGAATACACCAAGAAAAACAGCTTTCGCAGCCATTGATTATACGACCAACTTTGCCGTGGGACAGATCCCTGGAAGGTTAAGTATTACAACTGAGGTGGCTTACCGTAGCTATACCCATCAGTTTGAAAAGCCCAATGTACTGTTAGATCAAAGTGGTTATAGTTTGATTAACGCCGGTGTTGTCTGGTCAACGTTAGATGAACACTGGCAATTTGGATTGTATGGAAAAAACCTGGCGGACAAGCATTACAAAGTGGCTGGGTACAGTTTTGCAGGGTTTGGCGATGGTGGCCAAACTCAGTCAGCCTTTTACGGTAACCCTAGAACGGTTACTGCAACGATAAGTTTTACATTCTAACGTTTTATAGTCGGGGTAATAACTCTGAAACCCTCGTAGGGCACGGCGTAAAATGTACCGACAAAATCGATTCGGATAGATAATTGATGTTGTGAAAGAAGCAGAGATTGGAGTTCCTATTATTGTGAGAAGCATAATTGCAGCGCTATTGCTTGTACTTGAAAGCACCGAGTCAACTGTCAGATGATGCAAAATACAGGATGGGAAGGAGTATGAAAAAGGGTCCACTAACCGGTGTTCGTGTAATCGAAGTTGGGCAATTGATTGCGGGGCCATTCGCCAGTGCAATATTGGCTTACTTTGGCGCCGAGGTGATAAAAATTGAGCCACCAGAAGGTGGAGACCCTATTCGCGGTTGGCGGCATGTCGATAATGGCACTAGTTTTTGGTGGCGCAGCATTGGCCGCAACAAGAAATCTGTCACTTTGGACTTGAGTCGTGAAGAGGGGCAGCAAGTGTTACGCGAGTTGCTCGTCGACGCTGATGTGTTGGTTGAGAACTTTCGCCCTGGTGTCATGGAAAAATGGGGTTGTGGTCCTGAGGATGTAAAAGCGTTTAACTCCAAGCTTATATACAGCCGTATCTCAGGCTATGGCCAGACCGGCCCCTATGCGAGTAAGCCGGGGTTTGCCTCCGTCTGCGAAGCTTTTAGTGGGTTTCGCTACGTTAATGGATTCCCAGGAGAGGCTCCTGTGCGGCCTAATTTAAGTATTGGCGACAGCATTGCCGCTTTGCATGCTGTTTTGGGTGTTGTTATGGCACTTTATGCTCGGGATGCCGGGCGTTTAAGTTCGCAGGCAGGGCAGGGCCAAGTGGTTGACGTTGCGCTGTTTGAAGCAATGTTTAATTTGATGGAAGGTGTTGTCCCCGAATATTCTGGAGCTGGTGTGGTCCGTGAGCCGTCTGGGACAACCGTAACGGGGATTGTGCCGACTAACACATATCGCTGTAAGGACGGAAAGTATGTAGTCATTGGCGGTAACGGGGACTCTATCTTTAAGCGTCTTATGGATGCGATCGGTCGAGGTGACATGGCTCAGGATCCCGCGCTGGCTGTCAATGCGGGGCGAGTAGAAAATGAGGCCGCTATCGACAAGGCTATCAGTGATTGGTGTGGTTCCTTGCTAATTAAGGATGTTTTGGCTGCCCTTGAGGTTGCCCGCGTACCCTCTGGGCCTATATACAACGTGGCCGATATGGCGGCAGACCCGCACTATCGTGCACGGGAGCTCTTTGAAACGGTCACAGTTAACGAGAAATCGTTGGAAATCCCCGCTATGTCACCACGCTTGTCAGCCACGCCTGGGCAGACACAGTGGCCCGGAGGTGAGGTCGGCAGCCATAATGAAAGCGTATTAATGGATGAATTGGGTATGTCTGATGAGCGTTATGAAGCCTTGAGAAACAGCGGAATTATCAAATAGCAAAAAATATTTGCGTAGACATGGAACTTATCATCTGAACGTTGGTCTATGGATACGTAAAGTGAATTTACTCTCTCTTCATATTTTCCCTATGGTGTTTGCTTCGGCGCGTTTTACGCGCCTTTCTTTTGTCTGTCAGTGGGTGTTTTTGCGCTTTGTTCTGGCGTCAGTGATATTCGTTAAATCCCATAAATGCCATTAAATTAAAAAAATTCAATTAATGTTGAACTTATTGGTGAAAGCGCTGGTCTATTAAACCGTGAGATGTGTTTGATCTTGCTCTCTCTTTTTCATATTCCCTATGGTGTTTGCTTTGGCGCGTTTTACGCGCCTTTCTTTTGTCTGTGATTTGGGGGTGTTCCAGGTTTTCTTGACCGTTTTGCCGAAGCTAGCTTGGTGGCCATTTCAGAACAGGAACCGCGACATCAATTTTTTTAAATTTTTTTTATTTTTGTTGAACTTATTGGACGGAGAGCTGGTCTATTAGGTTGTAAGAAGCGTTTGATCTTGCTTTCTCTTTTCATACTTTCCCTATGGTGTTTGCTTTGGCGCGTTTTACGCGCCTTTCTTTTGTCTCTTATTTGGTGGGCAAAAAGCATCGCTCTCAGTCATAGTTAACCGCTACATCTTCTCCATAACCTCTATGCCCAGCAAATCAAGCCCTTGCGCGATGATGGCTGCACTGGCTTTGCAAAGTTGTAAGCGGCTGTTGCGAACATCTTCGGAGACATCATTCTTTAAGATAGGGCAGGCTTCATAAAAGCTCATAAATAGACTGGCAACGTCATAGAGGTAGGTGCAAAGCACGTGAGGAAGGGCTTCTCTAGTGACCTGGTCGACGGCCTCTGCGAATTGTAAAAGTTTTAATGCTAAAGCCTGTTCCTGAGGGGCTGTAAGGGTAATAGGACCGTTGAGCGAGGCTTTGTCTATACCTGCACGACGGAAAATACTCTGGATACGGGTGTAGGCATACTGAAGGTAAGGCGCCGTATTCCCCTCAAAGCTGAGCATTGAATTCCAGCTAAAAATGTAATCATTGGTACGGGTTTTCGACAAGTCAGCGTATTTGACTGCACCAATACCCACTTTACGGGCAATTTCTTCTTGTTCAGCGGCGCTCAACTCCGGGTTTTTCTCGGCTACGAGTTTCGCTGCGCGCTCAATCGCTTCGTCCAGCAGTGCAGCTAATTTCACGGTGCCGCCGGTACGGGTTTTAAATGGCTTGCCATCCTCGCCATTCATTGTTCCGAACCCATGGTGTTCTAATTTGAGCTTTTCACTGGCAAAGTTCGCTTTGCGCGCTAGTGTAAATACCTGTTGCATGTGTAATGACTGGCGTGCATCAATGAAATACATGACCCGGTCAGCATTTAACTGTTCTGCACGATAGCGAATAGCCGCAAGATCGGTGGTTGCATAAAGGAATCCACCTCCCTGTTTCTGAACAATCACAGGGCTTGGGTTGCCTTCTTTGTCGGCCATTTCATCAAGAAACACCACCAGTGCTCCCTGGTCTTCTACAGCCAGCCCTTGCTTTTTAAGTTCTTCTACCAGTATTGGCAAGTCGTTGTTGTACGCACTTTCACCATAGACATCATCCCTGCTCAAACTGATATTGAGTTTGGTATAGATCTCTTCACTGTGCTGTAACGAGATTTCGCGGAATTTCTCCCATAATACCAACACGGCAGGATCACCGGATTGCAGTTTAACCACATAATCTCGGGCTTTAGAGGCAAAACTGTCGTCATCATCGAAATGTTTTTTTGAGCGCTGATAGAAACCTTCGAGATCCTGTAGCGCGAGCGTTGCTTCTTCACCACCGGTCAGGTGTTGCTCCAACTCGGCAATTAACATGCCGAACTGTGTGCCCCAGTCGCCTACATGGTTTTGGCGAATAACATTGTTGCCTGTAAATTCCAGCGCTCTAACAATGGCGTCGCCGATGATGGTTGAGCGCAGGTGGCCTACATGCATCTCTTTGGCCAGGTTGGGGGAGGAGTAGTCCACCACAACGGTTTCGGAGCGTTCGCAAGTCAAACCAAGCGCAGCGCTCTCTTGTTGTTTTTGCAGTGCTTTGGCTAACCAATCAGGTTTGAGGTGGATATTGATAAATCCAGGTCCGGCAATCTCTGTTTTTTCGGCAAACTCACTGCTTTCCAGATGTTCGAGAATGGTTTGCGCCAGCGCTCTTGGATTGGTTTTCATCGCCTTGGCTGCCGCCATAGCGCCATTGGCCTGGTAATCACCAAAACCGGCTTTTTTACTTGGTGCTACGTGAGGGCCGAATTCAGCGGGAATGCCGGCAGCAAGCATGGCGGATTGGATATTGTCGGACAAAAAGGCACGAATATTCATTAGATTCACTGTTTAGACATTGAGTCCACCATCAAGGCGGGCGTTGAAAGTGCAGTCTCTTGATCAAGGCCAAATCATACAATATTCGGCAAGAGCTTATGCAGGGCAGGGAATTCTACCCGGTGAAGAAAGATTATCAACACCGGGCGCTCATTCGAAGGACTTTTATACTTTGAATTGGTTAACGTTAGTACTCAGTTCATTCGACATCTGTAACATTTGGGCGCAGGCCGACGTGTTCCGTTGTACTGCTGAACTGGCTAAATTCGCCTGTTCGTTAATATTACTAAAGTTACTGTTAATACCATCAATAACCAGACTTTGTTCTTCAGCTGCAGCGGCAATTTGCAGTGACATCTGGTTGATTTGCGAGATGCGTTGTGTAATTTGAAGGATGCCTTGGCCGGCATCCTCCGCACTGCTTACGGCGTCTTTGGCAGTTGTTGTACTGGTTGTAATTGCTTTTACGGCGCCTTCCACTTCTGCTTGCAGATTTTCCAGGGTTTCCTGGATGTTGCGGGTAGACTCCTGAGTGCGACTGGCCAGTGTCCTGACTTCGTCTGCGACCACTGCAAACCCTCGTCCTTGTTCGCCGGCGCGAGCAGCTTCAATGGCGGCATTGAGAGCTAACAAATTGGTTTGTTCTGCGACGGAGCGAATAACGTCAAGTACGGTGGTAGCATTATTAGCCTGTGCTTCCAGTTTGCTGATCATCTGGCCGGCGCCACTCAGCTGAGAGGATAGTTGCTGTAAAATACTTATTGCTGTTTGCAACGCGGTTTGGCTGTCTTTACTGATGGTGTCAGCGTCATTGGTTCGTTCGGCAGTCGCTGCAGTATTAGAGGCTACCTCGCGAATTGCCTGAGTCATTTCGGCAACAGATGCCACCGCCGCCTGAACGGCGTCTTGTTGTTTAATGATGATTGCTTGAGTGGCCTCAGTATCTTTGGATACACCATCCGCAGAGTTACCCAGTTCGCTGCTGCAGTGTTTGATATTGGAAACAAGCGTCTGTAACTGATCCATAAACTGGTCAAAGTATTGTGCTAATGTCCCGAGTTCGTCTGAGCGATTCAGGTGCATACGCGGTCTTAAATCACCATCACCACTGGCGATGTCTTTTAACCGAGCGGTCATCAAATTGATAGGGCTGCCAATTACGTTGGGCAATACTACAATGGCACAGCCAATTGTTGCCAAGACAAGTAAAAATAAGAGCCAGTTCTGTTTATTGGCGTAGCTTTGTTCTGCTGAGAGTTTGGCTTTAATCTGTTCGCCCTTGAGTTCATAAGATTCTGTTAAGTCGTTAAGAATAGTACGTACTTTTTCGAACGCTGCCTGGCCTTTTGTTTTGCTGAGGGCGATGGCTGGTATGGGGTCGCTCGCTTGTTTGTATTCAATGACTTGCTTACTGATGCCCTCCCAAGTATTGAGGGCTGCCGTATATGATGAGAGCAAAGAGCCATTGTTCGGTTGCATTTGTAGTGCCTGTTCAGCTCTGTCTCGTGCTTGCCGAATATTGTCTTGGTGCTCCTTTAACAGGGTTGCGCTAGCATCCTCAAATAAAATGGCATTTTGCGCTATTAAGGCCTGATGCAGGTCACGGTCAGCTTCCAGAACCAGAGTGGATTGTTTTAAAAGGACATCTGACACTTGGCTCATGTCCTGCTCAATAGCAGTTTGATTACGATGGTTTTGTGCGAAGCTAAGGCTGTAAATAAGCAATATAACGGTCAGGGGAAGTGCAATTTTCAAGCGAATGGAGAGGTCATTATACCAGTTCATAGTCGGCCTTTTGTTATAGAGATCAAGTCTTAACAGGTGTCACGGCCATGTGTTGAATCGTTAGACTCTATGTTATTAAACTATGCTTATATATCTGAGAGTAGCAGATGCTGACGATCCTGCGTATGAATGAGAGTACATTAACCGTCACTTGGCGGGCTGGGCGCAATTGCGATTTTTTGAATTATTTGATGGGCTTTTACAAGCGAGCAACGTCCACTGATACTTTCAGGTTGGGTGAGCTGCCGCCACCAAAGATAACTCCCTTTACTGGCGTTACATCGTAATAATCTCGCCCGACGGCAGTCACAATATGCTGAATGCCAGCAGGTTTGTCGTTTGTCGGATCGTATTCGATCCAACCTTGTCCAGGGGAATAGTAGGCTATCCACGCATGGGTAGCGTCAACACCCGTTAATTTGACTTGGCCTGGAGGTGGCAGAGTTTCTATGTAGCCAGAAACGTATTGGGCCGGAATGCCCATAGCCCGTAAACATGCAACCTGTAAGTGAGCAAAATCCTGACATACGCCGCGCTTGTGCTCTAAAACATCGCTTAAAGGTGTCGCAACGGTAGTAAAGCCGGGGTCATACTTGAAGTCGGTAAATATGCGATGTGTAAGGTCTTTAACGCAGTCATCCAGCGATTTTTCCGAGCTGAAGGAGGATTGGGCATAAGCTTTTATGCCTTCATTTACCTTGACCATAGGGGAGTTAAGAATAAATTCCCGCGCTTCAATGATCTCCATATTTTCGGCCCGGGAAAGTTGTTCTAATGCTTCGCGGTAAGTTATGCCAATAGACAATTCCAAAGCTGGACCGTCATCTTCTACTTCCACTTCACTTTCTGCCGTGATGGTCAGGCGCTTGTGTGGTTTTTGGATTTCGAAGTGGTACGCCACATTGCCAAAGTAGTCTGTGCGTTGATTAGTAATAGTCGTATAGGGCGAGATAGAAATGCGATTGTTAATACATTTTTGTCTCGTTGTGTGGCGCGGCACCAGGTTTGCCAAGTTGTAGCAGTGGCTAACGCGATCCGCATACTGGTAAGTTGTAATGTGACGAATTCTAAAGCGCATAGGTTTCCTTTTTTACCGATAGGCTATTTGGCGACTATTCGCCCCAGAATGTGGTTACCAGTTGTTGAGCATCTACGCGGTGATCGAAATAGCGATCACTGATAATGTTGTTAAATGCCGACAGAAGCGTGCTCAGTTTTTCCAGCAATGTTTTCAGTTCCTCGCGCTCTGTGCTCTCTGTTTCCAGCAACTGTGCCAAACGCGACAATTTTAGGCTGGTAATGGCTTCCAGCAAGGCGCGTTCATCTTCATCAAGCTGGAGACCGCGATCCTGTCGCGGTGGTAGTTTGGCAAAGTGTTGCTGTAACTGTTCAAATTGGAACAGCAGTGAACGTGGGTTGCTGGCATCCAACATAACGAGTTCCAGGCCCAGGTCGACACTCAGCCTGGCTCGATGGCGGCGACGGTAGGTGATGAGCACTTCCATCGACGTAAGCATAGCTGTTAGCACGGTAATGTTACCGCTGCCTTCAGTGACGGGCGTAATCAGCGTTTTGATGGTGGCAATGATTTGCATGGCCCGTTCAACCCTGCGGCCTAGTTCCATAAAGCGCCAGCCAACATCTCGAACCATGCTTTCCTGCATGAGGCCCGACAGTGCAATCAACGACGTTACCAGTGGGTCGAGCGCCTCCTCTGGAGCCGAGGCCAGGCCACTCGCCAATGATGGCGCCAGGTTATCCAGTGCATCGCGCAGGTCGTTGGTAACACGTAGCGTGTCTGAAGACAGTAATTCTTTGGCTTCATCTGCACAATAGAGTAATGAATTAAGGGTCGAGCGCACGCTGCCCAACCGGTCGCCGTCCTCAATAATACGTTTCAGCTCTTCTTCGGGCTTCATTAGCATAGCGTCAGGCGCTTTTTTGAAGCCCGGTCCAGTGGCCGTAATTTCAGAAACCGCAGAAAGAATGATTCTTCTAGCCTGCAAGCTAATACTTTCTTCACCGTTGAGCAGCATAAATACCGTGCGCAATATGCGCAGGGATGCCTCAGCTCGTTCCGCATAACGGCCAAGCCAATATAAATTTTCGACAACGCGGCTTGGCAGACTAATCAGCTGACTGTCAGAGCCTGTTTTGAGGGGGTCAAGGCTCGGCCCTATGTCACTGGCCCGTTCAGGTTCTGTCGCAGTAACCCAGGTGTCTTTACTGGGACAGCCTGCCTGCATACTAATAAAACGTTCTTTGGGTTTTAAGCCGATACGGGTCAGGCCGCCAGGCATGACGGTGTAGGATCCCTCGGAGGCTACGGCAAACGTGCGCAAAATCGTCGGCCTGGGCTCCAAATGGGTGCCGTTAAAGCTGGGAATGTGGCTTTTTTCCAGTCTTTCTTGTGCCACATATTGGAAACGATCCTGTTTAATACGCGCTCTGAGCTCGTCTTGTTGCTCTTTCGTCAGTTCTTCTGGCCATAAACTACGACTGTTATGGTTGCGATAAATTTGCTTGACAATGAGCTTGTCGAGGTTGCGGTTGATGTACGCAAGGTCTTTGTCATCACCGGCCCAGTATGTTGGGACTGACTTTAAACGCGGCTCTCTGCCCAACAGTGTTTTACTGATTTCCGGGAGGTATTTCAGCAGAACGGGGTTTTCGAGTACCCCAGAGCCTAACGGGTTGGCAATGGCGACACGTTTGGCTCGCACAACTTCAAGGAGGCCTGGAATACCTAAATGTGAGTCACTGCGCAGCTCTACCGGGTCGCAAAAGGCGTCGTCCACACGGCGCATAATGACGTCAACGCGGCTCAAACCACTTAAAGACTTCATCCAAACATAGCCATTGCGAACCATAAGGTCACCACTTTGTACCAAGGGGTAGCCGAGGTAATTCGCCAAATGGGCGTGCTCAAAATAGGTTTCGTTGTGTGCCCCCGGTGTCAGTACAACTATTCGCGGGACATCCGCATTCGGAGCCAGCGATAAAAGTTTTAGACGCAAACGCTGGTAGTAATTGGATATGCGGTGAACGTGGCTGTCGCGAAACAGGCTGGGTAGAATTCGCGACATTACCGTGCGGTTTTCCAGTACATAACCTGCACCGCTCGGTGCCTGCGTGCGATCAGAGAGAACACACATGGAGCCATCAGCGCAGCGAGCCATATCGACCGCGTGAATAACCAACTCGTGTTCACCGGGTAGTTGGATACCCTGACAGGCACGCAAAAACCCTGCGTGACTAAATAGCGCTTCGGGCGGTAGTGCTCGGTGGCGCAATAGTGTGCGCGGCCCATATAAGTCGCGCAGCATTAAATTGAAGAGTTCCGCACGCTCAAGCAAGCCCGCTTCAATAACGGCCCAATCCTGACTGCCAATAACCGAAGGGACTAAATCGAGCTCCCAACTGCTGCCTTGGGTGCCGGATTGGTCGTAGATGTTATAGGTCGCGCCATCATCGCGCAGAATACGGCGGGCTTTATCTTGTCGATCGCGCAGAGCAGCAGGGCCAAGTTCCTCAAGGCTATTGAGTAAGTACTGCCACTCTGGTTTTACTTCACCATCGCGGTAGGCATCCTCAATCAACCCTTCTACATGCACAGACTTTAGGGTTTCCGGAGTGATGGCTTGTACTTGGGATTGTGCTTGTGTACTACCTGACACGTTTTTTACCTTTTTCGATGAACATGGGGCCAATCTAAAGCGGTGTAACCACCAGAGTGTAGATTCTGCCGCCAAAACCGAAGCATTATATACAGTTTGATGTGAATCTGCGCCCAGTCTTGGGTGATAGTCTGTGCTTATTTTAGTTGCAAATTGTTGCGGTGCAAAATACCCGGATGGGTTATAGTGCGTTTCCATAGGATCTGGTTGTTTAATAAAACCGAGTTCCCTAAAATGCCGGCCTACTCTTCAGTGCCAAACGACAATCTATCATGCAGCAAAAAACGCGTTTTATCACCATTACATTACTGTTGTTATTCGCCGGATTTGCAAGCACCAGTATTGTTAGCTATTTGGTTGCCAACAAAGCACTTAACCATCATCTTCGTACCGATACTTTGCCGCTTACCAGCGACACTATCTATTCCGAAATTCAGCGTGATTTACTTCAGCCTATTTTAGTGTCTTCGTTAATGGCTCAAGACACGTTTGTTCGCGACTGGGCGTTGCAGGGGGAGCAAAATGTCTCTGAAATTGTCCGTTACCTGAAGACTATTCAGGACCGTTACCAAACTATCACGGCATTTTTTGTCTCTGATAAGACTCACCGTTACTATCATTCCAGTGGCCTATTAAAAACAGTATCCCCCGAAGATGCGCAAGATGCCTGGTATTTTCGTATTAATGGCTTGGGGGGGGAGTTTGAGGTCAATATGGACGTTGATACCGCAAATCCAAAGCGGACCACCCTGTTTGTAAACCACAAAGTGTTTGATTTTGATCATCAATATCTGGGTGCCATTGGGGTCGGCTTATCTTCAGAAGCGATTGGCACCATGATTGAACGGTACCAGCGAAATTACCAGCGCACAGTCTATTTTGTGGATGCTGCTGGGCAGGTCACGCTTAAGGGTAAATCTTATTCGGGGCCTCTGGATATTCATGAAGAGCCAGGCCTGGCGGAAATAGCTGCCGAACTATTAAGTTCTCCTGCAGGAGCGTTCTCTTACCAGAAAGCCGGAACCACTGTCTTTCTGAATACGCGCTTCGTACCGGAATTGAATTGGTACATTGTTGTGGAACAGGGGGGGCATCAAGAGTCTGATATAAGGCTGGTTTTATGGATTAACCTGGCGCTAAGCTTGTTGGTCACCGGCGCTGTGGTGCTTTTAGCCCACTTTACGCTAGGTGCTTACCAACGTCGTTTAGAGCAGAAGGCGAATACTGATCAATTAACCGGTGCGGTAAGCCGACATGGTTTGGAGCCGATATTAGAAAACAGGTTACGCCTGGCTAATCGCAATCAACAGGCGTTTTCTGTTGTGTTGGTGGATATTGATCATTTTAAAAAAATTAATGATGAGTATGGCCATATGCTGGGTGACCAGGCGCTGGTTGTTATGGCTAATCTGCTTATGGATCAGACTCGTAATTCGGACGTCGTTTGTCGCTGGGGCGGAGAAGAATTTCTCTTATTGCTACCGGAAAGTTCACAGACTCAAGCTACAAAGCTGGCTGAAAAACTTCGTACAGCCATTGCAAACTCAATGCAGATGCTGGCAGGTAAAACGCTAAACGTAACAGCTAGTTTCGGTGTTGCCGAATACAGTGGTAAGGAGTCTATCGATAGCCTCTTTTCGCGTTGTGATGATGCGTTATATCGAGCAAAAAAAGGTGGCCGTAATAAAGTTTGTACATCAACAGCTGCATTATAAATGCTTCTCTTGGCTTGAAAAAGAGCGGCTATTGTCCTCGTCAGGCCGTCGTTGCGTTGTTTAGGTCCATCATGTAGTTGGAAAAATTAGCTGTTGTTTGTGGTCGAACAAGTAGGTTAAGTTCACGGCCGATAGCTGCAATCTCTTCGCTGTTTTTTTGATCTTTACATTCTTGTAAATACAGCCCCAAATATATTTTAAGCTTATCGCAGTGGTGAATAATTTCACTGAGCATAATGCTCGCGTCTTCTATCTCCCTATGTGCTTGTTCTGTTCCGTCTAATGAGGTTTGTTTGAGGGACTCTATGTACGCTGAATTAATAAGCCCTGACCGAGCCAGGCAGATATGAATGTGCAACAAAATATTCTGTAAACCGATCAGCTTTTTCTCATTGTGTTGAAACCCTACAAGTTTATTTAGTGCAACTGAGACTTTTAAAAACTGAATGACGTAGTTGTTCTTCTGAGTAACATAGTCGATAAGACTGTCGATTAATTCGGGGGGCGTAAAGCATTCAATAGTTGGCTTTGCGTACTTAAATAGAACAATTAACACTGAAGCATTGGGGTTGTAGCGGTAATGCTGGTTCATTTGGATTATCGGCACAAGATCGCAAAGAGTACGGTTTCTCGGTTTGAAGTGTTTTTCAAAAATGGCATAGGTGCTGTCGAGCAAATGAAGTATTTGTGCGAGAGAACATATTTGCTTTGCCACTTTGGCTGCGGGGTATCCTGTCCCATCAATAGATTCGTGATGCTCAGCAACTGCAGAACAAACATTGGGTGATAGTCCTGGTATATTCTTAACCACCTGAAGGCTGATTAATGGGTGTGCTTGCAGCTGGCGCCATTCTTCGGGCTCAAGCCTGCGTTCACTCTCCACAAAATCAGGGTTCAAATGGAGCATGCCAATGTCATGCATCAGGCCTGCAATAAAGGCGTCCTTGATGTCGTTGGGGCTTTCGCCATTTTGAATGTAAATATTCATTGCGAACCAGGCGCAATAAAGGGCTTTATGAAAGAGCGTTGGAAACTGGCTCTTCAGTACTGTCAGCTTTTGCATGACAAGTGGGAATTGTTCCACTTCCTCGCAACATCGTAGTAATTCCTCTTGTCGCGAGGTTGTCGCGAAAATTATTGAGGTGGAAGCGTTTGATAAAATAAGTGACTCAAATGAAGAGTAGAGGGATTTTGAGTCTAGTTGGCTATTGATAGCAATACAGTTTTCAAGCGGTTTAAGCAGTTTAAACTTAACTATTTTATCGATCGCTTGATGGTTTAGTGCCTGACCTGCGGGTAACAGCATTTGGCCTTGGTCGTTGCGAATATCTTGAGTAGCGGTCACGCCATTTACATCATTCACCTTGGCTAGGTGACGACCATAGAATTTATCATCCATAACAATTTCAACCTGGCGGTAATTTTTATTTTTTTCTGGACGAAGTATATGGGGTGTTGAATTTGTTGTCACTGTTGATGAGTACCCGTCTCCATAGCGGAGACGGGTTTTGAATGTGGGTTCAGTGTTAATAACGGTTTCGGTAGGTGTCTTAACCTCCAGATAAGGCGGGCAAATGTGCCGCTGGTTGTCATGGTCAAAAGCTATGGTAAATATTTTCCGCCAAAAGGTGTATTTGGGGCCTTTGTTGTAGTTAGCTCGCCACCTTGTTAAGTATTGCCTGCATCGCGTTTGCTATATCGGTTAATTCTTCCATGCAGACCTCGTGTTCCATCGGGTAGGTCTGATAAATTGGTGTAAGCCCTTGTTTTTGCAGACGTTCACAGGCCTCCTTGCCAAGTACCTCCTGTACGACGTTGTCTCCCGTACCATGAAATATATAGATAGGCAGGGTCTGGTTAGCCGGGTTTATGGTCAGGGTGTTGTGTGTTGCAAAATAGGTGGACAGCGCCAGCAGACCGCCAAGTGGTTTTGGGTAACTAAGTGCACAATGATAGGCAACGGCACCACCCTGAGAAAACCCGGCGATAATAATGCGTTCGCTACGAATACCACGAGCAATTTCCCGGTCGATCAACGCGGCTATGGCATCGCTGGATGCTTGAATTTGCGTTTCATCGATTTTGCGCTCCAGTGCCATTTCTAATATGTCATACCAGGCTGGCATCATATAACCACCATTAATGGTCACAGGTATTTCGGGTGCATGAGGAAAAATAAAGCGCACGGGCAGGTCTTTGGGTAGTTGAAGATACGGTACCATGGGTTCGAAATCGTGCCCCGTGGCCCCTAAACCATGAAGCCAAATAACACTTGCTGTAGGGTTTTCTCCTGTATCCAGCGTAATATGTGGCAAGTAATCCATGAGTGCTCCTAATTGGCCAGTAAATCAGTCGTTTGGGGCATGGTATCCGCTTTGCGCTTGGTTTGCAGTCTTGATATTCTTGCGCGCTTGTAAACGCCAGTCCCTTTGCATAAGGCGCTTGGTTATTGGGGCATTAATTGCCCCGTAATAGACAACCGTACAGGTTAAGTAAATATGGCCTCTCTACAAGATCAGCTGTTAAAAGCGGGGTTGGTGGACAGTAAAAAAGCCAAGCAGGTCGGTAAAGACCAACGTAAGCAGAAAAAAGTGGCGAAAAAGTCTTCACAACCCATCATCGATGAAACGAAATTAGCAGCAGAGCAAGCGCGAGCTGAAAAGGCTGAGCGCGATCGGGCGTTAAACGCGGAACGTAATGCACAAGCGCAGCAGAAAGCAATCTTAGCGCAGATTAAGCAGCTGGTGGAAACCAATAAGCAATCTAAAGGTAACGGTGATATAGCCTATAACTTTACGTTTGATAAAAAAGTCAAAAAGATTTACGTGAATGCAGAGGTGCAAAGCCACCTGGTTGCCGGGCGTTTGGTGATTGTAGGTTTGAATGATGTATTTGAACTAGTCCCGCGTGGTGTGGCAGACAAAATCGCCGAGCGTGATGCCAGTCTTGTTGTAAAAGTACAGGCACAAGCGCAGACGGTTGATGAAGATGACCCGTATGCAGATTATCAAATCCCCGATGATTTGATGTGGTAAATACGTTGACGGTTAAGAGTAGTGATGCCATTGAGTCGGCAATAAAACACTGGTTAAGTGATGTCGTCGTTGGTTTAAATCTGTGCCCATTTGCCAGCAAGCCAATGCGGTTGGGGCAGGTCCGTTTTTGTATCAGTGAGACAGAGGATGAAACGGATTTACTGGCTGAGTTGCTGGTTGAATTGCAACGTTTAGATGATGTGCCTGCAGCTCAATTGGAAACAACGCTTCTGGTAGTCCCTCGACAATTACATAACTTTTCTGATTTTAATCAATTTTTAGACCTGTGTGATTGGTTGCTGGAGCGGCATAATTATACGGGTATTTACCAACTGGCAACCTTTCATCCTGATTATCAATTTGCGGGCACGTTTGCCGGTGATGCCGAGAATTTAACGAATCGTGCCCCTTACCCTGTTTTACATTTATTGCGAGAAGAGAGTTTGGAAAAGGCATTAGAGAATTATGCCAATCCAGAATCGATTCCTGACGCAAATATCTCGCGCATGCGGTCATTAACCGTTTTGGAAAAACAGGCGCTGTTTCCATATCTATTAACTGAAAATAAGTAGCCCAAGTTTAATGCGTAGACTGTGGTCTGGGGCTACGGTTTAGCTATCTAGGTATCTATGCCATTCTTGTTGAGAAAGTGCTGTGAATTTTCTAATGGCATCCTGCAGAGGTTCTGCTGGAAACCTATTTAGTTGCAGATGGTGTATGTATTTCAGTGTTTTAAATGCGTCAAACCAATTGAAGATATGACGTTGAAGCTGTCCTGCTGATTTTCCCTCAGCGATCAGCTTGTCGAGGTGGGAAAATAATGTCTCGGCTCCGTTTTCCTCCAGTGCTGTACGACTATGTTTTGGCAGGCTTTGTAAAAATTTTGTTGTATTAAAGTCGCTATTTATGGCTTTAAAGCTTTGGTTGAGTTGCTTTAAGGCCGTGAACGTTTCTGGAGCGTAATACGTGTACGGAAGGTTGTTTTTTTTCAGTGCGATAATTTTTTTTACGCTGGGTCCTGTACCAAAAGGCACTCGGTCTGAAAGACGAGCTTCAAGCATCAGTGCTGGCTGACCATCAAAGTCTTTGTTGGTCAGTGGGATAACCGGGGCTAATTTTGCCAGCTTGTTGAGTAAATAGAAATCTTCACCGCCTGGTCGTTTTGGAAATCCTCTTGCCTGGCAATAAAAGTCAGTATGTAAGCAGAGGCAGCTGCCAATAGTGTGGAATGCATAGGGTGAACCTGCCCAATCTAAAGCTCGCACATAATATTCAAGTGCACTTTCATAGAGTTTTGTAGCGTCGCCAATATCTGTGTTGTCACAGAGGTGTTGGTAGGGAAGTACATATGCGCTTACCGGGGGCTTTTTTCCTGCGCGGTTACCCAGCGTAAAATAAAGCGCGCTAAGGTGGGCATCGGCATCGCTACTAAATATCCAGGGTTCTTGTGTTAATGCATTGGCGTATAGGGCAGCAGCCAAATCGCTACCAATTTTTCGTGCGCGCCCGACACCTTGTTTTGTCGGTATGCGGTTGCCGTCGCTAAAGCGATCCACCAATAGGAAATCAATCCGGTTATGATGATCCATAACCGATGTTCCTTGTGTTTTTATGAGCCTCAGGTTTTCAGATTGCCACTCTGTTGTACCTGTGTTGAGTACAGCTTGCCACAGCGTTAATGCCTTGTATTCGGCCTCTGGATCAATACAGTCCGGGGTGTTGATGACGATAATGACCAGTACCGGACCATTGGGCCAAGTTGTTTGTAGTAACCGATGAACAAAATCAGGCGTTTCGTTATAGGCTGGAATGACCAGTGTGTGCTGATAGGGAACCGGTATCGCTGCATCAATATTGCGAAGATTATTGACCTCGGCTTCAGCGTAGTGGTTCAAGTATTTTGTTGTGGCAGGGTGGATCATTGTGACGACCAATTATTTTGGTCGTTCAGTTTAGCGTTACCGTTTGGAGATTCCTACCTGGGTGATAAGCGGTATGAAGCCGTTAATGAAGATTAACGACTCCACGTGTTTGTTCAGCACATTATTCGTCGACAACGCCTTTTACCAGCATATTAGGAAGGTGGCTGTTGTCCCATTCGGGTTCTTTTGGCGGTGTAGCTCCCATTCGTAATACGATCATGTTGTAGTTAGGCAAGGTATAAACCACCTGATTTGAATTGCCATCAAAAAGATACAAATCTTTATCAAGGTACGGCTCAGAGTGCAGAACTTGAGGCCCAGGGCCACCGGGCCCGGTAAAACCACGACGCTCAGTGTATTCACCACCAATCCATACGCCCATACCATAGTGTGGGTTTTCGGGTGTGCCTTTCTTCATGTTGGCAACGAAGCTGGCAGGAATAACTTGCTCACCCTGATATTTGCCTTCTTGCAGCAGCAGGATGGCCATTCGCATCCAGCTTTCAGCAGGCAGGTACATACAGCAACCAGAGTGGGCTAGCCCGCCCGGGCGGTCTACCCAGATTTCTCCGCCTGGAGCACCAATTTTGGCCAGGACTTCTTTACCAATAAAGTCACCATAGCGTTGACCGGTAGCTCGTTCGATAATGAGCGCAACAAGCTCTGCGGTGGCGTTGCTGTAGGCGTAGGTTGTTCCGGGCTTATCAACCATAGGGTAGTCATGAATGAGTACCTTCCCATGCTCGTAGGAAATAAACGCCCGGTTCCAGGGGTGATCTGGGTCTGGACTATAACCCTGAGCCAAAAAGCCGGAGCGCATGTCCAGCGTATGTCGGATGAGCATGTCGGCTTTCGGCGTATCTTTCCACTCGGTAATAAAGTCAGCCACCGGCTGGTCTACAGATTTGATCGCACCTATTTGTATGGCGCGGCCAATCGCAATTGCCGATAGAGGTTTAGACAGCGATTTTGACAGTAGCGGCGTAGCGGCGGTTGTATTACCGAAGAATACTTGATCTTGAATTACACCATTACGCCAAACCATAAATGCACTTGAATTGTTGGCCTGGGCGTAGGCTGCAGCATTATCAAGCACTTGTTTGTTGATGGATAGTTCATTTGCTTTCGCCAATGGCAGCGGAGTGGGGTTAGGACTGCCAGTTACAGGCTCCATGGGCGAATAACTTTTCAGGTAGCCTCCATTACCCATTAGAATGTCAAAGCGCTTTTGGTAGAGTGCCTCAAAGTCCTGTGTACAGGCGCTGACGGATACCAAAGCCAAACAGCTCGCGGCTATAGCTGCAAAATGGAAACGCATTATTTTGCCTCCTGTTTTGCTTTTTCGGCTTCTCTTTCGGCCACTGCTTTGTTGTAAAAATCTGCAGAATCAAAACGGATATTTTCCCAAGTCGCGGTCTCAAAAATTTCCGGGGTGTATTTTTCAAAGGCGGCTCGCACGTGCGGCTCCAGCGCATCGAAACCAGAGATATTTGAACCAAAGCCACGAGCCATACTGCGACCAGGTGTTTGTCCCATGCGCAAAAATGGCTGCCAGCTGGTCAAGTTTTGCATATGCATTTCTGCGGGAGCCCCCATAATTTGGGGGTCAATGACATCAGCAATACGTGCAGAAAATGTGTACATCGAGTCCCAAAAGATAGTTGGGCCACTGGAATATTCTGGCCACTCTTTGGGGGTGAAAATATTGGGAAACTTCTCTATGGATTGAGCGGGTATGAAAACTCGATCACCAATAACATTGATGCGCATCGGATTAGGTGCAAGTCCGGGAGCGATAATGCCTTTAGGGGTATAAGAGCGGAATACCGGCCCGAGAATAAACGGTTCCAGTTCAACCGTTTTGTTGACAATAGGGTTGTGCCAGTTAGATATCGGGTTGTCGGTATCGAAGTCACAGTAATAACCCACTTCGTAGTGCTTTAGGTTAAAGGTACCGTCACCTGCGGGCTCCCATTTTTGCACGACATAATTATTCATTGAGAAAAAGGGAACAATGTTGTTGTCACCGACTAGTCCGTAGAGATGGATGCGCATAAACGCATGGGTTTCTTCCTTGCCTGTACTCCCCATCACTTTGGTAATAACCGCCGAGCGCTTCTCTGGTGTAGACATGTCAATGTCATTAAGAGTCAGCGTTTTTTTTACAGTTTGGCCTGTGCTACATGCAGCAACCGTCGGCAGCGCTGCGCCAGCCAAACCTAGTAATCCAGCTTTTTTGAGTGCTGCTCTTCGGGATATTTTATCGTTCATGGGTAATCCTGATTCTCTCGGTATATGACGTAGTGATAAGGCCAGTTGTGCTGCAGCACGCTGAGATGGTGGTGTGAGGCAAAACCGAACTTTGTATTAAAGGTATGTCATTGAGTCATAATTTGCAAATAGATATGACCTAAGGCTAGTTTTCGGGACTGGAATTTGGTGAGATAAGCTTGATTAGCGTCGATCAACCCCAGAGACATAGACGCATGGGGCCATTGCCGGCACTGTTTGACTTCGCTAGTAGGGCGGTAATAAGTGTTTGTCCCGCTGCTTTACGTCGAGCGCTTGTGGGTATTAATTCGTTGAATAATATCCCTCCAGCTTACAATGCCCACGGGTTTTTGATTGTTGTTGACAATCGGAATACAGGAAATAGCGTTGTTTTGGAAGACTTCTATGGCGCTTGCAATATCGTTATCCGGGCCCAGGCAAATGGGTTTGCGCGACATGATTTGGTGTGCTTTTTTACTCAAGGTTGACAAGTCTGCTACGGTTTCCGCAGCTGTATCCAGATTAGGGCTGACTGCTTTGAAAAAATCACGATCAGATATAACCCCCTGAAGTTTGCCGTTGGCGGTAACCAGCAAATGATGGAAATGGGTGTTATCGAAAATTTCTTTGATAATACTCAGTGAGTCATCCATTTCGACGGTGACCACTGGGCTCGACATAAATTGTTTGATAATCATTGCAGACCTTTTATAGCTGTCGCCATCGCCACTCAACGTGTTGCAAAGTATACAAGACTTTTTCTGTCTTGTTGGCTTTGTTCGCAGTGCTTAAGGCAGGAAGCAGCCAGAGTCATTTATAATAGGGTAGCAGACGTAAAAAAGCCCCCAAGGTTAATTGGGGGCGCAACAACAGGATTGTAAAGCAGGGTCTTAACGGCGTAATTTTTACACTGCGTAAAAATTTAGAAAGTCATTTCGGGTACTACATCGGGTACCACAATTTCACCGGCAGTTTTACTGACGATTTCATCCACACTGATGCCGGGTGCGCGCTCCTTCAGCCAGAATTTACCATCGGCAATTTCAATGTAGGCTAAATCGGTCACTACTTTTTTAATGCAGCCTGCGCCTGTTAGTGGCAGAGAGCACTGCGGCAGTAGCTTGGATTCACCATGTTTGCTGGCGTGAGTCATAGTGACAATAATATTGTCTGCGCCAGCTACCAGGTCCATTGCGCCGCCCATACCTTTAACGAGCTTCCCTGGGATCATCCAGGAGGCAATGTTGCCTTGAACATCAACTTCAAAAGCGCCAAGTACTGTTAGATCAACGTGACCGCCACGGATCATGGCAAATGACTCAGCAGAGGAGAAAATAGATGCTCCAGGAATAGTCGTGACGGTTTGTTTGCCTGCATTGATCATGTCTGCGTCTATTTGATCTTCGGTAGGGAAAGGCCCCATTCCCAATAACCCGTTTTCTGACTGGAGCATAACTTCCATACCTTGCGGTACGTAGTTGGCAACCAAGGTTGGAATACCGATGCCTAAATTCACGTAAAAGCCGTCTTGCAGTTCTTGTGCTACGCGCATTGCAATTTGTTCGCGAGATAATGCCATGTTAATTGCCTCCCTTAACTTGCACGCACGGTGCGTTGTTCGATTCGTTTTTCAAACGTGCCTTTGATGACGCGCTGAACATAAATGCCGGGTGTGTGAATCTGGCTAGGTTCTAATTCGCCGGGCTCGACAATTTCTTCTACTTCAACAATGGTTATTTTGCCCGCAGTTGCGGCCATCGGATTAAAGTTTTGTGCCGTATGCCGGTATACCACATTGCCGTAACGGTCTGCTTTCCAGCCTTTAACAATGGCAAAATCGCCCGTAACAGCTTCTTCCAAAATGTGTGGACGGCCGTTAAATTCGCGTACTTCTTTGCCTTCACCGATGGGTGTTCCGTAGCCCGTGGCAGTAAAAAAGGCGGGGATACCAGCACCACCGGCGCGCATTTTTTCTGCCAGTGTGCCTTGAGGCGTAAGTTCTACTTCCAGCTCGCCGGCCAATAATTGCTTCTCGAAGAGTGCATTTTCACCGACATAAGAAGAAATCATTTTCTTGATTTGTTTGTCTTCCAGCAGAATGCCCAAGCCAAAACCGTCTACGCCACAGTTATTGGAGACAATTGTCAGGCCTTTTGTACCCATTTTTTTAATTTGTGCAATGCAGCCTTCGGGGATTCCGCACAGACCAAAGCCACCTGCGATAATGGTCATGTTGTCTTCCAGACCTGCCATCGCTTCTTCGTAGCTGGTCACTACTTTGTCAAAACCGGCCATTTGAGAACGCTCCTAAGTTTTTATTGAAGAAATTGTAGAACTTGGAACGCAGATTGCCGCACTGCGTTATATTTATCAATATTAAGTTTTTTAGCAATTGATAAGTTTTTTTAATATATTGGTGAGACTACGACTTTCATGGGCGACGGGAGTGAGTCAGTGAATATCACAGTGAAACATTTAAAAGCATTTGTGGCGGTAGCTAAAACTGGCAGTTTCGCAGAGGCTAGTGGGCTGATTCACCTATCACAGCCGGCGATTAGCATCACTATCAAGAACTTGGAAGATATCGTCGGTGGTCGCCTACTGGCGCGTTCCACCAGAACCCTCTCCTTGACGCCTGAAGGGGAAGCATTTTTGCCCGTTGCTCAGCGTCTGTTGCAGGATTGGGATGAGGCACTGTCGGATGTCCACAATCTGTTTGCCATGCGTCGAGGCAAACTAGGAATTGCTGCTATGCCATCCTTTGCCTATAGTTTACTGCCCGCAGCATTGGCGCAATATCGCGCACAGTATCCACAGGTGAATATTGTAGTACACGATATTGTGGCAGAGAGTGTTGTGGAAATGGTGCTTCAAGGCAGGGTTGAAATTGGTGTAACGTTTGACCCCCGTGATACTGCCGATCTTGCGTTTACGCCCTTATTTGATGACGAGTTTATAGCGGTGTTACCCCAAGGGCACCCATTGGCCACAGGGCGTGAAGTGAGCTGGCCTGAGTTACAGGCGTATAGCTTTATTGGTTTACAAAAGCCTTCCGGTCTAAGGGAGCTATTGGAACGGGTACTTGCGGATAATGATATACAGCTGTCGTTTGAGGTGGAGGCGCATCAGCTTGGCACCATTGGCCGGATGGTAGAGTGTGGATTGGGAATTAGTGTGGTACCGGCACTTTGTCGGTCGCAGATGGAAACTTTTGGTTTACAATGTCGGCCGATTGTTGGGCCCGACTTGCACCGCCAAGTGGGTATTGTGACTCGTCATCGCTATCCTTTATCCTCGGCGGCTGAAGCAATGCATAAGGTGTTAATGTTAAATATGCCACCCTATGTCAGAAGTAATCATTCATGACTAGCGCCGCTTTTGCGCTGCAAACAATGTAAATTTAGGAGATAGTTGTAATGCTAAAACTGAAACGACCAGAGCTATTGCGAACCGAGTCGTATATTAATGGCGAATGGGTAAGTGCGGATTCCGGAGCAACTGTTTCTGTATTAAACCCTGCGACTGGTGAGAAAGTTGCCGAGGTAGCCAGTCTTGGTGCCGGTGAAACCCGTCGTGCCATCAATGCAGCACAATTAGCTATGGCAGATTGGCAAAAACGCCCTGCTAAAGAACGCGCTAATATTTTACGCACCTGGTATAACTTGATCATGGCTAACCAGGACGATCTCGGCATTATCTTGACTGCTGAGCAAGGTAAGCCGTTAGCCGAAGCAAAGGGCGAAGTCGCTTACGGGGCCGCCTACATCGAATGGTTTGCCGAGGAAGCAAAGCGCATATATGGTGATGTGATTCCACATCCCTCCTCAGATCGTCGCCTAGTTTGTATAAAACAGCCTATTGGTGTGGTTGCATCAATTACGCCGTGGAACTTCCCTAATGCAATGATTACGCGCAAAGCTGGCCCAGCGTTGGCTGCAGGTTGTGCGTTTGTGGGTAAGCCTGCTACTGAGACACCATTATCCGCTTTAGCGTTGGCTGTACTGGCTGAAGAAGCGGGTATTCCCAAGGGGGTGTTTAATATTGTGGTGGGTAAGAGTTCCCGTGAAATTGGCGGTGAAATGACCAGTAACCCAACGGTTAAAAAAGTGACATTTACAGGTTCCACACCCGTAGGCAAGGTCCTGATGGAGCAGTGTGCAGGCACCGTCAAAAAGACTTCTATGGAATTGGGCGGGAATGCTCCGTTTATCGTTTTCGATGATGCGGATCTTGACGAAGCCGTCAAAGGCGCTATGGCGTCCAAGTATCGTAATGCTGGGCAAACCTGTGTTTGCTCGAACCGCATGTTGGTTCAGGAAGGTGTGTATGAAGCCTTTGCTGAAAAACTTGCGGCAGCGGTGAAAGAACTGCGTATGGGTAATGGCGCCGATGCAGGGGTAACTGTGGGTCCATTGGTTAACGCTAAGGCGGCTAGTGATGTCAGCGATTTAGTGAAAGATGCTTTAGATAAAGGCGCTAACGCGGTTTTAGGTGGCAAAATTTCTGATCTGGGGGAATGCTTTTTCGAGCCAACAATCCTGACTAACGTCAACCCGGACATGCGTGTGTTCAAGGAAGAAATTTTTGGACCGGTTGCGCCGTTGTTTAAGTTTTCTACAGAAGAAGAAGCGATAGCCATGGCTAATGATTCTGAGTTTGGCTTGGCATCTTACTTCTATTCTCGCGATATTGGCCGTATTTGGCGAGTCGGTGAAGCGCTGGAATACGGTATTGTTGGCATTAACGAAGGCATCATTTCTAATGAAATGGCACCGTTCGGCGGTATTAAGGAGTCAGGTTCTGGCCGTGAAGGCTCTAAATACGGAATGGATGATTACGTAGAAATAAAATACATGTGCATCGGTGGTATTGATAAATAAACCCTTTGTCCATGAATAGCTCAGTAACAACGTGCGTTAGTTTGGTTGGTATGCCCGGAGTGGGTAAAAGCACTCTGGGCGTAGTACTGGCTAAGGCAATGGCAAAACAGTTTGTTGATACTGACCTGCTCATTCAGCAAGACATAGGTTGTTCTTTGCAGTCAGTTTTGGATGAGCAGGGCTATTTGGCGTTGCGCGCCATAGAGGAAAAAGTTGTCTTGAATGCGGATTTTTCCAATATGGTAATCGCAACCGGTGGTAGTGTTGTATACAGCCCGGATGTTATGGGCAAATTGAAAGCGTTGGGGCCTGTGATTTACCTGAAGGCCACGTTGGCTGATCTAGAGGATCGATTACATAATTTTAGTGATCGAGGCATTGCTTCTGCACCAGGGGCGACATTGGCGAGCATTTATGCTGAGCGTTGTCCATTGTACGAGCGTTATGCTGATATCGTATGTGATACCAGTGAATTAGTAAGCCAGTCACGAAGTCCTTTGGAAGCCGCTGTTCAGAAAATTCAAGAAGCCCTGTCTTAAGGCGCTTATACATCTCGTCTTTATTAATTTACTCTAACTGTCTTTGGCTTTATCCCTGCATTAAATGGGTAGCGATGTGGTGAATTTCACCTGTCGTAGAGCAAAGGTGGAATGTATAGCATCGACATTGGGCAGGTGCATCAGTTTTTTGCGTAAAAAATGATCATATTGCTCGACGCTTTCTGCCACAATTTTTAGTTGATAGTCCATATCTCCGCAAGTAGAGCAGCACTCTACTATCTCATTTAACGTGCCCATTGCAGTTTCAAAAGCAGCATAGGTTTCTTCGGTAGGGTTTCTGATTTTGATGTGGGCATAGACAGTAACGCCAAGGTGTAATTTCTTCGCGTTCAATAAGGTTACTCGTTTTTCAATAATACCCTCGGCCTCTAAACGCTTTATTCGCCGCCAACAGGGGGTGTGAGAAAGTCCAACTATGTCGCCAAGCTCAGCCATAGAGTAATCAGCATTTGCTTGTAACGCGCGAAGAATTTTTCGGTCAAAGTCATCGAGGTCTGTCGAGTTTGCCACAAGCTTAATTCCTTATCGACTCACAGGTGGATAGTAAGCACTGAATACACATTAAACATCGCTGTGTGAGATGGCGATGGTTATCGTTTCTGCCTGCCCCGTTGCACTGCTTTATAACAATAATAGTTGCTCTCACCGGTCTTACCACTGAAATAGCCAATAATTTTTTAACAGTTTGTGCCTTTGGGTGTTTTAGATGCTGCGGTGTTGCAACACTAGCTAAACCGAAGTGGCGTTTGATGGTTGTGTATCAACTCGCTAACGGTGAAAATACATTTTTTATTTTAGCTGGAGCCACCCTATGTTTGAGAACCTTACTGCTTTACCAGCCGACCCAATTCTTGGTTTAAGTGCTGCCTTTCAAAAAGATTCACATCCACACAAAGTGGATTTGGGTGTTGGGGTTTATAAAAATGAACAGGGGCAGACGCCAGTGCTGGAAGCGGTGAAGCGTGCACAACAGGCTCATATTGAACAAGAATTAACCAAAGCTTATTTGGCACCGACGGGCCTGGCATCGTTCAATCTTGCTTTGCAAAATCTTATCCTCGGTGAAAACGCTGCGGTTATCCGCGATGGGCGTGTGTCTGCTTTACAGGCACCTGGCGGATGTGGTGCTTTACGAGTTGGGGCCGAGCTGATAAATCGTGTCAATAAAAAGAGCCAGCATCAAGCAACAATTTGGGTGACTGACCCTACGTGGGCCAACCACATTCCACTATTGGGTGAAGCCGGGGTGACCATAAAAACCTACCCCTTTTATGATGCAGCCACGAAGACGCTTAAGCGTGAAGAGATGTTCGCAGCCTTGGCTTCAGTGCCAAAGGGTGACCTGGTGCTGTTGCATGGTTGCTGTCATAACCCCTGTGGTGTGGAGCTGACACTGGATGATTGGTCTCAGGTAGCCGAATTGGCTGAAAAACAAGGTTTTGTGCCATTTGTAGATATGGCCTATCAGGGCTTTGGTTCAAATTTGGATGATGATGCACAGGGATTACGCCTGTTAGCAGAGCGTTTGCCTGAGTTAGTCATTGCTTATTCTTGCTCGAAGAATTTTGGCTTATACCGTGAGCGAACTGGGATATTGCTGGTCGTGTCTGAAAATGCCACCGTCGCTAAAGCTTGTGAAACACAACTAGCTAATATTGCCCGCGGTATCTATTCCATGCCACCGGCTCATGGAGCCGCATTGGTAGATCGTATTTTAGCTAACCCTGAATTGAAAAATTTATGGGAATCTGAAGTGCTTGGCATGTGTGAAAGAATCAATGGGTTACGCGGTGAGCTTGCCACAAAACTGAAAGCAGCCTCTGGTGGGCAAGACTTTTCGTTTATCCAGCAGCAGCGAGGAATGTTTTCATTCCTGGGTTTGACAGAGGCTCAAGTCAATCTGCTTCGAACAGAACACAGCGTTTATATGGTTGGCTCTAGTCGCGTCAGTATTGCGGGACTAAATCAAACCAATATTGACTATGTGGCTTCCGCTGTGGCTTCTGTACTTGACCGATAGAACGCCCTTTTATTCTGCCTAGATAGATTGAATAGGCTCCATCTGTAACAAAAGTGGGCTGCTTGGTCGCGGCCCATTAGTTTCTTCAATTTCTAGCTACTATACTTATTTTCAATGTTTGGGGTTGGTTTCATCGGCATTAGCTAACAGGGCTGCTAATGAGTAATGATCGGATAGTTTCGGATACGGCTAGAAAAAAAATTCATGTGTCCGAATTAAGAATAGGGATGTATGTCTCTCAATTAGATAGGGACTGGCTCGATACGCCTTTTGTAATGCAAGGTTTTTTAGTCGAGACCATGGATGACATTGCCGTTGTTGAGAAATACTGTGAACACGTTTGGATTGATACCGTTGAGGAATACCGTGCTGGCGGTCATTCCTTACAGCAACACAGCCCCAGACCTAAGCGTGTCCGCTATATTAATAAAGTCAGCACTACAGATGAACAACGCAAAGCTATTGGTGTGTATCGAGAGGCGCGGCGGATCACCAAGCACCTGTTAGACGAAGTGCGTTTAGGTGCGGTAGTCAATACTGCCAGTGCCAAAGAGACGGTTAACGAATGCGTTAAAAGTATCTTGCGTAATGCTGATGCGCTGTTGTGGATGGCAAAGATTCGTCAAGAAGATGAATATACGGCAGAGCATTGTTTAAATGTCTGTATATTGGCCATTGCCTTTGGTCGGCAGTTAGGATTGTCAGAGCTTGAATTACATAACCTCGGTTTGTGTGGCTTGTTACATGATGTTGGCAAGATGCGAGTCCCGCACGAAATACTGAATAAGCCCGAAAAATTAACCGACAAAGAATTTAAACTCATTAAAGCCCACACTGTTCATGGCCGTAATTTATTACTTGCGGCTCCTGGTGGTTATGATGGTATTGTCGATGTGGCTTATAGTCACCATGAAAAAATCGACGGTACAGGGTACCCGCGCAAACTTAAGGGTGCGGGTATTTCCCAGTTTTCAAAAATTATTGCACTGGTGGATGCTTTTGATGCGATGACCGCTAATCGTTGTTATGCGCGCGCCATGACCCCGACTGCGGCACTTCGTAATATCTATCACGACCGTGGAACGCATTTTGATGAGCGTTTGGCGTTAGTCTTTATTAAAACCATTGGTTTGTACCCGCCGGGTAGTGTTGTCGAGCTGAAAAGCGGGGAAGTCGGATTAGTTTTCTCGACCAATACCAAGTATCGCCATTTACCCAAGGTGTTAATGGTTTTGGATAATCAGAAACAACCACGCAAACCCCAAGTTCTTGACTTAGCGTTGGTTGAAAAAAAAGAATTATCGGCCGATCATTTAATCGCACACGTTCATTGTGATGGTGAGTTTGGCATTTTTATAAAAGATTTTCGTGAGCAGGGATTGCAGCTATCACATGGTTAACAGAGGCTTATTGTAGCTTTTCATATCAGGCCATTAGTTGTCGTAACTTATCTCTGTGATCCAGGCCGTCTGTTTTTCTCCCGCTTTAACAACAAAAACTTCGTCGTCTAATTGTTTGCCCAGTAGGGCTTTGGCTAATGGTGAGTCCATGCTAAGTTTTCCTGCTTTAATGTCAAATTCATCTGGACCGACAATACGATAGCGTGATGTTTCGCCGTTTTCATCTTCCAGAGTTACCCAAGCGCCGAAGTACACTTTTTCGATATTGTCTGGCTGGCGGTCAACAACAGTCAGCTCATCAAGGCGTTTACTGAGATAACGAACACGACGATCAATTTCAGCCAGCCTTCGTTTTCCATAGATGTAGTCACCATTTTCAGAACGGTCACCATTTTTAGCTGCTTCATGGACAACTTGTGTGACTTGGGGGCGTTCGACTTTCCAGAGCTGCGTCAGTTCATTCTGTAACGTCTTTGCCCCTTCGGGTGTAATATAAGTTGAACCGCGTTTTTGTGGTGGTCGCCAGCGTCCCATCTTATTGTTCCTTAATGCCCAGTTGTCGTTGATAAAAGTCCTGTTCTGTTTCGAGCATGCGAATAATATTGTCTGCTTGTCGAAAGCCGTGTCCCTCGTTGTGAAACTCAACATACTCAACAGGAATGTTCTTTTCACGTAGTGCCGTGACCATGGCTTTGGCTTGCGCAGGAGGTACAACTTTATCTTCCAGTCCCTGAAAAAATAGCACTGGGCAATTGAGCTGGTTGATGTGATTAATAGGCGAGCGTTGTTGGTAAAGCGCTTTTTCTTCAGGGTAAGGGCCGATCAAACTGTCTAAATAGCGGGATTCAAATTTGTGTGTATCTTTGGCCAGGGTTTCCAGGTTGCCGATGCCATACAGGCTGGTTCCCAAGGTAAAGGTATCAGTGAAGGTTAGTGCAGCGAGAACAGTGTAGCCGCCGGCGCTGCTGCCTTTGATAATAAGTTGCTCCTTATTCACACGGTTTGACTCGGCCAGGTATTGTGCGCCTGCGCAAACGTCTTCAACATCGGCAATACCCCATTGCTTGTGTAGTGCGTTGCGAAATGCTCTGCCGTAACCGGTGCTGCCTCTATAGTTAACATCAAGTACGGCAAAGCCTCGGCTTGTCCAGTATTGAATCTTTAAGTTTAAAGCACTGCTGGTGGCACCTGTAGGCCCGCCATGGCAGAGAACTATCAATGGTGGTTTTGTTTCGTTCAGTGGCTCCACGTCAGGGTTGCATGGAGAATAAAAAAATCCATAGGCAGATTGGCCGTTACTTGTCGGAAAGGTAAGTGCTTCGGGCTTTGAGAACCAATCGGGGCTGAGCGTGTTTGTTGCACTGGTTTTGATAGATTGGCAGTTTGCTTTCGATATATGTACCCGGCCTAACGATACGTTGTCGCAAAAGACTATCTGTTCAGCATCGGTAGGTGATGCACCAAGCCATAAAGCGCCTTTTTTCGAGCAATGAATACTGGTGATGTAAGAGAAGGGTACCGGTATAACTTGTCGCGTTTTATCTGTTGTATTCAGTTTCAACAGGTACCAGTTGCCATTTTCTGTGTAGGTACAAATAATCGTGTCTGTGTTAATAAATCCGTAAGTGGACATGCCAAACACCCACTGTGGTGTGGCGAATTCGGCGTTCATTTCACAAATGTTTTCTAAGCTGTCTTGCGCGTCATCGTAGCGATAAATGTTCCACCAGTTGTTTCTATCGCTGACAAGAAATAGCTCGCCTGCTGGCGACCATTGCGGTTGAAAAATTGATTCAGCCTGTTTATCTCCAGCAATCGTTTTAATACAGTCTAATGTACCATTGGACTCTACACGAGCAATGCTGCACTGGGTGTGATCCCATGGCATATTAGGGTGTTGCCATGTTAGCCATGTTAAGTGTTGTCCGTCCGGAGACAGATTTGGACTGGAATAAAAATCTTGGCCACTGGCTAATGTGTGTTGCTGAAACGGTTCTGCCAGTTCAATGGCGATTAAGCTGCTACTGGGTTCCTGGGTATTGTTGCCCGTGTCTTCACAGACACAAATAAGTCGCTGCCGTTTTTCGTCAATAATCAAGTCTGCATAATGCTGCCCGCTTTCTTGTGTGATTGCCTCTGGTTGGCTTTTCGCAGCGCGAGTATCAAGGCGATAGATACATTGGTCGTCAGCGAGGACAAAGTACACAATGCCATTACTGACACAATAGCTGGCACCACCGTATTCATGTGCTTTGGTGCGGGTGTTGATTGGGTAGGGCAGAATATCTTCAATGTGTTTGGTAGTATCTGAAATTCTGGTTCTGGCAATCGTGGTACGTCCTCGCTCAAGAGGACGGGATTCGAGCCAGTAAATATAATCGCCATCGAAGCGCGGTTCGCCCAAGCGAATGCTGTCGCCCACTAATAACTCTGCGGTTATTGCCGAGGGCCAGGTGCCGTAAGGGCGTTGTGTATCCATATGTGAGTTGTTTTTACTCATAAACAGTTATCAACCATTTGTGATTTTGTGTATTTGAACAGATGAGCTAGTGTAGAGTATTTTGCAGCGACAAAAAAACAGCCAGTAATGTTACAGTCTGAGTCCCTTCGCGAGAATAACGATGCTCCAACCCCCTAAGAGCAATAATTACGTCATTTAACTCTGTTAGTATCGATAGCTGGTCTGGCTCTGCGAAAGCTTACATTAACCGGCGTAAGGTTAATTCTAATGTTTTGTGGCACTTATGCATTCTTATTGAAAACGATTAGGTAGTTAGTTAATGGCGAGAAAAATGAATAAAGAAAAGGCATGGGTTTTTAATGGTGTAAAAGCCTTTATGAACGGCCACCCAGAGATTAAGCGCATACAGAAATTGAATGATGCGCCGTCCATACATGGTGATAAAGTTTGGGATTCGTGCTTTGTGCTTATGGATTTTTTGACGGAATTTCCGGTTGCTAAAAATCAAGTGGTTATGGATATCGGATGCGGATGGGGCGTATTAAGTAGTTATCTGGCAAAGAAATTGGGCGCTGCAGTTATTGGTGTGGATGCAGACCCTGCGGTCAAGCCCTATTTTGATTTGCACGCAAAGGCCAATGGGGTAGGGCTGGACTTTGCTGCTGGGCCAATGAGTGTTTTAAAACGTGACTCGTTAGCCTATGTGGATATTCTGGTGGGCGCTGATATTTGTTTTTGGCCTGAGCTGCAATTGGAATGGCAATCTTTAATTGAACGTGCGGCAGATGCAGGGTTGAAAGGGGTTTACTTAGCTGACCCTGGCCGAGAGCCATTTTGGCAATTGGTAAAGCATTGTAAAAAGCGTTATGGCAAGAAGCGAGCCCAGCATTGGGAGCATGCCATTAAAGAACCATTTCGTACTGAAAAATATGTGCTTGAACTGAATTTGGCTGACGATTAGTTTAAACGGCGCTTTGAGTAAGCAATAAAAAAGGCAAGCTTCTCAGCTTGCCTTTTTGGTAACATCTTAGTCGTTTAGACTTAGATTGCTACGATGTTCTCGGCTTGTGGGCCTTTTTGACCTTGAGTCACGGTAAATTCTACGCGCTGACCTTCTGCCAAAGTTTTGAATCCTGAGCTAGCAATTGCGCTGTAGTGAGCGAAAACGTCTGGACCAGACTCTTGCTCAATAAAACCAAAACCTTTTGATTCGTTAAACCATTTTACGGTGCCAGTTACTGTATTAGACATAGGAAAAATCCTGTAAGTATTAATTAAGATTGCCTTACATAAAGAAAGGCGGGAATAGCGTGAAATAGACTGATGATTTGAAACTACAGGACGAGCCAATGCAGAAATTGCAACGAAACGGATAGTACAAATACTAGGCTTACTTTCTAGCTGACAACCAGACTATAGCGCACGAACACGGAAGTCAAACTATTTCTATGAGGTTAGAAAAATACCTTTGCACGGCGTTGTTTAATAATAAACGTCCTTGTTTTAACGCTTGGAAACACCTCTTGTCTGCTTCAGGAGGTTATCGCGCTCAGGTAATTTCGTGGGAGTGAAGCTGTTCTAATGCTAGTTGGGCCGCTGGTGTTAATTTCGGATTGATAGCTTCTTTGTTTTGGCAAATTTTCAGGCGCATTGATTTTGCCCAAAAACTGGTTATGTGGCTGGCAATTTTACTTGCAGCTTCCTGCTCGCTAATGTTTCGCGGCATGTTAATACTAATCTGGTTGATCATTTTAACCAGGTGTTCAAGTTCGTTTTCACTCACAAATATATCCTTGTCTTTTAGCAGCAACGGTTTAGTAAATTCAGCATCAGCAGGGGCTCTGCAGGGCTAAATTTCGGTTGTAAATGACTTGTCGCCCTTGGCGCACAAAGCCAACTAAATTCATGTTTGCGCGCTTAGCCAGGTCAACAGCCATACTGGTGGGGGCTGATACCGAAACCAGTGTAGAAATACCAAAATAAGCGGCCTTGGTAACCATTTCGTAGCTGGCGCGGCTGGAAATGACAACAAACGCGTTCTCTGACGGTTCGTTAGCCAGGCTGCCAATGAGTTTGTCTAATGCATTGTGACGTCCTACATCTTCTCGCAGTTGTTCGAGTTTGCCCTCGTCATCGAAATAGGCTGCAGCATGGGTTGCTCCGCATTGTGATTGTAACCATTGTGCCTTTTGCATTTGGGCCAAGGCTGAGTCAATAGCGGCATAGCCGGGTATTGAGCTGGCCCTTGGAACTACCTTTATTGACGGTTGGATAGCCTCTAATGCGTCTAAACCACACAGACCACATCCGGTTCGGCCACTTAATTGTCTGCGCCGCACTTTTAGACGATTAAACGCTTCTGCGGCAACCTGCATCTGGATTTCTATACCCAGATCTGAACCTTGAACTTCAATGTCCAGCAGTTGATTACGGTTGTCTACGATGCCTTCCGTCAAACTAAAGCCAATGCCGAAGTCTTCCAAGTTCAATGGTGAAGCCATCATTACTGCATGGCTAATACCGTTGTAGACCATGGCCACCGGCGCTTCTTCCGCAATATGATCCTGGGCCGGTCGGCTTTCTTCGACTCTACTTTCAGCACTACTTTCGGTAGTACGAACTTCTACATCGCAGAGCCGAACTCCCTCGGGTTGAACAGGTTTCATCGCTGTCAAATGATTAGTCTCAGTTATTGCTCTACAAACGCTATTTGGCGCTCGCTGAACTCATTGTATTCGACTTGCCATTCCGAGGACTGTGGTTTCCCCGTCACTTTACTGACTTGAACAGCCGTGACTTTGTATTCAGGACAGTTTGTGGCCCAGTCAGAATTGTCTGTCGTAATCACATTGGCGCCGGTGCTGGGGTGATGGAACGTTGTGTAAACCACCCCGGGTTGGACTCTGTCGGTGAGCTTTGCACGCAATTGCGTTGCACCCGCCCGGCTGCCGACAGACACCCAGTCGCCGTCGTTAATACCCCTGTCTTCCGCATCGTGAGGGTGAATTTCCAACAGGTCTTCTGCATGCCAGCTCACATTCGCGGTACGGCGGGTTTGGGCACCCACATTGTATTGGGAAAGAATACGACCAGTAGTGAGTAGCAGCGGGTACTTACGATTAACCTTCTCGTCAGTGGCAACGTATTCGGTAATGGCGAAATATCCTTTGCCACGCACAAATTCGTCAATGTGCATAATCGGTGTGCCATTGGGCGCTTGGTCATTACAGGGCCACTGTAGAGACCCTTCTTGTTCTAATCGCTCCCAGCTAACGTTGGTAAAGGTTGGCGTTAAAGCGGCAATTTCTGCGAGAATTTCGCTGGGATGACTGTAGTGCATTTCGTAACCCAATGCTTTGGACAGCCCCAGTGTCACCTGCCAGTCTTCCAGTCCACCTAATGGCGCCATGACTTTACGCACAGGCGAGATACGGCGCTCAGCATTGGTGAAGGTGCCACTTTTTTCCAAAAAGCTGGAACCGGGCAAAAATACATGGGCAAACTTTGCGGTTTCGTTGAGGAAAATATCCTGCACGATCAGGCACTCCAGATTGCGCAATGCTGCTTCGACGTGCTGGGTGTTAGGGTCTGACTGGGCAATGTCTTCGCCCTGTACATACAGTCCTTTATAGGTGCCTTCGACCGCAGCATCGAGCATGTTGGTAATGCGATAACCGGGTTCAGATTGCAGTTTTACGCCCCAGGCTTTTTCGAATTGCTCGCGCACTTCGAGGGTGGAAACGTGACGATAGCCTGGAAACTCATGGGGAAACGACCCCATATCGCAAGAACCCTGAACATTGTTTTGACCGCGTAACGGATTGACACCAACGCCTTCTCGCCCGACGTTACCCGTCAGCATGGCGATGTTGGCAATGCCCATGACCATGGTTGAACCCTGGCTATGTTCGGTAACGCCCAGACCATAATAGATCGCAGCATTGCCGCCAGTGGCGTAGAGACGAGCAGCTGCCCGCAGCTCGTCTGCTGGAATGCCAGTGATGGATTCCATTGCTTCGGGTGAGTTGCGTTCTTCGCTGATAAAACTGCGCCAAGCGTCGAAGGCTTCGGTTTCGCAGCGTTCGGTAATAAAGCTTTGGGCGGCCAGGTTTTCTGTCACGATGACATGGGCCATCGCATTGATAAACGCGACGTTGGTGCCCGGACGCAGTTTCAAGTGATGGTCTGCGCTAACGTGCGGACTTTTTACCAGGTCTATGCGTCGTGGGTCCACGACAATCAGCTTGGCACCTTCGCGCAGGCGTTTTTTCATGCGTGAACCGAAGACGGGGTGCCCGTCTGTGGGGTTAGCACCAATCACCATCATGACGTCGGTTTTTTCAACCGAGTCGAAAGTTTGTGTTCCTGCCGACTCTCCCAGTGTGGTTTTTAAGCCAAAACCCGTCGGTGAATGACAAACCCGGGCGCAGGTGTCGACATTGTTGTTACCAAATGCTGCTCTAACGAGTTTTTGTACTAAGTAAGTTTCCTCGTTGGTGCAGCGTGACGAGGTAATACCGCCTACGGAGTCGATGCCATAGGTAGCTTGAATCCCTTTGATTTTCTTAGCGGCAAAGGTGAAGGCCTCGTCCCAGGATACTTTGCGCCAGGGCTGGTCGATACTGTCGCGAACCATGGGATGGGTAATACGGTCAGCGTGGGTGGCGTAACCGAATGCAAAGCGGCCTTTGACGCAGCTGTGCCCGCGATTGGCTTCACCGCCTTTCCACGGTGTCATACGCACGACTTCGTCGCCCTTCATATCTGCTTTGAATGAACAACCTACACCGCAATAGGCACAGGTGGTAATTACTGAGTGATCGGGCAGACCTTTTTCAACAATAGACGTTTCCATCAGCGTAGCGGTGGGGCATGCCTGTACGCAGGCACCACAAGACACACATTCCGAGTCCATGAAATCTTGGTTTTGGCCAGGAGACACTTTGGAGTCAAAGCCTCTACCGTCGATAGTGAGTGCAAAAGTGCCCTGGGTTTCTTCGCAGGCGCGCACGCAGCGCGAGCAGACAATGCACTTGCTGGGATCGAATGTGAAATAGGGGTTGGAGGTATCTTTTTCGGCACTCAGATGGTTATTGCCTTCGTATCCGTAGCGCACGTTGCGCAAACCAACAACACCGGTGACATCCTGTAGCTCGCAGTCGCCATTGGCTGAGCAGGTTAAACAGTCAAGGGGGTGGTCGGAGATGTAGAGTTCCATCACGCCCTTGCGCAGCTGGTCGAGCTTTGGTGTCTGAGTGTGTACTTCCATGCCCGCTTCAACTGGGGTCGTACACGACGCGGGGTAACCGCGGCGGCCGGCAATTTCTACCAAACAAACCCGGCAAGAACCAAAGGCTTCTACGCTATCGGTAGCGCACAGTTTGGGGATGTTGACGCCGCTCATTGCCGCTGCGCGCATCACGGACGTGCCTGCAGGGACTTTGACAGCTTGGCCGTCAATGGTCAGGGTAATAAGTTCGCTCATGGCGACCGGGTCGGCTGACGGAGCGGGGGTGCCATAATCGCAGTTCGGATCGAGGTCTTTTCTAGGATCAAAGTATTCCAACATGATGCAGCCTCTTAGCGTTTAAAGTCGTCAATAAAGTGCTTCATGGCACTTTGTACTGGAAATGGCGTCATGCCGCCCATGGCGCAGAGTGACGCGTTGACCATGGTGTCGCAGAGGTCCTCCAGTAGCGCCAGGTTGTTATCGGGATTTTCGCCGTTGCGAATCTTGTCGATAACTTCTACGCCGCGAGTGGATCCGATGCGGCAGGGCGTGCACTTGCCACAGGATTCCGCTACGCAGAATTCCATGGAAAATCTGGCCTGTTCAGCCATGTCCACTGTGTCATCAAAGGCAACTATGCCGCCGTGGCCAAGTACGGCACCGAGAGCGGCAGTTTTTTCGTAATCCAGTTCTACATCCCACTGACTTTCAGGCAGATAAGTACCCAGCGGGCCACCCATTTGTACCGCCTTCATGGGCCGGCCATTAGCGGTGCCGCCACCAAATTCGAAGAGTAGTTCTTTTAATGTTGCGCCGAATGCCAGTTCGACCAAGCCGGGCTGTTTTACGTTGCCTGCTAACTGAAAAGGCATAGTGCCGCGAGAACGTCCCTGACCAAATCCTTCGTAGAAGGCTGCACCCTTGGCAAAAATAATAGGCACACTGGAGAGGGACAGAACGTTGTTAATGATAGTGGGTTTACCGAATAGCCCTATAATGGCCGGCAGCGGTGGTTTGGCACGCACCATGCCGCGTTTGCCTTCCAGGCTTTCAAGTAGGGCGGTTTCTTCTCCGCAAATATAGGCTTTAGCGCCTAGGCGTACTTCAAGATGGAAGTTGCGATCAGAGCCTTGAATATTGTCGCCTAGGTAATGGTTCGCATAGGCGACGGCGATAGCCTCATTCAGAATTTCGTGAGCGTGGGGGTATTCTTCACGCAGATAGATATAGCCTTGCGTCGCGCCAACAGCGAGTCCCGCAATGGTCATCCCTTCGATTAAGCCAAAAGGGTCGGCTTCCATTTGCAGCCGGTCTGCAAAGGTTCCGGAATCGCCTTCGTCAGCATTGCAAACCACATATTTTTGTGTGGCTGGCGTATCCAGCACCGTTTGCCACTTAATACCAGTAGGGAAAGCCGCGCCGCCACGACCACGTAAACCGGAATTTTTGACTTCATCCACGCACTGTTGTGTCGTAAGGGTTAGCGCGCGCGCCAGGCCTTGATAACCTCCGGCTGTTTTGTAGTCGTCAATACTGACCGGGTCGATAACACCGGCACGGGCGAATGTAAGGCGCTGTTGTCGCTTCAGGTAGGGAATTTCTTCGGTCAAGCCCAGGTAAAGCGGGTGTCCAGCTTTGCCTTCCAGCATACCTTGTTCGATTAATTCCGGGATGTTTTTAGCATCGACTGGGCCGTAGGCAACACGGCCCAAGTCTGTTTCTACCTCTATCATCGGTTCCAGCCAATAGAGGCCGCGCGAACCATTGCGCACCAGCTGTAATTCACCATCATCGAGGTAAGCCTGTAATGCATGGGCTACTTTTTCGGCACCGGCAGCCAGCGCTGATGAGTCGCGGGGGACAAAAATTTTACGGGGCATTAGCGAATCTCCACAGCGTTGGTATACAGCTCATCGATAAGTTCAGCCGCAGTTTCAACATTCAATCGGCCATAAATGTCCTTGCCGATACGCATGGATGGGGAGCAGGCGCAGTTGCCCAGGCAATACACGGGTTCCAATGTAATTTCTCCATCCGGCGTCGTCTGATGGTAATCAATGCCGAGCTTATGTTTTAAACTGGCTTCCAGCTGCCGACTGCCCATGGCTTGGCAGGACTCTGCGCGACAGACTTCAATGATGTGCTTGCCGCGGGGAACCTGGCTGAAGTGATGGTAAAAGCTGACGACGCCATGGACTTCTGCACGTGACAGGTTGAGCGCACCGGCAATTGCGGCGACGGCGGTCTCGGGGATATAGCCAAGCTGCCCCTGGATTTCATGGAGAATGGGTAGCAGTGGGCCCGGTTTATTTTTGAGCTTTTCAATGATGTCACTGACTGTGTTCATCATGGTGTTATTGTCCGGCTGAGGCATCAGGTCGACTCTTGTTGGTATTTATGATCACGGTACATAGGGTGCTGATTGATGCGCGGTCCTATCAATGATGTCTTATCAATGAAGTTTAGCGTCAAACAGTAGGTTGCGCGTGCCGAAAAATACAGGGAGGTTTATTTTTCTCACACTATATATGCAAGATTTTGCATATATATCTTGGCTAAAAGCCGATAAAATGTACTATAGCACTCTAAAATTACAATCTAAATATGTGGGCTTATGCATATTAACAAGTTGGGAATAGTGCCGGACTGGCATTTTCAAGATGCGCAAGGGCGGCAATTACACAGTCGTTTGCTAAGTTTACTGGCCGCGATCCATGAACACGGGCGGTTGACCGCTGCGGCCAAGGCCGTTGGCCTTTCCTATCGCCATGCCTGGAATATACTAAACGAAAGCGAATCTCTGATGGGGAGTGCTCTGGTTTATATGGAAAAAGGCCGTGGTGCGCATCTGTCATTACTGGGCCGGACTCTGCTGCAGTTTAATCAGCGTGTGGAGGCGCGGCTGCATCCCCAGGTAGAAAGCTTGTCTACCGAGCTGAATGTGGAATTACACAGGGCTATGGCTGATTTGACGACGGTAGTGCGCGTTTTTGCCAGTCACGGTTATGCCGTGGCGCAGATTCCAGATTACGCGCAGGATTGTCGTATAGAAATGCAATACCATACGCCTGTTGATGCGCTGCAAGCTCTGAACGCTGGTGTCTGTAAGATCGCGGGTTTTCATCAGAGTATAGGTGTAGAGGTGGAGACGCTGAACCAAAGTTATCGCGAGCTGTTGAACCCGGAGAAGTTCGGTATTATTCGGTTTATTCGCCGTCGCCAAGGCTTGATCTTTGCCAAGGATAAACCCGTTAGCGGATTGGATGACTTGGCGGATAGTGACTTACGCTTTATCAATCGTCAGCTGAAATCGGGTACCAGGGAGTTATTCGACCAGTTGTTGACCAATGCAGCTATTGACCCGCGCCGGGTGCAAGGCTACGCCAACCAAGAGTTCACCCATTCTGCGGTGGCGGCACACATTGCATCAAATATGGCTGACGTCGGGTTTGGGGTTGAAGCCGCAGCCCATCGATTTGGCTTAGGGTTTTTACCTGTTCTCGAAGAGTATTATTTATGGGCCTATCCACTCACCGCCGCAGAGGATCCGGAAGTTAGTGCTTTTTTGAAAACCTTGCAAAACCCTGCTTTTCAGGAGGCTGTAAATCAACTGCCGGGCTATACCTGTGATCATTGTGGCGACACCGTGGGAGTGGATTGGCTGTTAAGGTCTGCGGATGGCGTTGCGTCGTCACGGACTGCTACTTAGGGCAACATCTGTATAAATTGGGGGGTAAATCGGGTGGTGTACCAATTTCACTGAATTTTTCTTTGCGCAAACTTATTAACGCCGCAAGCCTACCGTTAACTTTTTGCCTATTTCTGAGCGTTTGCGAGGGCCGTATTTCATTAATGCGGAAAAAAGTGACAAAAAGGTGACAAAAAAATGATGTTTATATTTCATTGTAATATTAGTGAAATATTAGTGTAGCAATATCCCCTCCAGTAAAACTGACTACGCAGATGATTTTTGAAGCGTTCGCTAAGCTCCTTAAATGACTGCGCATATAAACACCATAACTAGGGTAATTTTGAGGGCAACTTCATGAAAAAAATATGTCTTTTATTAGCAGCATCTGTTCCGTTTGCTGGTGCTGCATTAGCAGAACCTGTGTTGTACGGAAAAGCTAATTTATCTTTTCAGTCGAATGACGAAAATGGTGTTTCAACAACTGATTTGGTGAGCAATGCGTCTCGCCTGGGTGTCAAGGGTACTGAGAAAATCAATGATAGCCTAACAGCTGTTTATCAGTTTGAGTTTGAGGTCGCCATTGATGATGGTGATAACAATGGTGATACTTTTGGTCAGCGCGATATTTTTGTCGGTTTGCAGGGTGACACTTGGGGTAAGGTGATTGCTGGTAAGTTTAATACACCCATGAAGCAAGCCGCTAAGCCTGTTGACCTGTTTAACGACCTGGAAGGCGATCTGAAAAGCATTATCTCCAAGAGCGAAAACCGCGAATCCAATTCTGTACAGTACACTACCCCTAGTAGTTGGGGCCCGGTTATAGGCACTATCGACTATGTTTCCAGCGAAGACGAAGCAATTGATGATGGTGTTTCAGCGTCTGCTGTTTTCAAACAAGACGGTTTGTACCTGGCTATCGCTTACGATATGGATGTGGAAGCCGAGGATGTTGATGTATACCGTTTAGTTGCCCAATACAGTTTTGGTGACTTTAAGGTAGGTGGTTTGTATGAAGATCAGGACCCCGGTGTAAGTGGTCTTAATAATGGCGATGCCTGGTTGGTATCTGCCCAGTATAAGATGGATGATAAAACCACGTTCAAGGCGCAGTATGGCGAGTCGGATATTGTTTCTGATGGCGGTGAGACATACAGCTTGGGTGTGGATTATAAGCTCCATAAGCAAGCCAAGGTCTTTGGCTTCTACACTGCTGAAGAAGCTGACGGTGGTCTGGATAAGGATTATTTGGGTGTTGGTATCGAATTAAAGTTCTAATATCGATCAGCCACTAATAGCTCTCCCAGAGCAGGCTTCCAAAAAAGCGCGAGATGGTATCTCGCGCTTTTTTTATTTTGGTCATTAATTTTTTAATTCACCGTGGTGCTTAAATTGAGTAAGAGGACTATTTTCAACTATCAGCTTAATCTTTGTTTAAGTAACAGCAGGTTTGGCTCATAATACGCCGCGAAAAATCTCAAACGGAGTGGTCGGTAACGGATAACGGATGTAGGCGGAGGGCTGGATATGAGTAAAACAACTAGGGTGCTGGGCATAGTGGTCCTGCTTATGCAGGCAGCTGGTGTTAGCGCTTCAAAAAGTGAGATTGCTAAAGTTGATCCTTGGGAGGGCTACAATCGCGCAATGTTTCGCTTCAATGACGCGGTAGACCGTGCAGTGTTGAAGCCTGTTGCTAAGGGTTACCACAAGATTACGCCAGATCCGGTAGAGCGTGGTGTGGGTAATGTGTTTTCGAACCTTGGGGAACTGCGGAGTATCGTGAATGATATCTTGCAGTGGAAGTGGGGGGAAGCAAGCAAGGACACCGGACGGTTCCTGATTAACTCTACTGTAGGTATTGCCGGTATTTTCGATGTCGCTGGTCAAGTTGGTTTGGTGTCAGATGATGGCGAAGATTTTGGTCAGACCCTGGGGCATTGGGGGGTTGGCAGTGGGCCTTTTCTGGTTTTGCCTTTCCTGGGGCCAAGTACGTTGCGTGATGCGGGAGGTCTTCCCGCGGACTGGTATGCCGATCCTATCCATTATGTGGAGCACGATAAGACTCGATGGAGTATCCGCGGGGTTCAGTTGATACAGAAGCGCGCAGACTTGCTAGATGTAGAGGAGCTTGTTAGTGGTGACAGATACAGCTTTATTCGGGATGCCTACTTGCAGCGCCGCGCCTATTTAATCAATGGCAAGCCAGTTGAAGATGACTTCGGCATGGAAGACAGTGAATATGGCGATTTTTAGTCATCATAAAAAGCGGTAGAGCAATTTCAACAAAAAAAGGGAGGCAGGTTTGCTCCCTTTTTTTTGTTTTATAAGTGTTGTTCCAGATGGTAATGCTCGACAGTTCGCGCAGATTTATCAGTTTAAAACCTCTAAGACTTTAATACCCATGACATGCTGTCCATTTTCAGTAGTTTCTGTACGCATGACTTCGCCAGCAACCTTGAGCATGGGTGCGTGACCATGGTCTGATGTGACGGTCACAATTAATGTGGTTCCCAGTGGGATGGCTCTGTCCATTTCAATCATGGCGCCGCCACCACTTAAATCGCGACAAATGGCTTCCAGTGCAGCTGCTTCGCCTTCTATTACAACGTGGGCAGTGGTATCTACTCGCATACGAATGTAGTTGCGTTTCTCGCTATAAGCTTGATTTAACATAACGGTTAGCTGCTCCATTTTTATAGTGATAGGCCGCCGTAGCCTCTTTGCCTGAATCGATGTAATGAACTATAGACAATGTAGCACTAAATCATAGATTTGATTTGCTTGCGCCATCACAAAATTGACGTTAATGTTGGCGCATCTGGTCTGTCGCAAAAATCATTGCCCATCGCAAGCTCTTAAGTCTTCCACTTATTGGCTTGAGTATAGCCTCATTAAGCCAGTCCAACCTTTTTACTAAGAATTGAATCGCGTCAATGAAAACGCAAAGCAGAAAGCTATTGATCATCGACGATGATGATCTTGTGCGCCAAAGCCTGGCGGCTTACCTGGAAGACAGCGGTTATAGTGTCTATCAGGCTAGAGACGGTGTTCAAGGTTTGGAAATGCTCGATATCGTACAGCCCGAGTTGGTTTTGTCTGACTTGCGCATGCAGGGCATGGACGGCATTACCGTGCTTAAGGAAGTTACCCAGCGCAGTGCTGATACCCCTGTTATTGTGATTTCTGGCGTCGGCGTTATGGGTGATGTTGTTGAGGCGCTTCGGCTTGGGGCCAGCGACTTTCTTACCAAGCCAGTGGTTGATATTGAAGTACTGGTGCACTCGATAAAGCGAGCGCTTGAGCGCCGTGATCTGGTAGCTCAAAACCGCGAGGTTCAAACCCAGCTCGAACAGACTAATCGAGAGCTTCAGGAGCACTTGCGGACATTGGAGCGCGATCACAAAGCGGGGCGCATGGTTCAGGAGCGCATGCTTCCTAACGGGCCTTTATCCAAAAATGGTTATTGGATTAACCATCAGATTATCCCATCTCTATACTTGAGTGGGGATTTTGTAGACTATGCTTTCCTCGGTGATGACTATCTTGCTTTTTATCTGACTGATGTCTCGGGTCATGGCGCTTCATCGGCTTTTGTTACCGTTTGGCTTAAGCACCTCGTGACCAGAATGGTCCGCGAAAACGGTTTTTTCTCTGATAAGTCCACGTTTGAACAAGGGCCCAATTGGATGCTTCAGCAGATTAATCATGCATTATTGAGCACTCGTCTAAATCATCATTTCACCTGCTTTCTGGGTGTCATCAATACCCGCACTAACGATATGCGCTATGTTGTAGGTGGGCATTTGCCAATGCCGATTTTGGTAACTGAGGCGGGGGCTGAATACTTACCTGGTAAGGGTAAGCCAATTGGTATTTTTGAGAACCCGGATTGGACGGTTTATCAGGCGACGATACCGGTAGGTGGGCGGGTTATAGCATTTTCTGATGGTGTGTTGGAAACCATGGCTGAAAATGGTCTGGGCGAAAAGGAGGTTGCGCTGCTAAAATTAGCTGAGCAAAGTTCTGGGGGGGCCGAGTCTATCCAGGACATTATGGGTAATGATTTGTTGGCAGATGCGCCCGACGATATAGCGATGTTAACTATTGTAAATAGAGGTAAGTGATGCGCCCCGGGCGAATCCTTGTTGCTGAGCACAACGGCGTTTACGTGATTAAATTGGACGGAGATGTTCGGCTTACTCTGTGCGTGTCATTTGACCAGTTTATTCAGGACATGTTTGGCGATGACCACTTTTACTCGGTGCTTTTTGACCTTACCAGTGCGGAAGCAATTGATAGTACTACGCTGGGGTTAATGGCGAAAATCGCTATTATAGGTCAGCGGGATCACGAACAAATGCCGGATGTGGTGTCGACTAATCCGGGTATTAACCGTATTTTGGATACAATGGGCTTTGATAGTATTTTTAACATTGTGGAAGACACCGAGGTGGATACGTCTACAGCGCAAGCTCTTCCCTTTGAAAGTTGTGATGAAGTAGACGTGAAGCCAAGAGTCATCGAAGCTCATCGGATACTTATGGAAATGAACAAAACAAATCGTGACACGTTTAAAGATTTAGTCGCTTCTCTTGAAGCAGGCCTCTAATCTTCCCGCAATCGGGCGCGCCTACACGTTGTACGCTAGCCACAACTCCTATCCTTTCCTGGCTTGCTTGAGCCAATCAGTAAATGTGTTTTAGTTCGACAGCCTAATTAGCGGGTTGGCGTTCGCGTACGGTAATTTTTGCGCGAATAAAGTCCGCGTGAGGGACATAAATTAATTCGGCGACACGACGGATAATATATTCTTCATACTTATCGATATCGTTGTCCGCATAGGCCACTGACCACATATCTACAATCAGTGAATACTTTTCCTCTTCAGAGAAGTGCTCATTAATCAGGTGTGTGAACTGGTATAGTGAAGTTGCTTTTGATTGTTGTTCTTTGGCTAAGTCCAGTAACGTGTGAGTCGTTTTTTCTGGTAGCTGTAGATGTTGCTGGAGCCGCTTAAGCACAGCGTTGACTTCGCGCTCATCGAGATTTTGATCGACAGTCGCGACTTCCAGCATCAGTGCCGCTGCAGCGAGGTGGAGTTCTTCTGTGCTGGTTTGCTTTTGCTCTTCGTTACCGTTCCCGAGTAATGCTGCGCTAAGTTGACGGAAGGTTTTCAGCATAATTTATTGCCTTAAGATTTGATTAGTTTCAGCGTTGTGGCGGCATTGCAGCAGCTTTTTTTCCACGATTTGCAGACAATAGGGCCGCTAAAGTAATGAAACCCAGTGCGATAGTAAGCCCAATGTCCAAGGTATGCATAAGTTCTGGGTAGTTTTTTTCGCTAATAAGTTCCCTGCCAATAAAAATATGTATGAGACTATTGATTAAACTCATTGCGAAAATATTGCCGCATACCCTGGCTAAATTCAGGCTCGCAGAAGCTACTCCAACGTCTTTATGGTCCACCGAGCTCATTACTGCGTTGTGGTTGGGTGAGGAAAATAAACCAAAGCCCACACCCGTTAAAAATAAAGACAGGCTGATCATGGTTACCGCTGTGTTTTCGTTTAATTGCGTTAGAAATACATAACCCAAGGCGGCCGTAATGCAGCCCAGTGTGGTCAGTGTTCGCGGTTGTACTTTGTCTGAAAGTTTGCCTGCGAAGGGGGCTATCATTGCCATGGCAACCGCTTGAGCCAACAGGATTTGTCCGGATTCTGCTGGACTTAAACCGCGAATATACTGCAGATACAGGCTCATCATGAAAGTTAGTGGATAGTTACCTGCGTACATCAAAAACGCTGTTAATAATGAAAAGCTGAACATTCTATTGTTGCGAAACAATTGTACGCGTATGAGTGGTGATGATTGGCGCGATTGTTGAAAAATGAATGTGCACATGAGAACCAGTGAAAAGGCGAGTAAGCTTAAGCCTTTTAACTCGGGTAGATAGGTAAACCCAACAACAAACGTTGTTGCCCAACAGGCAAAAATACATGTGCCAAGCAGGTCAAATGTCGAGTGGGTATCTCTTTTCCAGTCACCTTTAATGAATACTAAACCGATGAATAGCAGTCCTATTGCCAGGGGGATAGGAATGAAAAACACCATTCGCCAGCCTATCGTCTCTGTAACCCATCCCCCTACTGCGGGCGCTACAGTGAGTCCAAGGTAGATACTTGCCGTGTTTAAGCCGAGCGGTAGGCCGCGTTGAGTACTTGGAAACGCTGATGTGATAATAGCCAGGCTACTGCCAAAAAGCATGGCAGAGGAAACGCCTTGTAGCATTCGGGAAAACAATATTAGTTCAATCGTCGGGGCGATTAGCGCGCATAGCGATGCGACAATGGAAAACGCTAGACCGCAGAGGTAAACACGCTTGCGTCCGTAGTTATCTGCCAATTTACTAAAAGGCAGTAGCAAAGCCACATTGGTAAGAAGAAACAGGGTGGGCAGCCAAGCGATGCTGGCCGCGTCGGCGTTCAGGTCTGCTGCGATTGAAGGTATAGCAATATTTACCGCAGCCATCGTAAACGGCGACATAAAGGAACCAAAGCAGACCAGGGTCAGAGTCAGGCGCTGTTCTCTTGTAGTGTGAGCGGAGGTCTGCTGTATTGTGGCGGACAATTTAGGTGGGCTCCATTGTTGTATCAGGCAGTGAGTTGCAGGTGATCGCTTGTTTTATGTGACGCCGATACCTCTGGTAGTGACCCGTTAGGTTACTCTGGCAGAGGTCTATCGGCTAATGGGCTTAACTTTTTGTGTGCGAATTGCTTGGTATTGTTTGATGGTAACAAAGCGTGGAATGTCCGCTTCTGTTTTGTTGGATATAATGGCAATGCCATCAAATGGGGCATGAATAAAACCGTTCATATGTTCAATTTTCTCACCTTTCTTGCAGGGCCAGGCTTTCTCAATTATTTCGGCTACTTTTAAACCCTTGTTGGCGATATCGACTTTTTCATAACCGTGTAAATATTCCACTTCCGGTTTGGTTTTTTGTTCTGGTGTTACGGGGTAAAGGTGGCCAATTAATGCATACCCAGCAATAACTATGTTAAGCAAAACATTGATCAGCGGCAGATAACCGGCTATCACCGTGGGTACCATGACCGTATAATAAAAACCGCCGAACGACCAAATTAACGTCCATAAAGCCCAACTTATTATAGAGACATGGTTGCGTGATTCTGGCTCCCGTTGATATTTTAAAATTTGTAATGTGTGTACCAGAAGCCCGATTAGACTGGCAACAATAAAGCAGTACATAAGAAAGTCGGCAAGCTGCGCAGGAGTAAAATTAAAGTTTCTAGGTAGGTCCATGGTCGTAACGTTGCTTTTTTGTTGAAATAAAAGTTATTTTGCTAGAGCCAGTGCGTAATTTACTCCGGTATATTGCTGATGAATAACGGAATCCATGAATAACGGCCCTGTCCGAGTGTATTAGATATAGGCGCGGACAGGGAGGCGATCATCACATGAGTAATTCCATTGCTGCCGCCATTTCATCGTTAAGATCTTCACCTTCGGCAGATTCCATATCGGGGTCTAGCCCCAAACGGTCAAACGCCGTGACTTCTGCGTAGTTGATTTTTGCGAGAGGATGGTCGCTGCCCATATGACTTTGGAGTAGGGCTACCGTAACTATATCGGAATAATCTGCCTGTTCGCCTTCTCGGCGAAACTTAAGGTGATTCGTAGGGACATGGCGCAGCTCTTCAGGGAATTCCCAATGTTTGAGAATGTAGTCTCCTAGAGCTGGGTGCAGCGCTTCGATGACAGAATCGAGCGTAAAGCTATCGCGCAGTAAAGACGGGTGGTCTTCTGCGTAGGTCAGAATCGGCAGTACCCCAATCTTATGTACGAGGCCCGCAAGCGTTGCTTGGTCAGGGCGCAACTTCGTGTAGTGCCTGCAAAGTACATGGCATATCCCAGCGATTTCGCTAGAGCTTGTCCAAACAGCACGAAGGCGTTTGTCTATCATGTCTGAGGTTGCCTGAAACATTTGTTCCATTGCCAGCCCGGTAGCAATGTTGCAGGTATATTCAATACCCAGTCGCATTAACGCCATTTTCAAATCTTCGATCTGGCGGGATGCGCGTAATAGCGGGCTGTTTGCGACTTTAATAATACGTGCCGTTAATGCCGCATCATTGCCAATGACATTGCTCAGTTGATCGATACTGGCGTCGGGGTCTTCGGCAACTTCACGCACACGAAGGGCTACTTCAGGCAAGGTTGGCAAAACCAGCTTGTCACTTTTTATGGCGTCGACAATTTCCTTGCGCACCTTGTCCACTAACGGATTCATACTGTCTTCTCTTACGGGTTTATTGATCGTCCACGGAGCTATTTATAGCATAGGGGAGGGTCAAGGTTTTAAGTTTTTGTTGTAACGTTTTATCAATATAAATCGCGTCAGCGGCAACCGCTAGGTCCGTGGCGCAAATTAGGCACTCAACATCTCCTTCGGGTGTTGCTGCTGCCATCACAATATTACCAATGCTTTGACCCGATTCGCTGGTATAAAGGTCTGCGCCAATAGTCGGCGTGTTTGTTGTTGGCAGTGCTGCTCGATATGTATGACGCTTGAGTTTACCCAGATAGGTCATTCGGGCAACAACCTCCTGGCCAGTGTAGCAACCTTTTTTGTAGCTAATACCGTTTAGTTGATCAAAATTGAGCATTTGTGGAATAAACATCTCTACGGTTTCTGCTCGGACTTCACTTAAACCTTGTCGAATACACAGTAGATTCCAATAGGATTCGCCAGCAGGCTGGCATTGGGCGGATGCCTCTCCCCAGAACTGTCTGGCAACCTCGGGAGTCAGCCAGCACTCGTAATGATCAGTCGCGAGACAAAGGGCCAAGCAGCCATTTGTTTCTGTGCTCGAATAGGGCTTAGCATTGAGGTTCGTAAAAATGGTGCTCAACACTTCTGTTGCTGCTTTCCCTGAGACTCCTAGCCCGATCAGCTTTTGTTCGTCAGCGAGCTTGGCCTTGGAAAACACAATATATTTACTAAGTGAATTTTTTAATGGTTCAAGGCAGCCTTCATTCAGGCTTAAGCCAATACTATGGTCTGCCAGGCTAAAAGCTCTGAAACTGGCAATCATCCTGCCTTTGTGTGTGCAGTGTGCACCGGAGCGCATCTGCTCACGGCGCAGGTCTTCAGTATCGCACGTCACTTGGCCTTGTAAGAATTTGTATGCGTCGGCGCCAGTGACTGAGAGTAGGCGGCGTTCGGTCAATGGGCTAATGAACGTTTTTTGATCTGAGTTTGGTTGCGGCTGAGCCGGGCTTTTAAACTGCTCGACATGGCCGTTGTTAATGATGGCGCCGTGCTCACTTAAAAATGTTAACCAGTCATTATTTGTACTGTTCATACGTGTGTTGGTCTTTCGTAGGATAGTATTGTCAGCGGCTTGAATTTCAGAATATGTCGTCACGATTGTTCCGGCATTAATGATTATTTCAAAAATACGTAGTTTTCGCTGGGTTTGTTTCGGGTTTTGTTGTGTTTGGGAGGCATTATAGCTGGGTGTTGCCTCTATGATTGTTCATCAAGGCCAAGAATACGGCAGGCGGCCATGATAGTCTCTTCATTGCAGCTTGGCAAAGATCAGGGTGGTATACTGTGGGCTATTTCTGTGGTTGGCAACAGTAAGCAACGGCCACATATGTGAAGGTTTACATTAGTATAGGTAGTATGTATGCAGAAAAATCGGCTTTACTGGGGTTGTCGTCGAGGGATGTTGGAGCTAGATCTCGTTCTAAAGCCTTTTTTAGATAATCTTTATGATGAAATTGCGCAGGATGATAAAGAGCGTTTTTGGAAGTTGTTGGAGGCAGAGGATCAGGACTTGTTCAGCTGGTTTATTGACCGGCAGGATCCTGAGGATATCGAAATGCAAAGGATTGTGAAACTTATTCGTGATAACACTGGGCTTCAAGACTGAACAAACATTTGTCGTGCGGCCCTCGGGCCTCATGTTGCGGTGTTTCTGTGTACTAACACTTTTGATTTTTGTTATTGCCTTCGCGGGTCTGTTTCTTATATCCGGTTGGATTGGCAAGAGCTTAAGCGTTTTGTTGGGTCTCTATAGTGGCATTTGCTGTTGTCTTTTGGTTTGCTTAATTTGGGAAGGGTCGAGTGGACGAGTCTGGCCTCGTGTTAATGTCCCTAAGCAGTTCCTGTCGTTTTTGCTTTTGGGTTTTTCATCCAGCTTAGTGGGCGACAGGGTTTTTCGTTTTTCCGAGGGACGCTGGACTTGTTATTCTGGTGCGCCGGGATTTAAGCCCGCCTTGTCCCTCCTGCGATCGGGGCCGGCTTTGGTTATGCCCTGGCTGGTTATTGTGCCGTTTACTATCGAGGGGCCAGTACGCACTGGCCGGCTTCGCAAATTTGTGACGATATTAAAACCGGAGGTCGTACTGGTGGCCTTGCCAGATTCATGTGCCGCAGAGAGCCTGCGGCGTTTGCGGGTATTATTGCGCTGGCACTCAGTCGGTTGATCAGGATTTGCTGACAATAATATCTTGCCCGGCAAAGTTAGCCGGCACAATAATAGTGTCGCGCGCAACGGATTTTATGGTTGGGTGGTCGAGTGAGTAGTGTAAGCCGCGGCTTTCCCTGCGCTGCATTGCCGATCTTATGATTAACTCGGCGACGATCGCCAAATTGCGCAGTTCGATGAGGTCGTTGCCTACTTTGTAGTTACTGTAATATTCCGCAATTTCTTTTTGTAACAGTTTGATACGGTGAGTAGCTCGTTCCAGGCGCTTGTGTGTGCGTACGATACCAACATAGTCCCACATGAAGCGGCGTAGCTCATCCCAGTTGTGCGAAATAATCACGTCTTCATCAGAGTTGGTAACTCGTGATTCATCCCACGGGCGAACACCATCCGGTGGAGCAATGTCCTTGATTGTGGACATGATGTGGTCTGCCGCGCTGCGTGCGTAAACGATGCATTCCAATAACGAGTTGCTGGCCATTCGATTAGCGCCATGGAGACCGGTAAACGAGGTTTCGCCGATGGCATAAAGATGCTTGAGGTCGGTTTCACCATTCTGATTTACCATCACTCCGCCACAGGTGTAGTGAGCCGCCGGGACAACGGGGATCAGCTCTTTGGTTATGTCCAGACCGAAGCTCATGCAGCGCTCTTTCACTGTAGGGAAATGCTCAGCGATAAATTCTGGAGATTTGTGAGTAATATCCAGATAAAGACAGTCACAACCCAGTCGCTTCATTTCATGGTCGATAGCACGTGCCACTATGTCGCGAGGGGCCAGCTCTGCGCGCTCGTCAAATCTATGCATAAAGCGTTCGCCAGAAGGCAGGCGCAACGTTGCACCTTCGCCACGCAATGCTTCAGTTAAGAGAAATGACTTGGCGTTAGGGTGGTATAGGCAGGTTGGATGAAACTGGTTAAATTCCATGTTGGCAACTCGGCAGCCTGCTCGCCATGCCATTGCAATACCGTCCCCACTGGCGCCGTCTGGATTAGATGTATATAAATAGACCTTGCTGGCTCCACCCGTGGCAATAATCACACTGCGAGCTTGAAAGGCGTTAACCGCGTCGGTCTTGATGTCATAAACATAGGCACCGGTGCAACGGATTTTTCTAGAGTTAGCATCTGCTTGAGAAATCAGGTCTACAGCAACGTGCTGCGTAAAGATATCGATATTTTTGTGCTGTAGAATTTGGTCTATCAAAGCACTATGAACCGCTTTGCCTGTAGCATCGGCACTGTGAATAATACGTCGGTGGCTATGCCCACCCTCGCGTGTCAGGTGGTAGTCGTCCGCTTGGGCGCTTTTTGTAAAATCGACCCCTTGATCTATTAACCATTGAATAGCTGCTTTGCTGTTCTCTACGGTAAAGCGCACTGCGTCGGGATGGCACAAGCCCGCCCCTGCATTGAGAGTATCCTGGACATGTGCTTCAACAGAATCTTCGTCATCCAGAACTGCAGCGATGCCACCTTGGGCATACCAGGTTGAGCCTTCATTTAGCTCGCTCTTACTGAGTACTGCGACTTTCAGCTCTTTAGCCAAATTGAGGGCTAGCGTCAGGCCGGCGGCACCGCTACCAATAACAAGCACATCATGAAGGTAGTGTTTTGTCATATATCTAGATCCAGAAGCACAGTTGTGCGGAGGTTAACGGTCAATAGGTTAGCTGACGATATATTTTGATCCGTGTAATAAAAAAACCGGAAGGTAGTACTGACACACGTCAGGCGAGTATTATAGCGGAGCTCTTTGGCTAGGCTAGAGTATTGAGCAATTAGGTGGAACCTATTTTAATCATGGTAGAGTGTTTTTTCCTCATCTTGTGGAAAAAATCCGCAAATGATGACTCTTTCAGCTCCCGCTGAACTTACCGGGTGGTCTTTTGTCTATGCGTGGATCAAAATAAAGGTATTTAAGTGAAGGGCTCATTTGAGCTGAGAAAGTCCGCTTTCAGGGCGGTTTTGGAGAATCTAGATGGCAGGGGCGTCTGCTCAGGACACAGATCAAGCATTAGTTAAGCGAGTACAAAAGGGTGATAAGCGAGCATTTGACCTGTTGGTGTTGAAGTACCAGCATAAAATTATCGGTTTGATCGGGCGTTATATACGTGACTCAGCCGAAGTTTATGATGTTGCTCAGGAGGCTTTTATAAAAGCGTACCGGGCATTACCTAATTTTCGTGGTGATAGTGCGTTTTATACGTGGCTTTATCGGATAGCCATCAATACAGCAAAGAACCATCTTGTATCGCAAAGTCGACGCCCGCCAGGGTCTGATGTTGAGGTTGAGGATGCGGAATATTATGGTGGTAGTGAGAGTCTGAAAGATATTGATACGCCAGAAAATAACTTGTTCCGCGATGAGCTCAAAGCGGTCGTTGACAGAGCTATTGGACAATTGCCAGAAGATTTGCGAACTGCCGTAACCTTAAGGGAAATGGATGGCTTAAGTTATGAGGAAATCGCTGAAGTCATGGAGTGTCCAGTGGGTACAGTGAGGTCAAGGATATTTAGAGCTCGAGAGGCAATTGAGAAGGCAATGCAGCCATTGTTAAATTAGTTGAATTTTTTTTGCACATTTGTGAACCAATTCAGTGTGGGCCTGTCATAAATTTCATCAAGCAGGTTAAGGCGGGGTTCAGGTTCGCTATTCATGCTGCTGTCTTGATCGGATATGTAGAAAATAAGTGTATATTTTACCGTTTTTTGGTGAAATACCCGTAATGTAGAGACCATTGCACCATTATTGTGGTGTTTTTGAGGCTATTCAAACTATGTCAGTACGCAAAAACAATGAACAATGCTATGAAGCTCTGTCCGCGCTTGTGGATAATGAGGTTTCCGAGCTTGAGTTGCATCGGATTTTAAAAGATGTGGCGGATGATGACACCGCTCGCGCAACTTGGTCTCGCTATCAGGTGATCAGTTCCGTGATGCGTGGTGACAAGGTGGCTGCGACTAAGGCAGATTTCTCTTTGGGCGTCATGAGTGCTATTGCGGACGAACCAGCTTACGCTGATTCCGTTAAGTCTGGTAAGGTCAATGAGACTAAGAAAGTTGGCTTCTGGGGGAATCTTGGTCGATTTGCTGTTGCGGCTTCGGTAGCTGGGGCCGTCGTTATCAGTGTTCAGCAGTTGCAGTCGGGTGCAACTGTTGGTCAGGACGCTGTGATTGCCAGCTCCACAGACTCTTCTTCCAGTCCTGTCGCGGATTTACCAATGGGTTTGCTTGCGCCGGATTTCCCTTCTGTGCGTAACGTGAGTGCAGGTAGCCTCAAACAAAGCCCTGGTAATCATTCAGCGCAGAAACAACCTGTTATCATGATTCCGGTGCAAGGATCTGGTGCCAGCCCTGAATTACAAGCTTATTTAAATGGCCTAATGTTGCAGCATGCGGAGCATACCGCTAATGCGGGTGCCGGTATGTTGCCTTTTGCACGCATTCCTCGAATAGACCAGGCGTTGGAATCTGCTCGTTTAACACCAGAAACATCGGATAATTCGGGTCAATCCTCTACCGTTAGTGGACAGTAATCGCGGTTTTGTTTGTTTTCTGCGATCATATACACCGGCGCTCATTGATGCGCCGGTTTTTTTATGTGGTCTGTCAATCGTAGAGCTCTCATGGTTAATTATTATTTTTCTCTCATTTCTCGGTCTCTTATTGCCTGTTGCCTGGCTTTAGCCTCTCTTAGCGCCTTTGCGGATGATGACAAAGGCTCTGCGCAAGCCCAAAAGTTGTTGCGAGGTATGTCTCTTGCTTTGCGAACAATCAATTATCAGGGCACGTTTACCTATGAACATAGCGGTGCCTTGGAAACCTACAGAGTTGCACACGTTGTTATTGACAATCAGGAATACGAGCGCTTGCATTATTTAAGTGGCCCTGATCGCGAATTGGTCAGATTGGATAGGGCTAGCGACTGTCTTGGTGTCAGCGATTTAATTCTCCGAGGGCAGCTCGGTAATTTATTTAAGCAATACCCCGGTCTTGGTGAGTATTACGATATTTCTGTACGAGGCGAGGATCGTGTAGCGGGTCGAGATGTTGTGGTTGTACATATTGCGCCAAAGGATGACTACAGGTTTGGCCAGAGCTTAAGCTTGGATGCAAAAACACTTCTACCGCTTCGGGTGCTTATACTGAATAAAATGCAAGTGCTAGAGCGCTTTCAGTTTGTTGAGTTACAGTCTGGCGATGAAGTTAAAGATGTAAGAGCTACACCAGCTACTGGAGAGTACTTTCCTGTGGATCGGGGCTTGAGTTGCGATGAAACCCGTCAACCACGCATATCTCGGTGGCGGTTTGGCTGGGTTCCTAAAGGGTTTGCCATGACAGGCTCACGTGAGACAGAGGGGCTCGGTGAGATGATCATGTTTACTGACGGCATCGCTAATTTTTCGGTTTTTCTCGAACCTGTCTCTGAGCCGCAGAGCTTGGAGGCTCTGCGTGGTGCTACGGTGGTGTATATGGCTTCTGCTTTGCAGGACGGCACAGCATACCGCGCGACGTTAGTTGGAGAGGTGCCGTTGTTAACGGCCAAACGAGTTGTCGCTTCTATGTCTCTTGAGCCTGCTGCGTCTCATACGCCAGTAGGTGAAAGCACGACTAATGCAAAGCCTGACTTATCGGGTTCGATAGAGTCTTCTGAGTCAGCTGACTAAGTTTGCCGCGCTGTAAACGAGGTTGATAGTGGGGGCTTGAATTGCTGCTAGGTCGTTATGATATTTGTGTTTTCTGTTCCTTTGCTGAGGTGCTCTGATGCTCTTGGAAATGGGTAAGGTTGTTGCTGTAGAGCCTGATTGTCTTTGGGTTGAAACTATCCAGAAGTTAACATGTGGAAGTTGTGCAGCCCAAAAAGGTTGCGGTCAATCCCTGTTGGCGAAATTGGGCGCGAAATCCAGTTATTTGCGAGTTTTACTCTCTGAGCAGTTCGCGGGAGTGAACTTTAAGCAAGGGGATCAAGTTGAAATAGGAATCCCTGAAACTGTCGTAGTGAATGGTTCGTTAGTTGCCTACGGTTTGCCTCTTGTGATGTTCATTTTGATGGCCGCTATTGGTAATCAGGTTTTTGCACACGAGGTTTATGTCATTCTTCTTGCTTTTGCCGGATTGGTTCTGGGTGGGCTTTTCGTTCGTGTCGCTGCTTTTTTCTCTCGCAATAAGCAGCAATTTCAACCTGTGCTGGTCAATGTGTTACTAGCGTCTCCTGAACTTGTCCGGCCTCTTAGTGTCATTAATAGCGACACTGCCGGCTAAATTGTTGCTAGGAAACTCTCGAATAGCGTTTGCGGTTTTGTCGGTTTTTTGGATCGCAGCTGTCATCAGTTGCAGCTGTCTGTTACAAACTTTTACAGAAGTGGGTATGCCATGAGAATGATGAGTACGTGGTTTGCAGTGATTACGCTGCTTGTTGCCAGTGGATTGGCAGAGGCCAGAGGCCTTCCGGACTTTACTGAATTGGTAGAGAAAACGTCGCCAGCTGTGGTGAAAATTAATACGCTAGCTAAACAAAAGAGCAAGCGTTTATTCGATCAGCGACAGATACCGCAGGGGGCCTTGCCTGACATCTTTCGCGATCTTTTGGAGCCGCAGCAGCGTGATGTTGCTGCAGTGGGGTCAGGATTTATCATATCTGCCGACGGCTATATTTTGACTAATTACCATGTCGCGGGAGAGGCGGATGAGATAGTGGTTCGTTTGGGCGATCGACGTGAATTTGACGCTACCTTAGTGGGAACTGACGAACGCTCTGATCTCGCGTTACTTAAAATTGATGCCGATGACCTGCCTTATTTAAAGTTTGCTAAAGCGGATGAGTTGAAGGTCGGAGAGTGGGTGTTAGCTATAGGCTCTCCATTTGGCCTCGACTTTTCTGCAAGTGCGGGGATTGTGAGTGCAATTGGCCGTAGTATCCCAACCGAGAAAAATGAAAACTATGTACCGTTTATCCAAACGGATGTTGCCATTAACCCCGGTAATAGCGGTGGTCCTTTGTTCAATCTCGATGGAGAGGTTGTTGGCATTAACTCTCAAATATACACGCGCTCTGGAGGCTCGATAGGTCTTTCATTTGCCATTCCTGCCAGCGTAGCAACGTCTGTCGTGGCACAAATTAAAGAAAAGGGGCATGTGGATCGCGGCTGGTTGGGTGTGGTCATTCAGGAAGTGGATAAAGATCTTGCCGAGTCTTTTGGCTTGGATAAGCCTTCTGGAGCATTGGTTGCCCAGTTAGAGCCCGGTGGCCCTGCTGCACAAGCTGGCGTTGAAGTCGGGGATATTATTATTGAGTTTGATGGTCTTGCTGTTGAGACGTCCGGCGACTTACCACATGTTGTTGGCCAGACTGCGCCAGGTGAGAAGGTTGCAATGGCGGTCATGCGTGAGGGCAAACGCAAAACGTTGAAGGTCACCGTCGGTACTCTGGGTAAAGACACTGCCGTTGCAGCAATGACAGAAGGCCCTGATGGCGGACGCTTGGGGCTTTCCATAGTGCCGCAACCTGGTGGCGAAGGTGTGCTTGTGGAGCAGGTGTATGCAGGTAGTCCAGCAGCCAGAGCAGGCCTGCGCGGTGGTGATGTGATCACTCAGTTAGGCTATGACAAAGTCACTGACGTTGATAATTTCTGGCGGCTGGTAGAGGCCCTGCCGGAGAAGAAGCCTGTGCCAATCCGCTTTTTACGCAGAGGTCAGGCTATCTTTAAAACGCTGATTATTGAGTGATATTTAAGTGGGGCGATAAACCTATCGCCCCACCTCTGGTACGCGTTTCATGGCGTGTATCGGGGAAATGGGTTAGACTTGCGCCTTTAATTCCTCAGGGCGAGCCTGTCGGCTTGTATCTTATTGATTTTATAGAAGTTTAACGCCACTGTGACTGACTTAAGCCATATCCGAAATTTTTCTATCATTGCTCATATCGACCATGGTAAATCCACTATCGCTGATCGTTTTATTCAGGTCTGCGGTGGCCTCGCTGACCGCGAGATGGCCGCACAAGTTCTCGATTCAATGGATATCGAGCGTGAGCGCGGAATTACCATTAAGGCGCAAAGCGTTACTTTAAGCTACAAGGCTCGTGATGGTAAAACCTATCAATTAAATTTTATTGATACCCCAGGCCATGTGGACTTCTCCTACGAGGTTTCTCGCTCGCTTTCTGCCTGTGAAGGCGCATTGTTAGTAGTTGATGCCGCTCAGGGTGTCGAGGCGCAGTCAGTTGCCAATTGTTATACCGCTGTGGAACAGGGGCTGGAAGTCATTCCTGTATTGAACAAAATAGATTTACCGCAAGCGGAGCCAGAGCGAGTTGCCCAGGAAATCGAAGATATTATCGGTGTGGATGCAATGAATGCTGTGAAGTGCAGCGCAAAGTCCGGCCTGGGTATAGAAGATGTTCTGGAAGAATTGGTTCGCCTGGTGCCACCGCCGACCGGCGATGTGGATGCACCTTTGCAAGCGTTGATTATTGATTCCTGGTTTGATAACTACCTTGGTGTGGTCTCCCTTGTGCGAGTTATGCAGGGTACCTTAAAGACCAAGGATAAAATTGTGACAAAGTCGATTGGCAAGACCCATGTTGTCGACGCTGTGGGCGTTTTTACACCCAAACGGCATGTTACTAATGTACTTCGGGCAGGTGAAGTGGGCTTTGTGGTAGCGGGTATTAAGGAGATTCTGGGTGCGCCGGTAGGTGATACGCTTACGCATGCTAATCAACCTGATGTTCCAGCTTTACCTGGTTTTAAACGAGTTAAACCGCAGGTGTATGCAGGGATGTTTCCTGTTGAGTCTGACGATTATGAATCATTTCGCGATGCGCTAAGTAAGTTAACGTTAAATGATGCATCACTTTTTTACGAGCCTGAAAGCTCTGATGCATTAGGGTTTGGTTTTCGCTGTGGCTTCTTGGGTATGCTGCACATGGAAATCATTCAGGAGCGCCTGGAACGAGAATATGATCTGGATCTTATTACCACTGCGCCCACGGTAGTATTTGAGGTATTAAAGACTGATGGTGAAGTTGTTTATGTAGATAACCCGTCGAAGCTCCCTGATTACAGTGTTATCGAGGAAATGCGAGAGCCCTTGGTTGAAGCCAATATTCTGGTACCGCAAGAGCACCTGGGCGCCGTTATTACGTTGTGTATTGAAAAGCGCGGTATTCAAAAAGATATGCAGTATATGGGTAGCCAGGTGTCTGTGCGCTATGAACTGCCCATGAATGAAGTTGTCATGGACTTTTTTGACCGGGTTAAATCGGTAAGCCGTGGGTTTGCATCGCTGGATTATAGTTTTACACGTTTTCAACCGGCCAAACTGGTTAGACTTGATGTATTGATCAATGGCGATAAGGTTGATGCACTGGCTTTGATTGTCCATCGTGACAACGCACATTATAAGGGCCGAGCTTTAACGGAAAAAATGAAAGAGTTGATCCCGCGCCAAATGTTTGATGTTGCTATTCAGGCTGCTGTTGGCGGTCAAATTGTCGCTCGAACGACAGTTAAAGCGTTGCGAAAAAATGTGACGGCTAAATGTTACGGTGGTGACATTACGCGTAAGAAAAAACTGCTAGAGAAGCAAAAAGCGGGTAAAAAGCGCATGAAACAGGTGGGTCGAGTCGAGATACCCCAAGAAGCATTTCTTGCGGTACTAAAAGTAGACTAATTCATTCGGACTTAGCAAGAGAGATTGTTGCAAAATTATGGATATTAATTTCCCACTCATTTTAGTTTTACTTGTGTTCGCCAGTGGCCTGATCTGGTTATTTGATATTTTGGTTTTGGCGAAGCAGCGTCGTCAGGCAGTACTGACCGTAGATGCGGAGTTTGCAAACAAAGAGATCGCGGCTGAACATGAGCAACAAGCTTATGCGCAGGCTAAGGCTGCGGTGACTAAGGAACCGTTACTGGTCGAATATTCAAAATCGTTTTTTCCCGTGCTGTTTGTTGTTCTGGTGCTGCGTTCATTCTTGGTGGAACCATTTCAAATCCCCTCTGGATCTATGATTCCGACGTTAGAGGTGGGTGACTTTATCTTGGTGAATAAATATCACTATGGTATTCGGTTGCCGGTAGTGCGTACTAAAATCATCGATATCAATGAGCCCAAGCGCGGCGACGTTATGGTGTTTTTCCCTCCGCACGAAAAAATCTATTTCATTAAGCGCGTGATTGGTTTGCCCGGTGATGAGATTCGCTATATAAACAATGTGCTATATATAAATGGGGAAAAAATGCCCCAGACTCTCATTGCGTCTTTGCCGGCTCAAGCTCCCCAGTATCAGTTAACTCGAGAGTCTTTGGGTACCGTTGAACATGTGATGCGTAAAAATATTGTGCCCAGTGACTTGAGTCGGAATGGCGTTTGGGTGGTGCCCGAGGGCCATTATTTCATGATGGGCGATAACCGGGATAATAGTTCTGATAGTCGTGTTTGGGGCTTTGTTCCCGAAGAAAATATTGTTGGCAAAGCTTTTGCTGTATGGATGCACTGGGATTCATTTTTCAGCTTGCCAAGTTTTAGCCATGTTGGAACTATTGAATAAGGGCGGTCATTTGAATTATTTGATAATAATTCGTCAGATAGCTCATGCTTTGGAGGCAACATTATGCATTTGAAACAGAAGCAGTATGGAATGTCCATGACGGGCTGGCTATTTGTGATTTTGGTGCTTGGTATAACCTTTACCATCATCGTAAAGTTAGCGCCGCTATATGCTGAAAACCGTTATGTAGTTGAAGCGTTGAAGTCGTTAAGTGAAACGCCAAATGGTTTTGAGAGCATGAGTAATGGAGAAATAAAACAAAAGCTCTATAGCTTTTACACGATTAATGGTGTGCGTAGTGAGGGCTCAAAAAATATAGAAATAGACCGCCAACCTAACAAAGTGTTGGTCAGTATCAATTACGAAGTCCGTGTTCCTATGTTTTATAATGTAGACGCTGTGGTTAGTTTTAATAATGTTCTGGATAGCAAGTTTCCAGGGGAGTGTTGTACCCCACGTGCTAAGTAAAATAGATTATCAGCGCTTAACGGACAGATTGGGCTATGAGTTTGCAGATAAAAATCTGCTCAGCTTGGCTCTTACTCATCGCAGTGCGGCTGCGCAAAATAATGAGCGCCTGGAGTTTCTCGGCGATTCTATTCTTAATTTTACTATCGGTGAGTACCTCTTTAAGCATTTTGTGCAAGCTAAAGAAGGTCAGCTAAGTCGTTTACGTGCCCAGTTAGTGAAGGGTGAAACGCTTGCTGAAATAGCGCGCGAACTTCAACTGGGTAGTGTGCTGACTTTAGGTGATGGAGAAATGAAAAGTGGTGGATCCCGGCGCGACTCTATTCTTGCTGATTCAGTAGAAGCGATAATCGGAGCGATCTACTTGGATGCTGGAATGGGTGTATGCCAGGAAAGTATTATCCGGTGGTATTTGTCTCGATTGGAAAATTTAACGTTGGATGTCAACGTCAAAGATGCCAAGACCCGGTTGCAAGAGCTTTTACAGGCGCAAAAGAAACCGTTGCCTGAGTACAAGGTCGTTGATACTTCCGGCGAGGCCCACTCTCAAATCTTTAAAGTAGAGTGCCTGGTTAGCGGGTTGGCTAAACCTGTTTATGCTGAGGCTACTAACCGCAGGGCGGCCGAAAAACTGGCAGCTACGGAAGCATTAAAGGCGATGCAGTCTAAGACTCCCGTTAAAACCAAGAACAAGGGGCGATGATGATGGGCCGGAGTAATGCACACAAGTGTGGCTACGTTGCAATCGTTGGGCGCCCTAATGTCGGCAAGTCAACTTTACTGAATCATATTTTGCAACAAAAAATAAGCATTACATCCCGTAAGCCGCAAACGACTCGACATAATGTGCTTGGCATTAAAACGGAAAACAACATACAGGCTATTTATGTTGATACTCCAGGTATGCACGTGGGTCATGACAAGGCAATCAATCGCTATATGAATCGCGCGGCTACAACCGCTATTGTCGACGTTGATGTAGTTGTCTTTGTCGTTGATAAGTTGCAGTGGACGCCTGAGGATGAACTTGTTGCGCAGCGACTGAAAGCCTTGTCTTGCCCCATTATTATTGCGGTGAATAAAGTTGATCTTATAGATGATAAGCAAACTCTGTTGCCGCACTTGCAAAAATTGAGTGTCGCATTACCTGAATCAGAAATAGTGCCTATATCCGCTTTAGGTAATGACAATCTTGATCGTTTGCAGGTACTCATAGAATCGCATCTGCCCGAAGCTGCGCACCTTTTTCCAGAAGATCAAATCACCGATCGGAGTTCTCGTTTCTTGGCTGCGGAAATTGTCCGCGAAAAAATAACGCGTCAATTAGGTGAGGAACTTCCTTATCAGATGGCTGTGGAGATCGAAGATTTCTCCCATGAAGGTGACGTATTATTTATCAATGCACTGATATTGGTAGAGCGGGATGGTCAAAAGAGAATATTAATTGGGGATAAGGGTGACCGTATAAAACAGGTTGGGCAGCAAGCGCGTAAAGATATGGAGCTTTTGTTTGGTAGTCAGGTCATGTTAAAACTTTGGGTGAAAGTAAAGTCTGGCTGGTCTGATGATGAGAGAGCTCTGCGCAGCTTAGGTTATGACGATGTGTAAGCTTTGTATTGGTGCCAGGTTGCGTATCAGTTCGTCTCGATATAAAAGTTAGATTGAGTGTCTTATGCGCGTGGAATTGCAGCCAGCTTTTATTTTGCATTCGCGTCCGTACAGTGAAACAAGTTTAATTGTCAATATTCTTAGTCGTGATCATGGCCTCGTTGCTGGTATTATCAAAGGGGCGCGAAGAAAGTCTAAAAGCCGTGTTCCTGTACAGTTATTTACAGCAGTGGTTGTATCCTGGTCGGGAAAAGCAGAATTAAAATCAATTACGCATTTTGAAATTGCTGGTATGAGCTTTTCTCTGCCAGGGTTGAATATGTTTGCCGGGCTTTATGTCAACGAAATTCTTGATCGACTACTTCAACCGGGACTCCCTCACCCTGAAATTTATGAAGCTTATCGTGCTGTGTTGGATTCGCTTCGTGGTGATAATGATATGGAAGCGACATTACGACATTTCGAATTCTTGTTACTGGATGAGCTTGGTTATGGCATTGATTGGCAGCATGCTGCCGATACGGGGTTAGCCATTGACGACGAGTTGTATTACAGATTTGAGTCCGAATCTGGTTTCGTCACTGATTTTTCTACCCGCACCGACGTTTTTTCTGGACGTGTTCTTCGTGGTGTAGCTAGTGGCGAATATAGTGATGGGGTAGTCCGCCAAACTGCAAAAAAAATAGCGCGCCTAGCTTTGGCTCCGCATTTGGGGAGTAAGCCAATTAAAAGTCGCGAACTTTTTCGGTCTTTTTCAGAATGATAGCAATAGGAACTGATATTGTAGAAATTGAACGCATACGTGACTCGTATACGCGTTTGGGGGCTCGGTTTGTTAAACGCATTCTTACCCCTTTTGAACAAGATAAATTTGATCAGCGTAGCCAATCTATAACTTATTTAGCAAAGCGGTTTGCGGCGAAGGAGGCAGTGGCCAAGGCGTTATCAACTGGCATTGGTCGCGGAGTATCTTGGCAGCACATTGAGATAAGCAATAATTCTGAGACTGGCGCGCCTGAATGTACGTTGTCGGGCGGTGCTGCTGAACAATTAAAAAGGTTAGGTGGAACGCAGGTGCTTGTCAGTCTGTCGGATGAAAGATGCTACGCTATTGCCTATGTGGCTATTATTTAAGTTTTTGAAAAAAGCTTTTTAAATTACATCTGCTATTAGGCTGTAGGACTAGCCGCTCCAGGCTAAGGAGGCTCGTAATCACGCCATAATCTAAAGAGCTTACTACTGTTGTAAGCAAGAGATTTTTGCTCGTGAGTGTGTTCGCTAGCGTTCAAAGAGTGCCTCTAGATCGTGTTCATTTCCCCATTCGTTTAGCTCATTGAGCGCTTCAAAAAGTGTACCTATATTGTTTTCGACCATGTGCCACTGCTTTTTTTCTAAAGCATTATCTAGGAGTGCCGCGATTCCCTTAAGCGTTGGTACGCCAACATAACAGCAGCCACCGTGGAGTTTATGTATTTTCTCAGCAAGGGCTAGGTAATCTTTGCTCTCATAGCTAGTCGCGATACTATCTATTTCTTGAGGAATTGCATCAAGTAGCATGGCAAGCATGTCCGAGGCCAAGTCTTGCTTGTAGTTACTGAGTTTGAGACATTCTGCCAAGTCAACGGGCCCTCGTTGCGAAGGTATCCCTTTTACGCTGGGGTTTTCAAATATCGGTGTGTTCTGTATCTCTGTTGCTGTGTTTGGGGTGAAGTCTTTACACCAGCGTCCAATAACTATGGCTAACTGTTCTTGACTAATTGGCTTGCTTAAAAGGTCATCCATGCCCGCGAGTAGCAAAGAACCTTTTTGTTCATCTAGTGCATGCGCAGTTAACGCGACTATAGGTGTTCTCTTGCCCTGTGGTTCCTGAGCGCGTATTTTTTGGGTCGCCTCCAGTCCATCTATTTCGGGCATTTGGACATCCATGAATATCAGGTCAAACTGCTCCTTTCGTGTCGCTTCAATCGCTTCCTCACCACTTTTTGCTGTAGTTACATTTGCGCCGAGATTATTGAGAAACTCGCTAACAAGTAATAAATTGGCTCTATTATCATCTACTGCAAGAACACTTAATTGCTGTGTTACAACGACACGTGATTGTGGAATTTGCGGGTCAGGTTGGTAACTAAGTTGAGATTCGATTTTAAGCTGACTACAGATCATCCGATACAGCCTGTCGTGCAGTACAGGCTTGTTGAGAAAATATAAGCCTTCGGTGTTGCCAAGAGCCTGTAAGCGCCGTTGTTCGTTAGGGTGGCTGAGGCAAATGATAGGACACTGGCACAGTATTCTTGCGTTTTGAAGTTTTGTTAATGTGGTATTTGCTTCTTGCTGATGCAGGTGAGATGAGCTTGTAGAGTATATCAATAATGGTAAAGGTTGCGTTTTACTGAGTATTTTTTTAAGGGTTTTTTCCAGCTTTGCAAACTGTGGAATACGAAAAGTCTTTGCGTTCCAGCATCTTGCCATTTGCTTGAGTTGTAAGTATGCGTCTTTGTTCTCTTCAATAATAACTAGATGGCGATTGCTTAATTCATTGTACGATGAATGTGTAGGCTGAGGATTGTTTTCTAGCCAAACAGTGAACCAAAATCGACTACCTTTCTCGTACTCTGTTTCCAACCCAATATTACCCTCCATTTTTTCGACCAAACCTTTGGAAATCGCCAATCCTAAACCGCTGCCACTTTGCTTGCGCGAATTGGGGTCGTCAATCTGTGAAAATGCTTGAAATAAGTGGTTTGCTTTTTCTGGGTGGATTCCAACCCCATAATCGGTAACGGAAAATTTTATCTCGGTACGTGTTTCGTTATTATTCTCCGGTGCAATGTGAATGAGTATATTGCCGCTGTGAGAAAATTTAATAGCATTATTAATAAGATTTGTCAGGATTTGTCGTAACCTTAGAGGATCGCCAATAACTTCGGCGGGTGTTTTTGGGTCCATGAAATAAATAAGGTTTAAGCTTTTCTCGTTGGCCATCGTGGCGAGTATTTGCAGTGTTTCTTCGACTAGTTGACGCACATTAAACGCAACTTTGCTGAGAGATAATTTTCCAGACTCGATTCTCGAAAAGTCGAGAATGTCATTGATGATGGCGAGTAGGTTTTGTGAAGAGTTTTCAATTGTGCGCAGGTATTCTAACTGTTGATTATCAAGCTCAGTTTTGAACATCAAATTGGTGAAACCAATAATGCCATTTAGAGGTGTTCGAATTTCATGGCTGGTATTGGCGAGGAACTCTGATTTTATTCGACTTGCTTCTAGTGCCTGTTTGCGTGCTATATCTAGTTCAACATTTTGAATTTCTATTGTTTCCAGGGTTTCGTGCATGTCTTCAATAGATTGGTCAATATGGTTTTGAAGTTCTTGTTGGGTGCTCGCTATTCGATTAGCCATTAGGTTTAGGCTATTGGCTAGCTGACTAAATTCATTGTGGCCGGGTATTGATGTTTTGTGATCGTAGACACCGCTGCCAATGGTTTCGATTGCTTGTGTCAGTGTTTTTACTGGTACTAATAAGCGGCGAGAAAATATTGTTGACAGTGCTAATGCTACAAGGAAGGCAAATAGTACGACTAGTAATACGAGAGCATGGGTTTGGTATTGTAGGACATCAAAAAAATTAGTGTTTATCTCGGCATAAATCCAGCCAATCGGTTGTTTATGCTCGGTCCCCATAATGGGATAGGATAAATGAGGAGTTTGGAAATCGACATTTTGGGGTCGAAACGGGCTAAAGCTTGGTTCACCAATTGTTGTGGCGCCTTGGTGGAATACTAATTGTTTCTCTCGATTGAAAATATTGATGTTGGTGATTACATCGTTTTCGATAATTAGCCGAGTAATCTGATCTCTTGCAGGTTTTCTTGCATTTTGTAGTACTGGCGCGAGCTCTCGCGCAATATGCGCAAATAGGGTTTGCACATATTGACTCTTCATTGCATTGATGTGTCGTATATGTAGGTACGAGAGGCTGGCGCCCAATGTTAAGGATATGACTAATACTGGTATTAGCGTTAGCTTGTATATTTGGTCAGAAAGGCTACGTGTAAACATTGTGCGATGCTAGAAATCCATAAGTCCATTTGTTAGGCAATGCAGAACGCATTTATATTAGGTTTCACCATAGCATATTCATGCGTAAAATAGCCTGCTTTGCATTTCCGTACCCGTAAAATGGGTATATGACAAATAATACCGTTTAGGTTGTTTATGGTTGATATAGCTTTTCCCACGATAGAATCATGCATTGGTGAAACTCCCTTAGTGCGGCTGCAGCGCCTGCCCGGCAATAGCACCAATACAATATTGGTTAAATTGGAGGGTAATAATCCCGCGGGTTCTGTCAAAGACCGGCCGGCGCTGTCGATGATTAAAAAGGCAGAGGAGCGAGGTGATATAAAGCCTGGGGATCGCTTGATAGAAGCTACCAGTGGTAATACGGGTATTGCGTTGGCAATGGCTGCCGCGATTAAGGGGTACCACATGACCCTGATTATGCCTGAAAACGCCACTGAGGAGCGTAAAGCCTCTATGGCAGCGTATGGGGCTGAATTAATTACGGTCACTCAGGAGGAGGGAATGGAAGGTGCGAGGGATTTGGCTAAGTCAATGGAAGCGCAAGGGTTAGGTACGGTGCTTGACCAGTTTGGGAATTCTGACAATCCATTAGCCCACTTTGAAGGTACGGGCCCTGAAATTTGGCGTCAGACGCATGGCACTATTTCACATTTTGTCAGTTCTATGGGTACTACTGGCACGATTATGGGCACTTCTGCCTTTTTAAAAAAACAGAACCCGGATATCCAGATTGTCGGTCTGCAGCCTGACGAGGGTGCAAGTATTCCTGGGATTCGGCGTTGGCCGAAAGAATATTTGCCCAGTATTTTTGATGCCGCAAGGGTGGACAAGGTTGTCAATATGGGCCAGAGAGAGGCTGAAGATACTATGCGAGCACTGGCTAGAGAAGAGGGCATTTTTTGTGGCGTCTCGTCTGGTGGCTCAGTGGCCGCAGCGCTCCGTTTAAATGCGGAATTGGATAATGCGGTTATTGTCGCGATCATTTGTGATAGAGGGGATCGCTATCTCTCGTCAGGGTTGTTTAATGAAGCGCAATAAAAACCTGTCTTCAGGGCCTAAACACTTTAAGCCGAACGTAAAAAAGGCTTCAGTAGCTCGGAATAACCCAATAAAAACACTCACTATCGACAGTTGGAGTGCCGATGGACGAGGTGTTGCTCGCGATGAAGGTGGGGTGGTCTTTGTCACTGATGCACTGCCTGGTGAGCAGGTAGAAGCTCGAATTGATAATGCTCGTAGTCGCTTTGCTGAGGCTACGGTAACCAATGTGCTTAGTAGTAGCCCTGATCGAATAGAACCTGCGTGTCCACACTATAATGAATGCGGAGGGTGTAATGCACAACATATTGCGCACCTCGCTCAGGTCGGCCTGAAAGAGACTGCAGCGCTGGAACAGTTGGCTCGGTTGGGCGGCATACAGCCTGAGAATGTTCTGCCGCCTGTCATTTCACCGCCATGGGGCTATCGCTATCGCTGCCGGCTGTCTATCTGGTATGAGACCCGCAAAGGTCAGGTGACTGTACAGTTAGGTTTTCGGGCGAAGCAAAGTAAAGCGATTGTCAATATTCAGCAGTGCGATGTGCTTGAGCCCTCACTGGTAACGTTGTTAGCGCCATTGCGCGATTGGTTGCAGCATCATTGTAGCGACTCGCGGGCAGTTAGCCATGTAGAGCTATTAGCTACTCCAAATAAGACGGTGATGGTTTTACGAACGATTGCCAATATAGATGCTTCAGCGGAAGCTGCGTTGCAGCGTTTAATGGAACGCTATGATCTAGATTGTTGGTTAAAGCCAAAGAAAGAAAGCTCAGTGTTGACGGATATCCACGGCGAGGTGCGCAATACCCGCTACGCTTACCCTTTACCGAATCAGGATCTGGAAGTTGGATTTGGTCCTCTCGATTTTACGCAGGTTAACCGGGAAGTTAATACAAAGATGGTGGATCTGGCTTTGGAACTGTTAGCCCCAAAACCAACTGACCGGGTTGTGGATTTGTTTTGTGGTGTGGGTAATTTTAGTTTGCCTTTAGCCAGGCTTGTTCGTGAAGTTATCGCTATTGAAGCTGATGCCACAATGGTTGAGAGAGGCAAAGAAAATGCTTTGCGTAATGGATTAAATAATCTTTCTTTTGTGGCGGAAGATTTGTCCGATGATAAAGGTCAAGCAAACTGGCACAAAGATGGCATAGACTTGGCGCTACTAGACCCTCCTCGAATGGGTGCGGCACAGGCAATAGGCTATTTGTTGAACTTGGCGCCGCGAGCGCTTGTCTACGTGTCTTGTAACCCGGCAACCTTCGCCCGCGATGCCGCAGTATTGGTCAAGGGTGGGTATACAATGACTCATTTTGGGGTGCTTGATATGTTCCCACAAACAGCGCATATCGAGGCTATCGCCCGGTTCAGTCGTTAACAACAGGTTGAATGAGTTTGGGGTACCTCTTCAGTGCTCATAGCATGGGCACTGTACAGTCACACCAAGAATAACAGTTATGGTTAAAGTAAGAGAAGAGCATCCAATTCAAGACGACGGTCAGGTAGATATCGCTGCCTGGTTGCAGCGTATCGAGGCGAGTACGCCATTTTCTGATCAAAAAGCTAAAGATACGGTATTACTTGCCTGCCAGCGTGCTAAAGCTCTGGAGCACTCACATGGTAAGGGACATGCGTGGGCTAATGGTGCGAGCAGTTATCATACTGGGCTGGAAATGGCCGAAATACTGGCTAATTTACAGCTAAATGCTGAAACGTTGACCGCGGCTATCCTTTATCGAGCCGTGCGTGAAGGCAAAGTTGAATGCGACGAAATACGCAGTGAATTTGGCGATGTAGTTGCGAATTTGATTCACGGTGTGACGCAGATGGCGGCGATCTCTATGCTGCGCAACGATTCCAGCGATGTGGTATTCGGGCGTCAGTCTGAAGCACAGGCAGAAAACATTCGCAAAATGTTAGTCGCTATGGTCGATGATGTGCGTGTTGCGCTTATCAAGCTTGCCGAGCGCACCTGCGCCATTCGCGCCGTGAAAAATGCCAGCGAGCAAAAGCGTCGTGCTGTCGCTAAAGAGGTGGCGGATGTTTATGCGCCATTGGCTCACCGGCTGGGTATTGGGCATATTAAGTGGGAGCTGGAAGATCTGTCGTTTAGGTACTTGCAGCCCGAGGCTTATAAGAGTATTGCCAAACAGTTGGATGGCAGGCGTCTGGATCGTGAGAATTTTATTGTTGATGTTATCGCTCAGCTTCAAGAACAGCTGACAGAAGCCGGGATTCACGCTGAAATCAACGGCCGCGCCAAGCATATTTATAGCATTTGGAAGAAAATGCAGCGCAAAGATATCAGCTTTTCACAAGTTTATGATGTTCGCGCTGTGCGAATATTGGTACCAACGGTACGGGATTGCTATGGTGTCCTGGGGATCGTTCATAGCCTTTGGCGCAATATCCCTAATGAGTTTGATGACTATATTGCTTCGCCGAAAGAGAACGGTTACCGCTCATTGCACACCGCCGTAATAGGCCCAGCAAATAAAGTACTGGAAGTGCAGATACGCACTCATGCTATGCACGAAGACGCTGAGTTTGGGGTGTGTGCGCACTGGCTCTACAAGGGCACCGATAAAGATGGTGTCGGCGATAGTTATGAGAAAAAAATTGCTTGGTTGCGCCAAGTGCTTGAGTGGCATGACGAATTGGGCGGCGATTCTTTAGGTGACGATCTTGGCAGCTCCATTTCGCAGGATCGTATCTATGTGTTTACACCAGAAGGCCATGTGGTCGACCTGCCACAAAAAGCAACGCCTCTGGATTTCGCTTATAAAATCCATACAGACATTGGACATCGTTGCCGCGGGGCTATTGTCAATGGGCGCATAGTGCCCCTAAATCACCCCTTAAAAACCTCCGATCAAGTGGAAGTGTTAACCGGTAAACGCGAGGCTCCCAGTCGGGATTGGTTATCCCCTGCACTAGAGTATTTGCAGACCGCGCGGGCGCGCTCCAAAGTCCAGCACTGGTTCAAGCAACAGGCCAGAGACCAAAATATCGCCGAGGGTCAAGCACTGCTCGATCGTGAGTTTAAGCGTTTAGCCTTGCTGGATTTAAATTTTAAAGCGCTGGCTAACGCGCTGCACATGGAGTCGCTGGATGATCTTTATGCTGCAGTTGGTGCTAGTGATATTGGTGTGGGTCATGTTTTAAATGCTGCCCAGCGGTTGCTAAAAAATGTAAAAGAGCCTGAAATTCAGATCAAGCGTCGTACGCATTCTGAAGCCGGCTCAGACATTTATATCGATGGTGTGGGGAACCTGTTATCCCATATTGCCGGTTGCTGCAAACCTGTACCTGGTGATGCCATTATCGGATACATAACGCAGGGCAATGGTGTCGGTATACATCGGCAAGACTGTCATACAATTTTGCAGTTGCAGTCGGATGAGCCTCAGCGAATCATCAAAGTCGATTGGGGTGAGGCGCCGGAAAATTATTATTCGGTTGAGGTAATGATCGAAGCCTTCGACCGTTACGGCTTACTTAAGGATGTCACAGCATTGCTTGATCGTGAACATATCAATGTGACGGCCATGCAAACCACTTCTGACAAGCGTAAAAATACAGTGGATATGCTTTTGCATATTGAAATACGTAGTTTTGCCGAGCTCAGTCGTATCTTGGCGCGACTCAACCAGCTACCCAATATTGCATCGGCTCGCAGAAAATTATCCTAAGGCAATTATGACCGACCCAACGAAGTACGTTCCCAGCAATACCAGCCCTTATAGTCTGGAGGACTTGCTGTACCTAATGGCACGTTTACGCAAACCCAAAACGGGTTGTCCCTGGGATTTAAAGCAAAGCTACCGAACCATTGTACCCTCAACCATAGAAGAAGCTTATGAAGTTGCGGATGCTATCGAACGTGAAGACTTTGGCCATCTCCCGGAAGAACTGGGCGACTTGTTATTTCAAGTGATTTTTTACAGTCAGTTGGCTCGAGAAGAGGGGCGATTTGATTTTCAGGGCATAGTCTCCGCACTGGTTGAAAAGCTTGTACGTCGGCATCCACATGTCTTTCCTAACGGCACACTGGCTAGCGAAGTTGGCCCCGACGCTGAATCAGATGACTCTAAGGGTGTAAAGCAGCGGTGGGAAGACATAAAGCAACAAGAGCGGGCAAAAAAGGGTAAACACAATATTCTTGATGACGTTCCTGTGGGGTTGCCGGCGTTGACGCGGGCGCAAAAATTACAGAAGAGGGCTTCAAGAGTTGGCTTTGATTGGCCGGACTGTCAAGGTGTGCAACAGAAAATTATGGAAGAAATTGGTGAGCTTTCGCAGGCAATGACCCAAAATGATGCACCGTCTGTTCAGGACGAAGTGGGGGATTTATTGTTTACTGTGGTTAACTTAGCCCGCCATTTGGGTGTTGATGCCGAAACCGCCCTGCGTCAGGCTAATCAGAAATTCTATCGTCGATTTGGCACAATGGAGTCAGCATTAGCAGGTAAAGGCTTGGCCGTTGAGAATGTCTCTGCAGAACAGTTGGATATCTTTTGGGAGCAAGCTAAGCGCTCAGAGAAGAATACGTAGTAGCACAGCTTTATTTAGTGCTGTCGAATCTTGTCATAAAGACTATTTACAATCCGTGCTTTTACCCTACAATGCGCCACCTTCACTCGGTGGCGCCCACCTATGTCATCTTCTCTTTTGCTGCTGCAAGACGCGGCACTGTATAAGCAAATTGCTGAAAAAATTACTATTGACGGCTATTGCGTACTCGAAAATGCCGGACTTCAGCGGCTGACTGATTGCCTCAGAGCAGTTGTTAACAATATCCCTGAGAGAGCTTTTAAGCCCGCCAGTATTGGGCGAGGAGCGGATAATACCGAAGCGCCGGACATTCGCGGTGATGAAATCCGCTGGATTAACGGCAGCGATCCTCAAGAGCAGCTCTGGTTGCAGTGGATGGAAGGCTTGCGTCTAAGTTTGAATCGCGACTTGTTTCTGGGGCTCTTTAGTTATGAGAGCCATTTTGCGCACTATGCACAGGGTGCTTTTTATGCCAAGCACATGGATGCTTTCAAGGGCCAGGCAAATCGTATTTTGTCTACCGTTTTTTATCTCAATAATGACTGGAAGCCAGGTGATGGGGGGGAGTTACTGATCTATGACCCACACGAAGAGGGGCGCTTGATTACCACCGTCAATCCACGAGCCGGAACGCTAGTGATATTTTTGAGTGAGGAGTTTCCTCACGAGGTATTACCCGCGTTAAACGACCGCTACAGTGTGGCAGGTTGGTTCAGGGTCAACAGCTCAATGCATGATCGCGTCGATCCGCCACGTTAACATCGTATAGCAAAAAGCCTGACTTCGGCGAATAGTGCCGTCAGCAGGGCTGCTTTTTTAATGCCGTTAAGTACTTGCGGCTCAGCTCCAGAAATTGTGGTGTTGGGCCTACATCTTCGTAGATTGGGTCGCCTTCTTCGTCCAGAGCAATCACCGTGTCACCCTTAACATAAGGCAGGGTGCTCTCAAGGTCGGCCAACGCTGCAGTCAGAATATCGGTAATGAGGTTTTCCGTAGATAAACGCGGATACATTTCCGACAATGCTTCCAGTTTAGCCGCATCCTCTAAAGGCAGGTGAATCGAATAGCTATGGTGGGTTAGTTTGCCGCCAGCGGCGTCTTGCCAGTGTTGGGTGAGTTCACTTAATTTCATAACGTCAATTTCCTTGGTGTTGATTGTCGTAATCGTTTCGAGGAATTACACCATGCGTGACCCGGTATAGTCTGTGACTTAGCTGTCACTTAAAACAAGCTTTGCGTCACAAGAGTACGCAACTACCATAAAGCAATTATTGCGCCTAGTGCCATCGCACGCTTATTAATTTATAGCTGGTATTTCTGCTTGATGCACAAGAAATTAATACTTTTGGTTAGCTTTACGCAGTTAACTCTGGTTAAAAAATGACCCTAACAGGTGGCTTTAGCGAGCTTCCGGCTTGTGATTAAGGGGTTGGGCGTGTATCTTACCGCCTCATTAATTTACCGTTTATTAACCCTGTCTGACTGCAGTTGAATCGAAGACGTTGTCGTCGGTATTACTTCTGAAGAGAGATAAAACTAGCCGATAAAAGGAGCTAGCTAATGCGTATTATTTTGTTGGGTGCCCCGGGTGCCGGAAAAGGCACTCAAGCCAAAAGTATTATGGAAAAGTTTAATATCCCGCAGATCTCTACCGGAGACATGCTACGAGCGGCTGTAAAAGCAGGTACTCCGCTGGGTATTAAAGCGAAAGATATTATGGCAAGTGGCGGCTTGGTTTCGGATGATTTGATCATTGCCCTGGTAAAGGAGCGTATTTCTCAGGATGATTGCGCCGAAGGTTTTTTGTTTGACGGCTTTCCTCGCACAATCCCTCAAGCAGAGGCGTTGTTAGACGCGGGTATTCCTATTGACTATGTCCTTGAAATTCATGTTGATGACGAAGAAATTGTGTCACGTTTGAGTGGCCGCCGTGTGCATGAGGCTTCTGGCCGGGTTTATCACGTAGAGCACAACCCACCAAAGCAAGCAGGTCTGGACGACGAAACGGGTGAGCCTTTAGTACAGCGTGCTGATGACACCGAAGAGACCGTACGTAAACGCCTCGACGTTTATCATGCGCAAACTGAACCGTTAGTAGCATTTTACCGCGACTTGGAGGCCAAGGGCGGCAACAGTGTAAAGTGCGCTCGCATTGAAGGTGTGGGCTCTGTTGATGAAATCACTAGCCGTGTGTTGTCTGTGTTGGCTTAATTTTACATCTGTATAAACAAAAAAAGCTCCTTCGGGAGCTTTTTTTGTTCTTGGGCTCGCACAATTTCCCTGCCTGGATGCGTGTGCTTGCGGGCTATGAGGCTTGGGGGAGTAGTTGTTTGCAGTGCGGTATGGAATTCGCGCGCATAACTGTCTTGTTTGCGAGCACTCAAACTTGATGCTGTAACGTCATCAAATAGCGCGCCATAGTCAACAACAGCATCCGCTGGCTGAATATGGCCTCAAATCAGGATTGAGGGTCTAGTTTATTCACAATGTACTCGCCTATTGGAATGGCTGATGTTGCTGCGGGTGATGGAGCATTACAAACATGTAGGCTTCTGGGGCTTTCTGCGAATAAGAAGTCATGTACCAAGGAACCGTCTTTTAACACTGCCTGTGCTCTAATACCTGCGGGGTAGGGCTGAAGGTCGTCAACGCAGATTTGAGGGCAATATTTTTGCACCAGCTTTAGGTAGCCGGGTTTCCACCAGGAATTGTAGGTTTCTACCAGGCCGGTTTTAAGGTGTTTCTGTAGTACCTTCCAAAAACCCTTGAACTTGACCATATCCCAAATATCGGGAAGGCTAACATTGATTTTTCCATAGCCTTCGCGCTTCCATCCTTGCACAGCGTTAGGGCCGACAGTGACTGAACCGTCGATCATCCGTGTCAAATGAACGCCCAAAAATGGTAGCTCTGGATCTGGTATGGGGTAAATCAGATGATTGACGATGTTGTTGTACTTGGCTGGAAGTTGGTAGTACTCACCGCGAAACGGAATGATTTGAAAGTCAGTGGGTATGCCCAACATTTTTGTCATTCGGTCTGCCATTAAGCCGGAGCAGGTGATCAAAAAATCCGTGGTCAGGTTTTTAATGTCACCCCGCTGGTTAAGGGTCACCTTGATGTTATCTTTGGATTCCAGTAAACCAATGACCTTACTGTTTAGCGCCGTGGTGCCACCCAGTGAGTTAAACACCTTGGCCATTGCAGTACTAACTTGCTGATAATTGACAATGCCGGTGGTTTTCACATAAATAGCACCCAGCCCAGTAATGTTTGGTTCGCGGACTTTTAACTGCTGTTGGTCGAGTATTTCTACATCTAATCCGTTTTGCAGACAGCGCTCAAACAGTGCCTGCATACGCTCTAACTCAATGCAGTTGGTGGCAACCAGAAGCTTGCCACATTGCTCTACAGTGATGTTATGTTCTGCACAGAATGAGAGCGTTGCAGCGACCCCACGTTTACAGAAATCTGCTTTCATACTTCCAGGTGCATAATAAACTCCGGCGTGAATTACGCCGCTGTTGTGACCGGTCTGATGCTTGGCAAACTCATCTTCTTTTTCAACGACTAAAATTTTCTTTTGAGGCATGCGCTGTTGCAGCTGCATGGCGGTGGATAAGCCGACAATCCCGCCGCCGATAATAACGTAATCGTAATCTGTACTGCTCACAACGCTGCTCCCGAAGTTGATGGTTTACTTGGTGAAATGACCACGCTGGCGTAACAGTTCTCTGCGCAGACCTTCGTGTGCGACAAATTTGTCACGACCGTGCAGCCAGAAGTGGTTGTGAATGACTAGCATTGAGCCTACGGGAACACGAATATTAATACAGTTCTTTTCGTTTTCTAGGGACTCTCCCATTTCATACAGATATAAACCCTGGGCTCGATTTTGTGGCTCTGCAAACTGATCAATAAACAGCATCAATGGCTTGCCCTGGCTATCTTCTTCGAAAAATACGGGATGCTCGATTTTGTAGTCAATATTTTTACTGGGTGGAGCTCCCCAGACAATGTTTTGTTTTGCCAACGGGTGACGGTAAAATTTATTCAGATCCTGCCAATCATCCAGATGCAGCAACAATGAATCACCGCCTTCCATATTTTCTTCGGCCATTTTCATCATTAACACAAAATCCGTGCGCTCGTTAACATAAGTTCCATCGTTATGAAGCTCCATACGACGGTGCGCTTTGCGTAAATAACTGTCACTGTTGTCTTTATTTTCTACAGTGAAGCGTGCATAGAATTTGCCGTGCATAGCGTCAAAATTTGGCAGGCCGCATAAGTGAGAAATTGCCGTAGACAACAGAACGTGAAAATCCCCCAGCTGATTGGCCTCTTCTGTGTTTTCTGGTTGGTCAGCATATTCGAGTAAGAATGCGCCAGTATTACGATCATGCAGCGTCGCCAATAGGAAACGACCTAAAGTGAACCCTGTGAGTTTGTCCAATGCGTCGGCCAGCGCAAAACGCAGAAAGGGTTTATATTCCACAGATTGAACATTCATGTCTTCACAAATGCGTTTAAAACTGCTGACGGTGTCTTGGTTCAGTGTCACAACTTGTAACCGAGCACTGGCAACATGAGTATTGACTGTGAACCCGTTAGGGAGAATGTGAAATTCTTTGTGTAAGGCTAAAGCGTTCATTAGGGTGTCTCCGGCAGGCGGTTGCTAGTCTGGGGTGTTGGTAATACGTGTTATCAAATCCGATGCTGATAATGTC
>JBNKHI010000008.1:0-90795 GCA_050290265.1 Cellvibrionaceae bacterium
AGAGTTTTCATAACATTTGCTCTAGCATTAAACGTATATACGTAGATTTAATAAAGTAGGTGGGCGACTCTATCACAGGGAAGACAGTCACTTAAATGATGGGAAAGAAATAGGAATAAACTAAAAAGAATTAAGAACAGCCCAGCTGCTTGACAATTTCATCGACGATCGCTTTTGCACCCAAGCGATCCGTATCAATAACAACATTAGCCACCTCCCGATAAAGCGGATCGCGCTCAGCGAGCAACTCCGCAATGCGCCCTCGAGGATCGGGGACTTGCAACAACGGGCGTTTTTTATCCTTAGCTGTACGATCAACCAACCGCTCAAGACTGGCGGTCAAATAGACTACTCCGGAAGAGCGAGCCAGTAAGTCACGATTCTCGGGCATTACGACAACCCCTCCACCCGTCGCAAGCACGGTATTGTCCTGACTCAGAAACTCAGACAGCACCGAGGTCTCCCTTTTTCTAAACCCCTCTTCGCCCTCCACATCAAATATCCACGGAATGTCTGCACCGGTTCTATCTTCAATAATCCGATCGGTATCAACAAACTGGAAACGCAAGTGATGGGCCAGCTGACGACCAATAGTAGACTTACCGGCCCCCATGGGGCCGATAAGAATGATAGTACTGACTGGGGACATAGACAGATTAGTTAGTCATGGTTGGAGCAAGAATCCGAGGCGTAATGAAGATAATCAATTCACGCTTCTGCTCAGATTGCGAGGTCTTTTTGAACAAACGCCCCAGCACAGGGATATCACCTAACAATGGCACCTTAGTTTCACCATTGACCGTCTGGTTTTGGAATATGCCGCCCAGCACGATAGTTTCACCATTACCGACCAATACTTTTGTTTCCAGCTGTGTGACATCAATAATTGGAATATCGCTCGCCGTATCGACATCACCAACAGAATCCTGATTTATCTTTAGCGACATAATAATTCTGTTATCGGGTGTGATTTGAGGGGTCACCTCTAATTTCAAGACAGCTTCTTTAAATGCTGTAGTAGTCGCACCACTGGCACTCGCCTCTTGATAAGGGATTTCTTTACCCGACTGAATAAAAGCAACCTGCTTGTCCCCGGTGATTACTTTAGGCTGCGACACAATCTCCGCATAGCCAGAATCTTCTAAAGCAGACAATTCCATATCGACAAAGAAATTATCGCTTAACACAGAGAACGCAAATGAGCCCGCAGGATTTAGCACACCCAAATCAACCGCGGTAGTGTCATTTAGCAGAATCTCTTCAAGCTGGCCATCACCATCAAAGTCAATAAAATCCCCAAAAACCATACCGTCACCGACATTAATGTTTCGAGAACCACCAAAACCAAACGCATTCTGCCCACTATCAGACACTTCAAAACCTTCGGCGCCCCATTTAACACCAAGCTCTTTAGCAAAATCCGAGTTAGCCGTGACGATGCGCGCCTCAATCATGACCTGACGAATAGGAATATCAATCTGCTTGATCAACTTACGGAAAGCAGAAATCTTTTCTTCCGTATCCGTTAAAATAATCGAATTGGTGCGCTTATCGACAATAGCACTGCCGCGCTCAGACAAAATACTCGCAGTAGCAGGGCCATTATTATTGCCGCTGTTATTGGTATTTTGGCCTTCTTTAACCTTAAACAATTTAAACAGCTCTTCTGCATCTGCGTACAGAACTTGAACAAACTCAGTGCGCAGCGGTGCCAACTCTTGCAACTGACGCTGAGTTTCAAGTTCTTGACGCTCTCTCTCGGCAATTTCAGCTGCAGGCGCAACCATCAGCACATTACCAATTTGGCGACTATCCAGTCCTTTGGTTTTCAAGACGATAGCAAGAGCTTGATCCCAAGGCACATTGTCCAAACGAAGGGTAATCTTGCCTTCAACAGTATCACTGGCAACCAGGTTCAACTCAGTGAAGTCAGCGATCAACTGTAATACTGCACGTACGTCGATGTCCTGAAAGTTAAGAGAAAGCTTATCTCCAACATAGGCGAACTTACTTTTTAACTCCTCCTGCTCCTGCTCAGTCAACGGTTTTACGCTGATGACATATTCATTGTCGGCCTGATAAGCCAAGTAATCATAAACGCCCTCTGGGTCAACCGTTACCAGCGTATCTCGACCATCGTATTTCACATCAACATAAGAAACAGGCGTTGCGAAATCGGTCACATCCAACCGGCGACGCAACTCTTGCGGCAGCATAGTATCGAGAAAACTAACATTTATCTTCCCATCACGCTCTTCCACATCGATAGAAACATGGGGGTCTGACAAATCAATAATAATTTTACCTTCCCCATCTTTTCCACGTCGAAAATCTACATTTGTGATATCAGCTTTTGCTTTAGTTCCAGAAAAGCCACTGGTCGATGCAAGCGTTTTGGTCGAACGGGCTGCATAAGCTTCGGAAACAACCTGCTTTTCACCGACTTCAACGATTAGAGAACTACCATCCACTCTTGTCTGATAATTACTTAGCTCAACCATGTTCAAAATCAAGCGCGTCCGCCCTCCAGCGGAGAGCACCACTGCACTTTGTGCATTGCCGAACGACAATGGGAATTTTTTCGTCGTCAATGAATTATCAACACCGGGAAAATCCAGCACAATTCTGGCAGGCTGATCAATGACATAGCCTTTCGGCGTGTCAGGCTGCTGATCAAAATCAAGGCGCACCTCGAACCGCTGGCCAGGCAGAGCAGAAAAATGCACGTCCTGCAGGACTGTAGCCCAAGCACTCTGTACAGAAACGCCTGTCAACAGCATGGCGAGCACGACCTTTGCGCCCGTTTTTATGGAAGTCATAAAGTACCGAATACTCATATGCCGTTATTCCTTCTCTTCTAATTCCAGTGTTTTCGGCCGTTCAACCCAACCGTCCAAACCATCTGATACGATCTCAACCACAGTCAGTTGTGTCGGTGTTGTCAAAACCACCTTGCCGTGATCCTTACCCATATAGTTACCATTCTTCACCCTGTGCACGCCCCCTTGACCATCAACAATCAACGCCCACAACGTGTCGTCTTTCTTAATGGTCCCTACCATATGAAGCGAACTCATACTAAAGCTCTCCAAAAATTCTTTCTGGCGATTAAAATCAGGCTTTAGATCACTCTTTTTACCCAGGATGTATTCTTCTACGATTTTAACAGGTGGATCGAAAGGGCTTCGCAAAGTAGCAGCACTATAGGTAAATGTTTCGTAGGCACGAAAAGCCGGCAAAGGCTCCACATCTCCACCGGGCCTGCGCAATGTTTCGTCCATATAAGCCCGTAAATCTGCATTATCTTGATTACCAGAACAGCCAGCGAGAGCAGAACACAAGAGAATTAAGCCAATGGTTAGATACTTACTAATCATTTCGTTGAGCTCCTGCTATTTTGCGCGACGGAACTAGCTCCTTCTTCCTGAGCCTTATAACGATAAGTCTTCGCATTTATATCCATGGTCAGCAAACCGTCATCCGACACAATCTTGTAATCATGTAAGGTAACAATCCGAGGAAGACCCGCTATACCACTAACAAACCCACCAAAATCGTGATATCCACCCTCAACAGAAATCTTGATAGGCAGCTCAACATAAAACTCCCCCACAACCTCTGGCTGAAGGTCGATACTATTTATCTTCAAACCACTTGAAGAGCCCCGCTCCGTAATATCTTCCAGAAGCCCAGGAACTTCGGTATCACTTGGCAACTGCGACAGCAACGCACTGAAGGACTTATCGATTTCAGACATCTGCTCCCGATAAGCTTCCAAATTTGCAGCATCGTGCGACTTCTTCTGAAAAGTTTGCCTTAGCGTAATCTCTTCTCTTTGCGCTCTTTCATAACTTTCATTAAGGTCTTTGACCTTTAGAAAATATCCGAGACCGATAATGATAGCGGCTAACAAAACCGCCACAAACACCTTACCGGCCATGGGCCAAGTGCCAATCCTGTCAAAATCTATATCCGACAAATCCAGATTATTTAATTGGTCTAGCGTATCCTGCAAGGCCATTACGCATCCCCCTTATCTTCTTTCGGGGTAGAAATCGTTATCGTCATCTCAAATTCATTGGGTACATAGTCAGCACTCTCATCAGCGCCTTCAACCTTTTGCACGCGCAGCAAATTCGGATTTTCAAACCACTCAGACTCATCCAGGCGGCGCATTAAACTTGACACCCGATTGTTCGACTCTGCAACACCCTTAATTGATAAAATCATGTTCTCACGCGTTATCTCAGTGAAATATACGCCATCGGGAAGAGAACGAACGATGTCATCGAACACCCGCACGATGACAGGACGATTACCTTGCAAGTCCTGAATAACGCGCATTCGCTCAATAAGCTCATCCTTTCGTTTTTGCAGCTCACGAATCTCTGTAACCTGCTTATCCAATCTACTGATCTCGGCCTGCAAGATTTGGTTACGACCACGCTGGTGCTCGATATTGCTATCAACAGACTGAATCCAGACAAAAGCCACGACAGCAGCAGCAATCGCCACCCCGGCCAAGATCGTCAGGTACTCTTTCTTTTTTTCCTGACGATATTCGTCGCGCCAAGGTAAAAGGTTAATCTTCGCCATTAATCAAACCCCCGCAATGCCAATCCTGTAGCAATCATTAGAGACGGGGCATCATTAGCAAGAGCAGAAGCATTGACTCGGGACGACACCGACATATTGACGAATGGATTGGCAACACTCACTTGCGTTCCTAATTTCTCTTCAATCAACCCGGCCAACCCATCCATTGCAGCAACCCCTCCTGCCAACACAACATAATCGATATCGTTATATTGACTGGACGAGAAAAAGAACTGCAGCGACCGCGTTACCTGCTGCACAACAGACGCCTTGAACGGCTCCAAGACTTCAGATTCGTAGTCATCCGGCAGACCACCCTGCTTCTTAGCCAAGCCTGCCTCTTCAACAGACAGACCGTAGCGTCGCTGAATTTCCTCAGTAAGCTGCTTACCACCAAACAATTGCTCACGGGTATAAACAGTGGTTCCGTTAATCAAAACGCTCAGCGTAGTCATCGTTGAACCAATATCAACAATGGCGATCACCTGATCCTCCTGCTCCTCAAACTGCTGAGCTAGCAGTGCAAAGGCACGCTCCATTGTATAGGCTTCAACATCCACGATTTTCGGCGTAAGCCCTGCAGCCTCTAAAGACTCAACGCGCGAATCAACGTGCTCACGACGACATGCCGCCAGCAAAACGTCTACCTGATCAGGATCGCGGTCAGATACTTTTTGAACTTCAAAGTCGATAGCGACCTCTTCGAGGGGGTAAGGAATATATTGATCAGCCTCAAGCGAAAGCTGATCTTCCATAGCGTCATCGCTTAAATCACCAGGCATTTCTATAACCTTAGTAATCACAGCAGAGCCGGCGACAGCAACGGCCGCATTCTTCAGCTTGCATTTCGAAGATGTGACGAGCGCTTTGATACACTCGGCGACCGCTTCAACCTCGTTGATGTTCTTTTCAACCACAGCATTAGGGGGCAATGCTCTCACCCCATAACTCTCCACTCGAAAGTGATCGCCCTGACGGCTCAACTCGAGTAACTTGACGGAGGTTGAGCTGATATCTAGCCCAACAACCGGCTTGGTCTTTTGTTCCAAGAAGCCCAGAATGCCCATTTTTCTATCTATTTCCGTGACTTAGATGAGTTTCATGTTATAGCACTTTAAGTTAACGCTGCAACAACCTTTTACATATGTTCCGCAAGGAAAAGGCCTTATAATTGGCCGCCTAACCTTCAAATACACCTAACTTATTAATTAACTTAGAAAAAATGCCTAAATCCAAACCAATATTAATTTTCTTACTTTGGTCACTTTTCGCAGGAGCCGCCGTACTAGGCGCTGCGTTTTCTGGCATGTACCTATACCTTAGCCCCAAATTGCCTACAGTTGAAACCCTACGCGACACACAATTGCAAACACCTTTGAGAATCTATTCACAAGATCAGCAATTAATTGGGCAATTTGGCGAAAAACGCCGGTCACCGATAACATTTGCTGAAATACCAGATAACTTTGTGCATGCAATACTCGCCGCAGAAGATGACCGCTTCTTTTCACACAATGGCTTTGATCTCAAAGGCTTTCTGCGCGCCGTAACCCACTTAATCCGGACCGGTACCAAAGGCCCTGGTGGTAGCACTATTACGATGCAAGTCGCACGTAATTACTTTCTATCCTCAGAAGTTACCTTTACTCGTAAGCTAAACGAGATACTACTGGCCTTACAAATTGAAAGAGAGCTAAGCAAACAAGAAATTTTGGAGCTCTATATCAATAAAATCTTCTTAGGCAACCGGGCCTACGGCATTCAAGCTGCCGCCCAGGTCTACTATGGTAAAACCATCGACCAGTTATCACTGGCACAACTAGCGATGATTGCCGGATTACCGAAAGGCCCATCGATATTCAACCCGCTAGCCAATCCGGAAAGAGCCTTGGAACGCCGCAACTGGATTCTTGAGCGCATGCTAAAGCTTAACTTCATCAGCCAGGAAGAATATCTGGCGGCAAACCAAGAGCCGCTTACAGAGTCATACCACGGATTCAGCTTAGACCTAGATGCCCCGTATGTCGCGGAAATAGCTCGCAAAAAAATACTAGAACTTATTGGCAATGGCGCCTACACCGACGGCTACAAAATTTACACAACGGTTAATGCCCGCATGCAAAAGGCCGCACAAACGGCAATTGTTGACGGTCTGATTAACTATGATCGGCGTCACGGCTATCGGGGGCCAGAAAAGCAATTACCCGTAGGTTACATGTCTGCTAATTCGCAAACGAACACCCAGGACAACAATCAACTAGACACCAACCTACCAACTGAAAAAGAAATAGATATCGAACCCTGGCTAAAGTCGCTAAAAGCTATACCCAGCTATGGCGGTTTGGAAGCAGCCGCAGTCTACCGTTTTAATGAAGATAAAAGCGTCACCGCACTGCTTGCTGATGGTCGTTTAATTAACATTGATTGGAAACATGGGCTCGCACATACTCGGCGCTATATATCTGAAAACCGCCGGACCACACGCTTCTCAGCGCCGGAAGAGTTTTTAGCGCTTGGCGATGTTATCCGCGTACACGAAAAAACAAAAGATTACTGGGAGTTTCAACAATTACCTTTGGCACAAGCAGCCCTGGTCTCTCTCAAACCAGAGAATGGCGCGATCCTATCCATTGTTGGTGGGTTCGACTTTTACCAAAGCCACTTTAATAGAGCGACTCAAGCTGCTCGTCAACCTGGCTCAAACTTCAAACCTTTTATCTACACTAACGCGCTGGAAAGCGGCTTCACTGCAGCCAGCATTATCAATGATGCACCTATAGTATTTGATGACTCTACGCTGGAAAGCACCTGGCGCCCAGAAAACAGCAGCGGCAATTTTTATGGGCCAACACGGCTAAGAAAGGCGCTTTATAATTCACGCAATCTAGTGTCTATTCGCCTTCTACGAAGCATGGGGATTAGCCAAACTATCGAGCGTCTTGGGCGCTTTGGCTTTGACACAAAGGACTTCCCGCGCGATTTATCTCTGGCACTGGGCAGTCACAGCTTAACACCACTGCAAATTGCCACTAGCTATGCCATTTTCGCCAATGGCGGATTCCGCGTAGAACCCTATTTAATCGACCGCATTGAAGACATCGATGGCAACATCGTTTATCAGGCTGCCCCCCTCACAGCCTGCGATTCAGACTGCCTCAACAAACGAGAAGAGCAAACTCGCGAAGATAAGCAGGAAAACGCGATAAAGCTAGCGGAATCAAGTAGCAGCCAGAACCAAGATATTGACAATGCCGAAGCAACGCTAGAGGCACAACTGGCAGCAGCTTTGCAAGCCGAAATTGACAGTAGTGCAGACGAAGAAACCGCAATGGCAGAATCTACTGCATCAGCGAAAGCGCCCACGGAGCAAAGCGATAACCCCGCAATTCAAGAACCACCACAAAGCTTCCCACCGCTGGCTCCCAGAGTTGTCAGCGAGCAAGTGGTGTACATCATGAACTCTATTCTTAGAGACGTCATTCAAAAAGGCACAGGCCGCAAAGCACGAGTACTGGAAAGGAGTGATATTGCAGGCAAAACGGGTACAACCAATGGGCCAAAAGACGCGTGGTTTTCCGGCTTTAACCCAGATGTTGTCACCACTACATGGCTGGGTTTCGACCAAAACCTTCTCTTGGGCCGAAATGAATACGGTGGCTCAGCGGCGCTACCCATATGGATTAACTTCATGCGCGAAGCACTGCGCGGCGTCCCCATTAAACAGCCCAAGCAACCCGAAGGCCTAGTAACAGTTCGGATTGACGCCGAGACAGGAGAGCGAGCCCGCACGGATGACGCCAATGCAATCTTTGAAATATTCCGAAGTGAATACGCCCCTAAAGAACGCACCGACATGAACACTTCCGAAACTCAAAACCCTTATCAGGAAAATGCCCCACTGCCACAAGAGATTTTCTGATGCTGATGCAGACTTCGTTGACTGCAGTACGTTGACTCAAGCATAAAAAAACGCCGGATATACCGGCGTTTTTTATGCGTTTTAGCTGGTGAGTAAACACCCTTTGAAACGTTTACTTTTTGATACGATTGCTGAAACGCTGCTTAAATCGATCAATACGGCCACCTGTATCAACAACTTTTTGCTTACCGGTGTAAAAAGGATGGCACTCTGAACACACGTCAATATGTAGATCACTACCCAAGGTAGAGCGAGTGTTAATAACGTTACCACAACTACAAGTTGCAGTAATTTTGGTGTATTCAGGATGAATATTTGCTTGCATGTCACTGGCCTCATTACTATCGTGTGTGCCGCCACCCGATCAATTGTCGGGCACCGCACTGCGGTTAAATTTTGGGCGAATCGAAAAAGAGCGCGAATACTACCAGAACCTTTTCCAATAGCAAGTGTTTCTGAGCGCTTATCGGCTTCATCTTTTTCTACAACGAAAGCTCAGCAAACTAGCGAATACGCATGCCACACCCAGTTATCCTTCATCTAGCCCTGCCTGTTCCGCTAAGGCGTTCTTTCGCTTATTTACCTCCGGAGAATGACCCCACAACACCACTGCCTGGCTGTCGCTACCAAGTGCCATTTGGCAACCAGACACTAGTGGGTATATTACTTTACTCGAACGACACTAGCCCCATTGCCATAGAGAAGCTAAAAAAAGCGGACTCGCGTTTAGATGACACCCCGGTATTATCGAACGACTTACTCAACCTGATCAACTGGACGGCCAACTACTATCACCAACCCTTAGGCGAAGTGTTTACAACAGCCTTACCAACACTGCTTCGCCAGGGGCGCCCAGCAATCAGCATTGAACAGGAATATTGGTTCTGCACAGATGCACCGACCAAAGACCTACAACAGCAGCTCAAGAGGGCCCCGAAGCAAAAAGCGCTACTAGACCTACTCGCGACATCTTTACACCCGGAGCAGAGAACAACACAACAGCTGAATGCTGCTGGTTACAACAAATCATTACGCGACGCGCTAGTCACCAAGGGTTTGTTAACTTGCCAACCAGCGGCAGAAAGTAGCTCGCAGACTATCCCGCTACTCAAAAACACACCTCTTGAACTAACCACAGAACAAGCTCTGGCTCTCAATTCTATAGAACTGCATAAGTTTTCCGTTACGCTGCTTCAGGGTGCTACCGGTAGTGGCAAAACCGAAGTTTACCTGCAGCTGGCAGAGAAAATATTGCGGCAAGGCAAACAAGTACTGTTTCTTGTACCCGAAATAGGTTTAACACCACAAACCTTAGAACGTATCGAAACGCGTTTCAACACATGCATCCACACACTACACTCAGGGTTAAATGATAGTGAGCGCCTACAAACATGGCTTTACGCTAATCAGGGGAAAGCCAATATAGTTGTAGGAACACGCTCAGCCATATTTACTGATTTCGCCAACCTTGGACTGATTATTCTGGACGAAGAACACGACCTATCTTTCAAGCAGCAAGATGGTTTACGTTACTCAGCACGTGACTTAGCAGTCATCCGCGGCCAGCAACGGGGAATTCCAGTTCTGCTCGGCAGTGCAACCCCGTCACTGGAATCAATGCTCAATGCACAGCAAGGAAAATATCAACTTTCGACACTACACCAAAGACCTGGCGCTCTGCACAAGCCAGATATTCGCTTTGTCGATTTGCGAAATCGCCACCTAAATGCTGGAATGGCCGAAGAAACGCTGTTGGCCGTACGCAAAACGCTGGACAAAAAACAACAAGCCCTGATATTCCTCAACCGCCGCGGTTATGCGCCAACCCTCATGTGCAAGCACTGCGGCTGGGTTTGCCACTGCCGTCATTGCGATGCCCGCATGACACTGCACAGCCAGCCAAGACATTTACGCTGTCATCACTGCGATTTCCAGCGACCTGTGCCAAAAACCTGCCCAGACTGCCAAAACACCGAGCTAGACACCGTTGGCCAAGGCACAGAACAAACGGAACAAACGCTGCAGCAACTATTTCCCGATGTACCCACTTGGCGTATAGATCGCGACAGTACACGCCGAAAGCAAGCCATGCACAAAATTATTAGCGACATTTTACAAGGTGAGCCCGCTATCTTGGTTGGAACACAAATGCTTGCCAAGGGGCATCACTTTCCAAATGTGACACTCGTAGTGATCGCCGATGCCGACGCCAGTTTATTTAGTAGTGATTTCCGCGGCCCAGAACGTATGGGCCAGCTACTAACCCAAGTCGCGGGTCGCGCAGGACGCGAAGCATTGAAAGGCCTCGTGCTGATTCAAACCTTTCATCCTCATCATCCAGGCTTCGACACATTAATTAGCCGCGGCTACGCGACCTATGCGCACGCTATCCTCTCTGAACGCAAAGCAACCCAGATGCCGCCTTATACCTACATGGCCTATTTGCGCGCGGAATCCAAACGCAGTGAAAACGCCCTACAGCTCTTGCGTGAAGCTCTTAAGTTAAGCCACCAGTTCATCACACAGCACCAGCTAAATGTGCAGTTTTTAGGCCCCATGCCTGCGCCCATCGAAAAGAAGAATGACCGCTTCCGCCAAGTTCTACAGATCAACGCTACGAAACGAGGACACTTACAACACTTACTACATCACCTAATTCCTTTGCTGGAAAACCACGCCCTAGGAAAACGCTGTCGCTGGGCCATCGATGTAGACCCTCAAGAACAGTCTTAAATTGCAAAACTCAACGAATAGTCGAAACAGCTTAGGAACGAGACCAAGATAAAAACACACTATTAAAACATGATATCTTATAACTATCAGTGTTATTCAATTAATTAAATTGAACTATCGATCTATTGCCTATACTCTGAGCGTGTATTTAGTTATTGGCCCATCCAAAATTGAAAGGAGATATTTATGTTACAGAGTCGAGAAGGTCAAAAAGTTCCACAGGTCACATTCCACACACGTAAAAACAATGATTGGCTGGATGTAACCTCTGACGATCTATTCAAAGGAAAGACAGTCATCGTTTTAGCTCTGCCTGGCGCGTTCACACCAACCTGCTCTTCAACACATCTGCCACGCTACAATGAATTGGCACCTGTGTTCAAAGCCAACGGAGTGGACGATATTGTGTGCGTATCCGTGAATGACGGGTTTGTCATGCAGTCCTGGCAAGAGGATCAAAACGCAGAGCATATTACGTTCATCCCAGACGGCAACGGCGAATTCTCCGAAGGAATGGGTATGCTGGTCGACAAATCAGATATTGGTTTCGGAAAACGCAGCTGGCGGTACTCCATGCTGGTAAAAGATGGCGTGATCGAAAAGATGTTTATAGAGCCTGAGCTCCCTGGCGACCCGTTCACGGTATCCGATGCAGACACCATGCTGAAATATGTTGCACCTGCAGCGGTACTGCCAAAACGAGTAACGCTGTTCAGCAAGCCTGGCTGTCCTCACTGCCACAGAGCCAAAGAAGCACTTAAAAATAAGGGGCTGCATTTTGAAGAGATATTGCTGGGTGCAAACGGTATAAGCTTCAGTAGTTTGAATGCAGTTTCAGGTGCGGGCACTACGCCTCAGGTATTTATCGACGGTAAACTTATCGGTACAGCGGATGCGCTAGAAGACTATTTAGCTACCATCTAACGATATAACCTGGTGTGGATTAATAACTGGACAGGGATACCCAGATCGATCCTCAATCATAAGGCGGCCTCAAAAGCTCGCCAACTAAAGCTCGAACATTGTATAACCACGTACAACAACCCCCCAAAGTGGTTCACCGCTCTGGGGGGTTGCTTGCACAACAGCAACCAAAACCCTGATCGAGTTTCAGTCTGTTACCGACGCTTACTTGTCGCGCTTATATTCACCCAAGCCTGGCTTATAGGTTTTTTCATCGATAAATTGTCGAATACCCTCTTTACGCGCATCGTTATCGAAATAGTTAGCCGCTTCCTGACAACGCACTAAGTAATCCTCTGCATTATCGTAAGTCATGTCTTTCACACGACGAACAGCGTCTTTTGTTGCCTTTAGCGCTACCGGGTTTTTACGTAAAATCAGTTGCGCCAGCTCTTCAACACGTGGCTTCAGCTCTGCCAAAGGCACACTTTCGTTAACCAGCTTCCACGCCGCCGCTGTTTTGCCGTCGATCATATTGCCAGTCAGCGCCATGTACATGGCATCACGCATAGACAACAAGTCCACAACAACTTTAGTTACGCCACCACCAGGCAGAATACCCCAGTTTATTTCAGACAGACCAAAATTGGCTTCATCAGCACAAACCGCTAAATCACACGCGAACAAGGGGCCAAAACCACCGCCAAAACAGTACCCATTGACCATCGCGATGGTAGGCTTTTGGAACCAACGCAAGCGGCGGAACCAACCGTAAGATTCGCGCTGCGACTTACGTACACCTTTCAGGCCGTGCTTTTCAGTTTCACGAAAGTATTCTTTCAAATCCATACCGGCTTGCCAGGCAGTTCCTTCACCACCTAAAACCAACACACCGACATTGTCATCAAATTCCAGTTCGTCAAGTACTTCCATCATCCTCCGATTTAATGCCGGACTCATCGCATTGCGCTTTTCAGGACGATTAAAATTCACCCAGGCGATACCACCTTCTACCTTAACGGATACCGTGTTTTTATCTTCTTCTGTCATAGTCACTGTATATTCTCCAGTCAATCGTATTCCACACAGGGTCGAACCACCCGCAAAGATTGTTATGCTTCATAACAATAAGGCATTATCAACCAAACCCACTACTAATTGCAACTGATCATTTATCAATCGCTACGACGATGCTCGTAGGCAGTATTCAAAACTTTAGCCTAATTCCACAGCGTCGTTACAATGGCGTTCAAGAACAAACGTCAGGCAAATTTGCGGTTAAGGTAACCAAGGGATACGGAAAACGTACAGGAAAGTATAAAGATAGGGGGTAACAGGGCCGGTCCAGGCAATAAGGTTGTCAGCAACCCTGAAATGATTAAGCCAAAGAGTCAATCAGCTTTAGACGACCCGTCGGCGTGCTGATTATGACTCTGCCAGACCTGTCGTAATTGATTCAACATTGTTTCTCTGGCCTCTTCGCTCAAAACGGAGAAAAACTCGCGTTCACTTTCTTCGATAAGCGCCAGTGCCTGTTCCGCGAGGTCAGCGCCAGTCTCACTCAGACTTAACGCCTGCGAACGACCGTCTTTCGGTCTTGAGACAACTAACCCTCGGTCAACGAGACTGGCCATTAGCGGCGTTACATTAGCCCGCTTCATCCCCAAAACCCTACCAATATCACTCAACGTAACGCCAGGTTTTGATGACAGCTCAAACAACACCGTTACATCTATAACACGCAAATCCAATGTCGCCAGGGCTTCGCCTAACATAGACATAGCCAACCCGGAGACGCGGCGCAAATGATAACCAATACGGGCATCGACGGCCGGGCTTAATTGTAATTCATCACTCATCGTTAGCATCAATCTAAAAAAATTCAGGCTTTAACAGCCAGCTATTATTTGAAAGCAATACAAAATATAGCCGGAGACTACCATTTAAGGCCGTTGAAAACTACGACAAAGGCCGGGCACTCCTCTAGGTCCATGGCGCCGAACAACGAAAATGGGCCTACTCCCTTCCCTCAACCGGTTTTTAGAAACGCAGTAGTGACACTTTTTCCGCAGACAGATTACAATGCCCTGCCTCAAACACTACTGGTTAATGTTACCCCCATGTCCAAGGATTTCGCTAAAAAGCCCCGCAAAACTGGCCCCTCACCGCGAAATAATGCTACGCGTCAAAAACCGAGGCAAGGAGCCACCCCTAGTCAACGCAACATTCCGGGCTGGCTATGGTTATTTACAGGCACACTACTGGGCGCGTTTTTCATGTTCTTAATACGCCTCTCAGACGTCCCGGTTGACGCCAGCATTGAGCCAGAGGCAACAACATCTGCCAAAATCAACCAACCCAAAAGCCTGCCAAAACCTGAATTTGATTTTTACGAAATTCTGAAAAAAAATGAAGTCGTCGTTGAAAAAGGGCCCGCAAGACGCGATCCCAACAGCGCCACACTTGAAAACAAAGAGTACATTTTACAAGCTGGCTCATTCCGTAATCACAAAGATGCCGACCGACTGCGCGCACAACTAATTTTGCTGAACCTTGAAGCACAAGTAGAAACAGTAAAGGCCAGCAGCGGTCAAACCTGGCATCGCGTAGTCGTAGGCCCCTACGTATCTCGCTCCCGAATGGCTAAGGCTCGGGGCATACTGGCCTCCAACCAAATTAGTCCACTGTTGCTAACCCGTAAAACTGACGGCGGCTAAAGACTAAAAGCGTACACCTGCTCAAGCCACCTTGAAATAACCAAAGCCAACCCCATCTAGAGTGAACAAAGCCCTGCAGCGCCTGCAGGGTTCCAGATCACGAGCCCATAAAAACGCTATTCACCTGCCGAGGCTCCTAACTTAAAACAGGTTTTCCGTGGAACAATATAGAGGCACTACTATTCTCTCCATTCGCCGTAACGGCAAAGTCGTTATTGGCGGTGATGGACAAGTATCACTTGGCAATACGATCATGAAGGGCAATGCCCGCAAAGTACGCAGGCTTTACAAAAACCAAGTCATAGCCGGTTTTGCCGGTGGTACAGCCGATGCTTTCACGCTGTTTGAGCGCTTTGAAGCCAAGCTCGAGGCTTATGGTGGACAACTTACTCGCGCTGCGGTTGAGCTGGCAAAAGATTGGCGCACAGACCGCGCCCTGCGTCGACTGGAAGCATTGTTAGCCGTGGCCGATAAAGATGCCAGCCTGATTGTGACCGGCAACGGCGACGTTATTCAGCCTGAAGATGACCTGATTGCCATTGGCTCCGGTGGCCCGTTTGCACAGTCTGCAGCCAAAGCCTTGCTCTACAACACTGAACTCAGTGCCAGGGAAATCGTTGAGAAAGGCCTGTCTATTGCCGGCGACATCTGTATCTATACAAATCAAAACCAAACCATTGAAGAACTGGATTACAGCCAGCCATAACACCCAAACCCATTTTTTGCGCAACCTTTCGGCCGTGAAAGCTTTGCGCAAGCAAACTCATTTAGGTACGAGCTAGCTTATGTCAAACATGACTCCCCGAGAAATTGTTCATGAACTGGACAAACACATTGTTGGCCAAAATGATGCCAAACGCGCAGTCGCCATTGCACTGCGCAACCGCTGGCGCCGCATGCAACTCAGCGAAGATCTGCGTAACGAGATAACGCCTAAAAACATCTTAATGATCGGGCCCACCGGCGTAGGCAAAACCGAAATTGCGCGACGCTTAGCAAAACTGGCCAATGCGCCGTTTATGAAAGTAGAAGCCACCAAATTTACTGAAGTGGGCTATGTGGGCCGAGATGTTGAATCCATAATTCGCGATCTAGTCGACATGTCTATCAAACTGCACCGTGAGCAAGAAAAGCTTAAGGTTAAGCATCGTACTCAAGATGCAGCTGAAGAACGCATTCTTGACGCTCTGCTGCCGCCTGCGCGGGGCGGAGAGGAAACCACGACACAGTCAAGCACACGCCAGATATTCCGTAAAAAACTGCGCGAAGGCGAACTGGACGATAAAGAAATTGAAATAGAGGTAACAGCCAAACCCGTAGGTGTAGAAATCATGGCACCACCAGGAATGGAGGACATGACCAGCCAACTGCAAAATATGTTTTCGTCCATGTCTTCAGGCAAAACCAAGAAAACCAAGCTGACAGTCAAACAAGCACTGAAACAACTTTGTGACGAAGAAGCCAGTAAACTGATTAATGAAGAAGAAACAAAAGCCAAAGCTATCGAAGCCGCCGAGCAAAATGGCATCGTGTTTATCGATGAGATTGACAAGGTAGCCAAGCGCGAAGGCACCTCCGGTGCTGACGTTTCTCGGGAAGGCGTGCAGCGGGATTTGCTCCCCTTGATCGAAGGCTGCACCGTCAGCACCAAACACGGCATGATTAAAACAGACCATATTCTGTTTATTGCCTCCGGTGCTTTCCACCTTTCCAAACCATCAGATTTAATCCCGGAATTGCAAGGCCGACTACCTATTCGGGTCGAGCTAAGCGCGTTAACGCCCGATGATTTTGAACGTATATTGAAAGAACCCGATGCCTCACTTACGGAGCAGCATGAAGCATTACTGCGCACTGAGGGCATAAACCTGACCTTCACCGATGACGGTATTCGCCGGATTGCCGAGACGGCGTTCGAGGTTAATGAGCGCACTGAAAATATTGGCGCACGCCGTCTGCATACGGTCGTCGAGCGACTATTGGAGGAAATATCCTTTGAAGCATCGGAAAACGCAGACACCATTGCCATTGATGCCGCCTATGTAGACAAGCACTTGGGCGAGCTGGCACAAAATGAAGACCTGAGCCGCTTTATTCTTTAGCATGATTCCCCTCAATGATGCGGGCTAGCTCCCGTATCACTGAGACTGCTGGCTCTTCTCCCTACCTGTCTAATTTTCGGACAAATTAAAGCAAGATTTATTGTCGTCTTTTCTATAATATGTGTAGTTTCGTAACACAAAGAAAGCGACTATGTCTTCCTCACTACCGACAAAGATCAAATTACACAAGCAAAAGAAGCAGCTGGAACTGGTTTTTGGCACGCAGAGCTATGTTCTCGATGCAGAATTTCTGCGCGTACTTTCACCCTCTGCCGAAGTACGTGGACACGGCCCAGGCCAAGCTGTATTACAGCATGGAAAAAAAGGCGTAGGCATTGAGCGAATAGCAGCTGCCGGCAACTATGCGCTCCAAATCTATTTTGACGACGGTCATCATTCAGGCATATACACCTGGGATTATCTCCACGAGCTTTGTCTCAAGGAAACGACCCTTTGGAATCAGTACCTCGCGGAATTACACGCAGCGGGTAAAACCAGAGAAGCAAATGCGCAAGTATTAAACTTTAAGTAACAAAGAGCTGAGTAAAATGGCAACAATACACGGGGCCAGACAAACGGTTGTTACCTCAGCGTAAAACCCCTTACTTAGTGACTCTTCAAGAAAAAAGCTTTAGCCATCACCGGGATATTACTTTGAAAAAACCGAATTTAATCATATTGGCATTTCAAGGCGTACTATTCGCTGTTGCGACAATATTGGCAGGCTGCGGGCCTTCTGCTGAGCCGCCAGCCCCACCACCGCCCAGTGTCAGTGTACTGCTGGTCAAGGAGCGCACTGTCGCCGAACGCAATCAATATATTGGTCGAACATCTGCTTTTCGGAGTGTAGACATCAAAGCCCGTGTTGAAGGCCTGATTCTAAAACGCAGCTTTACCGAAGGCGATGCCGTTGAAGAAGGACAATTATTGTTTCAACTAGACGACTCAGCCTACAAGGCTGCCTATGCGCGTGCAGAAGCCAATCTTAAAGCCAGTGAAGCTGCACTCATAAATGCCGAGCGCGCACTCAAACGTGGGCAGGATTTGTTGCCTCAAGGCTATATCAGTCAATCTGACATGGATAATCTGCTGAGCACCCGACAACAAGCAGATGCCACACACAGCGCCAACCTCGCTGCTCTCGAAAGCGCTCGTATTGACCTTGACCACACGTTAATCCGCGCACCATTTAGCGGCAAAATTAGTAAAGCGCGCTATAGCGAAGGCAACCTGGTCAACTCAACCAGTGAGTCACTGGCAACACTGATTCAAGATGATCCTATTTATGCGAACTTTCAAATTACCGAAAAGCGCTATATCGACTTTAATCAACAAAACACGGTTGATACCGACCCTAACGAGTACTATACCACCACAATGAACCTACCAAACGGGACGGACTACCCTATTCAGGGTCGTATTAATTACACCGCAACAGAAGGTGATTCCAACACCGGAACCATTGATATACGGGCTGAATTCCCCAATCCAGACGGCTTAATCAAGCCGGGGCTTTACGTTACCGTCACTAACGAAGCTCGCAAAACCGAGCAATTACCACTGATACCACAATACGCGGTGCAGGAAAGCCAACTCGGAAAATTTGTTTTAGTGGTTAATGATGACAACACGATTGGTCAGCGCGTTATTACAACGGGCGATCGCTATGGTGCTTTTTGGGTAGTAAAAGAGGGCTTGCAACCGGGCGAACTGATTATTGTCGAAGGACTGCAAAAAGTGCGTATAGGGCAAGCCGTCAACCCCGTCATGAAAGTCGTAGATTTTGACACCGGCACCCTCTCATCCATGGCTGCTACCGCTGCGCTACCAACCGATCCCACGCCCTAGCGTGCGCGTTTTGTCTCACCCCCAGTTAAAAACAGGAATTCGGGATGTTTAGCGAGTTTTTTATTGCCCGCCCTAAATTTGCCATCGTGGTATCTATCGTTATGTGCCTAGCCGGGCTGCTCGCTCTGGGAGCACTGCCCGTCAATATGTACCCACAAATAGCCCCCCCACAGGTGCAAGTCTCTGCCGTTTATCCCGGAGCCAGTGCGCTAGTTGTTGAAGAAGCTATTCTGCGACCGCTGGAAGAAGCGATTAATGGTGTAGAAGGTATGGATTACCTATCTTCAAGTGCCAGTAATAGCGGCTCTGCCAGTATAACGGTCACCTTTGAAGGTGGTTATGATCCGGACCTCGCGCAAATCAATGTACAAAACCGTGTTTCAGCTGCCCAGGCCAAACTCCCGCAAGACGTTTTAGCGCACGGCGTCCAGGTTACCAAGCAGTCTTCCACCATGCTGCTGGGCATCAACCTTATCAGCCAGAACAATCAATTCGATAATCTTTTTTTGAGTAACTATGCAGCGAACCATATCACCGAATCCCTGAGTCGCGTCCAGGGTGTTGCCAGCACCCGAATTTTAGGCGAACGCAAATACAGTATGCGCATTTGGCTCAACCCGAATCGCATGTCTGCATTGCAAGTGACAGTGAGTGACGTTAGCACTGCACTGCGTGAACAGAATGTCATCATAGCAGCGGGCAAGATAGGCCAGAGCCCTTCCCTGCCTGATCAACAATTTGAATACAGTATTAAAACTAACGGCAGACTTTCATCTCCTGAACAGTTCGAAGACATGATTATCCGCGCAGATAAAAGCGGCTCTTTTGTGCGGCTGAGGGATATAGCGCGGGTGGAAATGGGCGCTGAAAACTATGACCGCATGGCTATTGTTGATGATCAACCAACGGTTTTTATTGCGGCTTATCAATTGTCTGATGCCAACGCACTGGATACCGCCAAAGCGATTAAGGCACAAATGGCGGAATTGGCAAAAGACTTCCCCGATGGTCTTACTTACGCCATTCACTACGACACGACCACGTTTATAGAACGCTCTATTGATGAAGTCATCAGCACCTTATGGCAAGCTGTGGTACTGGTTGTGCTCGTTGTCTTTCTCTTTTTGCAAAACTGGCGCGCCACGCTGATTCCCGCCATTACCATTCCGGTATCACTGGTGACATCGTTTGCGGCACTTCACTTTATGGGTTACAGCATCAACACCATTACTTTGTTTGGCCTCGTTCTGGCCATTGGTATTGTTGTTGACGACGCAATCGTAGTGATTGAAAACGTCGAACGACTCATCAGTAAAGAAGGCCTTGAACCACTTGCAGCCACTAAACAGGCTATGCGCGAAGTTAGCAGCCCGATTATCAGCACAACACTGGTACTGTTAGCCGTTTTTATCCCGGTGTCTTTTATGCCGGGAACTACTGGCAAAATTTATCAACAATTCTCCATTACCATTGTGGTTGCGGTGGTTATTTCATCGATCAACGCTCTGACGTTAAGCCCGGCCCTCTGTGCCTTGCTCCTGAAAAAAGACAATCTCAAACACGTTGCGTTTTTGCGCCCGATCGAACGAGGCATAGAGAAACTGACGGGTGCTTATGGCGATGCCATGGGCACAATTTTGCGCCGCGGCACACTGGTCTGCACACTATTTTCTATCGCTATTCTCAGTACCGGCTGGATTGCATCAAAAACGCCCAGCGATTTTATCCCGAATGAAGATCAAGGGTTGATTATTCTCAACGCCCAACTACCTGATGCAGCTTCACTGAATCGAACCACCGAGGCAATGCAAGACCTTTCAGACATTATCATGGCTGATCCCGATGTTGCCCATTTTGTCCGTATTGCCGGATTCAGCATTATGTCGGGCATAAGCTCCAACAGCGGATTTGGTGTAATTATTTTGCGCGACTGGGCAGAACGGACCGACCCTGCTTCGCAATTCAACACCGTTATTGGCCGTTTGCAGGGTAAGCTTTGGGCCTATCCTGAAGCATCTGCAATGATATTCCCGGCTCCTGCAATTCCGGGACTTTCAGGCAATGGGGGCTTCGAATTTCAGGTACAAGACAAGCTTGGGCATTCACCGCAAGAACTGTCGCAAGTAGTGAATGGTTTAATATTCCAAGCAAACCAAAACCCAGCCCTACAAAGAGTATTTACCACCTACCGAGCTAATGTGCCGCAATACTTGCTGGAAGTTAATCGCGACAAGGCAAAAGCATTGGGTATCTCTTTGAATGATATTTTCGACTCCCTGCAAGCTCAGCTTGGATCACTCTACATCAATGACTTCAGCAAATTTAACCGCACCTACCAGGTAGTCATTCAAGCCGAAGCCGAATTTCGATCTGATGCCGATGACTTGCAACATATGTATGTTCGCAACATTCGCCAGGAGATGGTGCCGCTATCGACGCTAGCCCAGCTCATCCCCACTCTGGGACCAATTTCTCTGGAGCACTTCAATATGTTTCGCAGTGCGAAAGTCTCCGGCCAGGCTTCGCCAGGGTTTAGCTCTGGCGCTGGCATAGAGGCAATGGAACAGCTGGCCGCGAATCTACCAGAAGGTTATGGATTTGAATGGTCTGGACAAGCCGCGCAACAAATTCAGTCTGACGCGATCACCAAAATGATCTTCGCTATCGCCTTAATATTTGTTTACCTGTTTCTGGTTGCGCAATACGAAAGCTGGTCGCTGCCTTTTGTGGTCATGTCCAGCGTGCCACTAGCACTGCTGGGTGCTTATCTGGGCATTAACAGCATTTCCGAGATAAACAACAATGTTTACGCGCAAGTGGGTTTAATTTTGCTGATGGGACTGTCAGCGAAGACCGCCATATTGATTGTTGAATTTGCCATACAGCAACGTAAAGACGGCGCCACTATTTTTCAGTCCGCGCTCACGGCCGCCAAATTACGCTATCGACCGGTACTCATGACTGCACTGTCCTTTGTACTCGGTGTGTTACCGTTGGTTTTCAGCAGCGGTCCTGGAGCTATGAGCAGAATATCGGTGGGGATCACCGTATTGGGCGGCATGCTGATTACAACGATTCTGGCTCCATTACTGGTGCCATGGTTTTATCTCGCTGTACAATCCCTGCGCGAACGGTTTCACCAATTCTTTGACCGCAACAAGACAGGCTAACTATGACTGAGAACAACACCGTTTATGGTGACAAAACGCCACTCAATCCCCTTCGACGTTTTTGGAATGCATCTCGCTATTCAATGAAGGGGATTAAAAACTCATACCGCTTTGAACAAGCATTCAGGTTAGAAGTCTACGCACTGATAGCTGCTGTTCCGCTAGCCTTGTATCTGGGGGACTCAGGCCTTGAGCGACTCATGCTGATTGCCAGCGTGGTACTGGTATTAATTGTTGAACTACTCAACACCGGCGTTGAAATGGTTGTCGACCGCATTGGCCTGGAACACCACGAACTGTCTGGTCGAGCCAAAGACGCAGGTTCAGCCGCTGTATTCATCAGCATCTTGTTAAGCATCAGTGTTTGGATCACCGTTCTCAGTGGCGCACTGTAAGCGCAACGCGGATCGGCAACCCAGCAGGTGGCAGACTTGTGGGCGGCATGTACAATAGCATCATTCTAATCCGTACCGGGACAAATCATGAGCGTTGAGAAAACTACTCACTTTGGCTTTGAGCAAGTCAAAACTGAAGAAAAAGCAGGCCGCGTTGCCAGTGTTTTTCATTCTGTGGCCGCTAAATATGACCTTATGAATGACCTTATGTCCGGGGGCGTGCACCGCTTATGGAAGCGTTTCACCATTGAGGTTTCAGGTGTTCGCACTGGCAATAAAGTGTTGGATATTGCTGGCGGCACGGGGGATCTTAGCTATAAGTTTGCCCGTCTCGTTGGCCCCGAAGGTCTGGTCGTATTGGCAGATATTAATGACTCAATGCTCAAAGTAGGCCGCGACAAGCTCACCGATAGAGGTATTGCCGGGAACATTCAATATACCCAGGCCGCTGCTCAGTACCTGCCATTTCCCGACAACTATTTTGACTGTATTACCATTGCCTTTGGCTTGCGTAACGTCACCGACAAAGACCTAGCGCTGCAATCAATGCTGCGCGTACTGAAACCCGGCGGCCGCCTTCTGGTATTAGAGTTTTCCAAGCCCACACACGATATTTTGGGTAAGGTTTATGACCAGTATTCGTTCAAGCTACTTCCCGTAATGGGCAAACTGATCGCTAACGATGCCGATAGTTACCGCTACCTTGCAGAATCCATTCGCATGCACCCGGATCAGGAAACACTGAAACAAATGATGACTGCTGCGGGTTTTGCCGAAACCAAATACTACAATATGACCGGCGGTGTGGTGGCCCTGCACAAAGGGATCAAACCCTAATGGACCCCAGCATTAGCACCGCTTTTACCGCTGCACTGGAAGGCCTATGTAATCGGGCGCTAGCCTACGACCCCTGCAGCCAGCAGGCGCTGCGAAAGCTGTGCGGCAAAGTGCTCGCGATTGAAGCCAGTGCGCCGGCGCTAACGTTCTTTATAACCGCAGACGCCAACGGCAAACTTGCACTCATGAGTCATTACCAAGGCGCTGTTACAACGCGAATCCAAGGTCAGCTGACGCACCTATTAAGCATGGCATTTAGCCCGGAAAGTACCAGCCTGAGTCAACGCAGTATCCAGGTGATCGGATCCACGGGCTTACTGGTCGACCTACAGAATATTTTAAAAAACCTGGACATTGATTGGGAAGATGCTCTCAACCAGCACATCGGCGACATCGCTGGCCACCCCATCGCCAATAGCCTGCGGCAAGCCGGTTTTTTTCTAAAACAGCGTACACAAACAGTTAAAAGACTGAGCGCCGAATATATACAAGAAGAACTAAAACTGGTGCCCAGCAAACCGGAATTAGAAGATTATTATCGTCAAGTGGATGAACTTCGCCTTGCCAGTGACCGCGCTCAAGCCAGGCTACAACAGTTGCAGCAAAGACTTCACACCACCCCTCCACCCAATTCTGGTCAGTCCTCAGATCAGTAGCAAGGATACTTTCAGTGCTCGCGTTTTTTCGTTTATTGCAAATTCTCCGTATCGTCGCGCGCTACCGACTCGATCAACTGCTACCCGCCAAGCCTTGGTATCTTCGCCCGATCTTTTGGTTAATGGCGCTGCGACCACAGTCGCAGCTCGGTCGTGGTGAACGCTTACGCCGAAGCTGCGAAGATTTAGGTCCGGTGTTTATTAAATTTGGCCAACTACTGTCCACCCGACCCGATGTTGTTGCCCCAGATATCGTTATGGAGCTGGACCACCTGCAAGACAATGTCACGCCGTTTTCCAGTGATACCGTGGTAACATTAATCGAAACCTCATTAGGCCAGCCCATCGACCAACTGTTCGCAACGTTTGAGTCAGCCCCACTGGCATCAGCGTCCATTGCACAAGTTCACGCGGCTACACTGCACACTGGCGAAGACGTCGTCGTGAAAGTTATTCGCCCAAACCTGGCCGCAACGATCAACCAGGACATTGCATTACTGAGCCTGCTCGCGAAAATTGTCGAACGCTTTCTCGCCGACGGTAAACGACTTCGACCTCAGGAGGTTGTTGAAGACTATCGCCATGTCATTTTTGATGAACTGAATCTCCAACGCGAAGCGGCAAACGCCTCCCAACTGCGGCGCAATTTTCTAAACTCCAGCATGCTTTATGTGCCAGAGGTCTATTGGGACTTTTGTCGCCGCGATGTGATGGTAATGGAGCGTATCTACGGTATTCCTGTCACTAATATCGACGAGCTAAAAGCCCAGAATACCAACATGAAGCTGCTCGCGGAGCGTGGAGTGGAGATCTTTTTCACCCAGGTATTCGAACACAACTTCTTCCATGCTGACATGCATCCGGGCAACATTTTTGTCAGTCGCAAAGAGCCGCAGGCACCACAGTACATCGCCGTTGATATGGCCATCGTTGGGAGCCTAGACAGAGAAGACCAGTATTATTTAGCGCGCAACCTACTGGCCATGTTTCGCCGTGATTACCGTCAGGTTGCGGAACTTCACGTACAAAGTGGCTGGGTTCCCCCAGAAACTCGAATCAGTGATTTTGAAGCTGCTATTCGCAGCGTCTGCGAGCCTATTTTTGAAAAACCACTCAAAGAGATTTCTTTTGCCCAGGTACTTATCAGCCTGTTTCAAACAGCACGCCGGTTTAATATGGAAATCCAGCCGCAATTGGTTTTGCTGCAGAAAACACTACTCAATATTGAAGGTTTGGGGCGCCAGCTGTACCCCGATCTGGATTTATGGACCACAGCTCACCCCTATCTGGAGCGCTGGTTGAAAAACCGTTTTCACCCCCGCAGTTTATGGGCCCAATTAAAGCGTTATGGGCCCGAGTGGATGGAGCAATTCCCAAACATGCCACAAAAAATGGCTCAGGCACTGGATCAAGTACAAGCTATGGGTGATCTCGCTCCCGTGCTCACCCGTGCTGCCGCCGGGTTTGGCAATCAAGCTGAACGCCGCCAGCGCTATAAACGCCGTAGTTTAATTGCCATTGCAGCTATCGGCGGCGCTGTTGCTCTTGCATTTCCCAAGCTGCAGCCCTATTTAACAGGTATTCCCTGGCAAAGCTGGTTTTTGCTGGCAATAGGCGCAACAGCCTGGGTATTAAGGTAAACTAGCGCGCTACATTAATTTCAAAGAGTTACGACCTAAATCATGTCCGACACCACTCTCTCCCCAGCCGCTTTGGCAGCCGTAAAATGGAACGAGCAAGGCCTTGCTCCCGCCATAGCGCAAGACTACGCCACTGGGCGCATTGTTATGCTGGCCTGGATGAATGCCGAGTCATTGCGTTGCACCGCAGAAGAAGGCATAGCCGTCTATTGGTCCCGTTCGCGACAGAAGCTATGGCGCAAAGGAGAATCATCGGGGCATGTGCAAAAAATTCGCGAGATTCGTCTGGACTGCGACGCTGACGCCATTGTGTTGGTAGTTGAACAAGTGGGCGGCATTGCCTGTCATACAGGCCGGGCATCCTGTTTTTACCAGGTGTTAAAGGATGGTGAGTGGAAGATTGGCGAACCTGTAATAAAAGATCCCAGCGAGATTTACGCATGAAAAATGATGTCCTCAGCCAGTTAACGGCAATTCTTAAAGAGCGCAAAGAATCAGCAGACCCAGACTCGTCCTATGTAGCCAGTCTGCACGCTAAGGGTTTAAACAAAATACTGCAAAAAGTCGGTGAAGAGAGTGCGGAAACTATCATTGCGGCGAAGGATGCAGCACTCAATGGCGACAACAGCCAGCTAATCTACGAAACTGCAGACTTATGGTTTCATTCGCTGGTGATGCTGTCGCATTTAGGTGAAAATGCTGACGCAGTTCTCAACGAACTTGGCCGACGTTTTGGGATGTCCGGCATTGATGAAAAAGCAGCGCGCGACAAAAAAAAGCATTAAGTTAAAAGCTGTTCTGAGCAGCCAACAAACAATATGACAAGGTGATGGGAGTTAGTTATGGGTATCGGTGGTATTAGTATTTGGCAATTAGCCATTATTCTGGTGATCGTGGTCATGTTATTTGGTACCAAACGCCTGCGTGGCTTAGGTGGTGATTTAGGTAGTGCGATTAAAGGCTTCAAGAAAGCGATGTCGGATGAAAACAGCGACGCAGAAAACAAAGACGAAACCGATCAAGCATCCAAAAAAGTCGAAGACAATTCCAGCACAGCTGAAGCTAGCGTAAAGGTCCCAGAAGCCGAAAAAACCGGCGAAAAAAAGTAAGTTTACACCTCGAATAACGGTGGTCTGCTGTGTTTGATATTGGCTTTTTCGAATTATTAGTAGTTGGCATTGTAGGCCTGGTTGTTATCGGGCCTGAACGGCTGCCCGAAACCGTGCGGACAGTCACCCTTTGGTTTGGCCGGTTTAAACAAAGTATTAGCGAGACACGTACCGAACTGGAAAAGCAAATCGGTGCTGATGATATTCGTCGCCAGCTTCACAATGAGCGCATCATGAAACAATTACGTGATACCCGCGACGATATCAATCGTACGATCAAAGACGATCTAAACCCCAATGCTCAACCTACAGCAGCGGCTTCAGACAGTGAAAACCAAATACTGCCAGAGTCTGCGACTACTGCCGCTCAAACTCCGCCAGCGTCTCAAGAGACGCCGGTGGATGAGCAGACCCGTCAACCTTAGTATAGCGCCAGTGACAACCACTCCATGAGCGACATCGATCAAAATAATTCCTCAAACGATCAAGAGCAGCCGCTAATCGCGCATTTGGTCGAGCTACGTTCGCGCCTTTTGCGCGCACTATTGGCTATTCTCGTCGTCTTTTCTTGCCTGTTTTACTTTGCCAACGACATTTACACGTTTGTCGCGACGCCACTACAGAAGTTTTTACCCGAAGGTACCAGCATGATTGCAACGGAAGTTGCATCGCCATTTTTAACGCCCTTTAAAATGACGCTGTTTACTTCTGTGCTTTTTGCGATGCCGTTTCTGCTTTATCAGATATGGTCATTCATCGCACCGGCGCTCTATCGCAATGAAAAACGTATTGCCATTCCACTGCTAATCTCCAGCGTGCTACTTTTTTATGCCGGCATGGCATTCGCCTATTACGTCGTATTCCCATTAGTCTTCGGCTTTTTTACCAGCGTTGCCCCAGAGGGCGTCACGGTAATGACTGACATGGGTAAATACCTGGACTTTGTACTGAAGTTATTTTTTGCCTTTGGTTTTGCCTTTGAAATCCCAATTGCAACCGTGTTAATGATTTGGGCAGGCGTCATATCCCCCTCAGAACTGGCAAAGAAGCGCCCTTATGTTGTGGTGGTGTGCTTTATACTGGGCATGTTTTTAACACCGCCAGACGTCATTTCCCAGTCGTTATTGGCACTGCCGATGTGGCTTCTGTTTGAAGTCGGCATATTATTTGGCCGCATGGTGTACAAACCAGATACCGATGCTTAAACAAAAAGGGGGCTTAAATAAGCCCCCTTTTTTTACATCTTTACATCATTTACGCCAGCCGGAGCCGGAGCGCCCTGTAACTAGGCGAATGCAATCAATATCCACCCCAACACCGATAAACTGATCGGCTCCTTGGCTTTCTCCCATGAAAACAGGCCATAGAAATAGGCAAGAGGTGGCAAAAATAGCGTGCACAAACCCCAGTTATAATCATTGCGAAACGAGACCACCAGCATCAATACCCAACTGGCTACCAATAAAACCACACCAAACGCCATAAACGCTGCCGATAAAGGCTCCATAACGAACTCCTGATTGTGGCCCAGACTTACCACTCAATTGCCGGGCAAAAGAATGTAAAAAAGTACCGCACCTCAAAGTGTTACCATCGCGATGACTGTTAGTGCGTCAGTAACTACCTTGCCAAGAATTGTATAAGTTATCGACAAATTAACAAGTCTGTGTGAACTCCGCTACACGGAACATAACCAGCCACGACTAACCCGAATCCCAGAAACGTTGCATTTCCAAATATAAGAATGAGGCAGTCCAGGTAATAAGTACCAGCCCCGTCAACGACTCAATACCCGTCAAATAACGAATGGCCCCAACCGGCTCAATATCACCGACGCCCAGTGTAGAAAATGTTGTAAATGAAAAGTAGGCACAGTCCAGTAAACTGCCTGAAAAATTGCCCTTCAGCTCACCCCAGCCGTGAGTGTTATGCATAAAGTAATAACCCAGAGCAAACACCCACACTTCGACACTGTGGGCAATCACTCCACCCAGGACACCAACCACAATCCGGTAGCGGTGTCGCAACGTCATACGTGGTAACCAGCGTGACAGCTGATACAAAAACTCATAGTGGAGTAACACCACGATGGTGACGACAAGGCTGTTTAACAAAAAAATGGCAATCATAGGGTTGTATTACACCGCACCAATTTCTGCAGAGTCGAGAAACACAGCTGGTCAACACACAAGCCGACACCAGCATCCTCCACTTTGCCTGAATAAAACATCTCTACCCTTCAAGCATAAAGGTGACAGGGCCATCATTGATCAAGCTCACCTGCATATCTGCGGCAAAAATCCCAGTGGCGACGTTTCCTGCTCCATGCTGTAAGCGCAGGCGCTCAACGAAATAACGGTACAGCTCTTCTGCCAGGACCGGCGCAGCCGCAGAGGAGAAACCCGGACGCGTCCCCTTTAGAGTATCCGCCGCGAGAGTGAACTGCGATATCACCAACACCCCACCGCAGATGTCTGACACACTGAGGTTCATACGCTGCTCGGTATCGGGAAATACTCGGTATCCGAGTATTTTTTTTAATAATTTGTCGGCATTTGCCTGCGTATCATTGCGCTCAATGCCCAACAGCAATAAAAGCCCCGTTGAAATTTCGCCAACTATTTCATGCTCCACACTGACACTGGCACGGCTGACCCGCTGAATTAAGCCTTTCACGACTAAGCTATCACTTTGAGTAAGTTAAGCACTGGGTTCGTCAGTACTGGTTAAACGAGCAGCAAAGGTTTCCGTTGCCTTTACTAACGCATCAATAATGCCAGGCTCTCGTGATGAATGACCCGCATCACGAATAATATCCAACTCCGCATCTGGCCAAAGGTTATATAGAGAGTAAGCATTTTCCAAAGGGCATATCATGTCGTAACGACCGTGAACAATTATGCCGGGAATGCCCTCCAAGCGATTAGCGTTTTTGAGAATTTGATTTTCCTCCAAAAATGCCTTGTTCATAAAATAGTGAGCTTCAATACGGGCTAGGGATAGTGCGAGGTGCGGGTCCGAAAAATGATCCACTACATCATGATTAGGTCTTAAGGTAGCGCATCGGCCTTCCCAAAGAGACCAGGCTTTTGCTGCCCCCATCTTGGCTAGCTCATTAGGACTTGTTAAGCGCTTATAATAAGCGGCCAGCATATTACCGCGCTCAGCCTCAGGAATAACTTGCAGGTAATCCTGCCAATAATCAGGAAACACTCGACTTGCTCCCTGCTGATAAAACCAGTCTATTTCTTGATCACGGCAAAGAAAAATACCACGTAATATAAGTCCTAACACACGCTCTGGGTGGGTTTGTGCATACACAAGGCTTAAGGTTGACCCCCAAGAGCCCCCAAAAAGCAGCCATTGGTCAACATCGAGAGTGGTGCGGATGACCTCCATATCTTGCACCAAAAACTGTGTTGTATTGTCCTCTAGTTCGGCGTGTGGCGTTGAACGACCGGCGCCACGCTGATCAAATAGAATAATCCGATATTTTTCAGGGTCGAAAAACCGTCGATCATGCTTACTACACCCTGCTCCGGGTCCACCATGGACAAAGACAACGGGCAAGCCTTCCGGAGTACCCGACTCTTCCACATAAAGCGTATGGCCAGCACCCACCGCAATCTGATGCTTTTGATAAGGTTTTATTTCAGGGTAGAGATTTAACATGCGTAGCCGTCCAAAAATGAATCACTAATAGATTAATCATAGCTCGATATGCGCGCCAAGGCACAAGGTCCGCCCTATCTATCCATTCCGTCGTTTGGGCCTACAGCGCCTTATCATACCGGCGTTGAAACAGACCCAATCAGGAATAATTCCCAGCGAAGACCAGTTCACAGGGCAACTCAGTCTGGGTTAATCTTAACCCCTTTTCAAGCAGCCAGAGAATAACCATAACCAGAGTACTATCAGCGCCCTGCCCTTGGTGTGACGGTGACGAATTATATCGCCACTATCACGACAACGAATGGGGAGTTCCAGTGGTAGATGATCAGCGGCTGTTCGAATTCCTACTATTGGAGGGCGCACAAGCCGGCCTGTCCTGGATTACAGTTTTGCGCAAACGAGAGGGCTATCACCAGGTATTTGATAGCTTCGATGCAGTCAAAATGGCTCGTTATTCAGACCAAAAGCTAGCGACCCTTATGGAGGACTCACGTATTATTCGTAACCGCCTAAAAATCCAGAGCGCCCGCCAAAACGCACGGGCTTATCTTGCGGTTAAAGAAAGCCACTCCAGTTTTGCTCACTACATATGGCAATTTGTGGAGGGCCAACCGCTGCAAAATCAGTGGCAAACGATGAAAGAGGTTCCGGCCAAAACAGAACTCTCAGACAACATGAGCAAAGCATTAAAAAAGGCCGGGTTCAACTTTGTAGGAAGCACTATCTGCTATGCATTTATGCAGGCCACCGGTATGGTTAACGACCATTTAACCAACTGCCCTCGTCATCAAGCCTGTAGAAAGTTAGCCCAAAACTTCTCTATCGCAACGACTAATTAAGTGATACTTAACCTATGCCAACAACAATTTGTATCGCAGACTATCAAAACCCTGAGCACCAGCAACAACTCCGTGCACTAATGAATACCTATGCCCAAGACCCCATGGGTGGTGGTGAACCGCTATCGGATGAAGTGCTGGCAAGATTACCTGCTGTACTAGCTGAGTGCAGTAACGCTTTTACGTTGATTGCTTATCAAAATACGCAAGCCATTGGATTGTTAACTGGCTTTTTGAGTATCTCCACGTTCAAAGCAATGCCGCTGATCAATATTCACGATGTTATCGTACACCCAGACCGTCGTAAGCACGGCGTGGGCAAACAATTACTTAAGGCGGCAGAAGACTACGCGAAACAAAAAGGCTGCTGCAAACTCACTCTGGAAGTACTTAGTGGCAATACCGTGGCCAAGCAGTTATACCGGAGCGAGGGGTATACGGACTACGCACTTGACCCCAATATCGGCACCGCCGTTTTTTGGCAGAAAACGCTATAAACATACCTTTTGTAACATTAACGACCAGATATTCTGCTAAGCTCGCACCTTAAAATTTTACACAAAGTAGCGGCATCCAAAGGATTATTTATGCGCATCTATTCATTATGTTTACTCGCTCTGATCATCGGTTTATCAGCCTGCAGAATGGAGATCGGCAGCGACAATGTTGATAATGGCGATAACAGCTCACAGAAAGTCGGCGGAATTAGTCGCGGAGTCTTGACTAACGCAAACGCTTTAAAAATAAATGACGACAGTGATTTTTCGCTGAGCAATTCAGCAGAAGTGACAATAGACGGTGTAACGGCGAGCAGCACCGATCTAGCGGATGGAATGGTTGCTGATATATTGCTCCGTGCCAGTCCGGGCGCACAACTGAGTAGCGGCACCGCATTTTCAATAACGGCAAATCACACCGTGATTGGCCCTATTACGCAAATATCACCACTGCAGGCCTTAGGTATAAACCTGCTCGTTACCGCCGATACCAAATTGGTCAACATCACGAATAATAACATCAATACGCTGCAACTAAACGACGTGGTAAACGTCAGCGGCTATCTGGATACGGAGTACAATACCGTCATCGTTACCCGCTTGGAGAAGCCAGTAACGGTGCCCACCACATGGATAGCTACAGGAAGCATCAGCAATGTTAACAACGACATTAGTGTTAACCTGAACGATCAGACTTTTATTCAAAACGGCATCACAATTGATAACTGTAATGGCAATGCAGTGGCTGGGGATACTGTGCGCCTGACAGCAACAGCGGACACCGGATTCAATAATGGCGATGACATTAACACACTGCTCAGTGCAGATTGCGTAAACTTTTCATTAGCAATTCCCAGCGATCCTGAAAACGATAGTATTCCCGCAGAGCTTGAAGGCGTTGTAGAAAAAATCGAGTCGCTCTCTGAAATTATCATCGCCGGCCAAACGGTACTTATCAACGGTTCAGAAACTTATACCGGCGGTGCAGCTGACGATTTAATTCCTGGAGCATTGGTCGAAGTCGAAGGAGCACTTGATACTCTAACCAAAGAACTAACAGCAACCCGAATAAAGTTTCATTTACCGCGCATGGTTATTGAAGCCCCGCTAGAAAGCACCAACATCACTGCCGGAGAAAGCATTAATATTTTTGATATGAACATCACGGCGACGGCACAAACTCGGGATGGCGACCTAATACTTGGAACTGGCATTGTAGACCAGCAAGTCAACGTACGAGGATTTAGCGATAAAGACGATAACGTTTATGCTCTACGGGTGCAGGATGCTGGCACTGTCAATGAAGATGCTATTAAGGTAACCGGCACAGTTACACAAATTAACGCAACAACGTTTGATATTTTAGGAACAACTATTTTTACTCTCAACCCTGACAGCATCCGCAATAGTTCTGGCGCTACGATTACGGCGAGTGCGTTACTCGATCAGCTAACCAAAGGTAGCCGGGTAAAAATCACCCAAGCCAGCAAAAATACTAGTACCAGTTTAGATCAAGCAACTATTCAAATTTTGGAAATCAAGACAAATTAATAGCCGGTTAGCACTCGTTATTCATTACGTCCCGGTGACTTATTAGACTCTTTAACTGATTGGAAAATATGTCAGCACTGTTGTACAGCATTGGCTACGCAACCAAGTCAATAGAAAACTATATTGAGCAACTGCATCAATACAACATTGATGTAGTTGCCGATATTAGGTCAGTACCTTACAGCAAAGTATTTCATGACTATCATCAGGAAGCGCTCCAAGCAAAACTGAGCGCAGCTCGGATTCGATACGTATATTTGGGTGCAGAGTTAGGACCTCGATCTAAAAACCCCGCACACTACAACGACCACAATCAAGTTCAGTTTGACCGTCTAATGCAATCCGACCTATTCACCCAAGGTGTAAATCGGCTACAGAACGGTATCAACAAAGGATTCACTATTGCGCTGACCTGCGCAGAAAAAGATCCTGCGATTTGCCACCGCAGCTTACTGGTTGGCTGGTATCTCAATCATCAGCACAACCTGAACATTCGGCACATTCTTCATGAAGGACCTATTGAAACCCAAGAAAATTTGGAACAGCGTCTAATGCAAGTCACTCATATTATTCCCGACATGCTGACCACCGAAAACGAAGCCCGCGCCCAAGCCTACCGGCAACAATGTTTAGACTACGCATATATCATTCCGTCGCAACAGCAGTAAATAAAATGGCATGATGCATCACTGACTTTTATTTTGAGTGTCGTCCCCACCATAGAGGTAACTAAGAATCCTACTCGCCAGCACATCCCAGTCGGTCTTTTTAGAAAGGCAATCAGTAGCACCAAACTTTTTACCATTTCGCTGCAATACCGCCGGTGCTGACTTCGCCAGCAACACAATTGGAATACAGGCTTCATGGCAAATACTCTTAAGTGTTCCATACACGGCTTTGCGATTTAGGCCTGGCATGCGGCTGTCTAAAACGATCAAATCCGGCTGCAGTGACTCCACTAATTCAACGCACTCAGGGCCATTATCTGCAATAGTAATCTGGCAAATTCCCTGCAGTGTTGCTTCCAGAAATTCATGCACTGTTTCATCATCATCAACCAATAAAAGACTTTTGACGGCAGAAAGTTCTTCTGCCGTCACCCGATTACGTCCCGATCGTTTCGACTTATACAGGGCCTTATCAGCACACCGCATCAGGTCCCGAAGGCTTTTACCGGCAATATGCTGAGTTGTTGCCACACCAATACTAGCCGTTACAACATTGCTCGTCGCTGCCGCATGATGCGGCATAGCTAATTGTTCAATGCTGTCCCGAATCAGATTAGCAACTTTTAACGCGCCCGACGCATCAGTATCAGGAAGAAGCACAACAAACTCTTCTCCACCATAACGAGCTAACATATCGGCAGGTCGCTGGACACATTCCCGCATAACCGAGGCCACACTAACCAAACAATTGTCACCTGCCGCGTGCCCATAGGAATCGTTAAAACTCTTAAAATGGTCAAGGTCAATCATGGCAATGCTCACAGGCAAATTCTTGCGACTGCACATAAGCCATTGCTGTTGACCTAATTTTTCAAACGCATGACGATTGTAAACCTGCGTCAAACCATCTCGCTGGCTTAAGATTTCCAGCTCTGAATTCAGCTTGGTCAACTCGTCACGCATGCTTACCAAACGCGCCATGGCAGCAATTTTTGCTTTTAAGATAACCCGGCTGACGGGCTTAATCAGATAGTCATCACCGCCTGCTTCAATGCCAGCAAGAAAACTAGCATCATCACTTTTGCCAGTAACAAAAATAATGGGCACCCAGAAGTCTCCCAGCCACTCACGCATTAGACGGGTTGTTTCAAAACCGTCAAGCCCTGGCATTTCCACATCCATAACGATAAGGTCTACTGGCGTATGCTCTAATAGCTGCAGCGCTTCCTCACCCGTTTGCGCAAGCACCACTGAATGCCCTGCCTCTTCAACATAAGAAGCATGGGCATAACGAAGTGTCGCACTGTCTTCCACCAGCAAAATCTTCATTCTTTGCTACCACTTAATTCCATTGTGTTTTTCCGACATACCCTGTCAACAGCAACCCGCTCATGGTTTTCAAATGACACGAAGCCTTCGCCGAAGGCAAGCCAACGTAACCCATAAGATAAGCTACCTACCTAAGCGCCAGAGAGGAAAATCAGTGAATGTATAGATTGGATTAAACTTTGCGCAATGATATTGAAAACTGTAGTTATTATTGTTAACCAGCTCTCAAAAAAATATATAAGTTAATATATTGGTACGATTAGTGCGCTTCGAATAATTGAATAGCATACCCACTATCTCGGGCTTCTCTAATCGATTTATCTTTAGCCTTTAATTTTACGATCTTGGCTTCACTAAGCAGCTTACGCTTTTCAATTACAACGTCATAAAAACCTTCTTTCATAACGAACAGTTTGCACAACTGCTCCGCACCAAAAAGGTCTTTAAAATCGATATAAACAATAAACGGTGCACTATCGCCTTCGGCAAAGCCTTCAATAGACTTCTTAGCTTTAGCTGTTACAGAAAAAATATACATGGCGCACTCGACAATAATACAGTGTAAAACAATCGTTTGTTCACGAACCCAGCTGCTTTGCCAATACAGCAATCAACTTTTCCGTTTGTAGCAACGTCCCAACGGTAATTCGCAAACCCTGATTACCATCCATGTCAGCTTTGGGACGCACAAGAATACCCGCATCAACCAGAGCTTGGTTTAGTACGTCGGGATTATCTGGAAATGTCCAAATATAATTAGCGTGACTTGGCCAATAATCTATTCCATGGGTGTCGAGAAAGGCTTCCAGCATAGGCTTAGCTTTTACCATCACTTCTTCGACATAATCTCTCGTATAGTCCGGATTCTCCAACGCAGCTTTTGCGGCGACGACGCCCAGCTGATTAATGTCGTATGGGCCACGAATATTTAACATCGCCAGGATATTTTTCGCGGCCGAAATCACATAACCAAAACGCAATGAGGGTAGCCCCCAGGTTTTTGAAAAAGTCCGAGTAATTAGAATATTTGGGTAAGTTTCTACCACATCACAAACACTGACTCCGGCGTACTCAAAATAGCACTCATCAACAAGGATCGCTGCGTTAGGAGCAGCCTTGGCAATACGAATAATATTTTCGCGGCCACATAAGGTACCGCAGGGGTTATTGGGGTTTGCTATCACAATCAATTTAGTCGCTGGAGTAACTGCGGCGATCACATCATCAACTGGATAGCCAGTTTCCCGATTATAGACCGGCTCAACCACTTTAAGGTTTTCTACCTGCGCCACTTGTTTGTACATGGCAAAAGTTGGCGCTGGAATAATAGCTTCGTCACCAGCACTGCAAGTACCGCGAATAATGATATCAATACCGTGATCCGAGCCGTTCGTAATCATGACCTGCTCGGACTTGACAGCACAATAGTCGCCAAGCAGTTCAGTAATATTGCTATAACTCGGATACATCTGCAGACGATCTTGCTGAATATAATCAATCAACGCATCTTTGATAGCACTACTGACAGGAATCGTACGCTCATTAAAATCCATCAGGGTATAAGCGTTTGGGTTACGGCCTTCCAATGGTGGCTGGTAGGCGCTCATCTTGACGATATGATCTTTAAAAACGCTCACGTTAGTACTCACAAATAGTTTAGATTTTAGGTAGCAATAGTGTTAGGCAACAACGGCTTGATGCAATTTACAACAGGGCAAGATTGTCTCGATGAATTAACTCATCACTGTCTTTATAGCCCAACACCAATTCAATTTGTTCGGTGCTCTTGCCAATAATTTTTCTGGCATCATCAGCCGCATAGTTAACCAAACCGCGAGCAATTTCACGACCGTCTTCCGAAAGACAGCGAACCATGTCCCCACGCATAAAGTCGCCGCGCACAATTTTCACACCAACTGGCAATAAACTTTTACCTTGCTGCGATAATACTTTTACCGCACCAGCATCCAACACTAACTCTCCTCGCGCTTGCAGTTGTCCTGCAAGCCAGCGTTTGCGAGCTTGCTGCTGAGGCTGATCAGCAACCAATAATGTTCCGACATTTTCTCCCGCACAGACTCGTGTAATAACGTCGTCGATACGTCCACCAACAATCACGGTATGCGCACCAGAGCGCGCGGCCAATTTTGCCGCCTTAACTTTTGTAATCATGCCGCCGCGACCTAACTTACCGCCATCACCAGCCATCGCTGCAAGACTTGAATCGTCTGCGGCTACTTCGTTAAGCAACTTCGCATCTGGGTTTGCGCGAGGGTCGGAATCATACATACCATCCTGATCAGTCAATATCAGCAGGGCATCGGCCTCAATCAGGTTGGCCACCAACGCACCAAGGGTGTCGTTATCACCAAAACGAATTTCATCGGTAACAACCGTGTCATTTTCATTCACAACAGCAACAACACCCAAGGACATTAGCGTTAATAGTGTTGAACGGGCATTTAAATAACGTTCTCGGCTCGACAAGTCATCGTGATCCAAAAGCACCTGTGCTGTACGCAACCCATACTTTTGAAATTCTTGCTCGTAAGTCTGCACTAAACCCATCTGACCTACCGCTGCTGCCGCTTGCAGCTCATGCAGCCTTTTGGGTCGTTGCGACCAACCCAAGCGACTCATCCCGGCAGCCACTGCGCCAGAAGACACCAGTACCACATCAATACCGCGTTCACGCAGAGCCGCGATTTGGCGCACCCACACTGCAATAGATGCGGCGTCTAACAGCTCGCCGTTAGCAGTTAATAAGGCGCTACCAATTTTAATGACCCATCGCTGGGCGTCTTTTAATGACTGTCTTACACTCATAAGAATAAGCTTGCCGCTATAGCCTGTTAACGAACGTATTCGACTTCCACATCGTAATCATCTTCATCAAAATCGTCGAAGTCATCATCGTCATCAACATCAACGTTTTGGTTATTTCCAGTTTTCCGCGTTGCCCGATGTCTCTCGCGCAACATATCAATACGTTCCCGCGCTTCAGACTGCATTTGCAATTGCAGCTCGTATTCCTGCTCAACCAACTCGGCGTTTTCTTTCTCTGCTTCCCAGCACTCTTCCAGATGCACCAGTAATTCCTGACAAAGCTGCTCGGTACCAGTTTTATTAATTGCTGCCACTCGATAGACCGGCCCTTGCCAATCAAGCTTTTCAATGATGTCATTACACCGAGCCTCAGCTTCTTCCTCAGACAGCATATCGAGCTTATTTAATACCAACCAGCGCTCCCGCGTTGCTAGTGTGGGACTAAACAACTGCAATTCATCAATGATAGTTTGCGCATTCGTCGCCGGGTCCGACCCGTCATAGGGCGCCATATCCACTAAGTGCAATAACACTCGGCAACGGGTTAAATGCTTCAGAAAACGAATTCCCAGTCCGGCACCTTCATGGGCACCTTCTATCAAACCAGGAATATCAGCCACAACAAAACTTCGGTGCTGCTGAACTTTCACCACACCCAAGTTAGGCACCAGAGTTGTAAACGGATAGTTAGCCACCTTTGGCTTAGCCGCCGATACAGCGCGGATAAACGTTGACTTGCCGGCATTCGGTAAGCCCAACAGCCCCACATCAGCCAACACCTTTAATTCCAACTTAAGGTTTCTTGCTTCGCCTGGTGTACCGGGTGAAGTTCTACGCGGCGCTCTATTCACACTGGACTTAAATCGCGCATTACCCAGACCATGAAAGCCACCCTGCGCCACTTTTAAGCGCTGCCCTGGCTCAGTGAGGTCACCCATAGGCTCCTCAGTATCGGCGTCGAAAACGGAGGTACCCACTGGCACCAGCAACTCTAGATCTTCACCTTTCGCACCGGTACAGTCACTACCGCGGCCACCTTCACCACTTTGAGCTTTGTACTTGGGCTGATAGCGGTAATCCACCAGTGTATTCAAGTTCTCGTCGGCAACGAGATAAACACTGCCGCCATCACCACCATCACCACCATCAGGGCCGCCCTTGGCGATAAATTTTTCACGCCGGAAGCTCAGGCAGCCTTTTCCACCGTTACCTGCTTGAACAAATATCGGGGCTTCATCAACAAATTTCACCTTACACTCCCAGCGTTTTCATCACGCTAATAACAATATGAATAACGTATTCACAATTAGATATTCACTTGTAACAATATAAAAAAGCCCCGTTCCTTTGGGAGCGGGGCTTTTTTTAACAACTTCTCAATCTTGTTCGAGGTTGGTAAACACCAATAATGTTGGATTCACCAAGCCAAACTGCCGACTTAAATCAAAACTGATTAAGCAACAATACTAACAAACTTACGGCTGTTAGGGCCTTTAACTTCAAACTTTACAGTGCCGGTAGCCTTTGCAAACAAGGTGTGATCCTTGCCGATACCAACATTTTCACCAGCATGAAAGCGTGTTCCACGTTGACGAACGAGAATATTGCCCGCTAAAACTTCTTGACCACCAAAGCGCTTAACACCAAGGCGTTTACTTTCGGAATCGCGACCGTTGCGCGTACTACCGCCAGCTTTCTTGTGAGCCATGAGCCTGAACTCCTCTCTTCATTAAATAGTTTGTATTAAGCAGAAATACCAGTGATTTTCACTTCGGTATACCACTGACGGTGACCTTGACGCTTCATTGAGTGCTTACGACGACGGAACTTGATGATTTTAACCTTTTCACCACGACCGTGACTAACCACTTCAGCAGTTACCTTAGCGCCTTCAACAACAGGAGTACCAATTTTAACGTCGTCGCCGCTGGTTACCATAAGAACTTGATCAAACTCAATTGAGTCGCCAGTAGCGGCTTCAATTTTTTCCAACTTGAGGACTTCGCCCTCAACAACACGGTGTTGTTTACCACCGCTGACAATCACTGCGTACATAAATGCTCCAATAACAGGATCGGACGATACGAAGCAGCCAAAAGCATAGCTTTGAGACTTTTAGACACCGGCACCTGCCAGCGTCACAGAACTTGCATCGTGTATAAAATCTACCCAAATTCAGGGGCCGCAATTCTAATGGAATCACAGAACAACCGCAAGCCGAATATTTTACCCACAAAGCGGATTATTGCTGTAGCATTTAGCACCGACAAACGCCGCTACAACACCGCCCGTCATTCGCTTAGAATCAACAGCTTTAGACCGGCCCAGCCTAGCGCGCGCTAAAGGCCTTAAGACCAAAGAACAATATTAACCTGAAATAGATCATTGCCCATGCTGCCGTTTTTAACCGTTGTTGAGAAAGATTTTCTTGCCGTAAACCAACTTATCATTGAGAAACTGGAATCCAATGTAACGCTGGTCGAGAATATAGGTCATTACCTGATCGACGCCGGGGGCAAACGCTTAAGACCCATACTTGTTCTGCTCTGCGCCAACGCCCTAAAAGAATCACAACCGGACACTCAACACCTTGAACTCGCCGCCATCATCGAGTTTATCCATACTGCAACACTACTGCATGACGACGTTGTTGATGTTTCAGAGTTGCGTCGAGGCCGACCAACTGCGAACGCTGAATGGGGCAATGCCCCCAGCGTTCTGGTCGGCGACTTTCTCTATTCGCGAGCCTTTCAAATGATGGTCGCTATCGGCAATATGGAAATCATGGCTATTCTCTCCGATACCACGAACATGATCTCGGAAGGTGAGGTTCAGCAACTCGTCAACGCCAAAGATCCGAGCGTTAGCGAAGACAACTACTTCAACGTCATCCATAAAAAAACAGCGATATTATTCGAAGCCGCCTGCACAACCGCAGCGACCTTGAGAAATAGCAACACGGAGAGCAAGAAAGCACTGCAAGCTTACGGATACCACTTAGGCATAGCATTTCAACTGGTTGACGATGTGCTAGATTATGAAGGTGACGCCGCCACACTGGGCAAGAACGTCGGCGATGATCTTGCGGAAGGCAAGCCAACGCTGCCACTGATTCACGCGATGAAACACGGCACCGAAGACCAAGCCAGCCTAATTGCTAACGCACTGCGAGCAGGCGATACCAGCCAGCTGAACGCTATTGTCGACATCGTTAACACCGCAGGCTCTCTCAAGTACACCGCCGAACGCGCAAAATACCACAGCCAAGCAGCCAAAGACGCGCTACTTGCACTGCCAGACAACCGCTATACTCAAGCGATGAAGGAACTTGCAGAATTTGCAGTGCAGCGCTGCCACTAACAAACAGCACCTGCACTATTCAAAAAGGCTCTTGCCCCGCCTGAAGACGCGGGGGGCATGACTTTGACGAGCAAGCACCTAGCCCTTGTAGATATTGTTGTAAACATAATTGGTCGCTTCAACGAAACCATCAACACTACCGCAGTCAAAACGAATCCCTTTAAACTTATAAGCCAATACACAACCATTTTTGGCTTGGGTCAGCAGTGCATCTGTCAATTGCACTTCGCCATTCTTGCCCGGCGGCGTATTTTCAATAATTTCAAATATGTCAGGCGTTAATATATAGCGGCCGATAATCGCCAGATTACTAGGAGCATCTTCTGCCTTCGGCTTTTCTACCATGTCAGTGACCTGATACAAACCGTCTTTGAGCTTGTCTCCGGCAATAACACCAAACTTGTGAATTTGATCTTCTGGCACTTCCTGAATGGCAACAATACTACAACGGAACTGCTTATAGAGCTTAACCATTTGCGCTAACACGCCGTCACCTTCTGCAAGACAGAGGTCATCAGACAACACCACACCAAAGGGCTCATCACCAATTAAGCGCCGACCATTGAGAATCGCATCGCCCAAGCCACGCATTTCCGTCTGGCGCGTCATCGAAAACTGGGCAGCATCCATAACTTCTCTGATACTGGCCAAATACTGCTCTTTATCGGTACCCGCAATTTGATGTTCTAGCTCATAGTTCACGTCGAAATGATCGGTAATGGCTCGCTTACCGCGACCCGTTACCAATCCTATTTCGGTCAACCCTGCGTTGATTGCTTCCTCCACGCCATACTGCACCAGAGGCTTGTTCACCACGGGTAGCATCTCTTTTGGCATAGACTTGGTAGCAGGCAAAAAGCGGGTTCCGTAACCCGCGACCGGAAACAGGCACTTATTAATCATTTAAAGGATCCTTTTAAAGAGTTAATTAGACATAAGCTGAAGATACCACAGGGATATAAAATTTGTTGCCTGGGAGCAGCCAAAACTCTAGTGTTAACAATAATTGTCACCACTTCAAGTGAGTAGATTATCTAGACATGAGGCCCCAAGACGGTAGAATGACCTCCCTTTGCAGATTACGCAGCTTTTTCCCCAGAATTGCTTATAGACAAAAGTAATACCAAGGTGGAGTTGCACGTTATTTTTCAGAACTAGAGTCAACCTATGGATGCTACTGAACGTAAAAGCGCCTACGATCGCGAGGACTTAATTGAGTGCGGCAATGGCCGTATGTTTGGCCCCGGCAATGCCCAACTGCCAGTACCGAATATGCTCATGCTCGACAGAATCACACATATCAGCGCGCAAGGCGGTGAGTTTGGTAAAGGGGAGATTGTTGCCGAACTCGATATCAACCCAGACCTCTGGTTCTTTCAGTGCCACTTCCCTGGCGACCCAGTCATGCCTGGCTGTCTGGGCTTAGATGCCATGTGGCAGCTAGTTGGCTTTTTCCTAGCCTGGAAAGGCAATCCCGGCCGAGGGCGCGCACTCGGTTCAGGTGAAGTAAAATTTACAGGACAAATTTTGCCAACAGCCAAAAAAGTCACTTATCACATAAATTTAAAGCGAGTCATTGAGCGTCGACTGATAATGGGTATTGCCGATGGACGAGTCTCTGTAGATGGAAAAGACATCTATTTCGCAAAAGATTTGCGCGTAGGCCTGTTCGGCAATACAGAAACATTCTAAAGGCCGTGCAAGGTGCTTGCTGAGTGCCTGTGCCATAATGACAATGAATAAGTGTGCAAAGCCAGCCAAACGACGGCACACGGCTTGGCACAATAATATAACTGAATCCATAGAATGCTAAGAGGTTACCTATGAAACGTGTTGTAGTTACCGGGATGGGCGCTGTTTCCTGCCTGGGTAATGACCTAGAAACGATTCTGGCATCGCTGCAACAAGGTCAGTCCGGCATCAAGTTCCAGGAAAAATACAAGGAACTTGGCTTTCGCAGCCAGATCGCTGGCAGCATAGACATCAACCTTGCCGACTATATAGACCGTAAAACCCTCCGTTTTATGGGTGACGCAGCAGGTTTTGCCTATATCGCCATGCAACAGGCAATAACCGATGCGGGCCTTGCCGACGATCAAGTATCCAATGAGCGTACGGGTATTATCATGGGCTCAGGTGGTGCTTCATCAGCCAACCTCGTCGAAGCCGCCGACATTCTGCGCGAGCGAGGCGTTAAGCGAGTAGGCCCCTACCGAGTTACTCAAACTATGGGAAGCACTACCTCAGCCTGTCTGGCGACACCGTTTAAAATTAAAGGCGTGAACTACTCCATATCCTCTGCCTGTTCCACCAGCGCACACTGTATTGGCAACGCCATGGAACTGATTCAACTGGGTAAACAGGATATTATTTTTGCCGGCGGCGGTGAAGAAGAGCACTGGACACTGACAGCACTGTTCGACGCCATGGGTGCGCTATCCAGTAAATATAATGACACACCAGAAAAAGCGTCCCGAGCTTACGATGCGGACCGCGATGGTTTTGTTATTGCCGGCGGTGGTGGCTGCCTCGTACTGGAAGAGCTCGAACACGCCAAAGCACGTGGTGCAACAATATATGCTGAACTGGTTGGCTATGGTGCAACATCTGATGGCTACGACATGGTTGCGCCCTCTGGTGAAGGTGCTGCCCGCTGCATGCGCCAAGCGTTAAGTACGGTTAAAGGTGACATTGATTATATCAATGCACATGGCACCTCTACGCCAGCTGGAGACATACAAGAGCTAAAAGCAGTACGCGAAGTTTTCGGAACCAAAGTGCCCGCAGTCAGTTCAACCAAATCGTTGAGCGGCCACTCATTAGGAGCAACAGGCGTTCAAGAAGCCATTTATTCGCTATTGATGATGAAACACAATTTCATTTCAGCAAGTGCTAATGTTGATAATTTAGACGAAGGAGCAGACGGTATTCCGGTTGTGACCAAACGACAAGATAACGTAACGCTTAATCGTATTATGTCTAACAGTTTTGGCTTTGGCGGTACCAATGCCACCTTGGTGTTTGAACGTTTTCAAGACTAAAGACCCGTAAGTTGTTAAAAATAAAAAGGCGCCCATTGGGCGCCTTTTTATTTTTAACGCACACCCTGTAGTACTAGGAAATTTGCATTAAGCGTTCCAGGATAACTTGTTTTATTCCATTGCGATCCAACGATGACAAACCTTCCAACTTATCCAGATTCAGGCAATGCAAGTGTAAACAGGGTGTCTTTGCCTGCAGCTCACGCAAGTCACCTTTCATTAGAACGGGCAAAAGTGGTTGATTTGAGGGGCGCCGCTCATTAATAGCACGCATACCAACCTTCAATGGCACGGGTCTATACTTAGCCTGGCCCCCCTTAAAAGGTATGAGCAAATAGACACCTCGTTTTCCCAACATAGTCCCGGGGATAACATTCAAGCCAGTGCGCATCACAGCCTTACTACTAACACCCTGGTAAATGTCATGATGAGCATAAGGATTCGGTAATATAACCAGCTTGTGACCTTCGTCTTTAGGGAAAAAGATATTGTAATTACAATAGAGCTGTTCCACCGAGTCTGAATAAACACAAAGCTTGTTCTCAAACCCCATGACAAAATCCATGGCTTGCTGGCGCTGTTTAAACGTTTTTAAGTCCCAGACTAAATCCGTGTTATTTTTTTCCACCCTTGGTAAAGCTCCTCGTATCACGTCAAGTCAAAAGGCATACCTAATAGCCACACGCCGTAAAGCAGCATTATTCTACCGACAAAACCCATCAACCGCTAAACAGTATCCATGGGATAAAAGTATTAATGATGCGCAACTACGTAATATCATTGGTTTGAGCGACATTCATTGTCCAAATTAAGGCAGTGGGAGGGGGTACGCCTGCCAAAGATCTCAACACTTACAGGTTATCAATCTCCTTCTGCTGCCTATCTGCACTTGCCTTAAGGACATCTTCAACCTCATGAGCCTTTTGCAGTGCATCCAACTGCTGCTGAGGAATCACACCAGAAGCGTTGTCGACTTGTCGCTCCTCATCTTTTGCTGAACAACCAATGACAGCACTCGCTATTAAACCGATTATTAAGTAACTTATCTTCATTGTTCACCTCCTGCACATAAAATAATAACAACCAGAACACCTAAAGCTACCTCACCCTACCGCGGGGTTTGGCCATCAAAATAATCAAGGTTACCAATATGGCTTTAAAACACTGGCGCTACCTCTGGATAATAGTCTACGTCATCAGCCTAATCTGGTCCGCCTACAACCCCGCAGACTGGCTAACATGGGCCATGGAGGTCGCTCCTGCATTGCTGGCCGCCCTCTTGCTGGCCCTTACATTTACCACCTTTCGGCTAACCCCTTTATTGTATGCACTGGTGTTATTCCATTGCATAATTCTTATGATCGGTGGTCATTACACCTATGCGGAGGTGCCCTTTTTTGAACATTTATTCGGTGCCGAACGTAACAACTACGACAAGGTAGGGCACTTCGTGCAGGGGTTTGTCCCGGCAGTTCTAGTCAGAGAGGTCTTACTGCGCAAACATGTTATTAATGGCCGTCACTGGCTTAACTTTATTGTCATAAGTATTTGCTTGGCCGTAAGTGCATTATATGAGCTGCTAGAATGGTGGGCTGCGGTAGCAACTGGTGACAAGGCTGACGCATTTTTGGGCACCCAAGGCTACATTTGGGATACCCAATCTGATATGGCATTAGCGCTATTAGGCGCAATTATTTCTTTGATCGTGCTAACGAAAACTCACGACAAACAACTTAATTCCCTGCAAGGTAAAAACTAGTGACTAGCGACAGGGCTTTCTACTGCCGGTAGTTTGTAGCTTTTATTTTTATACGCCAGCAAGGGCCACTGTCCATGAGCTAAAGCCTTTTTTACGAGTGCCGGGTTAGGATTAACATTCTCAACAAGCTTTTTATCTCTGTAAAAAAAGTGTTGAGGCGGCGCGTTCTTTTGCAAAACCACAACCTCGTCGCGCTCCATATAGGCTTGATTTCCACCATATTGCATAATCGCTCGGGGGGGAATCTCATCTAAATCTGGACGCGTAAAGTCTATTCCCAGCGCAGGTAATTGTGCAGCAACTCCCATCATGGACAATAACGTAGGGGGCATATCCATTTGACTGGCTACTCGGCTAATCACTTTTGGCTGCTGACCGGAATTTAGAATTAATGCCGGAATACGAAAGCGCTCAATAGGTACGAGCTCTGAGCCAAATACACGATCACTATGGTCAGCGATAATGAGAAAAATCGTATCCCGCCAATAGACTGATTTTTTAGCCTTTTCTATAAACGCACCCAAAGCGTAGTCTGCATATTTAACCGCATTGGCCACCGTTGCTTTGGGCTGCTCATATAGTTCGATTTTATTGTCAGGGAAATCAAAGGGTGAATGATTAGACGAACTGAATACCAAGCTAAAAAATGGTTTACCTTGATTATATTGCTGGATAAAAACGTCGTTGGCCTTGTTAAATAGATCACCATCCGATGCGCCCCATGACCCATAAAACTCGGGGCTCACAAAATCATTTTCATCAATAATGGTTTGAAAACCATTATTAGAAAAAAAGCGTTTCATGTTATCGAAATGCGCTTCCCCACCATAAATAAATGAAGTCGCGTAATCCTGTCTACCCAGTAGCTCGGCGATGGTGAAAAAGTTATGCTGACTACCACCCAGTTTGACCACGCTGCGCATTGGCGTGGGTAGAAAGCCGGTTATTACTGCTTCAATGCCACGCACGGAACGCGTTCCTGTTGCATATAAGTTGTCAAACCAAATGCCCTGTTTTGAAAGAGCATCAAGATGAGGCGTAATCGCCAAACCTCCGAGAGATCCAACGTAATCTGCGCCAAGACTCTCCTCCAAAACGATGACTAGATTTTTGGGCCTGCCTTTATTAGGAACGACCCAATCATTGCGATGCAAAGTAGGAATAGATTCATCGGTGAACACCGCTCCAGGTAAACCCAGGGCGTTTTGCACTTCGCTGACAGCGTCGGCATAAGGCATCTCACCATAAGGGGAGTTATTGCCTTTCTCGTACTTCATTTTTTCATAAACGGCATAGAGCACCGTATAAGCCGAACTCAACGGCAGCGAGTTCACCAACGGATCAGACGAAAAGGCAACAATACTAGGGTTCACTGCACGGTGATCCAGCGTTGAGCGCGCCGCTAAAAAACAGGTGAAACAAGCAAGAAGCGCAACGACCGGAGCACTAAACCAATAACTTTGCTTAATGTTTGACTGTGCGACACACAACCACTTATTCATCGCCCAGACTGCCGCTAACGTTAACAGTATTGCCGCAACCAGTTGCGCTGGCACTGCCTTTATCAGCATACCAAAGACTTCTTTGGGGCTATTCAAGTATTCAACAAACAAAATATTAGGGCGAAAATCGAATTGTAAAACAAAATTTGGGGTCGCCAGCTCCAAGAAAACGATAAATCCCGACAGGAAAATCAGGTACAGCCTTGTTACCAATAAAGCCAGCCTCAACGTAATCCCCGACAAAGCCATTAACGGCAACAACGTAGCAGGTAACAATAGCAACATGCCTATGATTACCAGGTCAAACCGCAAGCCTTGCAGAAAAACAAAAGCAAAATCACCGGCTTCAGCCACACGATCAAATTGCCACAGCACAAAGGCAAGACGAAAAAAGCTTAATGTGATGAGCATGGGGAGTAAAAAATATAGAACGGGCTTCAAGCAACTGAAATGCGACTTATTCATTGTGACCTACGCTAGGATATAGGGTAATTATTATTAATATTGGAAAGTCCATGCTGGATAAGAGCAACATCACTGTCACTCTGTAAGCTTCCAGAAACCCCGTATTCCCATGCAATATTGGACGACAGTCACGCTACGCAGCTCTAGTTATAGCCAATAGTGATCGATATCATTAGCTGATGCAAAAACTAATACACTCAATTGTTACATTACTCTGCGAAGTAGCCTGATTACTCGCTGGTTTTATAAACTCAGGCTATGCTGTAATCGTCACTAAACTGTCATTATTCAGGCGCAGACTGGTGTGGCGGCTTATTGCCTCAAGTGTAAACAAAACCTGCGGATACTTTTACTATGACACAGGAAGACCTTGTTATACCTCTCACATGCTTTGCCCATCGTGGCGGCAGTGCTTTGGGGGCAGAAAACTCACTGGAGGCCATCAGCCAAAGCTTGGACTTGGGTGTAGACGGTATTGAAATTGATGTTTGGCGAATCAAAGATGAACTCTTGGTAATTCATGATCGTCGGTTAGGACGACTACTCCCTGGCAAAGGGCGCTTACTGGATTACACCCCCAACCAACTACGGGAGCTATCTCATGAGGCTGGCATTCATATTCCCAGCCTTCGAGAAGTCCTTGAGTTAGTCGGCAATAAAGCCTTGCTAAATATTGAGTTAAAAGGCCCAAGCTCCAGTGCTGGCGTTGCCGACGAGTTAAAGGCTTATAGCAGCGACCACGGCAGTAGCCTTGATCACTACATTATTTCCAGCTTCGATCACCATCAGCTGCATACGTTCAAAAGCCTGCTGCCAGCGGTAAAAATCGGCGTGCTTATTAGCGGGATTCCTCTCGACTATGCAAAATGCTGCGATGCGCTTGGAGCCTATTCTTTTCATCCCGACATTAACTTTTTAAGCCAGGCTTTAATTGATGACGCTAAGCAAAGGGGCTTGAAAACCTGGGTTTATACCGTCAACAAAAAAGACGACATGCGCCATCTATCGGCAATGGGCGTGGACGGCGTATTTACTGACGAGCCACAAAAGCTGTTAAAAATGAATCAGCTATGGCGTAAGGGAGCCTGATATACAATTACCCTGAGGCAATAGACAGAGGGTAATCACTGCTGTCGCAGTCCTCACCACTTAGATGCTCAGTTAGCTGCGCCATCAGGCCATCCAAAGTCCGATGTTCTTGCCAACACTGGTCACCCGCACAGACCAGTGCAGTGTTTGTGTCAGCGACCAACACGTCAGGAGGGCAAAACTCGGCCTCTAATGGCACCCAATAGCAATAAATACTCTCCATGTAGTGTTCATTAATCGCATCCTGCCACGCGCGCATAGACTCATCACCGTACAGCAACACTTGCAATGGCGGCATCAACATAGCATCCAGTGCAGCAAGCAAACTGCTATGGCTCTCTGGCTGCCGCTCCAGTTCATGCCAACCGGCATTTAATATTCGCTGCCCGATGGCACCGTAACGCGGTTCCGCAGCTAGCTGCCCTAAACGTAGAAATACTTCTGCCACCAACCCATTAGCCGAAGGCAGAACACCATCCGCCCACGGTTTGGGTCGATAAATCAACGTCTCACGGTCGTGTGCGGTAAAGAAAAAACCACCGTTTTCTGTATCTTCAAAGTTAGACGACAACGATTCTGCCAGTCCTATCAAAAAGCGATAATCCTGGTCTCGCCAACTGACCTGCAACAAGTCGAGTAACGCATCCATCAAGTATACATAGTCGTCCAGGTAGCCGCTGAGTTTAGGCGAACCATCTTGCCAAATGGCAAACAACCGCTGGTTTATCCAAAGGTGTTCATAGATAAAATCCACAGCCTGCTGCGCGGCTAACAAACACTCTTTGCGACTTACCGGCAAATCAATACCATCCGGAAAATAACGTGCGGCGGCAACCAAGCCACGGATCATCAAGCCATTCCAACCCGTTTTTATTTTTTCATCACGCTCAGGCAACGGCTGCTGCCGACGCAACTGACGCAAACGAGTACAGGCTTGAAAATAAAGGCGCTGGCACTCCGCTAGGGGTATATCAATAAATTCCGCAACCTCTTGCAAGCTTCGCTTTCGGTGCAGGTGCCAATGCCCGGCATAATTTGGTGAGTCTTCCCAACCACATGCCGCACTCATCAATCCGTACTCTTCGACACTTAAACTATGATGCAGCTGCTCTTCGGAAAAGACATAGTAGGCACCTTCTAGCTCATGGTAATCAGCATCCATGGCACTACAAAAAACACCATCCTGGTTGCGCATTTCAGTCAAGGCCCAATCAGCAATCTGCGCCGCAGTATGCAAGTACAAAAGATCATCGAAATGGTTCCAGCCCTTGGCGTAAATTTGCAATAACTGACCATTATCGCAGAGCATTTTTTCAAAATGCGGGATTTCCCATTCTGGGTCGGTGGAGTAACGAAAAAAGCCCCCACTGACGTGATCTGCAATGCCACCTCGCGCCATACCAGACAACGTTATCGCTAGCTGCTCTTCTGCAGCTGCAGAAGCACTATCTTCACTATTAGCCAAGGTGTAAAGCAGCTCCAAGCGTGGAACCATAGGGAATTTTAGCGCGGTCCCAAACCCGCCGTGCACATCATCCGCTTCACGCAATAGCACTTTAAGCGCACGCGACATCGGAGATAGGTTTAACGTCGACTTACCCTCTGCTACAACAGGCTGCGAAAGGCGCTCATAGCCTTTTTTAACCTTGTCGCGAAGCACTGTGAAATTGGTGGAGAAACCGTTATAAAAATCGTGCACGCGTTGCAGCAAATCGAAAAAACCTAGCTGCTCATCAGTGCTGTGTTTGCGGAAATAGGAGCCGGCGATAAAGGGTAGTCGGGTGCGGGGGCAGAGAAAAACAGTGAGCGGCCAACCACCCGCTTGCCCTGTCAATAGTTGGTGGGCAGTTTGATAAATTTCATCTAGATCAGGACGCTCTTCTCTATCGACTTTGATATTAACGAAATAATCATTCATACGGCGGGCCACTTCAACGTCGCTGAAGCTTTCCTTGGCCATCACGTGACACCAATGACAAGTTGAATAACCAATAGATAACAGAATAGGTTTATTCTGCTCACGGGCCAAAGCCAAAGCAGGCTCGCCCCAAGGTAGCCAATATACAGGCTGGTCTTTGTGCTGTTGCAGATACCGGCTCGTTTCCGAGTACAGCGCGTTTGCCACCAGCATTCCTCATTGTTCTCAACGTAGCTTTACTACGAAGCCACCCGATTTGCCTCAGGGTACAAATCTGACGATACCAGCGTCAGCTATCCCACCTCGGCATCTAAATTAGCCTGCCTTAAAATGACTATAGACCAAGGTGTCATAAAAACGACATTTTGTGCGACAAATGGCAGTCATGTATGACCAGAACCCACAAATCACGACTTATTTAGGCATCATATTGCAACTTTTTAAAACCGCCTGCCAAGCGAGGGTGTGCGCCCTTATTTGCGCCTCGAATAACCGCCAGACGCTGTCGCTGGATGCATCCCAGCTTTTCTCCCAAAACTGCACAAATACTAATGGCTCAACAGCAGTAAAATTATCCCTTAATGCCTCCAGTTCATGCTGCAACGCTCTGCTCTGCTGATGCACAGTTGCCAGATAAGGCTGAACGCCAGCAACATAGTATTTGAAGAAGACATTTTGCAGAATCTTTGCTTGCGGCGTCGCGACCCCACGTGGGCAGAGGGTATTTGCCTCAGCGGACGTTTTCAGTGCAGTAGTCACCGGGGCCAACTCACGGATTAATAATGCCTGCGAAGACAATAAGAGCCCAGCATAGGATTCGCTGCCGATAACTTGTAACTGCCTTTCCAACTGGGCCCAGTCAGCACCGGTTTCCAACCGGAGCTGATTTGCCAAATCAGCTATCTTTGCCAGCAACTCGGAAGGCATAACTGCAGTCAACGCCAGCGGCGCACTGGCCCCACCAAAAAGGCTCTGGAACTCTGGTCCAGCGAAGGTTGCGTTCCAACTCAGAGACGGCAAAAACTTACGTTTACTAATCAGGGCGTTCCGCAATGCGGTTTGTAAGTCTTCACTCTCTCCAAGGGATTCAAGATAACTAAGGCAAGCCTGCGCCATACGCATAAACTGCTGCTGATATTTCAACTGCTGACTGGCCGGCATCAAGCGGCCCAGATTGCTATTACGCTCACCTAAAAGGCGCTGCAATTCGCATTGAGACAGCCGCAAGAATTGTAATAAATTAATTTTTTGTGGGGGGATAGCCAGCGTCAACTCACGCTGGCGAGGAAAGCGTGGCAGAAAAATATGCTCGGCTTCCACGATAGGCACCTTCAATACATTACCCATCCGCCAACGGTAATCTTCAAGAACATCTTGCGGACTTTGCTGTCCACACGCTGACAGGAGAATACTTAGCACTACAGCCAAGAGCAACGGAGCGCTCGTCCAGCTGCGCGGTGCTACATTAGCCCTGACTAACCTAACGCGGCAAAGGGATATCCGGCGCCACAAATGGCGACAAAACGGTCTCACTACGCTCGCACGCAGGACGCATCGTAGATACTCCAAACAACAACCAATCGGCGCGATGAGCAGCTCCCAAATCAACAGCTTGTGTTTCAGCAAAGCAATGCTCCAACGCGCCGCGCGGCGCAATTAAAAATGCGCGGGGATGCTTTTGCAGCCAGACCCACGCAGACTGCTCTTGTATGGGTGCCGCCGTATGAAAACCAAAATGCACATTGTGATACGGCGAAAACAACAAAAACTGCTCGCGAAAGTCGACTAACCCGACTGTCGCATCCTTGGGTAAATACGTTTCAGCGGTTTGATAAACCCGTTCCGGTGTGCGCGCCGGACCCAGCACACTGTATCCCCAAGTACTGTAAAGTAACCACAAAGCAGACACGAACATCGTCCAACCGCCTACGATGCTGCCCGTTCGCTTTGCATAATACGCCCCAACCAATCCACCGAAGCCAATAGCGCAGAAAAGCCACCAGGGCGATATTTCGTAGATGGCCTCCAGCTTGAGGGTTGCTTTTATTCCAATCAGCCCCAGTACACCAAATACAATGAAGCCAGCTGCAATCAGCGATAGCAATACAAACAGTGCCCGACTAAAACTAACCCGCGCGAGCAAGCGCTCTAAATAAGGCGCCGCTACCAAAGCCAACATCGGCAAGGCCGGCAAGATATAAACACCCCGTTTTCCTGGGCTAATACTAAAAAATACGATCACTAAAACACACCAGATCAATGGAATCACGATATGCCGGTTGCCGTCTTTCAGCGCGCGCCACCAGAAAGGCACCAGACCCGGCAGCAACACACTCAGAGGCAACCACAGAAAGGGAATAACAGAGACGATATAAAACCAGAACGGCTTTACATGCCCCAAAGAGTGGACATAGCGGGTCGCAGTTTGTTTAAACAGCAAGTTATCCCGATAAGCCTGAAATGCGGGATCAGATTGCGCATCCACGGTCAATAGAATTGGTCCAACCCATGCCAACACCACCAGCAGCATCCACAAGGGTGCCAAGCCCCATTGCCAACCCGCTCGTATTTCACTGCTCTGCGGCGCATACATCCGCAATACCACGTAGGGAATCAGCATTAAAATCGGCAGAAAACCCACACCTTTAGTAATAATGCCTAAGCCCATAAAAAAACCGGCAAATCCATACCAAAACCAGGACGGCCCCGATAGCAAATGCCGCAATAGACCATAACACGCCAGCGTAATCCAACAGCAGACCATGGCATCGATCTGGGCCGTTTTCGCCTGAATAACAAACTGCAAAGTGACTAGCAGGCTGCCAGCTGCCCACAACCCAATAGTGTGCGACCAAAAACGTCGTCCTAAATCGTAGACCGCCAACATGGTCACCATCGAACACAACGCTGAAGGCAACAGAAATGCGATCTTTATCGACCCCGTTAAGCCATACAGCGCCGCAATGCTCCACATAAAAACGGGGGGTTTATCCGGGTATAGCTCGCCGCCACGCATGGGAAACAACCACTGACCACTGTGCCACATTTCCTCTGCTATTAACGCAAAACGCGGCTCGTCAGCCGGCCAGGGGCTCCTCGCACCCAGCCCTATGAAAATTAACAACGCAGCAAATACGCAGAGCAATAAAAGCTCAAAATTCTGTCTGGATAGACCAAACACATCGCTGGCTGCAGAAGCTCCGCCTGGACGAATTGTTATCATGCAGAATTACTCAATAGAAAAAGGGATTGCCATATCTACGCACGAACTAATCGAGGACAGCGACCTGCCGATAGCGAGCGTACACTTTGTAACTAACCAGGGTGGATACTAATAACAAGGCCAGCGCCATGTAGAGATTCCACCACTCATGCAGAGAAACACCTGTTCCCAAAAGCACAAATACGCACGTTTGCGGCAAGTAACCAATAAAAGAACCAGTGAAGAAAGGAACGCTGTGCGCACTACTGGCCCCTGCAGCTATATTGGTTAATAGATTATTACCCACAGGGAAAAGTCGTATGGCAATTGTTTTTAACAATATATCTTCCGCCAAAAATGCATCCAGCTTCGCACTTAAGCGAGCCAACCCTTGACGAACTATCGGTCGAAATACCCAACGCCCGAGATAAAAAGTCACAACACAAGCCACTAAAGCAGATAGGCTGACTACCACCACTCCCCCAGCAAGGCCAAAAAGATACCCACCAAAAAATGCACTGAGTTGTCTAGGTAGACCAACCATCATGGATAACGCCGCGAACCCCAAAAAGTAAATACCGGCATAATCACCATGGCTACGTATGTGTGTATCCACCCAAACATGATCAATCTGAAAACTATGCAAAACCCGGTTTAGTAGCAGGCCTAAAGCCACCAGCATGAGCATCAAGACAAGCGACTTAAGCAACGACTTCGCCATTGTTAGTCATTTTCCAAAATATCAGCGCTACAATCTCTGCGCTGCAGCCACATGACACCCAGCATATCAACTACCCCTACCCATAGCCGGTTCCACATTGTGTATTTGGAGACTCCCGCTTGCCGATCGCGGTGTCCGACCGGCACCACAATTACCTGTCCACCTGCGCGCCTTATCAAAGCCGGCAGAAACCGATGCATATGGTCAAACTGTGGCAACGCTAAAAAAAGTTTGCGTGGAAATATTTTCAAACCGCAACCGGAATCCGGCGTACTGTCTTTTAACAGTGTACTGCGGACCTTGTTCGCCACACGTGACTGAAACCGCTTCCACGCTGTGTCTTTGCGCTGCCAACGGTGGCCAGCCAAACAAAAACTATGCTCACCGGCCAATGGCGGCAGGTGCTCTAACATTACAGGTATATCCGCAGGATTGTTCTGACCATCGGCATCGAGAGTTACTATCAGCGAATAACGCGCAGCCCTAACACCGCTGCAAACAGCGCCACTCTGACCGACGCTGCGGGCATGTCGAATCACTCGTAATTGATTAATACCGGAATCGCGCAACCGTTGAATTTCAGAAAACGTTCCGTCATCACTGCCATCATCAACATAGATAATCTCAACGGCATATTGACCGGACGGTAAAGCAGCCAAAATCTCAGTCACCAATGGTTCTATATTGGCCTGTTCATTTTTTGCGGGAATTACGATAGACATTTCTAACATGGACAAAACAATACCAAGACAGAATCAAGCTAAACGGGAAATTATAGCTACTCACCACCTTTTCAACCTTAAGAGAAGCTTAAGTAGGGCATTGTGATGGTGATAGGCATAAGGAGAGCCACTACAAATGAAGCCCAGCGATCATCTAAATTATTAGAACTCATATTCAACATTCACTTTAAAGCTTACATCAGGAGTTTCATTGTCGAATGCGAAAATAACACCACTATCCCAAGCCAGTTTTTTGCGCGGAGCCAATCGATAAACACCTGCCACTACTGGACCAATAGCTTGAGAATTCTGCCCCAAATAAATCTCTATACCGGGCTCAAAAATTTCTTTAAAGCGATATTTAAACTGACCGCCAAAACGTGTTTCCCATTCGTTATGGATACCCTCTCCCCACTCGTAAACAAGCCCCAGATTCGCAGTACCTACCCAGCGCGTCCACTCATGTAGAACGACCAACTTTGAGGCCCCTTCCCAAGTGTTCTCGCGGGTATTCCGCTCTAACTCGAAGATCATCCCCCAATCGTAATCATATTCGCCCTGCTCAGTGAGCTGCCACTTAAGTTCGCCTTCAAATGCTTCTAGCTGAAATCCCTTTGCCTGGGTTCCACGACCGACCCAATAAACTTCCGCTAACCATTCGTCATTAAGCGCTCGCCCAATGCCAAATTTGTATCGTTGATAATCATCAAGAACTTCTTCGTTATCTTGCTGAACCAACGCGCGCATTTCGATTTCCGTTTCTAACTGTGTTACATAAGGGTCATATACTTTATCTATACTACTGCCATCTGCGTATAAAAAAGGTGCCAGTAAAAGGCTTGTGACTGCCCCACTGAAGACCGTAAAAAACTTATTCATAATTTCACACCATTAGCTAATAGCTTCGCTATTTTGCATCTTATTCCTAAGAACCTTATGAACTCCCCAAGGAATAGCTATAAACAATATTAATGACAAGACATAAAGAAATAACTCAATACGGGTGGGCGTAGCCTCATAACCAAACATGGCATACAACAACTCACCCGAAACGGAATCCTCAGCCACCAGGTCTCCGCTATTCCATACCGGCGCAGAGGAAGGCAACCAATCTGCTTGCAGGAACTGCTGTGTTGCCTGCAATACCATACCTCCAGCAATTAACAGCAGCAGTACAAACTGGATCGACCGCAACCACTTCTTGGGCACCATAATGACGGCAAAATACGTTAACGCACCAACACAAATACCTATCAGCAGCCCGAGCAACCCACTGGTGGCCATCACCATCATGGCACTACCATCACCACTCTGCCCCTGATAAAAAATAAATATTTCAGCCCCTTCCCGTGTAAACGCCAACAGTGCGGCCAAAACCATGGAAGTGAATAACAGGCACCGGCCATTTGAGGCTGATACAACCTGTTTTTTCAGCAATCGTAAAACAACAGCCATTATCACCATCGCAATATATATGCCGTATTGCAGTAAACCATTTACAATCTCCTGGCCAACATAATCAAACCACTCTGCCACTATCGCCAAATTATGCGAATAAAACCAAGAGGTCAGCAAACCACCCAAAACGGCAATGGCTAGCCAGGCCGAAGAAACATTTTCGCGGGTCGCAACCGTGAGCAGTACCGCCACAAGCAATCCGGCCTCCAGTGTCTCGCGTAAAATAATCCAAATAATATCGAGTAACATAAGATTACTCTTGCCCCACAACAGGTTTTACGATGATTTTTCCTTGAGCGGTGGAAATATTAAATTCGCCAAAAAAAGGGTATTCGCCAGGTTCCAAAGGACCGATAAAAATCACACCTTTACTATTACCCAGAATGACTTTTTCACGATTAAGCTCATAGCTTTCAAATTCCTCGGCGGTGGAGTCCGTATTGATAATCATTAATCGAATTTTTGTATAGGCGGGAACAACCAACTCTGCCGGATAAAAAAGGTGATCACGAATCGTGATTTCAATGGTCGGTTTAGCTGCCAAGACTAATTGACTTAAGCACAACAAGATTACCCCCAGTAACCCACGGAGCCTTAGACTCTTCTGGATAATAATGCGGCATATAAAACAAAAACTCTGCAACTTAATCATTCAAACTCTCATCTTGCTTCACAGGTAGCCGAACACACACTGATAAACCACCTAACGCTTTAGAGCGATCCAACTGAATACGACCTTCATGTAGTTTGACAACGTGCTGCACAATTGACAAACCCAAACCAGAACCCGGCACCTTGCTAGTATGCCGATCTCCCCCCTGGCGATAAAAGCGATCAAACACCCGCCCATAATCTGCCTCGGGGATACCCGTTCCCTCATCTTCAATCACGACCATCACATCACTTTCGTTCGGCCTATTTTGGCGCACTTCATCGCTTAAGGAGATTCTTATCTCGCCGCCTGCCGGAGAATACTTGCTAGCGTTATCGATCAAATTACGAAACAGTATCGACAAGCCAAAACTATCTCCCTGAATAACAGAAGCCTCTCCCACTAAGGAGATAGTCTGCCCCTTTTTATTCAAGTTGTCGTAGCAGTCGATGACTTGCTCCTGCACAATTTCAGTGACATTACAGTCGCTCAACCCTTGCAAAAAGGTTTGCGGGGTCAACCGATAAAGTGCCAGCAATTGCTCTATAGTATGGGACATTTTGTCCGCACTTTCCTGCATTGAAGCCAGGGTTTCATCGTGCGACATTGTCCCTTCATGGTGTAAATCAGCACGTAAATTATGTAAGCTCAGTTTTAAGCCCGTCAGCGGTGTGCGTAATTCATGTGCGGCATCCGACGAAAATCGAGATTCACGACCAAAGGCTTCACTCAGGCGAATCATCAGTTTGTTAATTGAGCCGACAACCACAGCTAATTCTTTTGGGTATTCAGCTTCATCAATAGCAGAGAAATCTGTTGTTTTACGGGCAAATAACAACAAAGCCAACTGGTTTAATGGCCCCAAACCTGAGTTGATGATCAGCCAAATCAGCAAAGCCAGTACCGGGATAATCCATAAGATAGGAATAATGGATTCCAGCAGAATATCTTCAATCAACTGGGCATATATATCGTAACGCTGAGCTACCAGTATTCTAAACCCGAACTGGGGTTCTACGACAAGCAAACGCCAACGATAACCATCATAGCTGGCAAAGTGGTAACCAATAGCGTTATCGATAAGCGGCTTCTGCGGCGCGTTTCTGGAAAAAAATAACGGTTTATCCGCCTTCCAAATTTGAAACAACGAGTTGGCAGGCAGCATATCGTCATCTACAGCGGAGTATTTCAGCAACAGGCGGCCCAGCAAACTGGCCTGTTCGGCCAACTGCTGGTCAAGCAACAACTCGGCACGCTGTAAGCTGGCACGATAACCGTTTAGGGCAGCGACGAAATTCCCTAGACAGATCAGCGCCAACAAAACAGCAAATAAGAAAACTTTAATGGAGCGCACGCGGTACCTTAGGCAGGAGTTTTAGATACCGTATAACCTACACCACGCACTGTTTGAATAAAACCTTCTGGGAGCTTTTTGCGCAAATTACTGACATGCACTTCTATGGTATTACTACCGATAGTTTCACCCCATCCATAGAGCTTATTTTCCAGTGATTCCTTGGTTTGTATGCGTCCAGCGTTTTCCATCAACGCTTTGAGAATATTATATTCTCGGCGACTAACGTTCTTTGTCTCACCTAAAACAGTAACAGAATGGGCGTTTAAATCGAGGCGGACATCACCAATAGCAATATCACTGGTCACAGCCGTCCCTAAACGTCGTGCTAATACTCTTAAGCGAGCCAACAATTCCGGCATTTCAAACGGTTTGACCAGATAGTCGTCAGCGCCACTATCTAGGGCGGCAACCTTTGCCTCCAAGCCACTACGCGCGGTTAAAACAAGGACAGGCAAATTAGGGTTGGATAGACGCAGTCGCTTTAACACGTCTACACCATCGATATCGGGCAGCCCAAGATCGAGCACCACAACCTCTGCAGGATCAGAGCTCATTTGCGTTAACGCTTGCTGACCTGAAGCGACCCAGTGAACACTAAAACTCTCTCTCTCAAGCGCCTTTTTGACTTCCAACGCTATGCGATTATTATCTTCTACTAATAGTAATTTCATGGTCTGATCAAAAGCTACCCTAGCCGCATGGTAATTCGCTACCCTTTAGCTAATTGTCGGTTGTCACGACCCGATAGGGATCATGTTTAAAATTGACTTACTTCTTTTTATCCAGTTTTTCGAGAGCTGCACTGATCTCAGCGCGACGACCTTTGTCTGCTACTTCGCGCCCAGGTCGAGCAGGAGCATTGAGTGCTTTTAAATAAAATTGCTCTGCCGCTTGGTAGTTTTTTTCGTCACGTAAAAACTCGGCGTAAAAATAGTTGGGGTCAATACCGTCAGGGTTAAGCTCCAAAGCCTTTTTAAGCAATTTTTCGGCTTTATCATCATTACCAAAACCAATAGGCCAACCAGGCACCTGCGCATACAACGTACCCAGGCTTGTGTAGGCAGAGCCAGACAACGCACTGGGGTCAATCGCAATTGACGCCTCCAAATCAGCCTTGGCCGCCTTGGCATATTTTAAAGCGCCCAAACCGCCTTTCACGCCAGCGTAAGTAGATTTAATGATACCGCGCCAAATCAACAGACTTGGATTTTTAGGGTCATTCGCAACAGCCTGGTCGGCAGTGTCTAACAAAGTCTCAAACGCAGACTTTTGCGCTTTACCTTCTAGTTCATAATTAGCGATAGCCCACTGAGACTGCAAGTCCTGCAAGGTAGCGTCAGTACCTTCAGCTGCCAGTGATGAACCGCTCCAACCGACAACGACACATAACAACAATACTATTGCGCAACAATTTGTCGCGCACTTAGCAAAATAATTATTTAAAACCTGCGTCATGATTTCACACTCCCCTATTGTTATTGTGCTACTGAAGCAGCAGAACTTTCTGCACTTTCTGCACTTTTTACCTGTTTTGCTTTTTCAGCAGATCCCACTTCATTAGTTTTTGCGTGGCGACGAATAATCGGCAATTGCTTTACCAATGCATTGTCGACCAAGTTTGGCAACAAACTATTTAAACGGACAAAAAACTTTTCTGGCCAACCCAGATAGATACGATTCTTACGTGAATAAGTTAAAGCATGAACCAATTCACTCGCAACTTTTTCAGGGGTATCTACTGCCGTTTTCAGCTCTGCATTCATCGCGCGTATCGCTTCACTATTCAGCGCTGTGTCGGTTGCCCGAGGTGCAAAATAAATTACGCGTAGACCGCTGTCCGCTACTTCACGCTGCAGCGCTTCGGTAAAACCGCGCAACCCAAATTTACTGGCACAATAAACTGTAGAGCCCGCATAACCGATACTGCCAAGAATGGATCCAACATTGACAATAAAAGTACCCGGCTTAACGCCAAGTAAGGGCAATAGCGCACGACATATTTGCATAGGTACCATTAAATTAATCTGGACTAACCGCGCTAAATCCTGCGACCGCATGGTTTCCAACATGGCCAGTTGGTTTGCACCAGCAATGTTAATAACACCATCAAGCTCATACTGGCGGGCAACACTGAGAAGCTCATCAATAGCATCTACCGCCAGTAAATCCAATGCCAGAGTACGATGCCCTCGACCAGCCAACTGACTTTCGAGTTCTGACAATGCTTGACCGTCTCGGGCCACCAATAATAGCTCAGCACCGGCAGCAGCTAACTGTGTTGCGAGAGCTCGACCTATTCCGCCGGTAGCTCCGGTTATTAGAATATGCTTACTTGCTAGATTCATTCGCTCGACTCAACCTTTAAATTCATACAAACACAGCTCTACAGTGCTAAGTCCGTGACCTGATCACCATTCAGCTCACGAAAAATATCGCCATATAATCGATAGAAACGATTTGCGCTATAAATGATCTGTTGCTGCTCAGAGGCATCCGTTATGCGGTCCATTAAACCCATAAAAAACTTCACATGATCTTGATCTAGCGCACCATGCGAACGTAAATAACTAAAAGCATCGTTCGGCAAGCCCAATGCTGTTTGTATTTTGTCCGCAGCAGCGTCTGCAATAGCAATGCTGGTACCTTCCAGTACTTGTACCATTCCAAAAAAACCTAACGGATTAATACGCGTGATAGTGTCATAAGCGTAAGCCACCATGACCTCGGTAGATAAGTTCGGCACACTGTATCGAGCCTTCTCTTTGTCGTAACCGCAGGCAGCAATATCATTAAGAATCCACTCCTGATGCCCCAGCTCCTCCTCAATATATTCGGCAACAGCATTGCGAAGCCATTCTTTAGATTCAGGCAGGCGACCGCCAGTAGCCATTAGCAGCGGCGTAGTATGTTTAACGTGATGATAAGCTTGGGTTAGAAAAGCCACATATTCAGGCAACGTAATTGCGCCATTTAGGCAATTACCAATAATAGGGGCAGCCAACAAATATTCTCTTCCTGCGGCGGTTTGATCCTGCAGCTGTTGGTAAAAACTCATAGACATTTCCATCGTAAACAATTGAACTGAGTATAAACTATGATTGGGCGGCAGCTTTTTCACGCAACTCAAATACGTTGCCGCTGGCGGTAACATAGTCTGGTAACAAGACATCTTCTCCAGTGTAGAGATTGTCCAGTAATAACGAAAACTTCTCCGCAATTAACTTGCGTCGCGGACGGCCATTAGCCGTCATGCATTGCCGCCAGACAGAGGGGGAAAGGGCTACCCAGGCTTTAACTTGTGCGTAATCAGGCAGTGCTGCATTAGCCTGTTCCAACCACTGGTTAACGACTCCCGGTGATATCCCGGCAGGCAGTCCAACCAAAGCCATCAAATAAGGCTTAGCATCGCCTAACACAACACACTGCGAAAATAACGGTTTGGCGCACAAGGCGCTTTCAACCCACTCGGGGCTGACATTTCGACCAAAACTGCTGATAAGAACATTCTTCTTCCGACCCGCAATCTGAACAAAACCATCCTCATCCATATACCCCAGATCACCCGTCGCCACAGCACCCTGCTGCCAAGTTTCAGGCTGTCCCAGATACCCGAGATAACTGGCACCCAAAACTTTTATCTCACCCTGGTCAATGACAACTTCACAATGATCCAAAGGCTTGCCCGCACTGCCCGGTTTGTCATACTCCGGGGTATTCAGGCTAACGACGGAAGCACACTCTGAAAGGCCATAGCCCTCATAAACAGGCAAACCTAAATTACGGGCATGAAGGAGCAGTGTTTCCGAAACGCGCGCGCCACCTACAGCAACAAAGCGCATGGTCGGTGGCTCCCAGCCATGTTCACACGCGGCCACCAATGCCGCCAGTAATTGTGGAATGAGAATAAGAGTATCCGGCTTATGCACCTTTAAGCACTGTAACAAAGCCGGCAGATTTAAGCCTGAACTACCGGATAAGCCCCGCTCCGCAGAAGACGCGAAATAAACAGTCCCGCCACTCAATAACGGCGTATAAATACCTGCTATATTTTCTAACAGGGTAGCAAGTGGCAACATAGAGAAATGTTTTGGTGCTTTAACACCGATACGATCAGCCAAGGATTCTGCGACTAACCACTGCTGCTCCGTACTGATACAAACTCCTTTAGGGTCGCCGGTTGAGCCAGAGGTAAATGTGATTTTCTGCGTATGTGGCGGCAAAGCATCAGACCTAGCCTCTACAGTCGCTAATCGCCAGGCGTGCCAGGGTTGAGCGAAGGCAAGGGGCTCCGCACCAAACTGGCATAAATCAAGACTCTCCTCAACGCTCGATGCATCACCAGCATGGAGTAGCAAATCTGCCCCACTGGCCCGCAAACAGTGCTGTGTTTGCGCAGCTGTAAAAAACTCAGGTAAAGGAAGAGCAACAATATCAGCAGCTTGGCACGCGAGATCCAAAACAGCCCAGGCAACGCTATTGTCAGCTTGAAATGCGACCACCTTGGCACTTAAACGCGTCAATTCTTCAGCTTGCTGCGCGACACTTTTCAATAATTCGGCATAAGTCAGGGACTCTTTGGCATCCACCAACGCCAAGTGATCATCTGATACAAGCTCAGTCAGAAAAGCTAAACGAGATAACAGCGAAGTAGTCATACCTAAACACCACACACTCGACGGTGGTCGCGCAAGGACTGCGCCAACTGTGCGCAGGCCGGCGCATGCTTTTCCAGCATAGCGGCAATTAGCGGCCGCTGACTCGCCTGCGCCAGAGCGTTACGCAGATCTAAAGCCATTACTTGAGGATGAGTATCGTAGTAGCGACCCCACTGATCAACCCCGCCGGCTAAGCGGCTTGGGTCAGCCTCATTGAGCACGATGGGCTCACAATTCAATCGTTCTACTAATTTTTTCACTTGTGGTGTACCGGTAAATGCCAACCAGCGATAGCCCGCAGCTTCAAGTGATGCCGCCATGATTAGGAACAAAATTGGGCTGGAACCCGCTCGCTCTGAAACAAGGTTGCCGACTTCAACAACCGCATTACGGCTCACCGGCTGCGCCATTAGTTCAGCCATTTCCTGCTCAATAGGTCGAGTTAGATACTGCTCCAGGAAGAACTCGCCACAAGAACCAGGTTTTAGCCCCAATGCCGCAATAGATTGTTCAGAACTGGACATACTGAGTAAAAGAGGCAGGAAAACCGACAATTCAGCAGCGTAGGTAGCTCTGTACTTGTCACGAATAAAGGTTTCAACCCCATCCCGCGCAATACTACGCGGACTGTGCAGGCTAAAGCCTATGGATTGGGCGCCAACTGCGGCTTCACAGTAGGTAACGGACTTTGACGCTGCTGTCGGAACTGCTTGAGTTTGCATAGGGGTTCTCCAAACTTCTCTCAACCTATGCAAACAGAGTACCCAGCGATTCTTAACAGAATCTTAAGAACCTTAAGATTTCATTCAACCCCTTGGATGCCAGCAGACCAAATCCCTGTTTGTTGCGCTAGATCACAGTTTCCGAGGTGACACAATCAAGCATTCGACTAAGGAAATTGTACGTGGTGGGCGATAACATTTCTGGTTTACGGAAATTAAACACCAAACCCAAACGGTAGTGATCCTCAGTAAAATGACAATATGCGACGAATGCATCCGCATTCTCCAGCCATTGGCCGCGAAAAGCGATATCCAACTTAACATCTTCGCCAACGGGTAATTTATCCAAAGTCTCAACACCAAAACCCGTAGCAGATATATCAACGACAGTGCATTCGCCACCACCGGCCTCAACCTTTAGCAAGTCGGACTTCAGTCGACAACTAACCCACCGCTCTAGATTACTGAGCCGACAATCCTCTCGCCGCTCGTTAACAACGACTAACCGATTCATTATTCTAAGAAATCCCTTACCGATAAATCTATATATGACGCAGGAAACTGACAAACGCAACGCAGCTCCAACCGTTTACAGAAATCAGTCTAGACGGGATATATTGCACAAATATTGCGCGCACAGCTGAGGCTAGCAGTGTTATTTGGGGAGCATGAAAAAGCCACAAACAAAAACGCCAACATAACGTTGGCGCCGTACTCGTTTAGAAAATAAAAACGCTACTTAATGGGCATTACTGACAACATTCACCACCTCGTTAAATGTTTTTGGCACCAGCTCAATAGGAATTGAAACCCCTAACTTGTGCGCTATATCCTGGGCAGAAAAATAACCGATCAAACTGTTATCAGTACCATCCAACACTAACAGATACGGCTTGGACGCTTGCTGCAAGGTTTGCACGACCTCGCCAACAGTTACGCGCGTACTGGCAGTATAAGAAATGCATGACAGGCCGCTCACTGGCGTCATTAGGTCTCGCAACACCAATTCATTTCGCAGCAAGCCTAAACGCGCAGCAACAGTCAGCACTTTCACGCTTTCCAGATCAGCCAACGAAACCAGCCCGACAACAGCACCTTGCTTATCGACAACGACAGCCGTCAAACGGTTAGTTTCGGTCAAAATGGTGCGTGCTAACTCAATGGCCAAGCCCGCCTTAAGCTTTAGCCCTTTATCCTGACCAGCTTCTTTTAGCACATAGGAGGCAGGGCTTTGCAGGTCCATGTCTTGTAAATTCTTGGGCTGCAACTGTGGATCAGAAAAAGCCGTAACATTAACTAATTTTGAAATACGCATAGGAAATTACCTTTCATAAATAAACGTAAAGAAACTTGACGAAAACTTAGAAGGTTAATTTTGGTGGCGCGCGGACCTGAAAGGAGAAGTAAAAAAGTGAAAAACATAAGGCAATGCCGAAGGCATAGGTTGTAGAAAACGTAGAGAAATCAAAGTCGATAGCATAATCGACTAGCACACCGCTATCATCATCGGGAAGGTCAGCCGATGCAACAAAGCCATCACCGAGAACAGTTTCCCCGGCACTAGCGGACATGCCACGCAGGTTATCGGCTTCATAAGCAGCAGCAATGCCGAAACAAAGTACTGCCGTGATTGCCAATACCACCCCGCTCAAGCTTAACGATTGCTTGATACGCAGTGACAAATTAGACAAACACAATGAATACATCTCACACCTACGGTACTACATACGGTACAACAAATGATTGGCCAGCTATAACCATAGACAATTTATAGCACGCCATTAGTTAAACAGATAGCACGCTATAAACAAAGTTCCATTTTATTTTAAGGATATAACTAACCACTAATAACTCAGGGTCATCACATCCACGGGTTGACCATTTAACGTATGCTGGCGCAGACATCGCCAACCGCGAGACTCATAAAAACCACGTTGATCGTGGGTGAATAGAAATAATTTGGGCAAGGCAAGTTTATAGCCATGGGACACGGCAAAATCCACCAACTGCGAACCAATACCCTTACGCCGCAGCTCCGGTTGCACATATAAATTGGCAAGCCAGGGAGTAGAAACACCTACTGAGCTGAAGCGGTAAGTTACCAGGCTGACGCAGCCAACGGGCGGTGATATATCTGCACTACCGGATGCACTAAGGCGCTCCCAAAAAGCGACAAACGTGATGGGCAGCGCACCTAAAGATAAATGCTGCTCGAGCTTTTCCCTACGCTTTTCAAGTGTTCCACTGGAGCTATAGAGCCGCCACTGGGCTTGCTGCCATTCGGCAATCACCGGCAACCACTGGGGCTGCTTGATCAACGGCACAATGCGTAAATGTTCCATAACAGGCCAGCCTGTGCCACAAACCTCGGCAATCAACAATTAGCGACAAAAAAATTTGTTAACATCAACTAAATGCTATTTACACCGCCAGGTTATTTAACCATTTCCCCGTGCGCCTGCTTATCGGCGTGATAGGAGGAACGCACCAAGGGACCACAAGCTGCGTGAGTGAAGCCTATTTCGTTTGCAAAAGCGGTATACTCGTCAAACTCTGCAGGCGTCACATAACGACGAACAGGTAAGTGATCTTTCGACGGCTGCAGATACTGACCAATAGTTAACATATCGATATCGTGAGCACGCATATCGCGCATGGTGTCGAAAATCTCTTCTTTAGTCTCACCCAAACCCACCATTAAACCGGACTTAGTTAAAACGTCAGGTCGGCGCTTTTTATATTCCTGCAATAACTTTAGCGACCACTTATAGTTAGCGCCAGGGCGCGATTCACGGTACAAACGCGGCACTGTTTCAAGATTATGGTTGAAAACATCCGGCGCTTCCTGAGCAAGAATATCCAGGGCTACATCCATGCGTCCACGAAAATCCGGGGTCAAAATTTCCACCTGTAAACTGGGCAATAAAAGACGCGATTCGCGAATACAATCGGCAAAGTGCTGCGCTCCACCATCACGCAGATCATCACGATCCACAGACGTAATAACCACATACTTTAAACGCATTTCGGCAATAGCTTGAGCCAGATGTAACGGCTCGTTAGCATCCAATGGATTAGGCTTACCATGTCCAACATCGCAAAAAGGGCAGCGGCGTGTACAGATGTCACCCATAATCATAAATGTCGCGGTACCACCGGAAAAACACTCTGACAGATTCGGACAGGATGCCTCTTCACACACACTCGACAAACCATTTTTGCGCAGAATTTTTTTGATGCGATCCACATCCGGTGAAGCTGGAATACGCACACGAATCCAGTCCGGTTTGCGTTCAAGATTATCGGTTGCAATCACTTTGACGGGGATCCGCTCTACTTTGTCAGCATCGCGAAGCTTTTCCCCTTGTTTGTGTCTAACGGTGCGCTTTACTGGCACGATTTCCGGTTGGTCAGCCATAGTACTTCTCTTCAAATTCTCATCAATGTAATGCTGCAATCGTCGCAGCAGTCGAATCCCGCCTCGCTGCGCTCTAGCCGGGCTGAACCCACGGTTCTGTTGTATGTTCCAAATCGTTATACCCAAGTCGCTGGGCAAAAATATTCGCAAAGACTTGCTCGACTGAACTCATGTCTTTTGTTGTCGACTCCTCTAGACTCGCCATCTGAGTCATGGACATGCCGGCATAACCACAAGGGTTAATCCGCTGAAAAGGTTCGAGGTCCATATTCACATTCAATGCGACGCCGTGAAAACTGCAGCCTCGTCGAATACGCAACCCTAAAGATGCAATTTTTCCATACCCGCCAGCTAAGCTCGCTTGGTCAACATAGACCCCGGGCGCATCAGGCTTTGCATAAGCCGCGATCCCAAAATGGCTCAGCAGGGCCACGATAGTATTCTCAATCTGTGTCACCAAATCGCGAACGCCGACTTTGGCACGCTTAATATTAATCAACGGGTAAGCTACCAATTGCCCCGGCCCGTGATAGGTAACCTGTCCACCCCGGTCTACCTGAACAACCGGAATATCGCCAGGCATGAGCAAATGCTCTGCCTTTCCAGCCTGACCTTGCGTAAATACCGGCGGGTGCTGGACCAACCAGAGCTCGTCGTCACAACTGTCATCACGCGTATCCGTGAATGCCGTCATAGCACGCCAAACGCCTTCGTACGGACTTTCGCCCAAGTGTCGAACCCGCAAATGGCCAAGTGTTTTCAGAGTATCTTGGTCAGCCATTAGTTACTACAACACCATCTTTACGGCATTGCTGGCTTTTAGATCGTCAAAAATCGCCTGTAATTGAGGCTCACCCGTCGCGGTAATATAGACGGTGATTGACTGAAAGCGCCCTTTTGAGCTGTCTCTAATGGTAAGACGAGCCTCATCAAAGCCCGGCGCATGCCGCTGAAACACATCAATAACCAATGTATGCAGCTCATGCCCGGCATCGCCCATCACCTTTACCGGGTAGTCGGGGCAGGGAAATTCAATTTTAGGGGGTTGCTCTTCGGCCATGGAACACTTCGCAGAAAGGAATTAAACACACCACCCCGATCAATAATTGTGCAATCGAGGCATAAAACGAGCGAAATTGTACCAATTTTCAGTATGAAACGGTAGAACAGAAAACAGCCTTTAACTGGAAAGGCTGTCTTCATATCACTGCGCAGTTACAGAACTGGCACTATGGCGCTCACGGCAACGGGACAATCAACAATACACTGAATATTTATGCAAAAAAGCCAATAAAAAATAGTTTGATATCATCCCAGATTCGGGCAAAAAAGCCTGCTTCAGCAACATTTTCCTGCGCCAGTAACGGCACATCTAACAACACTTCACCATCCAGTTCCACCGTTAGATTACCCAGCTCTTGACCTACGCTGACGGGCGCTTTGATCACCTGATCAACATGTAATTGCGCTTGCAATGAGTCTTCGGAGCCACGCGGGATCGTTAAATAAACAGCATCACCGGCGGAAAGATTAACCTCCTGCGCCAATCCACCCCACACCCGCGGCGTACTCAGCACCTGATTTTCCGCATACAATTGATGGGTGGTGTAATAGCGAAATCCATAAGCCAGCAACTTTTGTGACTCAGATGCACGAGACTCATCTGACTTGGTACCCATCACCACCGAGATTAGACGCATGCCATTTTTTTTCGCTGATGACACCAGGCAGTAACCAGCAGCTTCGGTGTGGCCCGTCTTCAAACCGTCTACACTTTTATCGCGAAATAACAACTTATTCCGGTTGGGCTGATTAATACCGTTGTATTTAAAATACTTTTCTGAATAAAGAGAGTAGTGGTCAGGAAAGTCACGAATCAGCGCACGCGCTAACAGCGACAAATCACGCGCGGTCGTTACATGCCCGTCAGCCGGCCAACCCGTGGCATTTTTATACGTAGTATGCGTCATCCCCAACAACTGTGCCTGTTGGTTCATGACGTCTGCAAAGGCAGACTCGCTACCGGCGACATACTCGGCCAACGCTACGCTGGCGTCGTTGCCCGACTGGATGATAACGCCGCGCAAAAGGTCTTCCACGGGCACCTTGGTCCCCTCACGTACAAACATTTTCGAGCCACCCATCTGCCAGGCTTTTACGCTGATAGGCACTTCGTCCGTAGCCTTGATACGACCACTGTCAATCTCGTGAGAAACGATATAACTGGTCATCATTTTAGTCAGACTGGCTGGCGGCAATTGTTCATCCGCGTTTTCTTCAACCAGTACTTTACCAGTATCTGCATCGATCAAAATATAAGCCGAAGCTGCCAATTGCGGCGGCGCCGGAATAATGACAGCAAAAGCGGAGAGACTATAAATAGAGCTAATCAGAAGGCCGAGGTAAATCTTAAATTTATGCATAATAAGTTGTTTGCTTGTTCGTCAGTTCAGTGAATGAAGAATTGCCACAGCGGGCAGATAAACACGCGCTCAATGATACACAATATGCGCGGCGGGCATGCCATTTTCGCGTAAACGTTCTTGCAAATTGTGCGCATCCGCTAATTTTTTAACAGGACCAATACGCACACGATACAATACCGGCAGTTGTTCCAGCTTACTAATGAATACCGGAAACTGAGTAAATCGCTGTACACTTTCTCGCAGTGACTGCGCAGAAGTCAATTTCGCAAAAGCGCCTACTTGTAAAAATGTGTTATCAGGCAGGAACGATTCACCGTTGACCGGATTGTCGCCCAAGGGTTCCGAATACAATCCGGCTGATTGAGGTACTGGGTTCGCAATGACAGAAGGGACAACAGCGCTCCCAGAATTAATTGTCGCGCTCAGCGGTTCCAGCGCTTCAACTTCTACAGGTGCTGTTCCCTGATCCAAAAAACCTAATTTTTTAGCACCTGCATAAGACAAGTCGATAATACGTCCCGCGTGAAAAGGGCCACGATCATTAACGCGAACCACAATAACCTTATTGTTATTCAAGTTACGTACGCGCACATAACTTGGAATAGGCAACGTCTTGTGCGCGGCAGTCATGCCATAGATATTATAAACCTCACCATTAGAGGTGTTTCTGCCATGAAACTTATTACCATACCAACTGGCAATACCACGCTCTTTATAACCCTTGCTGGCGGGCAACACATAATAAGTTTTGCCTAAAACAGTGTAGGGTGACTTGTTGCCAGCAATGGTACGCGGCTCAGCACGCGGAACAGCGTCCGGAATATGCGATACATCAACGGCAGAACTCGGCCCATAATCTTTGTTCGAATAGCCTGGATGTGTGGCGCAACCCACGAGAATGCCACAGAGCAAAAACAGCCACCCAAGAACAAGAGCAGTGCGTTGTAAAAGAGACTGGGCAGGGATCAACATTGCTCTCCTTAAACCGTTATTCAATGGGCAACCCCAATTAACTCTGCGCCTTAATTGCCTGGCTAAGCTGATAAACCGCCAAAGCATACATGTGGCTGTGGTTGTAGCGAGTAATAACATAAAAGTTAGGTAAACCCAGCCAAAACTCCGCGCCACGCTCCCCTTCCAACTCGATAACAAATGCCGGCTGCGCAGCGGGCAATGCCTTATCAACACTAAAGCCCGCAGCATTTAATTGTCCCAACGTGCTATCCGGTTTAAAGCCTGTTGTCACGACACGAGCATTGTAGTTTTTACTGACAAGCGCACGTTCAATAACAGGCTCACCAGCCTTCCAACCATGGCGCTTAAAGTAGTTGGCCACACTACCAATGGCATCAACAGGGTTATTCCAGATATCTGCCAATCCGTCGCCATCATAATCTACCGCATAACTGCGGTAGCTGGACGGCATAAACTGACCATATCCCATAGCGCCGGCATACGACCCCATTAAGTCGAGCGGTTGCTGTTTTTGATCACGCGCAAGTAACAAAAAGTTTTTTAACTCTTTACGAAAAAAGGGCGCACGCGCCGGGTAATCAAACGCCAGGGTAGACAATGCGTCCATCACACGATACCCACCTTTGTGCTGACCATAGCGTGTTTCCACCCCAATTATTGCCACAATAATTTCCTGAGGAACGCCAAATTCTTTTTCTGCCCGAGCAAGGGCAGCTTTATTTTTGCGCATAAACTCAACGCCTTTTTCTGTGCGCGAAGGCGTCACAAAAATTTTTCGATAATCTTTCCAAGGCTTGGTTTTTTCCGCAGGACGCGCGATGGCATCCAGAATCGATTGTTTTTTCTCAACGTTGGCAAATAAAGCGTTTAAGGACTCTCGCTGAAATCCGTATTCGCTGACCATTTCATTAATAAAGGCATCGACATCAGCTCTATCCGCATACGTTTCGGCCTGCGCACAAGCGCCGATAGATATCAGAAGCAGTAGCAACCAATATCTGCAATTACCTATGCTCAATGCCTTCATGGTGTTACCTCTCAATGCGTTTATTATCTTGCGTTTCGCTGTTGCAAATTTATTCAGCCGATGACCAACAACACTAAAGCGTCACTCGCCTTTTTTCCGTGCTAATGGCCATGAGCATACCAAATCCAGTCATTAGGGTCACAAGCGAGGTTCCTCCGTGGCTGACTAATGGCAGAGGTACACCCACAACGGGAAGCAAGCCGGTCACCATGCCCACATTCACAAATACGTAGACAAAGAAAGTGACGGTAATACTCCCCGCTAGTAATTTACCAAAGGTATGTTGCGCGTAATAAGCAATGGAAAACCCACGCACCAACAGCAGTGTGTATAGGCATAGCAAAATCATGACACCGATAAGGCCAAATTCTTCGGCCAGTACCGCGATAATGAAATCGGTATGACTTTCAGGTAGAAAATCCAACTGAGACTGCGTGCCATTCAAGAAGCCCTTGCCGTATATGCCGCCAGAACCAATAGCTGTTTTCGATTGAATAATATTCCAGCCCGCGCCCAACTTGTCGGCTTCCGGGTTCAATAGCGTCATAATACGCTGCTTTTGGTACTCCTTAAGCACAAAGTGCCACATGGGCCAGGCGCTTGCGATCAGGATAGCAAACGCAGAGGCCATAAGACGCCACCGTAAACCGGCAAAAAACAGCACAATAAGCCCAGAGGTTGCAATTAAAATAGAAGTACCCAGATCCGGCTGTTTCAAAATCAATAGCGTTGGTATCGCCAGTAAGACCAAGGCCCCAATTACATGCTTAAAGCGCGGTGGCACAACTCGCTTAGCAAGATAAGCAGATAACAAAATAGGTACCGCAAGCTTCAAGATTTCCGAAGGCTGAAAGCGGAACCCCCCAAGACTCAGCCAACGCTGCGCCCCCTTAGCACCAACCCCAAAAACATAAACCAGCGCCAACATAATAACGCCACAGGTATAAAACCAGGGTGACCAACGTTCCAGCACTGGCAGCGGCACCTGGGCGACAGTAAACATGGCCCCAAAGGCTATAACAAAAAATATCGACTGCCGCTCTACATAACTTCCGCCGCCACTAGCACTGTATAAAACTAACAAGCCATAACAAGTGGTTATCATTAATAACAGCAACAGCGGCACATCGATGTGTAAACGTTGCCAAATACTGTCTCGCCTGCGCAGGTCATGAGAAGCTGTAGGCATGCGCCGTATGAAATCTTGCTTACTCACATTAACCTCCCGCTAAAGCGCGGGCATCGCGCTCTTGATCCAGCTTTTGCAGGCGAAAGTATTCATCAAACACTTTTCGCGCCACTTTAGCTGCGGTGGAACTTTTCTCACCATTCTCCGCGATAACGGCTATAGCTATCTGCGGGTTGTCAGCGGGTGCAAAAGCGATAAACAAACCGTGATCGCGCTGCCGCTCGGTAAGCTTCTCGCTATCATATTCTGCGTCCTGAGCAATACCCACTACCTGGGCGGTTCCAGTTTTTCCGGCTATTTTGTAATCGAGGCCTCTACCAATGCTGTAATGCGCGGTGCCTCTGGCACCACTGACAACATCAACCATTGCATCAATTACATAATCCCAATGCTCGGGTTTTATGTTCATATTATCCAACGCACTAACGAATACTGCGGGCTTTTCCGGTATGTGTGCGTCGGGATCAAAAGGATCGAGCACCGAATACTCACTACCAAATGACATATCCTTTACCAGTTTCGGCGGATGATAACGCCCTCGCCCCGCCAACGCAGCCGTCATCACTGCCAGCTGCAGAGGCGTTACTAAAACGTCCCCCTGGCCGATACTCATATTCAACGTGTCACCTGGAAACCAAGGCAATCCACGAGCACCGCGCTTCCAGGCAGGCGACGGCCAGTTCCCTGGGCGCTCACTGGGAATATCGATACCGGTGCGCTCACCCAAACCAAATTCATGGCCGAAGCTATACATAGCATCAATGCCCATCTTGTTGGCGACATCCCAGAAAAACACGTCACAAGACTGCTCAATGGCTTTGCGTAAATCCGTGCGGCCATGCCCACCGCGCTTATGATTCCAGTCCCGGTATAAATGATCATCATTGGGCAGTTGAAAATACCCCGGATCCCAAACGGTATAGTTTGGCGTTATCACGCCGTTGTAGAGAGCAGCCAGCCCAAGTAAAGGCTTAACAGTGGATGCTGCAGGATACTGAGCTTGAATGGTACGATTAAATAATGGCAGGTCACGAGACTGATTCAGTGCAGCATAATCCTTATAACTGATACCGGTCACAAATAAATTAGGGTCGAAACTGGGCGTACTGACCATGGCTAATACACCGCCCGTCGCAACATCTATCGCCACGACAGCGCCCTTATAGTCTCCCAGGGCTTCCCGAGTGGCCTTCTGCAAGCGAATATCCGTATACAGATACAAGTCTTGTCCCGGCAACGGGTCAGTGCGTTCCAATGCTCGCAATACACGGCCACGAGCATTGGTTTCAACATTCTGAAAGCCCACTTCACCGAGCAGCTCAGCCTCGTATTGTTTTTCCAGGCCGATCTTACCAATGCTGTACGTGCCGCTGTAACGGCGATCATCGGCTTCAGAAAAGCTTTCCAGCTCACGGTCATTAATTCGACCAACATACCCCACCGTATGGGCATATAAATCACCATACGGGTAATAACGCACCAACTGTGCTTCCACTTCGACCCCATCAAACAGATATTTATTGACGGCTAAGCGCGCAATCTCATCTTCAGTAAGGCGGTAGCGTAACGGAATGGCTTCAAAGGGTCGGCGACGGTGCCGCAGTCGTTCCCGAAACTTTTCCAAATCGGAGTCCGAAATAGTAATAATTTCTGACAACTGCGCCAATGTGGCGTCCAGATCTGCGACACGCTCTTTGATTATTGACAGGGTATGACTGGGGCGATTCTCAGCCAGTAACACGCCGTTGCGATCAAAAATCAACCCTCGTGTAGGCGGAATAGACTGAACATGCACGCGGTTGCGTTCTGATTGGGTTACAAAAATCTCGTGGTTAACAACCTGCAAGTTGTAAAAGCGCATTCCCAAAATCGCAAACAGGCCGATGATCAACACCGCCATGACAATTAGTCGGTGTGTAAAAATTCGGGCTTCGAGATAATGATCTTTAAGTTGAACGGGATCCGACATGCATTAATTCAACATTGTTCTCACTCGAGCGAACGAGAATAAAAAAGGCTCGATAACACGCATACAAAATCCGCTGTTACCCAGGACATTATTGGTTCGCAAGCATAACGAACCAGCGATTAGAAGCAAGCTTCTGTAGCCGCCGAAGGAAACAGCTGACATATATAACAATCGAAAAACCAAAAGGTTCAGTACATTATTTGTGGTAAGGGTGATTGTGAAGAATCGTCGTCGCTCGGTATAGCTGCTCAATCAGCACAATGCGAACCAAGGGATGCGGCAACGTTAGCGCAGACAAAGACCATTTATCCTGAGCTTTAGCAATACAGGGCTGCGCCAATCCGTCCGGGCCACCAATAAGCAGCGTGCAGTTTTCCCCGTCCATTTGCCAACTGCTCATACGTTCAGCCAACTGCTCTGTAGACCAGTTTTTACCGCCAACTTCCAGCGCGATCACACGATCACCTTCGGGTATAGCGGCCAACATGCGCTCGCCTTCCTGTGCCATTGCACGGGGAATATCGGGATTATTTTTGCTCCGCTGCCCGAGAGCCAACTCTTGTAGCTCAACCCTGACGTCGCGCGGCATACGCTTGGCGTATTCTTGATAACCCGCCTCGACCCAGGCAGGCATTTTACCGCCTACAGCAAGAATTTTTATCCGCATAACTGTGAGAGACTACTCTTCATCGCCGGCTTTTTTGGCAGTTCGCGATGCCGGCGAAACTGACCACAGTTTTTCCAGGTCATAAAAATCACGGGTTGCCGGCAACATAACGTGCACAACAATTTCACCGAAATCGACCAACACCCATTCCGCAGATTCGGTGCCTTCCACACCAAGCGTACGAAAATCCTGCTTCTTGGCCTCATCTACAACATTTTGCGCCAAGGATTTTACGTGCCGACTCGAAGTACCACTCGCCAAAATCATAGTGTCCATCACATCAGACTTATCGCTGACATCCATTACCACTATGTTGTTTGCCTTTAAATCTTCTAATGCACCAACAACCACTTCCGTTAATTTAGCTACCATTGAAACCTCAAATATTCCCCTTTAGTCAGGCAGCAAAAGCTGCCCATTTATGTGCATATACCGCTGTTCAAGTATTCGTCTGATACAAACGGTATTCACAAATATAGTCCCATACCGCATCCGGTAACAGGAATTGTGCCGATTGGCCGCTGGCGATAACATCTCTAATCTCTGTCGCAGAAATAGGCAACAATCGCTGCTGAATTAACCCTATCCCACCACACGAGCGTTCAACCAGTTGTTCAGCGGGCAATTGATTAGCTGCCAACCAACTTGCCACATCCCCTTGATTCGGCAGGGTAAAACCAGGGCGAGCCACAACCGCAACATTAGCCACGCTTAAAAAATCCTGCCAGTGATGCCAGCGGTCAAAATTCAACAGCGAGTCAGTGCCCATCACCCATGTCAGAGACACATCTTGACCTAGTTCCTCACGCATCTGACAGAGGCTATCGTAGGTGTATGTCACCTGCCCCCTATCCAATTCGCGAGTATCCAACATCAACGCAGGGCAATTTTTTATCGCCCGTTCCAACATGTGTAAACGCTGTTCAGAGAAGGCATGCACACCCGACTTTAGTGGTGAACAATAAGCGGGTAATAACCGCATCTGCTGAAAATTCAACGCTTGCTGCAGCTCCAAAGCCATACGCAGGTGACCGTTATGTACCGGGTCAAAACTTCCACCGAACACAGCCACCGAACGCATAGGCACTCCAGACATTCAAACCTTAGGTACGAATATGACCGTCGCCAAAGACAATCCACTTCTGCGACGTCAGACCTTCCAAGCCGACAGGCCCACGGGCATGGATTTTGTCTGTTGAAATACCCATTTCAGCACCAAGACCGTACTCAAAACCATCTGCAAAGCGGGTAGATGCATTCACCATAACGGAACTGGAATCTACCTGGCTTAAAAACTGGCGCGCCCGCGTATAACTTTCCGTGACGATAGACTCGGTATGTTGCGAACTATATTGATCGATGTGGTCCATTGCCGCAGCCATATCGGCGACAACCCGCACAGCCAAAATAGGGGCGAGATACTCTGTAGCCCAGTCTTCCTCAGTGGCTGGAGCCATATCTGCCGCCAGAGCACGAGATTTATCACAACCGCGCAATTCAACACCCTTTTCTCTATAAGCTTCGGCAAGGCGAGGTAATATCTGCGCGGCGACACCTTCAGCTACCAACAGCGTTTCCATCGCATTGCAAACGCCATAACGGTGAGTTTTGGCATTCATAGCGATGGCAAACGCTTTGTCCAAATCGGCCAGGTCATCAATATAAACGTGACAAATACCATCTAAATGCTTAATCACAGGCACTTTGGCATCGCGACTAATGCGCTCAATCAAGCCTTTACCTCCGCGAGGGACAATCACATCAACAAAATCTGGCATGGTAATTAACTCACCGACTGCAGCGCGATCAATCGTATTGATCACCTGAACAGCCAATGCCGGCAAATCAGCGGCCTTCAAGCCAGACTCAATACAGGCTGCTATGGCACGATTAGAATGAATCGCTTCTGAGCCGCCCCGTAAAATCGCTGCATTGCCAGATTTCAGACACAAACTCGCGGCATCCACGGTTACATTCGGACGCGACTCATAAATAATCCCAATCACACCTAGTGGCACGCGCATTTTCCCCACCTGGATACCACTGGGGCGATATTTCATATCGGTAATTTCACCACAGGGATCAGGCAGAGCAGCCACTTGTTGCAAGCCTTCAATCATCCCGTCAATTCGCGCTGGCGTTAACTCCAGGCGATCCAGTAACGCCGCATCCAGGCCATTTTCACGACCGCTCTGCATGTCTTGCGCATTAGCCTCTGCAAGCTCAACCCGGGCTGCATTTAACGCCTCCGCAGTAGCAAGCAACGCATGATTTTTTTTACCTGAATCTGCTGCAGCCATCACGCGGCTAGCAGCCCGTGCCTGACGACCAACTTGAGTCATGTAGCTTTTTACGTCCATAACGTGGTTCTTACCTTGTAGCTTTTCACTGGTCTGTAAGACGCCGACACCAGACTCTCTGAGACGAGAACATCTACCCGAAGGCATAATCATTCTCGATTCCAGAGCGAACTAATGGGTAACGGCGCAAAAAAGGCGGGCATTATACCCTGATCGGCAGCGTATTGCTGCTAATGCAACACAATGGATAAAGTTAAATTTGATTAGCCCGAGGTCAGGTTCTCCAAATGTTCAGCAATGCGCTGTAAACGAACATTCGGATCATCCAGGGCCAATAATGCCACTTGTTCTGGCTTACTAATCGGCAGCAACTGGGTAAGCTGCCAGCCCAACTGGCAGGCATACTCAGGTTCAGGCAAATTAAGCGCTTTGATCTCTGGATGCTGACGCAAATCAGTCAAAATCCTGACCAGGCCATCAAAACGTCCGGGGATTTCAGTTTTGGGCTCTGGCTCATGCCACTCGACCTCCGCCAGCAGCAACTGATCAACCTGAATGCGCGTACTTTTTACAGTAAATTTTCGCGCCCCGGCAACGCTGACACCCAGCATCCCGTTGGCTTGCTGGTGCCAGTCAGTCACGGTGACATACAACCCTACTGGAAAAATCAACGGCGCACGCCCCACCTCACTGCCTTCTCGAATCAACACAATACCAAAGCCATCCCCGCCTTTTAGGCAGGCACTGATCATTTTGATATAGCGCTGCTCAAAGACCTGCAATGACAACGGTACTTCGGGTAATAAAATTGTTTTCAGTGGAAATAGTGGTATTTCAGTCATAACCCTTATCTTTTAAACGACCGGTCAGTTAAGCAAATTTTAAAAAAGCTTCAGTTTTGGTTCAGCTTGATCACACTATGCTGTCTGCAAGCATGAAACAAGTATCAGCAATAAACGAGGGTATCTCCATGAAAAAGTTGATCATCGCTTGCACATTAATCGCTATTGCCAGTCCGGTGATGGCTGGCCATGGCAACGGCGGAAAATTTCAAAATTACAATGGCAAGCGTCCTTTTGATTTTGCTCGCGTGACTGAAGTACAACCGCGCTACGAAACCATCGAACACCAAATCCCTGAAAGACAGTGCTGGGTTGAAACCGTCAGCAGAGATGTTTCCACGGGCAACAGAAACAGCCGGACTGGGGAGCTACTAGGCGCGCTCATTGGCGGCGGATTAGGTAACGCAGTAGGCCATCACAAGAGCAACAAACGCGTCGGCGCCGTGGTTGGGGCCGTGCTCGGTGCCAGTATTGCCCACGATATAAAGCGCGATGATTATCGCGGCTCTCGTGTCGTTTACGAAGACGTTGAGCGTTGCGATGTTTCCTATCGCACAGAGTACGAAGAACAGTTACGTGGCTATGATGTTACTTACACCTACAATAACCGCATATACCACACATTTATGAACGAACATCCTGGAAAGAAAATTAAAGTAGCAGTTGACGTTAGACCCGTGTATTGATGCAATCTGGGCAATCGCTTAGCCAGGGATGGTGAAACCACGTTATCAACATGACCGGAGCCTCTATGCTTGCCCGCAAATCCAGCCTAAAACGCCCATTGATTGGCTTGCTTGCCTGCCTGTTATTTGCAGTCAGCAACCCTTTACTCGCACAGAAACTCAAGCCCGGGCAAGCAGCGGATATCGCGCAGCGACAAGCGGGAGGGAAAGTGCTGAAAGTTTCCACCATGAACACGCCTAGCGGTAAAAGCTACCAGATTAAATTACTGCTCCCATCCGGCCATATCACCCATGTACGTGTTGATGGCGACACAGGTAAAGTGCTCAATTCATCCACGAAGTCGTCAAGACAATAACCTAACTCAGGAGTCGCAGCGTGCGTATTTTAGTCGTTGAGGACGAACAGCGGTTGCGCGAACAACTGCAATACTTTTTACAACAACAGGGTTATGTGGTCGATACTGCACCAGATGGTGAAGAAGGCCTATACCAAGGTCGAGAATACGCTTGCGACCTCGCAGTGATTGACATCGGCTTACCCAAAATGAACGGACTGGAGATTATCAAAACCCTGCGTGCTGAAGGCTTTAGCTATCCAATTCTAATCTTGACGGCACGCGACCAATGGCATGAAAAAGTTGAGGGACTGGAAGCCGGTGCCGATGACTATCTCGTTAAGCCGTTTCACAATCAGGAATTAAAAGCCCGAATTAATGCACTGTTGCGCCGTTCTGCAGGCCATGCCAGTCCCGAACTACACTTTGGCGACATCACAATCAATACTGCAAGCAAACTGGTAACCCTGAAAGGAGCACCACTCACGCTGACTTCATACGAATATAATACGCTGGAATATCTAGCTCACCATAATGGTCGGGTCATTTCCAAAACGGAGCTTACGGACCACCTTTACGCCGAAGATTTAGAACGCGACAGTAACGTGCTAGAAGTATTTATTGGCCGACTACGAAAAAAGCTTGACCCAGACGGCACCTTACAGCCAATCGCCACCCATCGCGGACAAGGTTACCGGTTTACGCTCACAGCCGATAAGGACTAGTTATGGCCACAAGAGTGCCACGCTGGCTGCATTGGCCATCCTCGTTATGGGCCCGGCTACTGCTAGCGTCCATCCTGCTGATGCCGGCATTTTTGTTAGTAAGCGGTTACATGCTCGACAAGTCATTTAGCGCAAGTCAGCAAGCAGCTCAGAAAGCTCACTTACAAAGCCAAATCTACCTACTCATGGCTGCTGCTGAGTGGGACGGCGAAAATTTGTGGCTGCCCGAAACACTGCAAGAGCCCGGGTTTAATCAGCCCAACTCAGGACTCTACGGCTTTATTATTGGCAGTCAAACTGAACTATGGCGTTCAGCATCTGCGCAATATCAATTGCGCCATTGGCGCCCAAGCGTTGCTACAAACGAAATTCGCCCTGGCAATACGGGCTTCTACCTACAAACTATCCATATTCCGGCCTCGGTAGCCACAGCCACTAACAGCGAATCCATTGCCCATAATGAGCGCGACGATACTATCGCCATTGCACTTTTTTATTACGATATACTCTGGGAAACCAGCCCCGGCAACGACATTGCTAGCGCTGCAGACAATGCACAACCACTGCGTTTTTACGTGGTACAAGATCTAACCCAAAGCCAATTGGAACAGCGCGCTTACCGCCAACAACTCAGCTATGCTCTGGGCACATTGATGCTCACGCTTTTGCTATTACAAGTTATTATCGTACGCTGGGGCCTACGACCACTCAGCAAAGTATCAGCAGAACTTCGCGCTATTGAACAAGGATCGCAAGAACAATTAATTGGTAACTACCCACGAGAAATCCAGCCCATCACTACCAGCTTCAACCTGGTATTGGCCAACGAACAAAAACAGCGGGAACGCTACCGCACCACCCTTGGCGACCTTGCTCACAGCTTAAAAACACCACTGGCAGTTATGCAGGGCGAACTGCACGACCTCAAGCCGGAACAAGCGCAAACAACATTGGCGGATCAATGTTCGCGCATGAACCAAATCATTCAGCACCAACTGCGACGCGCTGTTGCCGGACAAAAAACATTTGCCGAAGCCACCCCCATCAAACCGCTGGTTGAACGCTTATGTAATGCTCTTGGCAAAGTCTATCGAGAAAAAAACATCACCTTTGAACAACACATACCAGGCATTTGCCCGTTTTATGGTGCAAGCTCCGATTTTATGGAAGTAATGGGCAATATATTGGATAACGCTTGTAAATTTTGCCAAGCGCGCATATCTGTCACAGCGCAATGGGAGAACAATGTACTCAGCATTTGCATTGATGACGATGGCCCGGGGTTAGCAGAAAACCAACAACAGGATGTACTCAAACGCGGAGCCCGCGCCGATACAGCTTATGCAGGACAAGGCATTGGGCTAGCCGTTGCTATCGACATTATCAGCAGTTATCAGGGCGCACTCTCGATAGAAGCATCACCCTTAGGTGGAGCAAGGTTTCGTATCACACTTCATCAAAGTAGCTAATCCAAACATCAGTGAGTATTCCGACCCAAACTGACGCCACATGGATTAACTACTAACTTGTGCAAGCTTCCCAACTTATGTACAAGCACCGCTAAATGATCAGCTGACCGGCCCTTCCTTACCCATAGGCTTAATTAACAGAATCAGCTTTGGTAATAGCATTAATGCGCCCAAAATTGCCGCCAACATTGCCACGCCAGTTAACAAGCCAAAATAAATCGACGGTATAAACTTAGACAATGCCAATACTGAAAAGCCGACAATGATAGTGACAGACGTGTAATACATGGCCTTACCAATAGATGCATGCGCTCTGTGCATTGCCGCCACATAGTTACGGTCGACCGCGAACTCTTCCTGAAAACGATGAATGTAGTGGATAGTGTCATCGACGCCAATTCCCACCGTAATGGCTGCAATAGTGATGGTCATCATGTCTAGCGTAATACCCGCCAAACCCATACCACCCAACACAACACCGGCTGCCAACATATTGGGAACAATCGCAATAATTGCCAATAATATAGAGCGAAACAGCACCATAAACATAATCATAATGCCGATAAACACAGCCCCCAAGGTTACAATCTGCGATTGAAACAGGCTTTGCAGCATATTGTTGTAAAGTACCAAATTACCCGTGGTGTGAATCTGGGACTCTGAAAAACCAAGATCTGCAATTGCGTGATGCTTTATTCGCTCAACCAGCTCACCGCGTTTTAAACCCGGATAAGTATCGATCACTCGCATGGTGACCCGAGTCTGGTTTTTTTCCGAAGACAAATACGGCTTAATCAGGAAATCGGTGACGTCTACCGGCAAAGAATTACGCAAGATTGCCAATTCAAAATCGTTTAGCGGCCCACCATTAATATCTTTAGCTACTTTATAAGCCGTTGCCAATGACAACACTTTGCCAACTTCCGGCAGGGCGTCGACATAATCATGCAGTTTTTCTATCTGCTTCAAACCGGCAACAGTAAACCAGTAACTCGGCTGCTGCGATTGCGCGGTTTCTTCTGAAAATGGGTCAGCCTCAGCAAAGGGGTCTTCTTCCGCCAACGGCTCGGGGGTCTCAAAAGGATCTGGCTCATCAAACGGATCGGCTTCAGCAAAGGGGTCGGCAGAACCGCCGGCATCGATCGAGTTGACTTTAGCCTCCAGAGCGGGGTCAACATCAACAATAATATCCAGGGTAGTTGTACCACCCAATCGCTGATCAATTACCTTCATACCCTGATAAATTTCGGTCGACTTATGGAAGTAATCAATAAACCGATTCTCCACTTCCAATCGGCTAATTCCGACAACGCTGACAATCGCCGCAATTACCGAGACGATAAGCACCCAGTTGCCATAGCGCTCGGTAATACGAGAAAACCGCAGGGTAAAGGCAATCGACTCATCCTGCTTATCCACTGCCGGCTCACTAAGCGGCAATACGCGCAAACAGGCTGGCAGTAGCAAAAAAGTCAGAATGAATGACAGGCACAAACCGATTGACATCATCCAACCAAAATCAATAACCGGACGGATATCACTTACTACCAGAGACGCAAACGCTACGATGGTAGTTAATAAGGTATACAGGCAGGGCAAAAACATGGCTTTAACCATGGACTCCACCAACTGGGCCTGCGACCAAACAGGGTTCTTCCCGTGAAATTCACGATAACGTACAACCAAGTGAATGGTGAGTGCCAGCGTAACAATGAGCAACAGAGCAACAAAGTTTGAAGAAATAACCGTCAGGCGCCAATCTAACCAGCCCAGTAAACCCAGCATCATCACCACAGACAATGCGCACACCAGGAACGGAACAAACACAAACCGCGGCTGCCGAAATATAATCGACAGCATAATAATAATGAACACCAAAATGGCGCTGCCAAATACCACCAAGTCACTGCGAATAAACGAGACCATATCCGCGGTGATCATGGCGGCGCCACCGACAAATATTTCAGCATCACTCTGATAGTGCTTTACTGTTTCACGAACCTGTTCAACGCGGGCTCGAGACTCTCTTTCTGCTTCAGTACGGTACTCACGAAACTCTGTACTGACGGCCTTCAACTCGCGCGCGCCCTCCGCACTCAATGTTCCTTTGGAGCGTTGTAAACGCAACGCGTCACGATGCCGCACTAAATCGATGTAGTGATTATCGACAACAAAGTTGAGCTGTATTACCGTGGTTTGCCGGTCCGGCCCTAACAGCATATTACGATAAATAGGGCTGGTTAAAAATTCTTCCTGAGCCTCCTCACGATTTACACCCGGCATTAACAGCGTGCGCGTGCCAGCTTTTATTTGCTTCAGAGTCTGCTGCGGGCTGTACAGTAAAGGCACATCGAGAATCGTATTCGCGCCAGCGATACCGTTAATTTTCAGCAATTCATCACGCAGCGATTTTAATTGCGCCAACGACTCATCTGAAAACAAATCCTTGTTCGGCTTAAATGTGATAAAGAGAAAATCACCCGTCTGATAGCGCTTATAAATTTCGCGATAGTAATCAATACTCTGGTCATGCTCTAACGTTAGGGAATCGGCCGAGGCATCCAGTTTAACTTTTGGCAAACCAAAACAGAGCACGACCAGCAGGATGGCGATAGCACCAATCACCCACCAGGGGCGCTGAATAACTAATCGGAGATAACAAGATTCGAAAAATCGAGACATAAGATTAACTGTATTCATCCATTAAACTAGAGAACAAACCCGTCTGCACTGTCAGCCCTAATGGTGCGATAACCTGAGCGAAAACAATGCGCCATAGCTATACGCCAGGCATACAATCAGAGGCACTTAAGATGCGAAAAAGTTACTCACAGACCAAAGCAATCAGAAAAACTTCACTCACGATCTATATGTCCTAACGACCGCGACGGATCAATGCCATCACGAATACGTTGTTTGAGTACTTTTATATCAGGAAAGCCACCGTCACGTTTGCGTTCCCATATCAGCTCGTCATCAAGCCAGATTTCAAATACACCGCCCGTACCTGGCCGCAATACAACCTCGTATATGTCGCCCTCAAAAGTGCTGAGTATTTCCTGCGCCATCCAAGCCGTGCGCAGTAACCACCGGCACAAGGTACAGTAATGAAACACTACACGGGGAGTTGAAGACATAACATGGTGTCGTGACAATAAAATTTCGCGGAATTGTACCGAATCAGCAATTGCGCCGACACTGTTTTTTTCCGACCGTCTAACTCAAGGCCAGCAAAGTACTTTTAAAGCAGCGCAATAAATGCCTCCCGAAATCCGGGCAGCCCCCCCTAAAAGACACACAAACGCCCCAAAATAGTGCCAAAAAAGCACCAAACTGGACCACAAAAATGCAAGTAACACTTTGTTTTTGATAGAAATTTAATCCTTGTAAAAAAACGGCTATCATTCCGGTCCTTGTTGCACCCAAACGGCACAAGCACCCAACACGTTACCAAAACAGGGCAAAAATAATGAAAATGATAAACGCCATTATCAAACCGCACAAAATGGAAGCTGTTCGCGAAGCGTTAACCGCCATTGGAATCCACGGTATGACCGTGGAGGAAGTAAAAGGTTTTGGCCGCCAAAAAGGCCATACTGAACTCTATCGTGGCGCAGAATATGTTATCGACTTCGTTCCCAAAGCCAAACTGCAAATAGCCGTTGCCGACGACCAGCTTGATCCTGCCATCGACGTCATCATCAACAGTGCGAACTCGGGCAAGATTGGCGACGGTAAAATTTTCGTCAGCAATATCGAACAAGCTGTACGAATCCGCACCGGTGAACAAGGCAACGAAGCCCTGTAATCTCACCTGTCTTTTAATACCAAGCTGTTTCTAATTATTGGAGAACACTGATGGTTAAACATGTTTTCCAGCTTCGACTGCTGGCACTGTTTGCTGTTCTATTTTCGTCTACCGCATCGGCGGACACTCTTAACGGCGCTAATACCGCGTGGATACTCACCGCCACAGCACTGGTTCTATTTATGACCATACCCGGGCTTTCGTTGTTTTATGCCGGGTTAGTGCGCTCAAAGAACGTACTCTCCGTTTTGATGCAGTGCTTTGCACTGACCTGCCTGATGTCAATTCTCTGGTTTGTCTTTGGCTATACGCTGGCCTTCGGATCACTGGATGAGCAAAATAACTTTATCGGCGATATGGGCAATACCCTGTTTAGCGCAATGGACGTTAACAGCCTTAATGGCGATATTCCCGCCCTGTTATTTGCAGCGTTTCAAATGACCTTTGCCATTATTACACCTGCACTTATTGTGGGAGCTTTTGCCGAGCGCATGAAGTTTTCTGCCATGCTGCTGTTTAGTGCCGCCTGGCTATTGTTAGTCTATGCGCCCGTCTGCCATTGGGTTTGGGGTGGTGGCTGGCTCGCCGATATGGGTTTTATCGATTTTGCCGGCGGGTCCGTGGTACATATAACCGCAGGTGCGGCAGCTCTAGTGGCAGCACTGGTCATTCGCAATCGCCGTGGTTTTCCACAGACACCCATGCCACCACACAACCTGACAATGACCGTCACCGGTGCAGGCATGCTTTGGGTGGGCTGGTTTGGTTTTAATGCCGGCAGCGCTCTCGCTGCGAATGGCAATGCAGCAATGGCACTACTGGTAACACACCTGTCTGCTTCAGCCGGCGCAATGGCCTGGATGACCTGCGAATGGATACGCCATGGAAAACCCTCTGTTCTGGGGATCGTTACCGGGATGGTTGCCGGCCTTGGCACTATTACACCGGCATCGGGTTCGGTAGGCCCAGCAGCGGCACTGGTCATAGGATTAAGCGCAGGGATAATTTGCTTTTACGCGACCATGACTATTAAACAGAAATGGCATATTGATGATTCACTGGATGTTTTTCCTGTGCATGGCGTCGGTGGCATTTTAGGCACTCTGCTTGTTGGTGTTTTTTGCTCTACAGATCTCGGCGTATTTAGCGGCCTTGGCTTTGGCGGAGATAACACCAGTATTGGACAACAGATGGGCGTACAAGCAGTTGGCGTTATCGCTACATTTGTCTACACAGGTATCGTCAGTTGGCTTTTGTTAAAACTGGTCGACTTAATAACCGGCTTACGTATTTCGGAAGAAGAAGAACTTGAAGGTCTCGATATCGTTTTACATGACGAACGCGGCTACGATCTTCGTTAACAGCCCATGAATGCAATATTGCCACTGAGCAATTGGTGGCAATATTTGCGCTACAACTACTACCCTCGTTACACAACAGCCCAATTAACTACCCCATCCGTATAATGTCCAATGCAGCGTCAACATAAATTTGCGTTGGCCTCACTGGAATATCTCTTTACAATTTCGCTTCTAAGCAAGTCGCAAGCTAAACAAGACACTATCGAATTAACCCATTGTGCTACAAAAGCTCAATCTCTTATTCGATCAGACTGGAAAATTATGAGTAGTAGCAGTAAACAAACAACGGGCTGGCGCCTGGTAGCCGACAATGAAGAACCTAAAAAGCCAGCCATTGACCTGCCCGATCATGAAGCAATTGCGATTATTGGTCGCGATAAGAATTGTGATATCACCCTGCCCGACACACATTTGTCGAGACAGCATGCACAGCTTGGCGTATGGGATGGACAACTACATATAAAAGACTTAAATTCCACCAATGGCACGTTTATCAATGGGCGCAGGATAGTACAAGGCTGTGCTAACCCCGGCGATCAAGTACGGTTCCATATTTACAGTTTTACACTACAAGGTCCTGGTGAGCATTATTCGCCAAAACCCCCAAACACCAAACAGAACAAGCCCAGTTATCGAGATCCTGAACGCCCTAAAAAATGGAAGTTGGCACCAACGTCGCCAGGTAACCGGGAAGAGCCAACCTACGACCAACCTAAAATAAAACCGCTAACACTGATCAGCATTATTTTATGCATAGGAATGCTCGGACTACTGGCTTACTTACTGCTGAATGCATAGCAAACCCACCACATAACAGTCCAGGATCGCAACGTTTAGATTGCCTATTCCCCCCAACGCGGCACAAGCGTTTGCGGTATGTCCAACTGATCCAGAATTCGGGCAACGACAAAGTCGACCAAATCATCAATAGTCTTGGGCCGCTGATAAAAACCTGGACTCGCCGGAATAATAACCGCGCCCATCTGCGTCAGTTTTAGCATATTTTCCAAATGGACTGCCGAATACGGCGCTTCGCGGGGAACAAAAATTAGCTGGCGCCTCTCCTTTAGAGCAACATCCGCAGCACGCTCAATCAAGTTATTACTGGCGCCACTGGCCACTGCCGACAACGTTCCACCGCTGGCCGGACAAATCACCATGGAGCGCGGCGCACTGGACCCTGACGCAACGGGAGCAAACCAGTCCTCTTTGCCATAAACCACAACTTTGCCAACATTCGTCCCGTTACCAGATGCCAATGGCGCCAAATAACGTTGCAAGAAATCAGCTTGCTCCTGCTCACTGGCTCCATCTTTAGACATAGGTAGACGAACATCGGTCTCAGCAGCAATCACGACCTGCGCCGCAGATGACAGCAACAAGGCCACATCCCGCCCAGCCAGTAACAAGCATTGTAATAGGCGTAAACCGTATTGCGCGCCTGAGGCGCCCGTTAACGCAAGCGTAATAGCCGAATGGTTTTGCTTCATTCAGTTGCTCCCCCTACGGTATCCGTCGCCTTCAATTGCTGCAACAGTTGCTGATGTAAACCACCAAAACCACCATTACTCATAATCACAATATGCCCACCTTGCGCAGTCAATTGCATGGCATCATGTTGCAAGGACTCTAAATCACCACAAACCTTGGCTGGCACTGGACTGTGATTGACCACATCATCTAAATCCCAGTTCAGCCCTGCGGGCTGATACCACAACACATCATCGGCATCGACACAGGCCTGCGCCAAACTCGCGCGATGCAAGCCCATACGCATGGTGTTCGAACGTGGTTCAATAAGTGCCACAATACGTTGCGTCCCGACTTTAGCCCGCAACCCGGCCAAGGTCGTTTTGATGGCAGTGGGGTGATGCGCAAAATCATCGTATACCGTTACATTGCCCACCGTTCCCAATACCTCCATACGGCGTTTAACACCAGCAAATTCCGATAACGCAGCACAACCCACATCCGGGGTAACGCCAACATGGCGCGCAGCAATTAACGCGGCCAATGCATTGTTGATATTGTGCTCTCCCGTATGCTCCCAATTCACCTCGCCAATCTTGAACCACTGCTGTTGACGTTCGTAAACAACAAAGGCTGAGCAGTCTGCAATACTCGGTTGCACTAACCATTGAGGACTCTGCTCAGTGATATCTGGCAGCGATTCATTAAGGGGCAAAAGAGCAAACTGTTGCTGCTCAGACCAGCAACCCTGCTCCAGAACCTGCTCAAGGTTTGCATCCCCTTGAGGCGAGACGATGAGGCCGGAGGCTGGCACTGTTCGCACAAGGTGATGAAACTGACGCTGAATAGCTGCCAGGTCGGGAAAGATATCGGCGTGGTCGAACTCCAGGTTATTCATTACTAATGTGCGCGGGCGGTAGTGTACAAACTTGGAACGCTTATCAAAGAAGGCACTATCGTATTCATCAGCTTCAACCACGAAAAAGGGTGTTTCGCCCAGGCGCGCGGAGCAATCAAAATTTTTCGGCACGCCACCGATCAAATAGCCTGGCGCCATATTGGCGTACTCCAATATCCAGGTCAGCATAGTACTGGTGGTGGTTTTACCATGCGTTCCCGCTACCGCTAATACCCATTTATCCTGCAACACATGATCACACAGCCATTGTGGTCCTGAGGTGTAAGACAGCCCTTTATCAAGCATGGCTTCTACGGCAGGATTACCACGACTCATTGCATTGCCCACAATCACAAGATCCGGCGCGGGGTCTAATTGTTCAGGGTCGAAACCCTCCGTCAATACAATCCCGGCAGCTTCTAACTGCGTACTCATAGGTGGATACACATTGGCATCAGAGCCCGTAACATGGTGCCCTAGCGCTTTAGCCAACTGCGCTAGACTTCCCATAAAGGTGCCGCAAATGCCCAATATATGTAGATGCATAGTCAATTCCGTATTTCATCACATCAAAGACTGATGTTATTGCCTTAACCCAAT
>JBNKHI010000009.1:0-82844 GCA_050290265.1 Cellvibrionaceae bacterium
AAAAAAGCGTCTGATAAGCGTTTCTCTTCTATACCTACGCATGTGATTACAGGATTTTTAGGTGTCGGCAAAACCAGTTTTATTCAACGGCTGTTGCAGGCTAAGCCCGCGTCTGAACGCTGGGCTATATTGGTCAATGAATTTGGTGAAGTGGGTATAGATGGCGCTTTGCTTAAAACAGATCAAGTGGCCGTGAGTGAAGTGCCCGGCGGCTGTATGTGTTGTAGTGTTGGTGTCCCTTCACGAGCGGCATTAAATCGTTTGATACGCGAACAGAATCCCGACCGTATTATTATTGAACCCACGGGTCTAGCGAACCCACGACAAATACTTGATATGTTCAGTGGACCGGAATATGCCGACGTGTTGGATATTCGGGCGGTTATTTGCCTGGTAGATCCGTGGTGTTTCAGCGAGCCAAAATTTTTAGCTCTGCCCGATTTTCATCAGCAATTACACAGTGCCGATATTGTTGCTGCAACTAAGTTGGATTTAGCTACTGCACAGCAGTTGCAACAGTTTTATGATTATGGGAAAAGCCAATTGCCGTCGACGACAATGGTAGCTGCGTTACCTGCCAAGCTGCCTTGGGAGTGGCTGACGCTTTCTAGAACCAGTTCGTTGCTGCCAGTTGGCAGCCTGCCGCACTCACTTTCGCATGATCATTCTCACGTTCATGAACACAAAAATGCAACAAACATTCAGCAGGATAGTCAAACCATCGGATTGCAATCGAACCTGGATGCAGACGGCAGTCTGCGTAAAGAAAATCAAGCCGAATTCGGCTTTAGCTGTGGTTGGGTTTTTGATCAACGCTGGATTTTTTCATTATCAATGCTAAAAGATTTTCTGGAGAGTTTGTCCGTGCCGCGTGTGAAAGGTGTCCTGCAAACCGATCAGGGTTGGTTTAGTGTTAACCGAATGCGCAGCACCTTGTCGGTAGTCAAATTTGAACATGACGCTGTGGATAGCCGTATCGAAATGATTGCTTTGGAAAAGCCCGATTGGCTAGCGTTGGACAAAAAGCTGCGCGCTTGCCGACGCTGAGGGGCGTTTGTGTGGCGCGCCCAGATATATCTGTCGCTATATTTATATTGCCGGTAAATCACCGGCAATGGTGCGAATAATTTTTTTAAATGCTGGGGTCTTTAATGAGTCGTTCGGAATCTCCGATTTTTGAAAAAGTGTTAGAACACTATTTGTCGCGCAGAAAGTTTCTGCGTAATTCCAGTTTATTAGCAGGTGCTATCGGCAGTGCAAGTATGTTGTCAGCGTGTGGGCGTAAAGCAACCGAGCTGGTTAACCCGGGTTTATCATTTGTTGAACTCCCTCATCTTTTAAATGACCAGCTCAGTGTAGCTCAGGGTTATTCAGCTCAGGTGCTGGTGCGTTGGGGAGACCCTATTTTTGATAATGCACCCGAATTTAATCCTCTGCAGCAAACGGCTGCCAGTCAATTAATGCAGTTTGGTTTCAATAATGATTTTATTGGTTTTGTGCCATTGCCATTTGGTAGTAAGGATTCGGATCGCGGCCTGCTTGTAGTGAATCATGAGTACACCAGCACATCGATGATGTTTCCCGGTTCGCCAACTGACGACGCATTAACCTTGGCGCAAACAGAGGTTGATATCGCAGCCCATGGTTTAAGTGTGGTGGAAGTTGCCCGACGTGAAGACCAATGGCATCTGGTGTTAGATTCAAAGTTTAATCGACGTATTACGCCCAATACGCCTATGCAAATAACCGGCGCAGCGGCGGGAAGTCTGCGTTTACGCACTGCTATTTCAAAAGACGGTGTCCACACGTTGGGTACGTATGGCAATTGCTCCGGCGGCGTTACGCCCTGGGGCACGATTTTAACCGGCGAAGAAAATGTTGATGGTTTCTTTTGGGGGGATGAAAAACAAACGCCTGAGGCAGAAAATTATCAACGCTTTGGGATGCGTACTGGCTACAAACATTGGGGAGAGCATTTGCCGCGTTGGGATTTGGCGGAAAACCCTTATGAACCATTGCATGTGGGCTGGATTGTGGAGATTGATCCTTATGATCCTGAGTCGGTACCGAAAAAGCGTACAGGGCTGGGACGCTTTAAACATGAAGGGTGTAACATCGCGTTGAACCCTGATGGGCAAATTGTCGCTTACACCGGTGACGATCAACAGTTTGAGTATATTTATAAGTTCGTCAGTAGCGGTATTTATGATCCTGATGATCGACGAGCAAACTTGGATTTATTGGCAGATGGAACGCTTTACGTTGCGCGCTTTAATAGTGATGGTTCATTGGATTGGCTGCCATTGGTGTTTGGGGAAGGCCCTCTGACACCCGCGAATGGTTTTTCCAGTCAGGGAGATGTTTGCATTGATGCTCGTAAGGCTGCGGACCTGGTTGGAGCAACGCCAATGGATCGGCCTGAGGATGTTGATGTGAACCCTGTGAATGGACGCGTGTATGCGATGTTAACTAACAACACCCGGCGCACTGCTGAACAAGTGGATGCAGCGAACCCGCGTGCTCATAACAGCCATGGACAAGTGATCGAATTCTGGCCCGCTAGTGGCGACCATTCTGAAGTACGTTTTCAGTGGGATTTATTTTTATTGGCTGGTAATCCTGGCAAGGATACTACCCAGTATAATCCTGGTATTAGCGTAGATGGTTGGTTGTCGTGTCCTGACAATTGTGCCTTTGATAAGTTTGGGAATATTTGGATCGCCACCGATGGGGCAGAAAAATCGGGTATCGCCGACGGTTTATATGCCGCAGCTGTTAGTGGTGAAGAGCGTGCATTAACCAAGCACTTTTTAAGTACACCCAAAGGCGCAGAATTGTGTGGGCCGTTCTTTACACTTAATAGCGAAAATTTATTCCTGTCCATACAGCATCCCGCTGAAGGCTCGACCTTTGATCAACCATTGCATCGTTGGCCTGACTTTGACCCTAACTTACCGCCGCGTCCTGCGGTGGTTGTGATTCGTAAACAGAGTGGTGGGGTGATTGGTAGTTAATCGAGTGTCTACGAATGTGTGTTGTTAAAAACATGGAGGCAGGTAAATGCTATTGTCGGTATTTTTGCTGCAGTTCAAACGATCTCAACTGGGCCCAAAGCGCTCCCGTGCCAACTCACGGCCTGCTGTAAAAAAGATAACTACTTTTATCAAAAATAATGTGCGAACTGTTTGTATCGATAAAAGTTTTTTTGATTCGTTATGGTTGAACCTTTTCGCTTTAGTCAAGCCAAGAACACTCAGCGAGCTGTCATTGTTACTTTTGTGTTTTTATTCACGGTAAGGTGGCTCGCGTTGGATAATTTTTTGTTCCGCCTAGGGTAGGTGGTTATTGAAGTTCGTCTGCTGATTCTTCTGTGCGTGGATCCAACGCAAATGCTGCAGGTGACGTGTCGGCCATGGCTCGGAAGGGTTCCGTTTCTTCCAGGATAGGTACAACGCGTTGTTGGCGGCGTATGGCGATGGCAAAGGTTAATAAGCCGAGGCAAAGAGCGGCGTAGATAAACAAGCCTCTGGGTCCGATGACTTGCATAAACCCGGCAGCAATGGGTCCACCTACCGCTGAGCTCAAACCAAAAATTAGCAAAATACAACTACCCAGCATGACAAATTCATCGGCGTTGGCGTTGTCAGCAGCATGAGCCAGACAAATAGAATATAACGTCATCACTGAACCACCCCAGATAATGGCAAGCAGTTGCAGTGCCAGTATTGAATGTGACATGAGCACCATCGCAATGGAGGTAATGATGCCCATTAATGCTGCCCCCAGCACTACGATACGTCGATCAAGATAGTCCGATATTTTACCCAGTGGTAACTGAAAAATAGCGCCGCCCAAGACTACCGCGCTCATAAAACGTGAGAGCTCGGCAGTGTTCATGTTCTCGGAACTGGCATAAAAAGGCCCTAGTGACCAAAAGGCTCCGGTCACTAAACCGCTGGTCGCTGCACCTAAAACTGCGACGTGAGAGATATTCCACACACGGCGAAAATTAATTTTTATTTCCGGCAATGGTGCTGGCGCCAATGACGTGGTGAGAGATACGGGAATAATCGCCAGCGACAACATAATTGCGGCGAGTCCAAAGATGCCAGCAGCAGAAGGCTCGGCGAAGTTTAGTAATTGTTGACCGATGACAATCATGGTGAGATTGATAATGGTGTACACCGATAAAACTGAGCCTCGATTATTTTTATCAGTACTTTCGTTCAGCCAGCTTTCGATAATCATATACAGGCCAGACATCCAGCAGCCGATCGCAAAGCGTAAGATAAGCCATACGTCTAGCGAAGTGGCCCATTGGAAGGTAATTACCGCGACAGAAAAGGCCGAGGCTAGCGCGGCAAATGAACGAATGTGGCCGACCCGTTGAATAATTCTGGGTGCTAGTAGGCAGCCGGCAATAAACCCTAAAAAATAAGCTGAACCCGTGAGTGCTACTTGCGTAGAATTAAACCCAATAAGCTCTGCTCGAATGGGCAACAACGTTATTTGGATGCCATGGCCAATCAGCAACAGTGCATCAGCGATGAGTAATGCGGCAATGGGTAAAAAAACACGTTTCATGGGCTGTTTGCTGCCAGACAATTTGAGTGAAGACCTTTCGGGACGCGCATACTACCAAGTAAAGCAGCTTGGGCCAAAAGTGCGTTCCATATTTGATACATAAAGTCTCATTATTACCCTCGGTTTTAGGCCTGTTCTGGTTTCCATTTGCGGTTTAGGTTCCCTAAACTTGGACTGTTCGAGAATACTCTCAATTCATTACACCAATAAAATGAGATTCCTATGTATAGCTATAAACAACAGTATATCGATGGCGCTTGGGTAGACAGCGAAGGCGGTACTTTGCATCATTCCATTAACCCCGCAACGGAAGAAGTTTGTTCCGAAGTCATGCTCGGCAGCAAAGCTGACGTGGATAAAGCGGTAAGTGCAGCGCGCAAAGCGTTTGAAGCCAATTATGGCATGAGTAAGGCCGATCGCATCGCGATGATTCAGCGTATTATGGCGGAGTATGAAAAACGTATTCCTGATATTGCCAAGGCGATTTCAACAGAAATGGGTTGTCCAATTTCTGTTGCCTCGACTGCTCAGGCTGGCTCTGGCATGGGGCACCTAGGCGCTACCGTGGCCGCGATTTCTGATTTCGAGATGGAAGTGTCGACAGGTGATAACAAAGTCGTTTTTGAGCCCATCGGTGTTGTGGCATTGATTACGCCTTGGAATTGGCCAATGAATCAGACGGTTGCCAAAGTAGCCCCGGCACTGGCCGCAGGTAATGCGGTGATCTTGAAACCGTCGGAAGAGACGCCCGCTAGCGCTGCTATCTTTGCGGAAGTATTGGATGCTGCAGGCGTACCTGCAGGGTTGTTTAATCTGGTTCAGGGCGATGGCCCGACAGTGGGGCAAGCGTTAGCCGAGCATGAAGGCGTCGACATGGTGTCCTTCACGGGTTCTACTCGTGCGGGTGTGTTAGTGGCGAAAGCGGCAGCTGAATCTGTAAAGCGTGTGCATCAGGAACTCGGTGGTAAGTCACCCGCTATTGTGCTGGAAGGCGCACCTCTGGATATGGCACTGCCTGCTATTTTGGGCGGCTTGTTGCTGAATTCTGGTCAGAGTTGTGTAGCGCCAACACGCTTGCTGGTACATGAGTCACAGCATGATGAAGCGCTAAACATTATCGCTGGTATCATGAACAGTAAAGAGGTTGGTGACCCTGCGCAAGAGGGTGGCCATATCGGTCCAGTAGTGAACAAATCTCAGTGGAATAAAATTCAGGGATTGATTCAGAAAGGGATCGATCAAGGCGCGACATTGGCTGCTGGCGGTGTTGGCTTGCCTGATGGTATCAGTAAAGGTTTTTACGTTAAGCCTACCGTGTTTGGTAATGTGTCTAACGACATGGCGATTGCTCGGGAAGAGATTTTTGGTCCCGTGTTGGCGGTTATTCCTTACAAAGATGATGACGATGCGGTACGCATCGCCAATGACACTGAATATGGCTTGGGTGCTTATATTGCTGGCGACCCAGAGCGTGCGAAGAAAATGGTGCCGCGTATTCGCGCAGGCTCTGTTTTTGTGAATTCTGGTGGTCTGGATTTTAATTCACCGTTTGGTGGCTATAAGAAATCGGGTAACGGTCGCGAATTTGGTAAGTTTGGTTTGGAAGAGTTTATGGAGAAAAAATCCGTTATTGGCGGTTAGATTTCTCATTGCCTAATGTCGCAAACTAAAAGCCCTGCCTGTTTTCAAACAGGGCTTTTTTATACTTTTTTGCTTTTTACTATTGCGCTATTAAGTTTTTAAACAGTGTTGGTTTGCTGAAATAAAATCCCTGGAGTGTATGGCAACCCAGTTGTTGTAGCGTTGTAGCCTGGTCCAGCGTTTCAACACCTTCTGCGACAACTTCCAGGCCCAAGCTTCGTCCCAGTGCAATCACTGCTTTGGAAATGGCCAGGTCATTTTCGTTGTTGTTAATATCATTAATTAACATGCGATCTATTTTTAATTGGCTAACGTTAAGGCGTTTTAAATAGATCAATGATGAATAGCCAATGCCGAAATCATCAATGGCCAGTTTTATTCCCGTAGCTCTGATTTTTTCCAGAAGACTTGAAGTGTGACCTGCTTCATCAACTAATACTGTTTCAGTAATTTCGAAATAAATTTTCTCGTTGGGAAAGCTACTGTTGTTCACAAGTGCCAATAGTACATCGATATGATTCTCCACTAACTGCGCAGCAGACAAATTAATCGATAATTTAAAGGTGGTCCGCAACTTTTTCTGCAATTGCTCTGCTTGTGATAGTGCGGCTTTTACAACCCATGCGCCGATAGGAATAATAAGCCCGGTTTTTTCGGCAACAGGAATGAAATCCTCTGGGCTAATATTGTTGCCGTCTTCTGTCTGGCATCGAAGCAGTACTTCAAAGCCAGTCTTTACATGGCTCTGCGTGTCTACCTGTGCCTGGAATGCAAGCTCGAAGGCTTCTTGCTTTAACGCGTTGCGTAATTGATTTTCAATAACGAATTCCAGTTTTGCTTTATTGCCAAACTCGGGCTGGTAAAAACAAATGGGTATGCCGTTGTTTTTACCGTGGTACATTGCAGTGTCAGCATTTTTTAACAGCGTTTCTGCATCGCACCCGTCATTAGGGTATAGGGCTACCCCTAAACTGCAATCCACTTGAAGATTATGGTGGCGATGTTGAATAGGGTCTTTCAGGGCATCAATGATGGAGTCGGCAATTTGGTATATCTGGTCGATTTTATTTACCAGTATGACAAATTCATCACCACCCACTCGCGCCATTTCGTGGGAATTCTTTAAATGGTGTTGAAAGCGTGCGGAAATAGTTTTTAAAACATCATCGCCGACAGCATGACCAAACGTATCGTTAATATTCTTGAAACGATTGAGATCAATAAAAATCACGCCAAATGACGTGTTTATTTCTCTTGCACTTTTAATTGCCTGCTCCAGCTGCAAAAACAGATTGGTCCGGTTAGCCAAGCCTGTTAATGCATCGTTATAGGCCATAAACTCGAGTTCTTTCTGCTGTTGCGAGCGCTCCAGTAAGATACCAATGATGCAGCTGCCGATGGCCAGTAAATCTTTGTGAAATGGGCCCGGTTCCTTGATCTCAAAGGATGATAGCGCAAAGCTGCCAATCGCTTCGCCCCGCGTGTTTTTGATAGGGGTTGACCAGCAGGCATGTAGACCAAACTGAGCGAACACATCGCAGGTTTGCAAACAGCGCTCATCGGTTAAGGCATCGAACACAAAAGTCGGTTTATTCTCGTATACAGCATTACCGCAGCTACCCGCTGTTGGGCCTGGTTTTAGCCCATTGAGTAACTGTTGACTGTCGATGGGAACACTGGGCGCGCAGGCAATATTCATCGTGCCATTTGGTTGTTTTAGCATAATGGTGGCAAGTGATTTCGGCAGGAGCTCTTCTGCCATTAAGCACAGCTTGGCGAAGACGTCTGGTTCCGGTTGATCAGAGGCGACCATTTGTAAAATGGTGTGCTGTATGTCGAGAATCGCTTGTTGTTGCGACAATGAAAGCCGGCTGCTGGTGACAGGTGTGGGAAAGTTAATCGTGTCTGTTTGTTTGAGTGTGTCCATATCATCATGCCTGGGACGTTAGTGCAGGCCGCCTGAGGTTCGTATTGTCGCGCAGAAAATATTTTTTCTAATGATAGGTTACTTTTGCGTCATATGTAAGGTGGTTGGAGCCTCTAGTGAGTAGAGTGGCATTTTAGTCGTTATTCTAGTCTGGCTGAAGAAGGGCACTGGAGGGGCCTCCTCCAGCCGTGGTGGTAACGGTCGGCTGGCAGAATTAAGCAGGCTTGAATTAGCCTTTTAGTAGCCTGGCTACCATCGGCGCAAAGTAGGTCAGAATACCATCCGCACCCGCACGCTTAAATGCAACCATACTTTCCATCACGGTCGCTTCTAATTGCAGCCAATCGTTTTGTGCAGCGGCCTGTATCATGGCGTATTCGCCGCTGACCTGGTAAACAAACGTCGGTGCTTTAAAGGTATCTTTGACGCGGCGAACAACATCTAGGTAGGGCATTCCGGGCTTAATCATTACCATATCTGCGCCTTCTGCCAAATCCATTTCCACCTCATGCAGGGCTTCATTACTGTTGGCCGGGTCCATCTGGTAGGTAAACTTATTGCCTCCTTTAATGTTTCCAGCGGAGCCAATGGCGTCGCGAAATGGGCCGTAGAACGCCGACGCATATTTGGCCGAATAGGCCATAATGCGAGTGTTAACGAAGCCTTCGGCTTCCAGGGCCTCGCGGATGGCGCCAATACGGCCGTCCATCATGTCTGACGGTGCAATGACATCAGCACCAGCTTCCGCGTGAGAAAGCGCCTGTTTCACCAGGGTTTCTACGGTGCGGTCGTTCAAAACATAATTATTTTCATCAATGATGCCGTCCTGACCATGGGTGGTGAACGGGTCCAGCGCACCATCTGTCATTATCCCTAGTTCTGGATAGGCTGCTTTCAATGCGCGGATCGCACGCTGAATCAGTCCTTCAGGGTTATAGGCTTCTTCAGCAAGTTCACTTTTTAAATCTGCCGGAGTGACGGGAAAGAGTGCGATCATGGGAATACCCAAGGCTACCCATTCTGCGGCTGCTTCCACGAGAAGGTCTATACTCAAACGATCTACCCCTGGCATGCTGGCAACAGGTTCGCGCTGTTGTGCGCCTTCTAGTACAAACACCGGGTAAATCAGGTCGTTCGTGGTGATGGTGTTCTCGCGCATCAAGCGGCGGGAAAAGTCGTCAGCGCGCATTCGGCGCATGCGTGTAATAGGGTAGTTGCGCATTGTGTTTTACATTCCGTGATGATCAGACTTAAGAGTTTGCGGCTCATCTTAACAGAAATTGCTTCTGCTTGGCGCTGAGAAAAGCAGGAGGGCTGGCTGGGTTAATCACCCTCGGGAGCCTGATAGTTAAGTGCACTGTTCAGTGTGTCAGTGGTCAGTGCGGCTACTCTTGTTATGGCATGCTTGCGCTGCTATACCCTGCATGCATAAGCCGTAGGCTAAACGATGCCTATTGATAAGTTATTACCACAAAAGGGTTATGTTTTAATTCGATCTATGGCTTTAGGCTCATGGGTTGGGTATTGCTTACCTCTCATTAGAATAACGGTTGTTTCGCCCTTGTCTAATTTTAAGCACCAACTACAACAAAGGTATCGCTTTATGACACCACGTTTGAGATTTTCGTTATTTATTCATCAGTTGTCTGATGGATGTTTGAGGCGTACTGCTCTGGCCGCAGTTGCTGTGCTGGGTATTTCAGGGTGTTCCAACGAAGAGGCGGCTGTCAGCCTGGCGGATGCTGCAGACACGGTTTTTGTCAGTGGCAAGGTACATACAGTCAATGCCACTAACCAAGTGGCGCAGGCGTTAGCTATCAAGGATGGCAAAATAGTCGCTGTTGGAGACAACGGTGCAGTAAAGACCTTTATTGGCTCTGGTACCAAGGTTATAGATTTACAGGGCAAGGTACTGATGCCCGGCATCGTGGATGGCCACACCCACCCGTTGGCGGGTGGAAAGCTACTGACCAGTTGCTCGCTCGAATACAAGAGCTTGACGGTCGACGAGGTGTTGGAGCGCATTACCGCCTGCCTTGAAGATGAAAAAGATGCGCCTGTCGATAAGTGGCTTGACGTAACAGGTTGGTTTCGTCAGGCCATGAAACCCGATGGTACCGATCTAACAGCAAAAATTCTTGACCGCTTGCCAACTGATCGCCCGGTGGTTGTGGCTGCGAACGACATGCATTCTACCGCTGTGAACAGTAAGGTGTTGGCGTTGGCGAACATTACGCGAGACACTCCTGCGCCTACAACGGGGAAGCTGGCACGTGATGAGAGCGGTGATCCTACGGGAATATTAGTGGATGGTGCACGTGGACTATTGGAAGGCGCTAAGCCAGAAATGTCGCCAGAAGAAGAGGCCGAGCAAAACTTACATTATGCAGCGGCGGCGGTGAAGGAGCTAAATAAGCAGGGTGTTACCAGTATTCTCCATGCCCTGGCAAATGAGAAGAGTGTGCAGGCTTTTTCGACCTTGCGCAAAGACGGCTTGCTGACGGTCCGCCCGGAATTTGCTGTGTTTATTCCGCCAACTGAACGAGATAATCTGGAACAGTCTGTGAGCAACGTGCTGGCCATTCGTGAGCGTTACAATGCACCGGGTTCAGCAGAGCTTCCTGGTATTTCCGTCTCTACGGTAAAAGTTGCCGTTGATGGGGTTATCCAAATGCCTGCGCAAAACGGTGCGATGATAGAGCCTTACTTGCACAATGTGGGTACGCATACGCACCCGGATTGGCAGCCTAGCGATAATTGGGGCTCACTGTATATGCCAGAGTCGAATTTGACGGAGCTAACGAATGCATTGGCCGCAAACAAGCTGAATATTCATATGCATACCACCGGGGACATGGCAGTAAAAACTGCATTGAATGCGGTTGCCAGTACTCGCGAAAAGTATCCGGGTGCTGATTTCCGTCCGGCACTTGCCCATGATGAAATGGTCGACCCTGCGGACTATCCGCGCTTCAAAGCCTTGAACGCAACACCGGTGCTGTCCTTGCAATGGGGTAAACGTGCACCCGATACGATTGAGTCGGTAAAGCCGTATATCGGTGATGAGCGTTTCCCGTATCTGGAGACCGCCGGTAAGTTTGAACAGGCTGGTGTGCGCGTGGCTTTTGGTAGCGATTGGCCGGTAGACCCACTGGATGAATGGTATGCCATGAAGGTCGGTGTAACGCGTACTAACCGGTCCGATGCCGGTGAAGAATACCAAGGCCGTTTGGGTGATGACCCGGGCTTGACGGTAGAGCAAGCGATTCGAGCGTTTACCCTTAACGCTGCCTATACCGTGAACAAGGATGATATTGTGGGGTCGTTGGAAGTTGGTAAATATGCTGACGTAATCGTTATTGACCGTGATATCGCGTCGATTGATCCTATGGAAATATCAGGTACAGAAGTTTTACTTACCCTGCTGGGTGGTAAAGAGGTTTATCGGTCGCCAAATTATCCGGCGCAATAAATCGTGCTCAGTGGCTGTAGTTAATTAGTGGCCGTAGGCCATAACCCTATAAAACCGCCCTAAACACTCTGTGTTTAGGGCGGTTTTATATCGATGTATTTTGTTTGTTGGTGTTTGCCGACGCTTAAAACAAGCCTGTGATTCGGCCGGTTTCATCAATATCAATATGCTCTGCCGAGGGGGTTTTGGGTAAGCCCGGCAGGGTCATAATATCGCCGCAGTACACCACCACAAACTCGGCACCGGCGGCCAATTTAACGTCTCTTACATGCAGGTTGAAATTTTGCGGGGCGCCCAATAGATTCGGGTCGGAAGAAAAAGAGTATTGGGTTTTGGCTACGCAGATGGGCAGGTGGCCGTAGCCTGCGTCCTGGATATCACGAAATTTATCGCGCACCTTTTTATCAGCGGCCACTTTGTCGGCGTGATAGACATTGCGTGCTATGGTTTCCACCTTGTTCCACAGAGGCATTGCATCTTCGTAGAGGTAACGAAAATCCGGTGTTTTTTCTTCCGCCAGTTTAACCACAGCTGCGGCCAAGGCCCTGCCACCTTCGCCGCCATTTTCCCAGACGCTGGATTCAATCACGTCGACGCCCAGGTGACTGCACTTTTTGATCACTTCCTGGACTTCTGCTTCGCTATCTGCCGAAAAGCGATTTAACCCAACCACGACAGGTAAGCCAAAGTTTTGCATATTGCTGATATGACGCTTTAGGTTATCAAGGCCTTTATTCAGGGCCGCAATATTTTCCAGAGTGAGTTGATCTTTGGCCACACCACCATTCATTTTTAATGAGCGGATAGTGGCCACAATAACCACAGCATTGGGCTTGAACCCTGCTTTTCTACAAACGATATCCATAAATTTTTCGCCGCCCAGGTCAGAGCCAAACCCCGCCTCTGTGACGACATAGTCAGCCAGTTTTAGTGCTGTCTTGGTGGCGATGATGGAGTTGGCGCCGTGGGCAATGTTGGCAAAAGGACCACCGTGAATAAACGCCGGTGTGCCCTCCAGGGTTTGTACAAGATTAGGGCGAATGGCATCTTTCAATAACGCTGTCATGGCGCCGTCTACTTTTAAGTCACGGCAGAACACGGGTTGTTTGTCGTAGGTGTAGCCGACAATGATATTGCCCAGTCGACGTTTAAGATCCATCAAATCCAGGGCCAGACAAAAACACGCCATCACCTCAGATGCAACGGTAATTTCAAACCCCGATTCACGTGGGATGGAGTTGCCGACGCCGCCTAAACCAATAACGACGTCGCGCAGTGCGCGGTCATTCATATCCAGAACCCGAGTCCAGGTAATGCGTCGAGAATCAATGTTCAGTGTATTGCCGTGGTGGATGTGATTATCGATGGCTGCGCTCAGCAAGTTGTTAGCTAAACCAATAGCATGAAAATCGCCAGTAAAGTGTAAATTGATTTCTTCCATGGGGAGCACTTGCGCATAACCCCCTCCGGCAGCTCCGCCTTTCATGCCGAAGCAAGGCCCCAGTGAAGGTTCGCGCAGGCATAAGATGGTTTTTTTGCCTTCCAGTGCAAGCCCGTCAGATAGCCCTACCGATGTGGTTGTTTTGCCTTCGCCGGCCGGGGTTGGACTCATAGCGGTGACTAAAATTAATTTGCCGTCAGGTCGAGTTGTATCCTGCATGAGGTGCTTACAGGTGTCGCGACTAATTTTTGCGATGTGTTTACCGTAGCTATCAAAGTCATCAGAAGTGAGGTGGATCTTGCCTGCTATGTCCTGAATCGGCTGCAGTTCTGCTTGCTGGGCAATGGCAATGTCGTTTAGGGCTTTGGTCATTTCAAACTCCATTATTATTGTTTTACTACCGCTGTGTTCACCACAAGCAGTGTCAAAATATTCTTCGGCACTCGTTTTGAAATGTTGGTTTTAACTGGATGTCGTGTGTCTACATGTATGTGCCGCTCACGCCCTGGGTAGGTTATTATCGGCTACGGAGCTTGAACGTTGGCACAATAATTAACAAAGGTGCCGGTAGGCACCTGAGCTAATATCAGTCATGTGACAGGGACTTGGTGGTGAACAGGTAGTCCTTTAATTCTTTATCCAGTGTTTTATCGCGGCGGCGAATCCACTCCAGTACCATGGCGGCGTGTTCCTTTTCTTCGTCTCGATTGTGTATCAGTATTGCTTTAAGTTCTTCGTCTTTGCAGGCATCGACACGCTGGTTGTACCAGTCTACTGCCTCCAGCTCTTCCATCAGCGATGTTATGGCCCGGTGCATATCACGGGTTTCATCGGTCAGCTCTGCAATGGGTTCATGGTAGCCTTCGTTCGCCATAAATAATTTCTCCTGAATTTATAAATCATTTCTGTTTAATTGTAAGGTGTTATCGCTTGCCGGTTTAACAGCTCGCTTGTTATACCCTTTTTGAGGTAAGTGGATCACTACCTATTTGAGGTAAGTGGATCACTAGCTGATTTACTGTCGTCACTTACTTGATGAGTCTTATACCAAAAGGTGTTTTGAAATGTTTGCCCTGTGATGTGGCGATGATGCCCAAAATACAAACAATGACGTGGGTTAATCCGATAACAGGAATAAGCAGTAACCCAATTAAAATAAACGATAACAAAAATGCGACAAAATAGGCCAGCATCATTGTAATAGACCAGTTCAATGATTCTTTTGACTGTTCCTGCACGTAACCATCTGTCTTTTGCAGGAGATAAAAGAGTAAGCCGGGAATAAACCCAAAAAATATTGTTCCCAGCCAATTCAGTAGCGCCATGTTCTTGGCGTCCTGACTTACTGCAACTGGTGCTTCAGCAGTAGTGGGTGAAACAATAATGTTACCATTGTCGTCTGGCTGTTGTTCTGTCATGTTTTCTCCTTGGCGGCGTACAAAAGTTGTTCTTCACATAATAGCTGAAACAGCGAATTGCACTAGGGTTCGTTGGCGGTTTACTGTTAGGGACAGATGCTAGCGGGGTTATTTTCCGGCAAACTAACACTATTGACCTATATGAACGTTGGAACTTGGCTTGGGGGCCTCTATGTCTGAAGAATTTTCATCCTCGACGACGACCAGAGCGCAGCGTTGGTTGTCTCGAGTCGAGCGCGCGGGTAATCGCTTGCCGCATCCAACAATGTTGTTTGTCTATTTTTGCGTGTTAGTCGTGGTGCTGTCGGCACTAGCCTCGTGGCTGGGTGTGACGGCAGTTCATCCGTTGTCCGGTGAAACGGTTGTGTCGAAAAACTTACTGAGTGGTGCAGGACTGCGTTGGTGGCTAACCAATGCTGTCACTAATTTTACCCACTTTGCGCCGGTGGGGACTGTGTTGGTTGCCATTGTGGGTATCGGTGTTGCGGAGCATAGCGGGTTACTGGCTGCGGTACTAAAAGCGGTAGTGGCCAAAACACAGCGCTCCGGTTTGAGTTTTGCAGTGGTGCTTGCTGGCGTGTTATCAAACTTGGCTGCAGATGCCGGCTATGTGGTACTGATTCCGTTAGCGGCGTTGTTGTTTATCAGCGCTGGACGACACCCTCTGCTCGGTATTTTTGCTGCTCTTGCCGGCGTGTCTGGCGGTTATAGTGCGAACTTATTGATAGGGCCGCTTGATGCGATTTTAGCGGGTATATCTACTGAATCAGCGAAGTTGGTTGATCCTGCTTACACGGTATCTGCTGCGGGAAATTATTACTTTATTTTTGTATCTACCTTTGTGGTTGCACTACTGGGTACGTGGGTAACAGAAAAGTTGATGGCGCCGCGATTGGGCGACTACACGCCGACGGAATCAACAGCGGCAGTGCCTGATGCACGAGCCGTAGTCAGTCACAATCGGCGGGCGTTACGGGTAGTCGGTATTTTTACCGTTATTTATGTCGGGTTGATTCTTTGGTGTACGGTGCCGGCGGACGCTGTACTGCGTAACCCCGACACGGGTGATTTATTGCGCTCGCCATTTATTTCCAGTTTGGTTGTTCTTATTGCTATTTATGCTGCCATTGCCGGTTGTATTTTTGGACAGTTATCCGGGCGCTTTCGGTCGTCTGCAGATATTGTCGAGGCTATGGAAAAAAGCATGGGTACCATGGCCGGTTACATTGTATTGATGTTTTTTGCCGCACAGTTTGTGAATATGTTTGCGTGGAGTCAGCTCGGTACTATTTTGGCAATCAATGGCGCGCAGGTACTGGAGGCCTTAAATCCGAACAGTAGTGTCTTGCTGATGTTATTTGTCCTGCTCGCTGCACTTATTAACCTGGTAATAGGCAGCGCTTCAGCAAAATGGGCGTTGATTGCTCCCATTTTTGTACCCATGCTTCTACTTGCAGGTATTTCGCCTGAAGCGGTGCAAATGGCTTATCGAATTGGTGACAGCAGTACCAATATTATTACGCCGCTTATGCCGTACTTTGGTGTGGTAATTGCGTTTGTACAGCGCTATGAACCACGGGCTGGGATTGGCACCATGGTAGCTGCAATGCTGCCCTACAGCCTGGTATTGCTGCTGGGGTGGTCGTGTTTGCTGTTACTTTGGATTGTGTTCGATTTACCGTTGGGCCCAGGCGCTGCAATTTTTGTCGAGAGTGTTGCCGGTTAATCGATTTACGCTAATGACGACCTGGAGCAGAGAATGAAGTTATTGTTGGTATTGGGATGCCTATTGGTTGGTCTGATCGTCATGGTATTTTTGGCAGAACGATTTGGCAAATCTCAATCACCGGATGCAATGCGCTCAATGGGGCGTTGGGTTTTGCCCCTGATAGCTCTGTTGCTGCTGTTACAGATTGTTCAGCATTATTGGGGTGGCTAACCTTTGTGCAATTGGTCACTCGTCGTAGTGGTGTAGCGCTAATACACTACCAATACTGTCGTGCCGAAATAGCGTCGATGCTTGAACGCTAATATTTCCCGTGATTTTGCCGATAGTCTACAGTTAATGGAGTAAGTATTATTGCGGGTGTTAAACATCCAGGGACATGGTATTACGTCTAATAATGTGGCGACCAATGTCTGTATCTGCTTGATCTCGCTCGTGTTTATAACAAAACGCTCAACCCAGTTCTATCTAGAGCAGCTAACGTAGATATTTATTAGCCGTTGCTCAGTGGTCCTGCATTGACTTTTAACCTCTATATTTTAATAAGGATTCGGCTATGCGTCATAACGGCCCTGTCAATAATCGCGAAGTAGTGCTAAGTGCTGATGAAGAAATCGTATCGGCCACAGATACTCGCGGCGCCATTACGTACTGCAATGATGAATTTTGCCGAATTGCCGGTTTTTCTCACGAAGAGTTGCTGGGGCAACCTCACAACATTGTCCGCCATCCGGATATGCCGCCATTAGCCTTCGAAATGTTGTGGACGGCAGTCAAAAAGGGTGACGCGTGGATGGGGTTGGTGAAAAACAGAACCAAAGATGGCGGCTTCTACTGGGTTGATGCCTATGTGACACCGCTATTGGATAAGGGACGGGTCGTTGGTTATGAGTCTGTGCGTCGTAAGCCGTCAAGGGAATGTATAGCGCGGGCTACAGAAACCTACCAGCGAATTAATGCGGGCCAATCACCCTTAACGTTTATGCAGCGCTGGTCGCCAGTTATTAAGGATGTTTTAGGTATATCGGTGTTGTTACTGTTGTTGCTTTGGGGCACCTTGTTGTTAGCTGGCGATGGCAGCTGGTTGGCTTATGTTGTTAGCGCTTTTGCTGCGGTTGGTGCTGGTTATGTTGTTTACCGTGTTTACGGTGGTTACCTGGCAAAAGTAAAAGAATTAGTGGGCTCCATGCACGAAGATCCTATCGCGGCCTACCTCTACACCGGGCGTATGGATATAGTGGGTCAGTTGGCTCTGGCGCAAATGGCTCAGCAGGCACGGTTGAAGACTGCTCTGGGCCGTTTTATTGAAGCGGCAAAAGAGTTGCGGGATCGTTCTAAGGATGCCGAGCAGCAAGCCAAGCGAGCGAGCGATGGGATGCATCAGCAACAGCAGGAAACGACGCAAGTAGCCGGAGCTATGCAGCAAATGTCACTGGCTGTTCAGGAGGTTGCGACTGGCGCCAGTCAAACGTCGAGTGCCACCAGTGATGCATTGAATGAAGTTTCCAGTGGTGTTGGCGTGCTTAAAGGAGCAAGTAGCGCATTGGAAAATTTGTCGGGTACCGTACGTAAGCTTGGGGATGTGGTTGAAAAACTATCAGAGGATAGCGGCAAGATTTCTCAGGTAATTGATGTTATTCGCGGTATTGCGGAACAGACAAATTTACTGGCCTTAAATGCCGCTATTGAAGCGGCGCGAGCAGGTGAGCAGGGTCGGGGGTTTGCAGTGGTCGCTGATGAGGTTCGCACCTTAGCGCAGCGTACGCAGGAGTCCACTCAGCATATTCAGGAGATTATTGAAACTTTGGGGCGGGCTACTGCCGAGGCGTCAACCAGTATGAATGACTGCCAGCAGTTGACGGATACCAGTGTTGAAGAAATGGGAAATGTGAATGCTGCTCTGGGTAAAATCTCAGATGCGGTAAATTCAATTGAGCTGATGTCGCATCAGATTGCAGCGGCTGCAGAAGAGCAATCGGCGACAGCTGTTGAAATTGAAAGTAACACGCAGGCTATTTCTTCAATTGCCAATCAAACTGAGGAGGATGCGCGTCAGGTAGCAGGGCTTAATCAGGAAATGGCCGATTTGGCGAGTAAGCAGTTTCTGTTAGTTGAACGCTTTAAATAGTGACGAATGTGCCTTTAAAGCCCAATAAAAAACCCCCGGCTGGGAGCAGCCGGGGGTTTTTTATCTAAGGGGAGTAAAATTTAGAACCGGTAGCCGACAGACAGCGTATATACAAACGGGTCGATATCGACGTTTACGGTCACTTGATCACCGCTGCTCAGATCTATCGTTGCATCGGTTTCAATGTCAATCCAACGTACAGAGGCGTTGATTAGCCATTGGTCATTGATCTGATAGTCCAGGCCCGCTTGCGCTGCCAGGCCAAAGGAATTGTCCAGGCTCATATCTGTCGCGTTTAATGCAGACTTTAATGTGTCGCTAGGCTCTTCGTCGAAAAATACGGTGTAGTTTACGCCCACTCCAAGATAAGGCATCACTGCAGAGTTTGTATCAAAGTAATAAACAGCACTTAATGTCGGTGGCAAGTGTTTGGTTTCACCCACATCCAGACCACCGATATCGCCGGTGCCGCCAATATCGTGCTTAAATGGTGTAGCTGCGAGCAATTCAATACCCCATTGCTTGGTCAGCATATATTGAATATTCAATCCCAGTTGGCTGTTGGAATCAACGTTAACGCCACTATTGGCTCCAAGTGCCGCGCCGCCATCACCGTTTACGCTAACGACAGAGCTGGATTCGTCAGGTGAAACTTGGGTAACACCGGCACGTACAATCCAGTCGCCAGCGTCATAGGCGAGTGCGGAAAAAGAAAGGCCAAGTCCTGTTGCTAAATAAGCGGCGGTTTTTAAAGCTTGCATAACTTCTCTCCATTACTTCAATGATTTCATTGTGTTCGATGGGGCTATTAAAGGTGGAATCGAGAAGTCAGATATTGATTTATAACAAGAAAAAATAAATTGTCTTTTTTATTTTCTGATTAGCGCTGATTAGTGCAACAAAGTTAAAATAAAGTCCTATCTTTAATAGTTCTTCAGTGTCGGTAGCGCTTGGATGGGCTTGGGACTTGTGCTGGTAAATGTTGGTCAAACGTGGATGGCGTTAGCTGCTAACCTGTAGGTATGAAACAAAAATGACAGCTACAGCTCGAATAGCATCAGATTAAGATGTTTGCTGGCAATAGGTATTGCGTTAGATCAAGTCAACGCTTATTTGACTGAAGCAACGTGTAAATAAAACAGATGTAATGAATGAGAACAGTTATGGCAGAGTTAGAGCCAGCGGTTAGCTCAGAAGTAGATGAAGATGCGCTGTTGGCAGCGCAGCTCACTCAAGTGGTTAAAAAACTGCGTGACATAGAAGATGAAACCGAAGCAAAAGATGATTTGCTATTTGAGTTGGATGATGAGGCCATTGGTCATTTGCTTGAATCCGTTCCTGCGGATTTACGTCTACGGGTATGGAAGAGTTTACCTCCAGAACGCTATTGGCCAGTTATTAGTGGATTACAGCACGATACCATCAGTAACCTCGTGCATGCGTTGGATGAGCCCGGTCGCATTAAGTTGCAAGATAATGCAACGGCTAATGACTTGCTTATCTTCGCTGATGCGTTACCGGCATCGATGGTTGACGCCATTTTGTTGGATCTGGATGAAGGCATTGCTGACGAATTACAGCAAGCATTACAGTATGAAGATTCACAGGTTGGTCGTTATCTCAATAAGCACGTCATGCGTGTTCGGCCGCAAGTCACTCTCGCAGCATTTATTTTGCGCTGGAAAAGGCGCGAGGAAGTTTGCGCAGCTTATGTTATCGACACTACAGGTGAACTACTCGGTTATATACCATTGGAAAAGGCGCTTCGTTATGCCGACGAGCGTTCAGTGGCGGACATCGCCGAGCCCATCTATGCATTTCCCCATGATGCTGAAATTGAAGATGTTATTCCCGAGGTGGCAGCTGATGATGGATTAGCCTGGTACCCGGTGTCTCGCGATGGCAAAGTGATTGGTGCTATTTCGGCTTCCGCTATGTTATGGGAGTTACAGGATAAGATGGTTGATGCGGCCATTAGTGATAGTCCTTCCGGGGAAGAGGATTTGTTTACCCCGGTGAGGCTGGCGGCGCAAATGCGTGCCGTGTGGCTATGTATTAACCTGGCTACAGCATTTTTGGCTTCTTGGGTGATTGGTTGGTTTGAACTGGCTTTGCAGCAAGTCGTTGCACTGGCAATCTTAATGCCGGTCGTGGCAAGTATGGGAGGAATTGCGGGTAGTCAGACTCTGGCGGTAGCGCTTCGTGGTTTGGCATTGAACCACATTACCAGTGCGAATATTCGCCTGCTTTTGTCAAAGGAGATGCGCATTGCCGCATTAAATGGTGTGTTACTTGGTATTCTTATCGCCATTGTTGTAGGTATTTGGTTTGACTCCTATTTATTGGGCGGGATTATTTTAGTGGCTATTGTGGTCAATAGTTTGGCTGCAGCCTCTTCGGGAACGCTGATTCCCTTCGCGCTGAAAAAGTTGAAAATTGATCCTGCTATTTCTGGTGCCGTTATTTTAACCACTGTGACAGATGTGGTCGGCTTTATGATATTTCTGGGGTTGGGCAGTTTGGTTTTGATTCACAGCTAAAACAAGAGCTTTATAAAGGAGTCTGAACGGTGATTACAACTCGCCTTTTACAAGATGGACAGATTACCACTGGTGATAAAACGCTGATAACTCAATGGCAAAATGATCCGACTAGTCGAATTTGGATTGATATTCAGTCCACCGATAAAAAGTTAATGGAGGCCATGTTGTTGGAATTGAACTGCCATCCATTAGCGATCAAAGACGCTTTGCGTGATCGACATCCGCCGAAAATAGAAATGTTTAAAGAGCAGCTGTTTGTCCTTTACCGCGGTATTCGTTCGGTCACCGATCATTTGGATTTTGCTTATCAGCCAATTGCCTTTTTTATTAGTGAGCGCTGTTTGATTACCGTTCATCCTGAACGCTCGCTAGGTATAATCTCGCTGTTGGAACAGGATGATTTTCATCATTTTTTGATGCAGCCTTTGACGCTGGCGCTGCAAATTATGCATAGCTCTGCTGCGGTTTATTTGGAAAATATTCTTGGATTTGAAACGCTTTTAAGTGAAAAAGAGGATCAAATCTATAGCCGCGGTAATGATCTGCTTCTGGCAGAGCTGGCTTCTTATAAGGCAAAGTTAATTAAAGTGCGCAGGGTCTTTAATTACCACGAAAATATCACCGCGGAACTCAAAGCTTTTCGTGATGAAGAAATTGATATTTCTATTCACGATAGTGAGCACCACCTCAATGATTTGCATGACCGGTTTGAGCGGCTACACAGCTTGACACAAATGCATTACGAAATTTGTAGCGATATGATTGAGAGCTATATTTCTATTTCTTCGCATCAGCTGAATGTCACCATGCGTATCTTAACGGTGATTACTGCCATTTTTGTGCCATTAAGTTTTCTGGCCGGTTTATATGGAATGAACTTCGAATATATTCCAGAGCTTGGTTTTAAATATGGTTATTTCATTTTATTGTTAGTGATGCTTTTTACTGCTGGTGGCTTAATTTACGTATTTAAGCGCAAGCACTGGTTTTAATCGAGTAGGTAGTATTTTGTAGGTTGTGGAATACTTTTTATATAGGTTGCAGTGATGATTGATGACGCAGAAGGTATTTGGAACGACACACTTTTTACCATGGGTAATTACCACCTGACGGTTAGTCAGCTTTGCATGTCGTTATTGATTTTGTTACTAACGTTCATTGTTGCATCGCTTGTTAATAAAGGTATTAAGCAAGTTGCATTGTCGCGAGCCGCAATTACCATTGCGCAAGCCTACATTGTTGGTCGCTTCGCCCACTACATTATTTTGGTGGTCGGTTTTATGCTGGCGATTTCAGCGTTAGGTATCGATGTCAGTAAACTCGCTTTGTTGGCAAGTGCGCTGGGTATTGGTATCGGGTTGGGGTTGCAAGGGATTGTCAATAATTTTGTTTCCGGCCTGGCACTATTGTTAGAAAAGACGTTGAAAGTTGGAGACTTTGTTGAATTGGATTCCGGTTTAACGGGCGAGGTGATAGAAATTAATATGCGCGCTACGCTCATTCGTACAAACGACAATGTAGATATATTAATTCCCAATGCTGAGTTAACCAATGGCAAAGTGATTAACTGGACGCTGGCCGAAAATATTCGACGTTTTCGTATTCCGTTTGGCGTTGCTTATGGCAGTGATAAAGTGGTGGTGAAGAAGGCTGTGCTGGAAGCTGCGCGGTCAGTTGCCTATACCATGGACGAGGCGGGCCGAGAACCTGTTGTTTGGATGACTGGCTTTGGCGATAGTAGCTTAAACTTTACGTTGGGAGTTTGGGTCAGGCCTGAGCAGGTAAAGCGGCCGACAGCGTTAACATCCGATTATCTGTGGGCGATTGACGATGCGTTTCGAAAATACGGTGTTGAAATCCCATTTCCGCAACGGGATTTACATATTCGCAGCAGCCTGCCGACGTTTAAAGTAGGTGCCAGGGCGGATGATTCTGAGGGCGAACCCCCTAATCATTAATCGATGGTTTGAATTAAATCAGTACTTGGGTTACTGGCTAAGTAAGACTGGGAGGGGTCAACCAAAACACGGTCTCCCATCCCTTCACGTCCAAACAGCATCAGGTAACTCATATCTGAGCGGTCAGTTAGTGTGATTTCTATCGGCCATACTTGTTCGCCTAACTTGATTGGCGTTTGAATAACATAGCGTTGTTCTGAACTACCGTTAGATGATTTGATTCGGCGAATGTCGCGAATGGGTGCGGAACATTCCTGCACACTGTTAACATTGTGAATGTCCGGGTGTAAATCAAACTTTACCCAAGGCCGATTATCTCTTTTGTAACGTCGAATATTATCGACATGAAGGGATGATGTTTTGGCGCCGGTATCGATACGAATTTGCAAATCTACAATACCGAGTTCCGGCAGGTCACACAGTTCCAGGTTGCCAATAACCATTTTATTCATAACCGGTTTCCACGCTGTCTTCAGGTTTTGGTTTTTTGTAGCGCTTGTCTTTGGTGGTTATTTCCACTGGGCGCTGAAAAATTAGGGAGTTGGGGTAGGTTATTTTACTGCCTGACTCAGTGAGCAGAATCACATGAAATAACGTAATTTCATGAATGGATCCCTCCAGAAAATTATCACCATCAATAATCTTAACGACATCCCCAACGCGGTATGGGAAAAAGAAAAAAATAATAATGCTGGAGGTGATATTGCTGAGAATCGACCATTGAGCAAACAGCGCAACGCCAATGACGGCAAACACGGAACTGAAAAAGATCCCAAAGTCTTTATAGGCAACCAGACCTATGGCGACAAACACCAGAATAGACCAACTAAAATCCAGCGACTTACGTACATAAAGGATACGTGCCTGCGGTATTTTACGTTCACGGCCAATGCGTTGAACCAGCTTGCCGGTACTTTGTTTAAGCACTAAATACGCGGCAAAAATCGCAGCTATGCTTAATATCATGGAAAAATTCATGGTTAACTTAGGTTCCTAATGAATCTTCGTCGGGCAGGAATGAATCTTGAAACTGTTCGATGTGCTCTGCAATAGTTTCATCATCTTCAGAAAAGTACGCAATATGGAACATCGCATCACCTTCTTGTACCAAGGGGATATTTTGCTGACCGATAATAATACCAGATCGGTTGGTGCGCACCTTATCAATAATGTCGCCAAACGGACTGCCAATTTCTGCAAGCTCATCATTTTTTTGTACATAATCACCGAGTTGCTTCAGGTTTTTCACGATGCCGCTACAGTTTGCCCGAGTCCAGGCTGTGTTGTTGGCAACGAACGGTGTGCTGGTTTTTTTACGTCGGCGTTTGCGTATCATACCTAAGTGCGACAGGACATTGGTGATGCCGGAAAACCCGGCTCGGATTGAGAACTCGTCAAAACGCAAGGCCTCACCCGCTTCATACAGTAGGATTCGAACGCCGCTTTCCACCGCCGCTTGACGCAGAGAACCATCTCTCAGGTCTGCATTAAGGAGAACTGGTACGCCAAAGGCTTCAGCCATTGCCAGCGTTTCCTCGTCTTTTAAATTGGCGCGAATCTGTGGCAGGTTCGATCGATGCAGTGCGCCAGTATGCAAATCTATGCCGTAATCACAGTGTTGAACAATTTCTTTTAAAAAAATATCAGCAACGCGACCTGCCAGAGAGCCTTTCGCTGAACCTGGAAATGAACGATTTAAATCGCGCCGGTCAGGCATGTAACGGCTTTGATTAAGTACACCGTAAACATTCACCATCGGCACCAACACCAACGAGCCTTTGGCCAGAGTGAATCCTGGAGCTTGAATTAAGCGGCGAATAATTTCCAGACCATTCAATTCGTCGCCGTGGATGGCCGCAGAAATAAAAACATTGGGGCCGGGCTTTTTTCCCCGAATGACATGCACCGGCATGCTTATGTCAGTGTCGGTATACAGTTTAGCAACGGGTAATTCGATACGAAGTTGCTGACCTAAACCAATACTGTGCTCACCAATAACTAAATTTGTCATACCGTATCTGCCGTTAGCCCTGGCCTTTAGTTTTCGTATTGCTGTTGCCTGCTGAAGATTGTTTTTCAATAAATTCAAAAATCATAGCGGCAACGTCTTTTTTAGTGGCTACTTCAATGCCTTCCAAACCAGGCGATGAATTGACTTCCATGACCACTGGGCCATTCGCTGATTGCAAAATATCCACTCCACACACATTTAGTCCCATCACTTTGGCAGCATTGACTGCAGTTGCGCGTTCTTCCGGGGACAGACGAATCAGTTTGGCGCTACCGCCACGATGTAGATTAGAGCGGAATTCGCCTTCGGCGCCCTGGCGTTTCATGGCCGCGACAACTTTTCCACCCACGACGAAACAGCGAATGTCGGCACCGCCGGCTTCTTTAATGAATTCCTGTACTAAGATGTTGGCTTTTAAGCCCATAAAGGCTTCGATAATACTTTCTGCGGCCTTGTTGGTTTCGGCGAGTACCACACCAATGCCCTGGGTTCCTTCGAGTAATTTAATAACCAGTGGGGCGCCACCCACATTTTTAATGAGGTCTTTAATATTATCTGGTTTGTTCGCAAAACCTGTACGGGGCAGGCCAATACCTTTGCGTGATAGCAGTTGTAGAGAGCGTAGTTTGTCTCGCGAACGGCTGATAGCAACGGATTCGTTCACAGAAAATGTGCCCATCATTTCAAACTGACGAACGACTGCTGTGCCGTAGAATGTAATTGAAGCGCCTATGCGCGGAATAATGGCGTCATAAACGGGGAGTTCTTCACCGTAGTAGCGCACCGCCGGCCGACTTTTCGTGATATCCATATAGCAGTGCAGCGTGTCGATAATGTCTACTTCGTGCCCACGGGCCTCGCCTGCTTCTTTGAGGCGTCGAGTAGAGTAAAGTTCTGAGTTGCGGGATAGTACTGCGATTCGCATGGTTTACACCTGAAGTTTCGTTGTCTTTGCTGCTGCCTGAAAGGCAGCTGACCTGTGCCGCGCACTATATCAGTTCTCGTGCTAAAGACATCAGTATAGGACGTGTTGGCACTCGTTTTATATCAGCTTGTTTGCGTTGGTAATAAAAATACACGGAGTCACTAGCCTGGTTTTAACAGACTTCAGCCGACATGTTTGGCGAGCGCCAGGCCTGAAAGGTAAGCACCTTCTACTCTTCCGCCGTTACACCAATCGCCAATAATACCGATGCGCTCATGTTCTGAAAAATAGAAGCCTGTGGGACTAGGTTTTACCGTAGGATAAATATCGGCGTAGCGCCAGTAGTGTTGATAATGCTGACAAACTTCATGTGGCAGATGCAGTTGGCGTTGAAGCCAGCGGGAAGCGGTTTCAAGTAAATTAATGTCAGTATCGCGCGGGTGCTGTTCTGACCAATATGGGCTAAAGTGTGCTAACCATTGGTCATGTGCGTCTTTGGGCATAACACGTGAAGGTTGCGCGGAGCTGCGGCTCACCCAGCTAATGGTTTCGTCGCCAAAAATGCCCTGAATGTCTTGAGCGATGACTTGATTGCTTCGGGTCGCAAGACTCAGGGTCCAGCAAGGGCTATGTATTTTCCCTGCGGGAATTTGCTCGCGTATGCCAAAGCCTAGCAACAGCGCATTGGTTTGTTCGGCGGGGGCAGAGCAGACAACCATATCGTATTCGCCGAGCACTTGATTTTCGGTATTCAGTAATTGGATTTTAGTATTAGGCTGCGACACGATTCTATGTACGCGCTGATTAAACTGAATATCCAGACCTTCAGCCAGATTGTGAGCAATAGCATTCATGCTGGGCGTGCCTACATAACGCTGCTGGTCATCGGGAGACGCCACCAAACCATAGTTTGTTGCTTTGGCCGGCTGGAACTTCCATTGCGCAACCGTTTTGTTGGCCAGCCACTCTTCCGTTTGTTTTATAAAATCAGGCGACCGCGCGGTAAAATATTGTGCGCCCAGATCTATTTGTCCCCACTCTTGCTGTTTGCGAGCAAGTCGCCCGCCGCGACCTCTGGATTTTTCCCAGAGACTTACGCTATGTCCTTTTTTTTGCAGCTCCCGGGCACAGCTGGCAGCAGACAAGCCTGCTCCGATAATTGCTATTTTCATTGTATAACCTCTACCAGCCTGGTCTTCAGTGCGTCTGTTCGTCCAGGCCGATCATTTCAAAGTAGGCGTTTGACTGGTGTAAGGAAATGTTGGTGATGCCTTGTTCCTTTAGCCAGTTTTTCGCTGAATACAGGCTGTGGTGTCGGTGCGGTGACCTGATGCGCGTTTGATCAATGCTGCTGACGATAACAGGAAGGTAGATAGAGCCTTCAACTGAATAAACCAATCCAATGTGGTCGTTTGAGTAGAGCGAGTTGCCGGATTTTTTAGGATCGCTATCCATTCATGGTACACCTGTGTAATGAATCATGCTTTCAGTACGTATTCGTGTGACTTTTGGATTGTTACAGGAAGGGAGTCTACGCTGGTGTTGTGGCCGTGCAGATGTTGCCAATCACTTTAGGTCGCTTTAGGTCACCATAGCATTTTGTATTCCAGGCCAACGGCAAGGTTGTTAACGTCGTTTCTGCGGTATTGGTTGATACGATACTCGGCGACCAGATAAAGCTGCTCTATTAAACGATAGCCAAACTGTGTTTCCGATACTATCGGGCGCTTTGGCAAATTCCCTGGTAGGGTTTCGTTTATGCCCTGGTCAATAAAGCCTGCTAGATAAAGGCGGTCAGAAAGGTAGGGGAAGCTGGCACTGTAGCTGTGTTCTATTTGCCACGCGTGAGCGGGGTCGTCATCTATTTGTAACGCGTGGAAGTTGACAGCCCATTTCACATGAATCGTATCGAAAATCGATTTTAGCAGTGGCAGCTGTTGTAAATGGAGGCGTGCCCCAAACCGAAACCGGTCATTGTCTTCGCCGCTACGCATATTGGCCTGAAAAGTTAACTCCCACGGAGTTTGTGGGTCCGGCCGCCAGCGCAGATTTTGTTCGGTGAAAAAGGTGGTCGTTTCAGTTGCTGCGTTTGCATCTTCCTGGTTGTAGAAATTAACAAAACCGAAATAGCTAAAGCCACTGGCAAGGCTTGAAGCCGCTGCTAATGTCACGGCTGAATCGCTGTCAACGTCACTCAGATAGGGATAAAGGTTAAAACTCAGCATTCCACCTCGGCTATTAGTTTGAGCTTCGGCCAGTGCGGGGGCCGTCAGTAGTGCGAGTGTGGATATGAGTATCGATAACATCCGGGTTGGTGATAATGTAAAGAATGCCTGGCCTAATGTTTTGGTACGGTAGTTTGCCGTGGTTAATGGCAACGATATGGGTAGCGAGATATTGCTCATAGATTGAGTTTGGCCCTTAGGGTGGTGCGCCTGAGTATAGAAATCAGGTAGCTTTGTGGCTATGCTCGCAGCATTTGTCGCGCGCTGACTATTTATTTCAACGTATTACTGTTGAAACTATAGTCGGTTGTTTGTGTTTTGCGAGGAGCTTTCGGCGAGAGTCCGATATCACAGTGGTTATCCCGCGCGCTCTTCTGCTGTGCGCATAGAAACAAGGTGGTATTTGTTTTAGACGGGGTTGTTGTTTTTTTATGCGTCTTTTTGAGATATTTAAACGGTCTATTAGCGATCTCTGTACTATCAATAAAGTGCAGCAGCCATGGCATTTGCCGCTATTGGGTGCGGCTTGCGCTGGGTTGCCGTGCGCGGTAGGCACCTACTTTAATGATTTCGCCAGTGGACTGTTCGCTTGTTTTGCGGCCCTGGTTGTACTGTATATGCCCACGGCAAATCTGGCGCGAAAAATGACAACCTTGGCGGTGTGCTCATTTGGTTTTACTACCTGTTTTGCTCTGGGTTCATTGTCAGCATTTAATCCCTGGTTTTTTATTGTCGTTCTGATGTTTACCAGCTGGCTTGTGATTGTCGTGTGCCGTTATTACCGGGTTCCGCCGCCTGGAAGTTTTTTCTTTATTATGCTGGTCATTATTTCGGGTGTGCATCCTTTCTCTATTACTGAAGTTCCACAAAAAGTAGGTCTTATTGCGCTGGGTACAATGAGTACTTGCTTGCTAGCATTTTTATACAGTTTAGGTCCTGGCCGCTGTATTGGTAATGATATGGGCATGACTATGCCGGAGACGCGGATAAACGCCATCATACTGGAAGGCCTTACCATCGCCTTTTTTATTGCGGGGTCTTTGTTGGTTGCAGAGTTGTTAGCATTGGACAATCCATACTGGGTTCCTATTTCTTGTGCGGCGATCTTGCAAGGTGCAACGTTTCGTATGATGTGGCACCGCAATGTGCATCGTATCTGGGGAACATTGGTGGGCCTGGTGCTGGTTTGGTTCCTGCTGCGTTTGGAGCTGCCTCCTTGGTATATGGTCGTGGTGGTTATCTTGCTGCAGGCATTGATTGAGTTTTTTATTCCCCGAAATTATGGTCTGGCGGTTATTTTTATTACTTCAATTACGCTGTTGTTTGCCGAAGCACATATTCCGGTTGGGGTGTCCCTTGATTCCTTGGTTGTTGCGCGTATGACGGACATTTTACTGGGTAGCTTTATTGGCTGTGCTGGCGGTTGGGTGATTCATCAAACCCGATTTTTTAATTTTTGCGAACGTAAGCTTGATAAGCTCGGATTGTTTGCCAATTCCGAGCGCTAAAATCATGTAAGGGACAGGTGTTGGTGTCAGTGTGTAAAAGTACGAAAGAAAATGTAAGGGCTTATGGTGTGGGCGATGCTTCTTATCAGGCTGCCGGTCAGTTTGAAGGATTGGAGCGCTTGGTGGATCGTTTTTATGATTACATGGAAACACTGCCTGAAGCGCAGCGGATTCTGCGTATGCACCCAAAAGATCTTCAAGTTTCCCGGCATAAGCTCACCTGCTTTTTAAGTGGCTGGCTAGGTGGGCCAAAATTGTACAGTCAGCATTATGGAAGTATTGCCATACCGCGGGCGCATCAACATTTACCGGTCGGAGATGCTGAGAGGGATGCTTGGATGCTCTGCATGCAGAAAGCATTGGCAGAGCAACCTTATGATGAAGCCTTTAAGACGTACCTGCTTGAGCAGTTGGCCGTGCCCGCAGGGCGGGTCCGCGACATTTGTCGTCACCGGAACCCTACCATTACCCAGCCTGGCGTGACTCCGACAAATGATTAAGGGTGTTTTTTTGCGCGTCGCCAAAGGGAGTTTAAGTCTCCGCTTTTGCATTTTGTTGTTATTCGGTGTTGCCAGTACGTCCAGTACCTATTGTGCAGCTGTTACACCTGAGGCCATTGTTCTTGGTTATGTTAATGACCCTCGCCCATCGGGGCAAAAGGAAGTCGTTACTGGTTTGGGGGGGCTTGTGCCTCAGATATTTCAAGGCGGTGATTTGGCTTTTGAGTTTCGGGTCGAACCAAGTTTTGACCGCTTACGGCATGCTTTGCGCACGGGCGATGTTGATGCCGCTGTGATGTATTACAACCCCAGATTGTTTTCTGGCTTAAGCGCCGAGGGCTACAGTTTTTATCCACGTTATTTTGGTAAATTTCAGAGTTTTTACTATGCACTTGCAGATGCTGGCATCGATGCGAGTGATGTAAAGAGTATGCTCGCCCATTACCGTCTGGGGATGTCCAGAATGCCTAAAACAACGGCGCTTGATCTGGTTGGTGTCGAGCCGGATTACTTAATGTTTTATGCACAACATTACAGTTTGGCCAAGGCGTTGTTTCGTGGGCGTGTGGATGTGATGGTTGCCTACCCGGAAGTTATGAGTCTTTTAAGCGAGGGACTACCCAGAGTGAAGGAGCTCAAGGCTATTGCGCCGGCGTTTACTCTATATCTTGCGTTAGGGTTGAGTAACAGACTTTCAGATAGCAAACGCACTATCTTGAGCCAGTGGGCCGACAAGCGTTTCGAAACATTGCCTGATGTAGGTACTATTGAAAATTTGCCGGCAGATCCTCCGTGGTTGCGCTCCGCCGGCTCCTAGCTTTAATTGTTACTGTCTACTTGCCGATTCGAGTTGTATTTTGTGAGTCCAAAAAATTCCGCGTAACGCATGCCGACGTAGGCATGCTCGCGCATCAGCATTTCCGCTCGCGCGCCTTCACCCATTAACAATGCATCGAGTACCGTTCTGTGTTGCAGGTGGGCAAATCGCAGCTTGGCGTACTCTTTCTCAAGTTGTTCATTGTCGATAATGAGCGAATCGTAAGAAGCAAAAGGCAAGTGGTTGTTGCGCGCAATGGCATCAGCAATGGGGGTGCTGTTGCTAGCGTTTATAATCAGTGTGTGAAACTTGGTATTCAGGGCGCTCCAGCCTGCGACATCCTCTTCGGTGAGGAAGCCTTTGCTAAGTAGGGCTGCCTCGTTATCGATGCAGCCTTTTAATTCGATTTTCAGGCTTTCGCTCATGCCTTTTTCTGCCAGACGCCTTGCCGCCAAGCCTTCCAGAGCCCCTCTAACTTCGAGGGCACACTGTACGTCGGTGTCGGTAAATTCACGGATCAGGTAGCCGCGTTTTTCCCCTTTGCGCAATAGCCCTTCTTGTTCTAGGGTTCTAAAGGCGAGCCGAACGGGGGTGCGGGAAACGCCCAGGCTTTCGGCAACAGGTATCTCTGCCAACTTTTCGCCGGGCGCAAATTTTCCTTCGAGTATCGCTTTGCGAAGGGTAATTAAGACATTGGCACTGTTGGTGTTCAATTGATGGTCCTCTTATTCAAATGGATCCAGAATTTATGGATCCATTACTATAGCATTATTGATCATTGGTGTTGACCTAAGGTGAAAAAACGGATAAATTGGATCCACAAAGATAAAGAAAGCACCTTTTTAATCGGTTGCCTTGGGTCTTATAGGCGTATTTTAGGTATCTCTCTAATAATTGGATCCATAATCTGCGCTTAACCTTCTTATTTATTCATAGTCGAGGCGTAATAAAAAATGTTTAAAGTTCGCCGCTGGGCCACTCGTCATGCTGGTGCTTTTGAAGCCTTTTATGCCGGTTTCGAAAAAGTATTGATTGGGTTGCACCCGCTATTCAACAAAGTGGGTTATGCACGCCTGGACAAGCCGTTTGTTGCCGTTGAAAAAGTGGTGAAAGGGTTTTTGTTTGACAGTAAGACCTGCGGTTCTTGTACGCTTGGGTCTACCGGCATGACGTGTCCGATGAATTGTCCAAAGAAAATGCGCAATGGGCCTTGTGGTGGTGTACGTCAAAATGGTCATTGTGAAGTCAATGCTGAAATGCCTTGTGTCTGGCGAGATGCTTATGCGGGTAGCCAGCAGATTGAACAAGGTGTGCGTATATTACAAATTCAGCCGCCACTTGATCATCGAAATGAAGGCACATCCTCCTGGTTGCGAGAGGTGCGTGAAAAAATCAGCAAGAAAGGTGATAACGAATAATGACTGATGATAAGCGTGATGTACCTGAATATTCGGTGCCATTAGAGGAGGGCTTTAGCTCTCCCGGTCATTTGGAAAGCCTTTTACGCTCTGGCGCTTTTGCGGTGACCGCTGAACTGGCACCACCAGACTCAGCCGATCCTAACGAAGTTTATGCCCGCGCAGCGGTGTTTGATGGCTACGTAGATGCCATTAACGCAACCGACGGTTCTGGTGCAAATTGTCATATGTCCAGCGTTGCGGTTTGCTCGTTGCTGACCCGTAAGGGTTACTCAGCAATTATGCAGGTGTCCTGCCGCGATCGGAATCGTATCTCTATTCAGGGCGATGTGCTTGGCGGTGCCGCCATGGGCGTGGCTAATATACTTTGTCTGACCGGAGATGGTGTACAGGCGGGTGACCACCCGCAAGCAAAGCCGGTATTTGATCTGGATTCCACGTCATTGTTGTCTATCATTAAGACCATGCGTGATAAATCGCACTTTCAAAGTGGTCGCAAAATTGATGGGCCGCCACGTGTGTTTTTGGGTGCCGCAGCTAATCCCTTTGCGCCACCCTTTGATTACCGCCCTTTGCAGTTGGGTAAGAAAATTGCAGCAGGGGCCCAGTTTATTCAGACGCAATATTGTTACGATATCGAGCGTTTAAAAACCTTTATGGATAAGGTTCGCGACCTTGGGTTGCATGAGAAAGCTTATATTCTTGTGGGTGTCGGTCCTCTGGCATCTGCGCGTGCTGCGGAATGGATTCGCAGTAATGTGCCTGGCGTGCATATTCCTGATGACGTTATTAAACGTCTTGCTGGAGCAGAAAAGCAAAAGCAGGAAGGTATTCAGCTCTGTATCGACATGATCCAGCAAATTCGTGAAATTGAAGGTGTGGCTGGTGTTCATGTTATGGCCTATCGTCAGGAAGAGCAGGTGGCAGAGATCATTGATAAGGCTGGGGTGTTAGGTAGCAGAAAACCTTGGTATCCAGGTCATTCATAAGTATAAAACCGTGTTTTTTATTAACGTTTTACATTATTCAGCGGGAAAATAATTGCCATGACTAAATCATTTATTATGACGATGGTTTGTGATGACAGTGCCGGTATTGTGGCGTCTGTTACTACTAAACTTTTTGAAAGTGGTGTCAACATCACCGATGCACAGCAGTTCGATGACCCCTCTACTGGTCGTTTTTTTATGCGCATTGTGTTTAATGCTGAAGTCGAGGCTTACGAATCTGGCGCTATAGAAGAAGCGATACAAGAGCCTGCTAGCAAATTTGGTATTGAATGGACTCTGCGCCCAGCAGATGAAAAGAAAAAAGTTGTCATCATGGTATCGCAGTACGATCACTGTCTAGGTGATTTGTTGTATCGCGCGCGTCTTGGTGAGCTGCCTATGGATGTTGTTGCCATCATCGGTAATCATCCCCAGGATGTATTGAAAATTTCCATGATTGACGATACGCCTTTCCACTACCTGCCAATCACAAAAGAAACCAAAGCTGAGCAGGAAGCGCAGGTTAAGAAAATTATTACCGATACTGGCGCGGAGCTCGTTGTGCTTGCGCGTTATATGCAGATTTTATCTGACGATATGTGCCAGTTCTTGTCTGGTCGATGTGTGAACATTCATCACAGTTCTTTGCCGGGTTTTAAAGGTGCTAAACCTTATCACCAGGCTTTTGCGCGCGGCGTAAAACTGATTGGTGCAACCGCTCACCATGTGACGGCAGATCTCGATGAAGGTCCAATTATCGCGCAAGACATTGAGCACATCACGCATTCAGATATGCCAGAAGACTTAGTGCGTAAAGGTCGGGACATCGAACGACGCGTGCTGGCTAAAGCAGTAACTTATCTATTACAAGATCGTGTTTTGTTAAACGGCTCAAAAACAGTGGTATTCCACGACTAAACCTATCTCGTCAATTAAGTAGTTTTGATTGACATAGATAATGATAAATAAAGAAAAACATTATTACCTGGAGGCTTGGAAAAGCTATGGCTACAAAAAGTTTAGAAGATTTGTTGCAACAAAATAACCCAGTAGAAATGCTGCGTAACTCTCAGGCTGGTGCCTATATTTACCCAGTTGTTCCTTATGAGTTTAATAACTGGCGTGATGAGCAGCGTGCATGGCGTGAAACTGCTGTGTTGTTCGATCAGTCGCACCACATGGTAGATTTGTTTGTTGAAGGTCCAGACACGTTTGAATTTTTGTCTACGCTAACCATCAACAGCTTTAAAGGTTTTACTGTTGGTAAAGCCAAGCAAATGGTTCCATGTAGCTACGACGGTTACGTTATTGGTGATGGTATTTTGTTCTATTTGGAAGAGAACAAAATGGTTTTCGTTGGTCGTCAGCCTACTGCTAACTGGATTCAATTTCACGCTGAAACTGGCGATTGGAATGTTAAAGTTACCTATGACGATCGTTCACCTGGCAAGCCAATGGGTAAGCCTGTTTCACGTATCAACTACCGTTATCAGATCCAGGGTCCAAATGCCTGGAAAGTCATTGAAAAGTTAAACGGTGGTCCAGTTCAAGATATTAAATTCTTTAACTTTGACACTATTAAAATCAATGGCAAAGATGTGATGGCTCTGCGTCATGGTATGTCTGGTGCGCCTGGTCTTGAAATTTGGGGCCCTTATGAAGATTACCTGGAAATCCGTCAGGCTATCGTAGAAGCTGGTAAAGAGTTTGGTTTATTGGAAGTAGGTTCACGTACTTACGCATCTAATACTCTGGAGTCTGGTTGGATTCCTTCTCCGCTGCCTGCAGTTTACACTGGCGAAAAAATGAAGCCTTACCGTGAATGGTTGGCTGCAACCAGCTACGAAGGTGCTGCTGGTGCGGTAGGTGGTAGCTTTGTTTCTGAAAACATTGAAGACTACTACATGACTCCTTACGCGTTAGGTTATGGTCCTTTCATTAAGTTCGACCATGACTTCATTGGCCGTGAAGCGCTTGAGAAGATGGACGTTGCATCACAGCGTAAGAAAGTGACTTTCGCTTGGAATGGTGAAGATTGTGTTAAAGCTTTTGCTTCTTTGTTCCAGAAAGATGCGCCTATCTACAAGTTCCTGGATATGCCTATCTCTAACTACACCTCTGCTGGTCACGACAAAGTGTGTGATCCAAGTGGTAAGGTTGTGGGCCTTTCTATGTTTACTGGTTACAGCTACAACGAGCGCACGTTCTTGTCTCTCGGTGTTGTAGACGCTGACATTGAAATTGGCGACGAGTTGACTCTGTATTGGGGTGAGCCTGATGGCGGTACTGATAAGCCAACAGTTGAAAACCACCAGATGTTGGAAGTGCGTGTTATTGTAAGTCCTGTACCTTACTCAGAAACTGCACGTAACACCTATGCTGAAGGTTGGCGTACACAGAAATAAGGCTGTTTAAGCTTTATTTCCATAGGCACCTTTGGTGCCTATTTCAAGAAAAAGGGTTCCTTATTGGAACCCTTTTTTGCGTTTTAGACATTATGCATGTGTTAAGTCACGTGCTGCTTAAGGCAAGCGGTCAAGAATTAGCAAAGGCATTTTGTTCAGGCATAAAAAAGCCACCGTTAGGTGGCTTTTTTAATGGGCTAACTTGTGCAAGAAGGGTCTTTACTCTTCTACGTTCTCAAGTAGCAACACACCTGAACCTGTATTGGATATTGGTGCATGGTAGTGTTTTTGCAGACACTTAACTTTTTCAGTCATAGCGCCACGCATTACCATCCACATGATGGTTTCAATGCCCTCAGTACCTGCGCGCTCAATGATGTAATCATTACTTAAGCTGGCAAACCATTCGGGGTTGTTGATAATGCTTTCCATACACTCAAGATCAAAATCTACATCAATCAGGCCAGCACGTTCGCCTTGTAATTGATGAGACATACCACCGGTACCCGCAATAACCACTTTCATGTCTTCAGGGTAGGATTCAATGGCCTTTTTCAGTGCTTTACCTAGCTTGTAGCAGCGTTGGGCAGTTGGTACTGGGTGCTGAACTGTATTTACTACCAATGGAATGGTGGTAATTGGCCAGACGTCGTGATCGCCGAACAATACGCGAACAGGGTTCACAAAGCCGTGGTCTACCAGCAGCTCCTGACAAGTACACATATCAAACTCTTGCTCGATCAGCGACTCGGCTAGGTGCCAGGAAAACTGCGCGTCACCTTTAAATGGTGGTTGCGGCTTGAGTCCCCAGCCTTCGTCGGCATTTTCATACACGTCGGCACAGCCGATAGCAAAGGTAGGTACTTTGTCGAGGAAGAAATTAAGGCCGTGGTCATTGTAAACAATGATCATCACGTCCGGTTTAACATCGTCTAGCCACTTCTTCACCGGCTCATAGCCGTCAAAGAAACGCTTCCAGTAATGTTCCTGGGTGAGGCCCTGAGAAATGGCATTGCCAATTGCCGGGATATGTGAGGTGGTAATACCACCAACAATTTTAGCCATTCCAGTAACCTCCTTCTTCGTTTAAGCGTTCTTCTAAGCCATCGCGTTTGGCCAGCAGTTTGGCCATAAATTCTTCTGTTGTAATACCCTGAAACTGTGCGCCTGCGTCCTGCACAGATACGCCGCGAGGAATCGCCATCTTGGCCATGTAGTAAATATTGGCGCCAGCACGCAACATGCCTAGAAAGTCATTGTTGAGGAAATATTGTTTATGCTCTTCTGGCAGATTGAACTTGTCGCAATAAGCCGCAGGGTCTGCGTCGTATTCAGCGCGATTTTCTTCCTTGTTGAAAGAAAACAGGATCTTGTTCATGGCATATGCACTATGGGCATGCTTGCCATCGAACACATAGGTTCCAGGTAGTTCATCGTACTTATGTTTTTTCCAAACCATGCTAACCCCCTTAATTCGGTGTTATTGCAATAAAACGGATCAAGTCAGCCGACCAGACTACCGTTGTGGTGAATTTTGGTCAATCACTATGGATCCATTTATTGAAAAAGTAGCCAGTAAACTCAAAAAATAGAGGTTTTTGGTACTTAAGTGGATCCATATCTGTGATTTTGTTGGTTATTAGCCCCATTTGGCGGGTATTTAAGTATAGCCTCTGATGCAGTTTTTCGTACTGGGTATGGTTTTAATTGCCATGATAAAGCGATGCTTTCCTGAGCTATTCTGGTGAGGTAGTGTTTGCGTTATTTGTCGTTAAGCTATAAAAAACAGCTACACTTATTTCGAAGTTTCAGGTGCCAGCGAAAGTTGACGGTCTTTGGACGACATGAGACCCGAATTCAGTGTCCTGATCGGCAAATAGTGAACAATTGCATAATAACCTTGGGAATAATGAGTTGGTGCCACGTTGAGTGTTTCTAAAAAATCAGAGTTACAGCTTGATCAGCTTGAGCGCCTAGGACGCTCGGTTAATCTAATTCATAGTCCTTACAGTGCCTGGATTGTATTGAGTGCGTCGGTAATTTTAACGATAGCCGCTTATATCGTTGCTTCCCAACAGGTTGCAGCACGTGCAGAGGAGCGATTCACATACCGCGCTACAGAAATTGCGCATGCGATAGAAGAGCGTATGGCGCATTACGAACAAACCTTACGTGGAAGTGCGGCATTGTTTAACGCATCGTCAAAAGTCACCAGAGAAGAGTGGGCTGACTACGTCAGTTCCCTTGACTTAAATACCAATTTACCCGGCATTCAAGGCCTCGGTTATGCGGTACCGGTTGCTGCAGAAAATAAAGATGAATTTGAAGCTGGTGTACAAGCGGAGGGGTTTCCTGATTTTCATATTTCACCGCCGGGTGCCCGCGCTACTTATAGTGCTATTTTGTATTTAGAGCCTTTTGACTGGCGCAACCAGCGCGCGTTCGGTTTTGACATGTGGAGTAATGCTATGCGCCGGGAGGCGATGCAGCGTGCTAGAGATAGTGGTGATGCGGCAACCTCAGGAGTCATTACCCTGGTGCAAGAGACCGATAAAGATACCCAAAAGGGCTTCCTTACATACTTCCCTATTTATCGTGGGGGGGCTACTCCGGTCAGTCTGCAGGATCGACAAACGCAATTTATAGGTTGGGTTTACGCTGCTTTTCGCGCGGGAAATTTGATGCAAGGCATTCTGGGTGATGCCGATGATAGTTTGCGTTTTGCTATTTATGATGGTTCTGAGATTGTTTCTTCTGCATTAATATTCAGCTCTGCCTCGGCACCGAGTACTGCGGAGTATGAAAGCAGTAAAAGTTTGTTTTCTACAACGATGAACCTGGTGGTCCAGGGCAGACCGTGGACTATCGGATTTGCCAGTAATGAGAACATTGTTGACCCGCGTGAAGCGGCGTTGCCCCGGTATGTTCTGATAGCCGGGATTGTTGTTGAGTGTTTGTTGTTTTACGTCGTTATGACACTGCACTTTTTGAACCGGCGCGCGCGTAAGCTTGCCAACGATATGTTTGTACAGCACCGGGATGCGAAAGCGGAACTGCAGCGCCAGTTTAAGCGTGTTGAATACAAAGCCAAGGAGGCAGATGCCTTTTTTCAATTGGCCCCTGAAGCTTTCCTTATTGTTGATTCAAAAGGGCACATTGTGGGTGCCAACAAGGCGGCAGAGGTGGTGTTTGGTTATGCGGAAGGTGAGCTGGAGACTTTAGACGTAGATGATCTGGTCCCGCTAGAATCCAAAGGCAAGCATAAAGAGCATATACGTCAGTATTTTTCAGCGCCACACAAAGCTTTGATGAGAGATGGAGAAGCTTTTCAGGCAACAAAGAAAAATGGTGACAGTGTTGCCGTTAATATCAATCTGGTACCGATCACGCGCAATGACGGCGAGTTTGTTGTCGCAGCTATTCGAGATGTCAGCGTCCAGAAGAAAATAGAAGAAAACCTGTTGTCCGCTAAGCAAAATGCAGAGCAGGCGAACAAGTCAAAATCCGAATTTCTGGCCAATATGAGTCATGAAATTCGCACGCCATTAAACGCGGTGATTGGAACTGTTCAGTTATTAGAGAAAACATCGCTAACGCAGGAACAATCGAAATATCTGGGTATGATTGGGCATGCCGGTAAGTCCTTGCTGATGATTGTGAATGATATTTTGGACTTGTCGAAAATTGAAGCCGGCCAAATGCTAATTGAGAATGAGCCGTTTTATCTCAGTGATGTGGTTGAGCATGTGGCGGCTATTATGTCGGTCACTGCACAAGGCAAGGGGTTGGAATTAGTTATTGTTTGCGATCCTACTGTGCCAGACTATATTCAAGGTGACGCATTCAGGTTGCAACAAATATTGATAAATCTGGTGTCTAATGCCATTAAATTTACCCACACAGGTTATGTTCATGTTTATCTTTCGCTAGTGCTGGATCATAACGGCCTGTCCATATTAACGGCGTGTGTTAAAGACAGCGGCATTGGCATTTCTCCTGAGCAGCAAGAACAGTTGTTCTCTGCATTTTCGCAGGCGGACACCTCCATCACGCGACGTTTTGGGGGGACTGGCTTGGGACTGGTAATCTCCAGTAAATTGTTAACCCTAATGGGTGGTCAAATTACCTTAAAAAGCCAGTCAGGGGTTGGTACTGAATTTACTGCAAGTATGCCTATCGGTATTTTACCTTCGGAGCCGGAACGGCAGGAGCGTGAGAGCAAAACTTCTTTACGTGTACTGCTAATGTCAAAAAGTTCAGCAGTGAAGCAAAGTCTGCAATATATTTGTCAGAGCTTAAGGTGGCATTTGGATTGTGTGAGTGATTTAACAGAGGCAATTGGTTACTTGCAAGGAAACCGTAAACCTTATGATCGTATAGTTGTTATTGACGCGTTACCTCCCAGTAACGGTGATGCGGCGAAATATTTTAATGAAGTTGTTACTGATCAGTCCTTATCGGTATATCGTGCTTTTTCGGGTGACGCTGGCCCAGCTAGCCTCGAGCAAGATGTAGTCAATACTGGTATGCTCCGCGTGCCAATCACTACAACAAGTCTGCGTACAGAGTTGCTGCTGAAAAATGAAATGACAGCACAGGTTGCTGAGCCACAAATTCAGGAATCTATGCCGTTGGCTGGCGCTAACATTCTTCTGGTCGAGGACAATGAGTTTAATCAGACTATAGCTTGTGATTTGTTGTCGGATTTTGGGGCAACTGTCGATGTGGCCGAAAATGGGCTAGAGGCGTTAGAAAAACTGAATTCGTCGGCGAACTACGCGTTGATATTGATGGACGTGCAGATGCCGGAAATGGACGGGCTTACCGCGACGAAAAAAATTCGTGAAACCTTAGGCTTGTCCTTACCTATTATTGCTATGTCAGCTGGCGTGATGGCCGAAGAGAAGCGCGTTTGTTTTGATGTTGGTATGGATGATTTTCTGCCGAAGCCTATTGATGCAGAGCAAATCCAGCAGACATTAAGCAAGTACTACAGCCCTCCTAATGGGCGAGCTGCTTTGTCGGATTCGAACGCTGGCGAGGAAGCGCTTGCGTCAGGAGAATACTTTGATAGCGCAAGGCTGGAGCGTTTAATAAATGGTAAGGCGGAGAGGCTGGAAAAAATTAGAGAATCCTTGCAGCGCCTAATCAATGAAGAACGGTATGCCATACAAAATGGCCGTAGCGCGTTACAGCAGGGTGATGAAACACAGGCAAAATTTATTTTTCATGCCTTGAAAGGTGTTGTTTCCAACTATGGTGCGGAAGCGCTTTCGGCATCAATAAGGAATTTAGAAATGGCTCTTGCGCAAGGGGAGCCGTCTACTCGGTTAGAACCGCTGCTTTCACAAATAGAGTTGGATTTTGAAAGATTTCTTGAGGCTGCCCAGAATTGGCTGCGGGTAAGTTGAGTGCGTTTTGAGACCTGAAGAGTAAATTTCTAAAGCTGATAAGTTTCACGTCTCTAAAATGTTTCTTAATTGAAGGTGGATGTAATTTGTTTTATCAATATTGTAAATTGCTGTGGCTCGCGCTTTTAATCGTCGGTACTGCTAGCGTTTCAGCAATGGATATACATGTACTTGATGCTAATGGCGCACCGCTAATGAATGCTGTTGTGGTGATAGAGGCTCCCCTGGTAGAACCAGAAAATGAAATTGCTGTAATGGACCAGGTCGATCAGCAGTTTGAGCCCACAGTGTTAGTGGTCAAGAAAGGGCAGTTGGTAGATTTTCCCAATAGCGATCATATTCGCCACCATGTTTATTCGTTTTCCCGGGCAAAAAGATTTGAGATAAAACTTTACGCAGGTGTCCCGGAAGCCCCTTTACTATTTGATCAGTCGGGGCTGGTGGTTTTGGGCTGTAATATACATGACAATATGTTGGGCTACATATATGTGGCTGACACACCTTACGTGGGAAAAACCAACCAGAATGGTAGCGTCACTATCGCTGTGGCGCCAAGCCTGACCGTGGAGCGTATTACTGTTTGGCACCCTTGGCTCAATACACCTGAGAGCAAAGGTGTGATACTCAACTTACCGGCAATGGATGAGCAGAAGCGCTATGTTGTTAGCCTTCCAGTTTCCCAGCCTGAACCGAAACGCTCCAACAATACTTTTGGTGAGCGATTTAATATCAATGGCAACTAAATCCCTACAACGGCATTTACTGGGCTTAATCAGTGTCATGCTCCTGGTTATCTCGGCCTCTATTGTACTAGCAGTTTGGGTGTCGGGTGATCACTATGTGCGAGCGAAGGTTAATGATGACCTGGATATTGGTGTCAGTATTCTTAATCGGTTGTTAGTGACGCGTGAAGAACAACTACAAAATTCCGCTGAGGTGTTGACGGCAGACTTTGGTTTTAAACAAGCCGTGGTGTCTAACGATCCAGCCACCATTAAAAGCGCTCTTATGAATCAAAGCCAGCGTATCGATGCTGACTTGATGGCAATGGTTGCTATGTCTGGTGGCGTTCAGGCTTCTACCAATTCCGCATTAACTTCACAGCAACCTTTTCCTGTGCCGGAGTTATTAAGACAGGTCAATGTCCGTGGTGTTGTGGCGACTTTTATAGAATTAAAAAGTGAAATTTTTCAAATTATTATGCTGCCCGTTAAGGCACCCTTGCCGGTAGGTATCGCTGTTATTGGGTTTCGCGTCAATAAAAATCTAGCCGATGAGCTGAAACAAATTACTCTGCTGGATGTCACTTTTTCAACAGATGGTGGCGTGTCTGTACCGTTGGTGTCTACCTTGCCCCCTGATAAAGCGAGGTCAGTTATTGAATGTAGCCATTCAGTGCATGATTCGACTATGGCTATGTTTCAGCGCGAAGAGTTTATTGTTCGTGTATCGCCGTTGCCATCTTCTGAAAAGCTGAGTGTCTACTTGTCATCTTCCTTGGATCAGTCTTACCAGAGTTTTGACGAATTACAGATAAATATTTTAGTGATTACCTTATTGGCAATTTGTTTATCATTAATCGGTGCTGTTTTATTTTCTCGTAGCTTGAGTAACCCATTGAAGTACTTGGCTGACTTCGCTCGAAAAGTAGCAGCGGGCACGTACGAGAAAGATGTACAGGTACACTCCCGTGTTGACGAGATTAGTGACCTAACCTTTGCTTTTAATAAAATGCAGTCCGATTTGAGTGATCGGGAAGCGAGTATTCGTTTTCAGGCAAATCATGACCCATTAACCGGCTTGATCAATCGACGTTTTGCGGTTGAGCAATTAGATCGAATTCTGTCGAGTTCACAATCAAATGAGATTTTTATTTGTGTTATTAACGTTCTGGGCTTTCGGAGTATCAATGACACGTTTGGGCATCATATTGGTGACTTAACCTTAAAAGAAGTTGCTGCTCGAATTAACAGGATACACGATGTTGATCTGACGGCGCGTTTAGTGGGCAATGAGTTTTTACTCGTCATGAAGCGTCCGGTGCACGCAGATATTGTATTGATGGATGCTTTAATGCTATTGCAGGGGTCCTATGAGATTGGTGATTTGGATGTTTCGCTAAGCTTTTGCATGGGTGTGGCAATTTTTCCTGCGGATGCTGATGATGCCAATACCTTGCTGCAGCGCGCAAGTATAGCGCTGGACGCGGGGCGAAAAACACAGCAGTCCATAACTTACTTCTATGCGGATTTGGAGCAGAAATATCGTAAGCGTCTAACCTTGTCCAGAGATCTTAAGTTGGCATTAATATCCAATGATGGCCAGTTGAGTATGTACTATCAACCCAAAGTGTCGGGTAAAAACTTAACTGCTGGAAAGTTTGAAGCGTTGATGCGTTGGACGCATCCTGAGGAGGGTTTTATTTCTCCTGACTTTTTTATCGCGCTCGCTGAGCAGTCCGGGCTTATCAATGATTTGACAAACTGGGTTGTTACCTCTGTTATCAAACAGATAAAACAATGGCGTGATGAAAATGTTGAAATTGAAGTGGCTGTGAACCTTTCAGCGCAGGACTTACAGAGACCACAGCTCCTGGCTAAAGTAAACTCGCAATTAAAAGACTTTGATGTGCCACCAAAGCTGATTTCGTTTGAAATTACCGAAAGTGAGGTTATGCGAGATCCCGAGAAAGCCGTTGCACTGCTAGATCAGTTTCGGTTGCATGGGTTTGACCTGGCTATCGATGATTTTGGTACCGGGTATTCTTCATTGGCACAATTGAAAAATATTCCCGTCACCGAACTCAAAATCGATCGGGCATTTATTATGAATTTAACCACACTAAAAGAAGATCAAATTATTGTGCGGTCAACTCTCGATCTGGCAAGTAGTTTTAATTTGAGTGTTGTTGCTGAAGGTGTGGAAGATGAGGAGACCGGCAACCTTCTGCGCGAGTGGGGGGTGGACTGGCTGCAGGGCTATTTTTATGGCAGGCCAATGCCGGGGACTGATGTGCTGGAGTGGATGGCTCAATATAACGCAGGAAAATAATGGCGTTTTTTAGCGGCTTGGCGCTGGGTATTATTGAGTATAGTAGAGTTAGATTGAGTATCAGGATGTTATAACGTGTTAGGCCTTAGTGTGAAAGTAGAAAGTAAGTCTAAAAATCATCGAGTAAGTAGGTATTGTCGGCCGTTCGTAATCATTGGCGTCTTGCTTGCACCATTCGTTTGGGCTGGATCAGGTAAGCTGCAAGAAACTGCGGGTGTTACGCAAATAGAAGGCTCTGCTGGTGGTGGCTTGGTGCCTTGGGCGATTCTGGCGGGCTACGACACCCGCAGTGAAGTTTCAGGTAGTGCGTTTATGACTCGGGTAACGGTTGATGATTATCGGTTAACCAGTTATGGCGCAGCTGTCAGTTTGTATGACCGGGTTGAGCTGTCAGTAGCGCAGCAAACGTTTGACCTTCTCGATACACCTTACGAAATTAACCAAAATATTATTGGTGCTAAAGTCAGGCTTTATGGCGATGTTATTTATTCCCATTTTCCTCAGGTTAGTTTGGGGCTACAGCATCGTAATTTACAAGACCGGGTTTTGGCCGATGCCTTGGGTGCTAAGCAATCCTCTGGCGGTACCGATATTTATCTTGCAGCTAGCAAGGCCCATCTCGGTGCATTGGCTGGCTATAATGCCTTTTGGAATATCACCTTGCGGGGGACTAAAGCGAATCAGTTTGGACTGCTAGGGTATGGTGGCGAAAATGATAATAGCTATCAGCTAATGACTGAGGCATCGCTGGGGGTTTTCTTGAGTCGACAATGGGTTGCGGGTATTGAGTACCGACAAAAGCCGGATAACATTCCGGGTTTAAAAGAAGAAAGCGCAAAAGATGTTTTCGTGGCGTATATCCCGAATAAAAAGTTTAACCTCACCGCAGCTTGGGTTGATCTTGGTACAATAGCGGGTGCGGATAGTCAAACAGGTGTCTATTTATCATTAACCGGTTACTTGTGGTAAAGAGTATTCACTATGCCTTTGTATAACATAAATACTTTTGCGCTAGCGGCGACATTATTGGTTTTGGCTGGATGTGCAAGTGTAAAACCTACCAACGATACGCTTTATGAGCAATTGGGCGGTATGCCAGTGATAGAAAATATTGTTGATAATTTTGTTAATGAAATCGGCCACGATCACATTGTCGTGCAACATTTCTTGAATTCAAATATAAATCGTTTTAGGGAAAAAATGATCGAGCACTTGTGTGTAGAGACCTCTGGCCCTTGCCATTATACCGGTGACAATATGATTGATGTGCACGCAGGGAAAAATATCTCTGAATTGGAATTTAACCGTACTGTAGATTTACTCATCAATGCGATGAACAAAGCCAGTGTTCCTCACCCCCTGCAAAATAAGCTGCTGGCCAGGTTGGCTCCGTTGAGGAGCGAGATTATTTATCAATAAGGCTGGCGATCACTGGGTGTTACTTTGACTTTTCCTGACGATTAATATCAGCTTTCTATTATTCTGGTGCCAGTACCTCAATTGCGTGCGTGCCCTTCGCTGGAGCGAGCTCGTTCACTAATGTAGGTAACAGAGCTTCCATTGTTTTATAAAGCGTCCAAGGGGGATTGATCACAATCATGCCGGACGCTGTCATACCTCTTTCTTCTGTGTCCTCAGATAAACCCAGCTCAAACTTCTGCATATTTTTAATGCCGGCATTAACCAGGCTTTTCTCCATACGTTGAATTTGATTACGTTTAACTACCGGGTACCAAATTGCGTAAGTACCTGTGGGAAACTTTTTATAGGCATTAGCAATGACTTTGGGCAGGATTTCGTAGTCGGCTTTAATTTCATAGGATGGATCGATTAAAACTAGCGCCCTGCGGGACAGGGGTGGAACCAAACGGATGAGGTTCTTGAAGCCATCCTCACGTTCAACTCGAATTTTTTTGAAAGCTTGGCAGTTATCGCGCAACTTCAAATAGTCTGTGGAATGCAATTCGTAAAGCCACGCTGCATCCTGAGGGCGCAGGAATGCAGCGGCGATTAGTGGCGATCCTGGGTAGCGGGATAACTGCTTGTTGTGGTTGAGGTGTTTAACGATATCAATGTAGCGCTTTAGGGCCGGTAGCTCGCAGGTGTATAGCTTGTCGATGCCGTTTCGATATTCTTCTAATTTGCTGGCGTGGTCAGACTGCAGCGAATACAGGCCTGCACCAGCATGGGTATCAATATAAGTGAAGCCTTTATCTTTTTGGATAAAGTGCTGTAGGCACTCAATCAGTACGATATGTTTTAACACATCTGCGAAATTTCCGGCATGGAAGGAATGGCGATAGCTGAGCAAGTTGACCTCGGGATAAAGTAGCGTAAATGGAATATTGATGACGCCTAGTTTATCACAATCGCTCTACCACAATTGTTTTATTGCATGACTTGTAGCTGAAATCCCATGTGGTTAAGGTCTGACCTGGTCTAGCTATTGATGGTTGTCGATTAATTTCTCTTTTGACGAACCATAGTACTTAAGACGTGGATATTTATGATCCGGCTAAATTGAGTCCTGGCCGCTAGGCTGATATTTTCCACTCCTTAAGCTAAGTCCTGCAGGATTTTTGGGTGAGGTACAAAAGATTAGTGACAAAGGTAGTAAAATTACCAATGCAGTAAAAGAAATTACCCAAATGTTGGGTAACGAGGGTCAGCTGCAAAGCAGAACAGGTAGGCTGCGGATAAAGAGGAGTCAGCCACTGATTATTCTCCATAATCTATGGCTTCTCATCGTTATGTAGTTGGTCGTGTCGCATACCAGAAGAAATATTAATCTTCTGTCTAGAAAAGCCATTGTTAAAACGGGCATGAAAAGGCCCGTTTTTATTTCTATAAGCCCAAAAATATTTTATTGTTTAGTAATAACTAACTGTATCTGGCCAACCGTAATTCCAAATTTTTTGAGTTTAGATTCGTTGATTAGTGTGGTTTTGTTAACCAGATACATTCTGTCATCAACCGTTAAATCCATGGTTGAATCTTTGTAGGGAATCCGCAATACGTAGTTTAGAAACATACTGTTGCCTGCTGTCCTTGCTTGGCCGGTTCCGATAACATCCCCGGCTGTCGCAGTGTACTGACTCGAGCCTGCAGGTGACAGTGTCCACACTCTTTTTTGCTCTTCGCCGTCGTTGAATAGAAAGTTTTCTTCCAGTATTCCGACGCCGTTTTTCCAAAAAGCATTGATGTCAGCATTGAAATATCGAATAACTTTTCCTGACCAATCCTTCACTATTCCATGTGCCGTGAGCTTACCGCTGAAAAATTCTTCCGGCACCATTCTCGGTTGATAGTCTGAATATTCTTCTACTGCCGTTGAAGAGCAGCCTGTTAAGGAAAAAGATCCAATGAGTATGCTGGCCATAAGGATTCCATAAATAGTGTTTGAAACATTTTTTCGGTTTTTATGAGACAGTAGTTGCAAAAGTTTCATGTATGAGTTTGCCTTTTAGCGTGACAGTTGTCTGTTTGCTTGCAGTGTTACGGATACTGAGTCAGAAAAGCGCAGGGCGTGTGGTTTATCGACAGTGACCCGAGCATAGTTGGCAAGAGGGTCACTCATGGCAATATTCAGTAAGTCGCCAGTTAACTTTTCCAATAGTTTAAATTGGCCGTGTTCGACGTAGTCAATTATTGCCTTAGTGATAGTTTTATAGTTCAGGGCCGTACTGGCATCGTCTGTTTTACACGCTTCGGAGGCATCATAATGAATTTCGGCATTGACAATGATGTCTTGTTGCTTGGCTATTTCATCAGGATTAAAACCAATATAGGTCCGCAGACGCAAGTCGCGTATGTTGATAATTGCATCGCTGTATTGAATGTCACTTAGCGGTGTCGAATGAATGCTGTGCAGTTGCGTAGCCATGATTGCGTTCCTGAGTAATAGTCTTGCCGGTATATCTCCGATATGAATTCACTTACGCGGCAAGCTGGACGTTAGATCATTGGGTAAGATGATCTTGTGCAGATGCTTTTCTGGTCCTTATGACTATTCTGAGAATCCATTGATCCAGCCCTTAATAACGAGCGTATTAACGCCGCTAATGAGAATAACTACCCACTAACACCACGCTTCATTTGAAGCTCGTGGGTCGCATTTGAGGGAAAAATCATGCTCACACCGGAAGCTGAAAGTGTAAGAGATATTTTGATTGAGCGAGGGTTGGAAACGCCGTTGGTCCCTACGGCATTAAGTGCTGATGAAAAGTATTTGCGAATTAAAGGGCTCATGACTGAGGTCTTAGGTACGCTAGGTTTAGATCTTTCTGATGACAGTCTGGAGGAGACTCCCCATCGCATCGCAAAAATGTATGTGAATGAAGTGTTTTCCGGATTAGATTACGAGAATTTCCCAAAAGTTGCGGTCATTGATAATCGTATGGGTATTGATGAAATGGTTAAAGTGCATGATATAAATTTAACCAGCACCTGTGAACATCATTTTGTGGTAATTGACGGTGTGGCAAAGGTTGCCTATATACCCAGTCACAAAATTATCGGTTTGTCGAAGATAAACCGGATTGTGCAGTTTTTTGCGCAACGGCCGCAGGTGCAAGAACGCCTGACGCAACAAATATTACTGGCATTGCAAACACTGTTGCAAACAGACAACGTCGCTGTATCTATTCGTGCGACGCATTATTGTGTCAAAGCTCGTGGTATTCGCGACAGTAATTCATTTACAGAAACAACCTCTTTAGGCGGACTGTTTAAATCTCGCGATCGAACACGTGCAGAATTTTTGAGTGCGTAACTGTGGTAACCCAGTTTTTAATAAGGTGATGGTTTTGTTATAGCTGTTTTTTGTGGTGGGACTGTTTTTCAAGCGGCGAAGTAGACATTCTGCCGCTTCCCTATACAACCTGCCGTAAAAAAAGAGTTCGTAGTTGGCTTCGGCTCGTACTCTCCAAGCAGAGCGTCAGAGTTGTCAGATTTTCTTTCCATGTCGTTGAGTTCTTTAGTACCAGGAAAAGTTGGCAAGATTCATGCTGTGGAACTACTTGAGATTTTTGATTGATGTCACTTTACGTTTAACTGTAGGTGTTGAGCCTTTACAAGGCTGCGCCGAGTTCGTTAGGGTGGTATTAGATGCTTGCTTATGGGCTTCAAATAAAATTTCTGCACCAAAGTATTGCGCTCTTTGGTAATGTAAAAACAGGTTGCTTCGTTTAGGTGCGCTCTGTTTTTGAAACTTTCAGCTACACTATAGTGAGTATGGTCTGTAAGTATTATGGTTAAGTAATAGAATTATTGGTGACGCCGTTAAAATGCCAACTATTTCAACAGGTTGGTTTCGCTAAGGAGGCTTATGTCAGGTTTCTGGCAAGAGACAATTACCAAAGCGACAGAGGTACGTCGTGAATTGCACCGCTATCCCGAATTAGGGTGGCAAGAAGAAAAAACAGCTGCGCGCATCCGCGAGGAGTTAACCGCGCTGAATATCCCTTGGGCAACATGCGCCGGTACCGGCACTATTGCCCGACTTAATCCTACCAGTAAAGGTCGTCATATTGCCCTGCGTGGCGATATTGATGCGCTGCCTATTCATGAAAAAACGGAGCAGGAATATTCCTCAATGCATGAGGGGTGTATGCATGCCTGCGGCCATGACGGTCATACGGCAACGTTGCTGGCGACTGCAGCGTGGCTCAAAAAACATGAACAAGAACTTTCTGGTCCGGTAACATTATTGTTTCAGCCGGCAGAAGAGGGTGGCCATGGCGCCTTAAAAATGATTCAGGCCGGTGCCTTGAATGGCGTGGACGAAATTTTTGGTTGGCATAATTGGCCAGCAATTCCGTTTGGTAAGATTGTTTGCCCTGATGGTATTGTTATGTGTGGTAATGGAACTTTTTCTATTACCGTAAACGGCAAAGGTGGCCATGCAAGTCAGCCAGAGCTTTGTGACGATCCGGTATTGGCTGCTTGCGCGATTAATATGGCGCTACAACAAATTGTTAGTCGCAAGTTGGCACCGCAAAACGCCGCAGTTATTAGTGTAACCTCCATTGAAGCTCCCAGCGGTGCGACCGTTATTCCTGCGCAAGCGGTACTCGGTGGTAGCATTCGCGTTCCTAATCAGGAAGTTCGTGAAACCGTTGAGCGGTTAATTTATCAAGTCGCTAAGGACACTGCGAAAAGTTATGGGGTGACGTGCGATATCGATATTCAGCCACGTTACAATGCCACTATTAATCATTCCCAGTCAGCGGCTATTCTCAGACAAACCTGGGAAACATTATTCGGTGGTGACGGATTAGCGAATGATATCCCTGTGCCAATCATGGCGTCTGAGGACTTTAGTTATTACTTGCAAGAAATTCCAGGCGCGTTTGTGCTAGTTGGCGCAGACGATGGTCCTGATCATCAAGCACCGTGTCATAGTGCTTTCTACGACTTTAACGATCGACTGATCCCTAAAGTCACTCAGTTGTTCTCTGCGTTGGTCGGTCTTTCTGCGCACTCAAATACATAATCACAGTAGTAAATATCGCGTTAGATAAGCGATTTTTTTTTGAAAAAACATATCAAAATTTAATAAGTAGCAGACGGTCTGTTTTTAATTTTGGTGTGTGTCCGTACTGGAAATAGCCAGCGTTACGCTGTTTATTTCTTCATGCAAAGCCAGTGGGGTTTTCTCAGGTTTATGCCTCATCTAACTCGTGCTGGTGATATTTCGTCACATTTAAGGAGATAGATATGGGAATTTTTGCAGAACGTGAATCTGATATTCGCGCCTACTGCCGGGTATATCCTGTAGTTTTTGATAAGGCCGTAAATGCTCGACAGACCGATGAAGACGGTAAAGAGTATATTGATTTTTTTGCCGGCGCAGGGGTGCTTAATTTTGGGCACAATAACGAAAAAATGAAGCGCGCAATGATTAATTACCTTGAGTCTGATGGGGTGCTGCACAGTTTGGATATGCACACCACGGTAAAGCGAACGTTTATGGATCGTTTTGTCTCGACTATTTTAGAGCCGCGTAACATGCCGCATAAAATTCAATTTATGGGACCGACTGGCACTAACGCGGTAGAGGCGGCTCTCAAGTTAGCAAGGCGAGTAACCGGACGCGAAGAGATTGTTGCGTTTACCCATGCGTTTCACGGTATGACTCTGGGATCTCTTGCTTGCACTGCTAATCAACACTTTCGCGGGGCGGCAGGTGTGGCATTGAACAATGTCAGCCATTACCCCTTTGGTTGCGATAAACCCTGCATGGGTTGTGATATGGGCTGTGGTCAATCGAATCTTGATAATATGCGCGCACTTTATAGTGATGCGTCTACTGGCGTCAGACCCCCAGCTGCCTTTATTCTTGAAACCATTCAGGCAGAGGGCGGTGTTAATGTTGCGGATAAGGCGTGGATACAAGCGCTAGCGAAACTTGCGAAAGATTTTGGTTCGCTCTTAATCGTGGATGATATTCAAGTCGGTATAGGACGAACCGGTAATTTCTTTAGTTTTGACGATTTGGATATCGATCCGGATATTATTTGTTTGGCGAAAGGTATTGGCGGTATGGGTACCCCCATGGCCATGAATCTGGTGAAACCAGAATACGACAAGCACTGGGCTGCGGGTGAGCATACGGGAACTTTCCGTGGCCAGAGCCTGTCTTTCGTCGCGGGCACGGAGGCGCTGACCTATTTCGAAACAAATGAATTCATGGACGCGGTGAAAGAAAAAGAAAAAGTGATGCAGGCTGCTCTAAAACCTTTGGCAGAGATGCCCAATGTTCAGGTGCGTGGTAAAGGCATGATCATGGGTTTGGATTTGGGTGAAAGTGGTATGGCTGCCGATGTAGTCAAACAGTGTTTTGCTGATGGTTTACTGATAGCCAGTTGTGGGATTGGTGGTCGTGTTGTCAAACTCATACCACCCTTAACGATTCCAGACGATGACTTAAAAGAAGGCCTGGATATTTTGGTGGCCGCTACTCAGAAAGTGATGGAGGCAGCATGATACAGCGCGATGATATGACGTTTCCATTTGAAGAATATACGCGCCGCATCAGCGAGTTGCGTGCGCGAATTCAAGAGCGAAAATTAGATGCTGTAGTGATTAGCGACCCTGAAAATATTATGTATTTGACGGATTATCAAACGACAGGCTACTCATTCTTTCAAGCTTTGGTTGTGCCGCTTGAAAGTGAGCCTTTTATGATTACGCGTAAATTGGAAGAGTCCAATGTGATCGCGCGTACGTGGGTTGAAATTACGCGGCCTTATCCTGATACCGGTGACGCTATTCAAATGTTAGTTGATGCGTTGCGGGAATTTGGTTTGGGCAATAAGCGCATTGGCTATGAGCGTAACAGTTATTTTTTCCCGGCTTATCATCAGGATTGTATTCACACGACATTGACCGGCGCCAAATTGTTGGACTGTTTTGGCATTGTGGAAGAAGGTCGTATTTGTAAATCCGCAGTCGAAATTGACTTAATGCGCAAGGCCGCTATCGCCACAGAAGCAGGAATGTTAGCGGGTATCGAAGCATGTCGTGCGGGTGTTACCGAAAACGAAATTGGTGGTGCCATTAGCTCTGCCATGTTTTCGGCCGGTGGTGAACCGCCGGCCGTTATGCCTTATGTCACATCTGGGCCCAGATCGATGATTGGCCATGCAACGTGGGAAGGGCGCACAGTCCAGCCGGGTGAACATGTCTTTTTAGAAGTGGGTGGATGCTATCGGCGCTACCATACGGCGATGATGCGCACCGTCGTACTGGGTGAACTTAAGGATTCCATGTATCAAGCGCAGGAAACCATGAAGCTTGCCCTAAGTACTTTGCACCAACAGGTGCAGCCGGGGATGACCGTATCGGATGTCGACAATATGGTTCGCAATATCATTACTCACAATAATGTCGGTGCGAAATTGATTACTCGCTCGGGTTACTCCATTGGTATTGCCTTTCCACCCAGTTGGGATGAAGGCTATATTGTGAGTTTGAAACAAGGTGAATCTGCAGTGCTACGCCCCGGTATGACGTTCCATGTAATTCCCTGGATGTGGGGCGTGGATGGGGACAAAACTTGTGGTATTTCGGATACCATCTACATTACTGAAGACGGTTGTGAGTCTTTTTTCACGATGGACCGTGACTTTGTTGTGAAGCCTGAGCAGGTGAATACCGTCGTCGAAAAACCGAGTTTGGTCGAAGCAATCAATGATGCCAAAGCGCCTGCGGCGAATAACAAAAAAGCACAGGTCGACAAACCTGTCGCTAAAGATAAAGCACCCGTTAAACAAGCTTAGGAGGTTTTATGTTAACTGCTACCAATCCAAGTACTGGTGAGACGCTAGCTGAGTATCCTGCACTCACCGCCAGTCAGGCGGAGGATATTATTGATGCGGCACATCAGGCCGCTCAACATTGGCGTAAAACAGACTTTGCCCAGCGTGCCAGTGTGTTAAAAAATGTGGCTTCGCAATTGCGGTTAATGAAGCCGGTTATGGCTGATCTAATGGCTAAAGAAATGGGTAAACCTGTAAAAGAAGGGGTTGCCGAAGTAGAAAAAGCGGCGTGGTGCGCTGAACATTATGCTGAGCATGCTGAGTCTTATCTGGCCCGTGAAGAAATCGCATCGGATGCCAGCCTGAGTTACGTAACCTACGAGCCGCTAGGGACAGTATTGGGAATTTTGCCTTGGAACGCGCCGTTGTGGTTGGCATTTCGCTTCTTGGCGCCATCGTTGATGGCAGGCAACACCTGTGTGTTAAAGCATGATCCGTTAGTGCCCGGTTGCGCAGCGGCCATTACCGAGGCCTTTCACCGCGCCGGTGTACCGGAGCATATTATGGTTAACTTACCTCTGGAAAATGCAGATATAGAAGGGGTAATCCGCAACCCAAAAATTGCCGCTGTATCGTTTACCGGTTCCGCTCGCAGTGGGGCGATTGTTGCGTCTGTCGCTGCCAGTGAAATAAAGCCTGCAGTTCTGGAGCTAGGAGGTTCTGATCCTTGTGTGGTATTGGCTGATGCGGATTTAGACAAAGCTGCTGACGTGGCGACACTGTCCCGTATTATCAATGCGGGGCAATCTTGTATTGCTGCCAAGCGAATTATTATTGAAGCGCCGGTATACGATAACTTTGTCGAGAAACTACGTGTCCGTTTGGCGGCACTAAACGTCGGTGACCCACTGTTGGAAGATACTGAAGTGGGGCCTATTGCCCGCAGTGATTTGCGCGCTGGTTTGCATCGCCAAGTGCAAGAAACTATTACTGCGGGTGCGCGTTGCTTGTTGGGTGGAGAGATGCCGAAGAGCGATGGTTTTTATTATCCGGTGACATTTTTGGCCGATGTAACGCCAGACATGTGTGCCTTTCGTGAAGAGACCTTTGGCCCGGTGATGGTGGCGGTCAAGGCTGATGATGCCGAGCACGCACTAGCCCTGGCGAACGATTCAGAATATGGATTGGGCGCGGCGATTTGGACTGAGGATAAAGCGCAAGCTGAACGTTTTGCCGTTGAGTTGCAAGCGGGGCAGGTTGCGGTAAATGGGATTGTGAAGACAGATCCGCGCTTGCCGAGCGGCGGCATTAAACGCTCTGGTTTTGGTCGTGAGTTAGGTCCTCACGGTATTAAAGAGTTCGTGAATGCCAAGCAGGTTTGGATCAAGTAACGCTCACCCTGCTCCGCCAGATGGAGCAGGGTACTCACGATTAGTTGTTATTTCGATGTACTAAAGCGCCCTTTTTCAACCACATGCTGGCTTGGTAGCCAGCCTTGAAAGTCAATGGTTGCACTCAGTTCGTAGTCCACCGCATTGGCCGTTTGATCCGCGAGTTGCAGTAATAATTTGGGTGCGGCAAACAGGTTTGCGGTTACTGGCAGCGACACATTGGCATTGCCATATGCCGGGATGCTGGCAATATCACCTGATGCACCGCGCAGCACTTGCACGCCATTGAGTGCGAGCTGATAGCTCATGCCTTTAATGGGTAAGGCAACGCCATTGGGGTTCACAATATTCAGTTGTATCTCAAAGGCTGCACTGAGACCGCCGGAGCTGGCAGCGGGTTTAATACCGGTGACAGCCAGCTGTGGTGGTTGCAGTTTTAATGTTGCGCAACCGCCTAGTTGCACCAATAGTACCAGTGCCAGGATAAGGGCACTGCGCGAGTGTGATAATGAAGAGTGAAGCTTTGTCATGTCAGTTCCTTGTGAACGAATACTGACGAGAGTTTACGAGATTTGGAGAAAACGCGCGCGTTTATTTCCTCAATCCAGAAATAAAAAAGCGCCCCTGGATTATCCGGGGGCGCCAGACGAGTTGGCTAACCAGTTTTAGCTAAACTGTGTGCTTAAAAGTACTTCTTCACACTCAAATACCATTCGCGAGGGCGACCTGGTACCCCAGTTACGACACCCGAGTTGGTAGAAAGGTTGAACTTTGTTTTGTAGTAGTACTTGTCGGCGAGGTTGGTAACGCCTAACGATGCCTCTAGATCACTGTCCGGGTTTGTCCAGGTGAGTTTGGCATTCAGCAAGGTATAGTCATCTACCCTGCCCAGTTCAGCATTGTCCGGGTTGGTATAAATGTCATCCTGAAACGACGCGTCTAGCCTTGGAGTGAAGGTACCGAAGTCTGAATTGAAATCCTTGGATATGCCAAGACTCCATTTTAATTCCGGTGTGTAAGGTGTAATACCATTTTTAGGAATACTGCTGCCTAAAGCCGGGTTAAGTTCGGTGTATTCGAAATCCAGAGTACTGATCGCCGCGTCAATAGACAGACCGTTGTCCAAGCGATACATCGCTTCCAGCTCAATACCTTGTATGTCTGCACTCCCCCCGTTTTGTGGCAATGCACAGGGGGTACCCAGACCCAGATCTCCCAATGGAACACCAGATGCACCGATAACGTCGTTGCAACTTAACAGGGTTAGCTGAATGTCTTTGTAGTCGTTAAAAAAGTACGCAGCGTTTAAGCGCAAATGACCATCCAGCAAGTCAGTTTTAACGCCAATCTCGTAGGCAGTTACTTCTTCTTGGTCGAAGGAGAGGGCCTGCTCCGCATTAAACGGCCGTGGGTTTACGCCGCCACCTTTTACGCCAGTAGAAACCGAGAAAAAGCTCATCAGGTTCTCAGTGAAGCGATACTGCAGGTTTACACGGTAATCGACATTGTCGCCTTCATACCGCCCGGCAACATTATCCAGTCCACCCAGAATGGGATGTACGCCACCATCGCGAGTACGACGCAGGTAATTATAGGTTTTTTCTTCCTCGGTATAACGCAACCCAAGGTTCAGGCTGAAGTCATTGGTAACGTCCCATCCCACGTTGGCAAAAACAGCTTTGGTTTTTGCTGGCAGGCTAGGTGCACCACCGGCAAACGAAAGTGGGTAGGGCGTATAGCGAATATCTACAAACGTATTAAATTTCGACTCCTGTTCAAAGTAGTAGAGCCCTACAGTGTAGTTAATGGTTGAATCCGCCGTGTTACCGTTGAGGCGTAGCTCCTGACTTTTCTGCCAATAATCAATCTGATTTTTAGTTAACTGGGTGGAGGCAGGAGATACATCGGTATCAGAATTAAAGGTGGCAAAATAGTCGCGATAGGCGGTGATTGACTCAATGTTCATGTGGTCGTTCAGATCGAAAATTGCTTTTAGCGATAGGCCGTTAGCATCGATATGGTTTTGACCATCCATGCGGGTTTCTGCAATAGGTGAGCCATCGAATGAGGCAAAAAATGGATTGCCTGCTAAGGGTGCCGGTGTCGTCCACGTTATGGCGGGCATAATGAATGAACTGTAATTGGTGTAGGTACCACCAGTGGCGAATTGGTCACTTAGGGGGATTCCATTAATGGTGGTGTTAGGGCTATTGTTGCTGCCAGTAATGAGTACACCGGATGTATTCGCGGATTCGCTTTCTGAGGTGTCTGCGATAATTGTTAAGTCCACACTATCGCTAGGCGTAATATGAATCATTGCGCGTGCGGCGGTTGTGTCGTCATCACCCTCCATACCGTTTACGCAATCGCTGTTTTGGTCGAGATTGGCGGGGATGCCACTGTCTGGGTAAACGCAGCCGTAATCGAGACGCTTGATGTAACCATTGTTCTTCTTCGATACGCCAGAGAGCCTCACTGCAACATTTTCGGATAAGGCGAAGTCAACACTGCCACGCATGTCTAGCCGATCATAGCGGCCAGCGGTTACAGCAAAGTAGCCTGATTCCTCGCCAGTGGGCACTTTGGAGTACATTTTAATAGCGCCGCCTATAGAGTTCTTTCCTGCTAAGGTGCCCTGTGGTCCACGTAAAATCTCAACTCGATTAAGGTCCATTAGATCGAATTGCGCACCGGTTAACGCGCCGTAGTACACATCATCGATATAGATTCCGACACCTGGCTCTAAGGCCGGGTTGAAGTCGTATTGTCCGATACCGCGAACAGAGGCTGTGATGGACGGACCAAATGAGCCACTAGTGGGTGACATGGTGACGTTAGGTGCGTTATTGGCGACATCGGACAATTGGACCTGACTGCGTGCCGCGAGCATATCACCGGAGATTGCGGTGATTGAAATGGGCGTGTCCTGCAAATTTTGCTCTCTAAACTGCGCCGTTACTACGACTTCCTCTAGTAAAGAGTCCAAGCCTGAATCCTGTGCGCTGGCGTTTAGTGCTACCGGCATTAGCAGGGTTGAAGCAATGCCCAGACTCAGTGGGGATATTTTAAACAGAGCGTTTTTAGAGGGTGTGTTCATAAGTTTACCTACATCTACTATTTTAGTTATTGAAAAGAGAAGTTCGGTTTTAGCCGTAAAAAGGACCGCTTAATTAGCCGGCCAGCCAAACTGTTATTGAGATTTGTAGTGTGTTTGGTCTGGCGACATGAGTTGGTAATTGATAGCGGATACAGTGTTAAAATTATTGTTGTCTTGTCAACATATTTGTGTGTGTCGATAGTAGCAATCGTTACTATCGTATTGCAATAGCTAATTAACTCTTTGTGTTTAAAAAATTTTTTTTGTTAACTTAAAGTAAAGATTTTTAATAATCAGGTTACTGAGTAGCGAAAAGGGATGTGCGTTTGCAGGCAGTTGTAGATTTGCGAGTGATTGGTGAGCCCTGCGAAAGACTAAGAAAAACATTCAGAAATTTTAAGGGGGTTTAAGAGGCTTTGGCCAGTGGGATGCTTATATTGGCCGCCGGAATACTGAGCGACCTGCTTGCATTGCTTGCAGGTCGCTGGTCATTACATCGTTATATCGGTTTTTGCCATAACCATACTACCAGTGCAGTTGCGCAAACAACGGCAATGATGAGTGCGGCCGGGTGGACGCGAACAGTAACCGCTGTGTCGTTGGTTATAGTCGGTTTTTTACCGTGAATCATAGCGCCGACGAGTGGGTCTTTGTAGCGAACTCGATGCCAGATAACTCCGAGGATATGCAAAATAACCAGTGCCTGCAGAATACTCTGCAGTTGATGATGAATAGTGCTGGCGAGGTCTGCTACCCCTTCTGTTACAGCATTATAAAATGGCCCCTCCCAAAGTATGTCGTCGGTAATAAACAACCCGCTGACAGCTTGCACGAAAAGCCCAACGAGGAGGGTGACAACCATCCAGCCCCCCGCAGGATTGTGGCCTAAGTAGTGACGTGCGTTGCCTTTGATAAGGCTTACCGTGTACGTCCATGCGTGAACGGGGGATGCGATAAATTGTTGGAAGCGGGCATAGTGTGAGCCAGCAAGTCCCCAAATCACTCGGAAGGTGAGTAGACCCAGTAGCGCGTAGCCTGCTCGCATATGCCAGAGCAGCCAATCATCACCCTGGTCGCCGGTTACGATCATAAAGATAAAAAGGGCCGCCAGGGCCCAGTGAAATAGGCGTGTGGGCAAATCCCACACGTGAACTTTTTTATCCATACTGTTTAGTCTTTTCGTGCAATGTCGTGACAACCCTTACAGCTCTTACCCACATCGCCAATATTCGCGCGAATACCGCCTACACCGGTGCCGGCAGCGGCTGCCAGTTTCTCAGTGGCCGCGACCCACTTCTTTTGAACCTCTGCTATTTTGGCGTATTCACTCCAGCCTTCAGGCAGGGCTTCAGTAATATCTTTCAGTGCTGGATTGGAATTATCAGAACCTTCAGGCCACATAGCGCCATTTTCCATTTTAGCGGCGGCTGCCAAATTATTTGCCGCAGCACTGGCTTGCGCGGCGTCGTAGTCAACCTTGCCTTTGGCCATAGCGCCCAAAATGCCCATGTTAAATTTTAGAACCTCCATAAACCCTTGGCGCGCCTCTATGGCATCAGCATGGGGATGGTCTGCAGCAAATGAGGCGGTTGGCAATACTGCGGTTAAGGCTAATGCGGCAATATAGCGTTTCATGGCGTTACTCCTGATCATCAAATAAAATCGTAGTTTGGGTAAAACGTTAGTTTACGAAAATAATAATCCGCAAAGGTTAAGAAAGCGTTTAAGGTAATCCTGTGCAATGAACTTACCTGATTACGCGGCAGCGGTGAAGTCTTCATGTGTAAATTCGGCTGTCAGCATAAAATAACCGCAACGCGAAGAAGGTTAGACTGCCGTTGGGTAATTATCAGCATAAATCGGATACGCTTCTGGCTTCGTAGGATCAACTGCTACTACTGATATGCTGCCCAGGCAGCCTGTATGGGAACGCAAGTAATTTTGTGACGCCTGAATCTGGATTGTTGTTTGCGCTACCTGCATACTTGCCCGCTTTCAGTTATCGACGCAACATCGCGGTAGTTATGAGTATGTAGGCTTCAGCAAAACAAGGGAGCGCATACAACAGATTTTGAGGATCAGGAATGAATATTACAAAAGATAGTGTGGTGAGTTTTCATTACCAAATGGCGGATGCGGAGGGTAATGTGTTGGAAACATCCGCAGGCAATGATCCGACCGTTTACTTGCAGGGACATGGGGCCATGATGCAAGGCATAGAAGATGCACTGGAAGGTAAGGCCGCAGGTGATGAAGTGAGTGTCACGCTAACACCCGAGCAAGCTTATGGAATGCCCAAGCCTAATTCGCAAATGCGTATCCCGCGCAAACATTTATTGAATAAAGGTAAGCTGCAGGTTGGCCAGATTGTGCAGGTGAATACTGACAATGGCGCCCGTCAGGCCACCGTCGTAAAAGTGGGTTTGAAGACAGTGGATATTGATAGTAATCATCCTCTGGCGGGAAAAACCTTAGCTTTTCAGCTCAATGTTGTTGATGTCCGGGAGGCAACGGCGGAAGAAAAATCTCACGGCCATGTGCATGCGCCCGGTGGTTGTGGTCATTAATTCTTTAAACGCCCGAGGAAGCAGTTATGTTGCCTGACGACAAGTTAAATATTCATCGTGCACTCAGGGTTTTTCACCGGATTCATGAGCAAGGTGAGGTTGTCGACGGCCAGCATTGTCTGAATGGTATTTATGCACAAACGGATTTTGATGGTTATACCGTTACTCTCAGCAATAAGGACGTTGAGCTGAGTATTTTCTTTCATAATAAATACCAGCTAACCAGCAAGAACGATTTTGCCTTGCAGGACTTTCTGAACACGCTGAAAATTCTGGATAAGTAAGAGCGTCTTTGTTACTAACAGTTAGTCGGCAAGCAGATAGACAGGTGTGTGGAAGCTTCCTCACACCCTGTTTGTGGTGCCAAAGGCTAGCGTTAGCGTCCCACAGCAGTGTCCGGTACCCAGCTGCCATGAAAGCCAAAAGGCACACGTACCGGTAGCTCAATAGTGGCTATGGGGGGCGCCATAAAATCTTGAGCATCCATGATAACAAGCTCGCTTGCCTTGCGGTTGTCGTCGTAAATGTAAGCAAGTAAATAGCCTTCATCTTCGCTTTTGGCCCCGGCTTTGGGAATAAATGTAGGCTCGGCGCCAAATCGCCCGCTGCCAAAGTCGTGATACCACGACTCGCCGCTCACCACATCGTTTTTATAAAATCCGGGAAAGGTCACATCTTCTGTCACGGCCATGGAATAGCCAAAGCGATAAGGCTTGCCTTCCAGCTCGCGGTTAAATTCGGGGAATTCGCGGGTACGCTCGTCGATCATGACTTCCGATACCTGTCGAGTTTTGATATTTGCGGTCCAGCGCACGAAGGTGGGCAGGCTATCGCCCATGGGACCATAGATATCGTCTTTAAACGCGCTTTCCAGCTTGAACACATCCAGCACCACATTGCCATTGGCATCTTCGTAGGCATTCATGGGGTGAAAGACAAAGCAAGGATCAACTGCACACCAGATAATATCTTTAGCTTCGCCATTACGTGGGAGTAAACCAATGCGAGGCTCATGTTCATCGCACCATTTGAAGGGAATGTTGTGACCTTTAAAAAGTTGTTTAAAGCTAAAGCGAATAGGTAGATCGAAGATCACCGCGTAGTTTTTGGTGAGCGCCATATCGTGAATCATTATCGACGCAGGCATGGGCACTTCGACAATCTTCTTCAGTACAGCATGTTTGTCGACGACCACATACTTAATCTTGTTTGGGTATTTTTTGGGGTCATAACAAATACCGTGCATTTCACCGGTATCAGGATCGACTTTGGGGTGGCCAGTGAACGTGCCCCAGCCTTTAGGCTGACCAATAGTTTCCAGTTCGTAGCCCATCTCAACGGGCGCCATGGTGCTTTCCACTAAGGCCCAGGTTTTACCCCCGTGAGGGAATATATGTATGCCTGGTGAGAAGGTTAGGTTGCGTCCAGCAACGTCTTCTCCCAGGGCGGTTGCCATTTCCGCTGTTCGGACCCAGCGGTTGCGATACCACTCGGCTTTGCCATCGGCTAGGCGAATGCCGTGAATCATGCCTTCAGCGCGAAACCAGTGATCATTGAGTGGATCATATTTGCCAAACGGGTTGGGGCCATTGCGAAGATAGCGGCCGGTCAATTCCTTGGGAATTGTGCCTTTTACCACTAAGGCGGTGTGGGTGACTTCTTCAGTGACTGGTGCGAAGTTGCCTTCAAAATAAGCGCCAGGTTTATGGAAATTTACAAGTTGGTCAGCACTCATGGATTTGCGTGGGTCGGGCCATAACGCCCGGGCAAATGGGCCGGTTACCGCCATAATGCCATTTTCAATCTTGGTTGCGATGCTCATAGTAGGGTGCGCCTGCAGGGTCGGAGGTTGCATTATATTATCCATAAATAATAACAAATGTTATTGTTTATGGAAGGGTAGGTCCCACTTATTTTTCCTGGCATCGCGTGCGGAGAAGGGCTTGCCCTAGCGATTTTCCACTCGGTTGTAATCAAGCCAGCCTGCATGCTTAGGGTGTTGCTGTAAAAATGCATCATGCAGCCTGTCGCTGTACTGCCAAAAATTAGGGTTTGTCCTGCGTACACCAAACTGATCTATCATGGCAGCATAGTCGGCTTCAGTTTCCAGGTTTTTGATCGTGTTAACTAAGGTGTCCAGTTCCGACTCGGGTAGTTGTAAAAAGGCATTGGGGTAATCACCCAATATACCGTTGGCGACACTGATGCTGTCCTCTTTAGGTAGGCGGTTCTCCTCTTCGTTAAGCAAACTGGTGATGTTGAGGTGTGCCCGGTTCGCCAAAATGGTGTAAAGCTTTTGGTTGCCATTGGCCTCTTCAACCATCACCACGGTCATCTCTGCCAACAGGCTCGCGGCTATACCCCGGATATTCTCCAGTTTTTTCAGTGAGGTGCGGTGTGCGCTGGGAACAGCAGTGTTTGATAGCGAATACTCTGTATTGGCGGTGCGTTGGAGGCGCTGTTTGATATGGTCGTAGAGCTCGAGTTTGGGGGTATCGGTAGTGTAAGTAATAGCTGGGGTGCTGAGGCTCTCAATGTCATAGCTGTTGAGTTGCTTTGTCAGCCTTTCACTGGCGTCGCGATACCAAAAATCGCGCAGTTTGGAGCGTGTTTTCGGTGGCAGGAATGCGAGAAAATTAAATTCTCCCTCCAGGCGCAGAAAGTCCATGTACAAACGTGTATTCAGCTGATGGCCGACGTTACCGAAAACGTCGAAGCCTGCCGTTAGCAGGTAGTGAATACGTTCCAGTAGCGGATAATCGATAACCCAGGCTGTTTTTGGCGGTTTACCAATGAGGCCTTTAACAACGGCCGCGTCATCAAAGCTGCGAAATACCGTTAAGGCTGCATTATCGTTATTGCCATCTCCGTCCCAAAACAGATCCATCGTTAGTGGCTGGTCTTTGAATATAGTTTTTAGTGCGTTGGACTTGGCCTGCAGATACTTGCGGTGTAACTCTGAATACTTGGTCCAATAAGACAGTATTCCTGCATTGCTGCCTTCTTCACTCGGTAGCCGCAAGTTAGGGATTTGCTGTTCCAGAAAGCCATCGAGCATGGGCATAGCCTGTGCGTCCGGATCGACAAAGAACACCCAAAACTGGTCATTAATGACCCCCACTGCAACCTGCCCCCGGCAGACTGGGCCTTTGATAAACCCGGCGATAAAAAAGTGTCCTTCTTCCAGCATAAATCGATAGCGGGAGTTAGCTGGAATTTCCTTGTAGGTACTAAAGGGGTTGAAGTTTGCTTCTCCATAGCCTGGTAGCGCCTTCACGGTATAGTCGGGGCTGAAGAAGAGTTTATCCAGCCAGTGCATACGTTGTGGGCTTAAGGCATAGGGCAAATTGGTTTTAGTGACCACGACCGCCGTTTGGCGTTGCAGGCGGTAATAAAATTCAGCGGTCTGGGGGGCGTCGGTGGGTCGTCGGGTAGCGATAATATTGATCGGTTTCCCCGACGGCGAAGTGGATCGCACTAACTTAAAGTATGTTCGTTGAGCGGGTTGCTCGCCTAAAACGTCAAAATAAAGGTTGGCCAGGAATAAGTGCTCATAAAGGTAGCGTGATACTAGTCGTCCTTTATTATCGGGTTGATTCAGGTATTGCTCCCAGATGTCGACTTGCTGTTGGTGAGATTTTGACAGTAATGCAGTGGCTGGCAGGGGTGCGCCTTCTGTCAGCCACTGCTTGATAGCCGCCAATTCGCTCTTTTTCAGTCCCGGAAAACCGTAGGGCATACCGGCTTTTGGGTTTGCAGCCGCGTATAACTCAAATGTCTCTATGGGAGGGCACTGGTTCTCGCGTTTGGACGAAAAATTGAAGTCTTGTTCGCTGAGGACTTTTGTTGTTGGTAAAGGGTGTGCCTTTTTGAGTTTGAGTACTTGGTAGAGCAAACTGCCAGCCAGGTTTGCTGACTGGGTAGGGGCGCGCTCATTAAGTACGGGGTCAAAGCCTCGTTCGCGCCAACCCTTGGTGTTCTCGCTGTCAATAAATAGTCTGGTAGGCTCTTTGGCAATTAAGCGGGTGCCACTGTATACCGGGGATTGGCTAATACCCCTGTCTATACCTGCGCTGGAACTCATCTTTAATTGACAAGGGGCGTCATAACAGGCGTGGCAGCTAATACAGCGACTATTGAATATGGGCTCTACTGACGTTTTATAAAACGTAGTTTCGGCTTGGTCTGGTTGCGTCATCAAACGCCCGGACGGGGTTGGATTTCCAAAGCGATTATTGAGTTCATAGGCACCAAGTGCGGTGCAGGCACCTAGTGTCGCGAGCAGAATCAACAGGCTCAGGCGCTTGGTGATTCTGGTTTTAGTCTGAGCCATTCTCGATCCGTGATGATATGTGGAGTGATATATGTAGGAGATCTGCCAAAGCAGGACTATATATACGCTGGGTTATGAAAGAAAGTTCTCGGCGCAGTTATGCTTTTTTAAAAAAGTGATTTGACAAGTGCAGCGTTGTTTGACATAAAGTTATGGCAGATAACAATTGTGCGGACTTAAGCCGAATAATAAATGCGATCAAATAGCGGGAGTTGTCTCTCGACAACTTGAGTTAATTTTTCTGAAACTCTATTTTCGACTGAGTTTATTCGTATAAATAGCAGTTATTTGCAAAATATTAGCTAAAATACAACGTGCGCATCTTATGAATGCGGCTACATCCCACTTGTAATAAAAATAATTAAGGGGAATTTATGACCAAGAATGTGTTTCATCTCAAAAAATTACCGTTGCTGATTTCTTCTGCAGCTGCGCTGGCGTGTTCTAGTGTGGCGCTAGGTCAGGAGGCTGAAAGTGCCTGGATGGGCTTAGAGGAGATCGTAGTCACGGCTCAATTCCGCGAGCAAAATGTTCAGGATACGCCCATTGCAATTACTGCAATGTCGGCGGCAACTCTGGAAGCTCGAGGTCAGGTAAGCATTGAAAATATCGCTGGGCAGGCCCCCAACGTATCATTGACTACAGGAGGATCTTTTGGCGGTAACTCATTAACAGCATTTATTCGTGGTGTTGGGCAAACTGATTTTAACCCCGCGATTGAGCCTGGCGTCGGGCTTTATGTCGATGACGTCTATTACGCAACAATGACGGGCTCTGTTTTAGATCTGCTTGATCTTGAGCGCGTTGAGGTGCTACGTGGCCCTCAGGGTACCTTAGCGGGTAAAAATTCAATTGGTGGGTCAATTAAGCTGTTTTCGCAACGGCCTGACGAAGAAGCCAATGGCTACGTTGAAGTTACAGCGGGTATGCTGGATTTATTAAGCGTGCGTGCAGCCAGTAATTTCACCCTCGTTGATGACAAGTTGTATGCACGGGTTTCTGGTGTATCAAAATCCAGAGGTGGTCACGTAGATGTTATCGATTGGGCTTGTTCACACCCGGATAATACGTTGGGTTTTGGAACTAACTTTAACGGTAACGATTGCACCACTGGGACTGAAGGCGGAGTTAATTATACTGCCGGGCGGCTTGCACTACGCTGGCTCGCTTCCGATGACTTGGAGGTTAATTTCGCCCTTGATAGAACGGTTGAGAATTCTGATCCTCCCGCCAATATATTAAGGGCAGTTTATCCTGCTACTACTCGCAGAGCAGGTATTACTCCCGACGGTAGCGAATACCCTGCAGTGTTTGCGGTGGCTGGTTTGTCTCCTCCAGGTTCTGGTCCTGGATTCGGCAATACCGATTTTTCATTTGACCCGGATGGACCTGGCCCAGCGCCCCTGGTAACCATTCCTTTTGGGCCAGTTCTTGATCCTTCTATCTTCCTCGCCGGCGAGTATCAAAACTACTCCAGTTATGGCAATTATCAAACGGGTAACTACGCCAAGCGTGAAATGACTTTGAAGTCCACTGGGGCATCGATAAATGCTGACTGGAGTATCAATGAAGATCTTCAACTTCAGTCCATCACCTCTTACCGCGAGTACACAAGTGGCTGGGGTAATGACACGGACGCAACGCCATTGTCGTTGGTTAATTTGTATCAAACCCTGATACATGACGCCTGGAGTCAGGAATTTCGCTTGAATGGTGGTTTTGGAGAAAATCTGGATTACACCGTTGGCGCTTTTTATCATGATTCAACGACCACTATGACGGGACGAATCGATCTTGGATATGTGGATTTTGACTTCGTTCACGGTCCCGACCCTGTTGATACAACGACGCAAGCCATTTTCCTCAACGTTACCTACCGACTAACCGACAGCTTGGAGTTGATCAGTGGGCTACGCTACAGTGAGGATGAAAAGGTTTACCAGTTTGTGCGCCGAGAACCAGATCTCTCAGCTATCATTCCCTGTGGGCCAGGCGCTTCAATAAACTGTCTTATCTCTGATGTAAATGGCACTACAAGTGTCTTTAAAGGCGATAGAACGGACTGGCGTGTAGCGCTTAATTACATGTTGAATGAAGATGTTATTGTCTACGGCCAGGTGGCAACAGGTTATAAAGGGGGTGGTGTAAACCCGCGGCCATTCTTTAATGACCAAGCTCAAGAAGTTGAGCCGGAAGAGTTGATCTCCTACGAAATTGGCGCCAAAGCCGACTTGCTGGATAATACACTGCGTATAAATGCTGCCATTTTTTATAATGAGTACACTGATATACAGTTCCAGCTGGGCAATTGCACAGGTGTTCCTGGCGTAATAAATGGCATTCCATGTTTGATGACGACGAATGCGGCAGATGGGGAAACAACGGGTGTTGAACTTGAGTTCGACTATTCTCCAAATGAGGCCTTATCGATTGATGGCTCTGTCAGTTACATCAACTTTGATTTGACGAAGCTTTTGTACGATATTGACAGTATCAGTAAAGATAATGTGTCGCCATTTACCCCTGAGGTTACTGCTAGTTTGGGTATTCAATATCGTATAGGTTCATTCGTTCCTCGCATTGACTTCGTTTATCAGGACGATGTTTATGCTGAGTGGACTAACGCGCCGGATACGTTGATGAAGGCTCGTACTCTGGTTAATGCGCGAATTGCCTATGAAGCTGGTGATGACTGGTTAGTAGCGATGGAAGTGCAGAACCTGACTGATAAGTATTATTTCACTCAAATGGGTGATGGTGCTTCTGGTAGTGCTACCTCTTTTGGGCAGCCAGGCTTGCCAAGAACTGTAAACTTTACTGTTAAGCGAAAGTTCTAATTCATTGTTTTGGGTAATCAAGGATTAAAAGGGGCGCTTAAAAGCGCCCCTTTTTTGTCTGCGTAGTCGTCGTCACTATTACTCGTGTTGTGGCTAAGTCATTCCAGTCCTCAACCTTATTTAATTATTCCATAAAGGATTTAATCAACAACGCGATTCCCGAAAAGAGCAGCAGCCCGCGACATGCCAGCATAAAATGTAGTTCGTTAATGCGCTCTTGAACTTGTTTACCAAGCCAAATACCAAACAGCGCAATAGGAAACAATATCAGGTCAAGTATAAGGAGTTCATGGCTCCAAAGGTGATTTGCACTATAGGGAATGATTTTGACCAGGTTCATGACGGCAAACAGTACGCCGGCAGTGCCCAGCCAAACCTTTTTCGGCAAGCGCCGTGAGATTAAGTAAATATTAATGGGTGGTCCGCCGGCATGTAGGAGTGTGCTGGTAATTCCGGATATTGTTCCCCATAACATTGCACCTATACGAAGATTGCCCAGAATGGGAGTGAGTTTTTGCCAAACTGCAAAAAGAATTGAAAAGCTGCCTAACGCAATTTGTAACCAGAATGTGGATAAAAAACTAACGCTCAATCCAGCAATGGCAATGCCGATTAATGCCGCCGGCAGTAACTTTTTTAGTGTTGTCATATCGACTGTATGGCGGTAATACCAAACAGTCTTAACATCCATAAGAATGAGCAAAGGCAACATGAGCGCTACAGCCATAGGGACCGGAATGATCAATGCTAACAGCGGAACGGCACCGACGCCCGCCCCACCGGCAAACCCCGATTTTGAAATCCCGGTTAAAATAATGCCAATAAACGCGAGTCCCCAGAATAATGGCTCTGTTAACAAATTATCCATACGGTACTCTAATAAGATTCCGTTAATGTATTGCCGTGGGTAAATCAAACCAAAGTGCTATTAACTCATCGCTGATGGCGGCCAGTTGCAACGACCTACCTTGCAGGCCTACACCGTCTCCTGCGTGAACCGTGAGGCCACCAAAATGACCAGAGTCGCTAATAACGTGTAAATAGCCAGTTCTTAGGTCAGTACTTAAATTGATGTTTTCATTGATGCCTAGCACGACACGAAAAATACTGGCGTCTTGGTGAATCCGCAGTGAATTATCCACACCATCGGGTGTTACCAATGGCGTAAGTTTACCGGACTGTATTACTGCCATCTGTTCGTATTCTGGCTGTATTCCGCGTGCGTTGGGAATAATCCAAATTTGTAAAAATTTAAGCATTGCTGTTGTAGAGTGATTAAATTCAGAGTGCGTTACACCTGTGCCAGCACTCATTCGCTGAATATCACCTGCGGGTACAACGTATTTATTCCCCATACTGTATTTATGTTCAAGGGCGCCCTCCAATACATAGGAAATAATCTCCATGTTTCTATGACCGTGGGTCTCAAACCCGGTACCGGGTGCTACGGTATCGTCATTAATAACGCGAAGCGCCGAAATGCCTAAATGGTTAGCGTCGTAGTAACTGCCAAAAGAAAATGAGTGATTACTTCGCAGCCAGCCGAAGTTTGCTTTGCCGCGTTCCAGAGCTGGTCGATAGTAAATCATGTGCGTAGCTCCATTGCGTGTATGGAGCCACTATAAGGTGAGACCGAAGAATAAAAAATTCATATGATTTGATTCTTATGTTCATATTTTAAGAAGGTTCCTATACGCGCGAGTTAATCGCCAAATACCGTTGAACTATCAGATCAGGGATTGGAAATCTTGGATATTTGTACTCGGAAATATGAGGATTCGGTTATATACCATGATGACAAAATGTGGATTTTCAAGGTTGCACTACTAGCCCCGATTGTAAGCCGTACAGGTTATGGGAGAGCCTGGTTTGAGCCTTGCGAGATCGCGTGCGTTAGCTTGGCGTGCCATTTCGTTTTAAGGTATTACTCTAACTATCAATTTTCTGTAGCCACAGCGCTGCCGCATATTTGGGTCAACCTTGAAGACAGGGCTTTTGCGTCTTTAAAAAATGTGGCTGCGCTTATCGCGCTGTTTTCAATATCGATTAATCCTACCGCACCGCTCTGACTTGGCAAATCTTTGCTCGCACTGCCGTTACGATCAAGCCAAACAGGGTAGGGATACTTGCGCATTTTTGGCAGCGCGAAAAGCTTTGCGATCAGTTTAGGCATGCCGCTAATGTTGGCGAGATACACAACTTTTCCATCATTCATGCAGTCCGTATTGATGGTACTCAACGCATCCTGAAGAACATCTTTTGTTTCCATGTCCGCTGCGTATATTATGTATTCCATTGATTTTGTGTGATTGAAACTATTGTCAAACTGATTTTTGATTGACGATAAGTCTACCGAAGTATCAGCGAGACTTGCCCCAGAAAAAGTTAAACTAAATAGTAAGGCAACTTTACAAATAAGATTCATGAGTTGTTTCTCAATGGTCTTGACCAAAAAAGAGTAGCCGCACTTACTGAGCATCTTTTAACTCAGTATAACGACCGCCATGATAGATAAGTGGACGTCCATCCCGCTGGCAGGTGAAGTTTATAACTTCACCCATTAATATGTCGTGGTCGCCACCGGGGTATCGGTGACTAAGATTGCATTCGAAAGTGGTCAGCACGTTGTGGAGTAAAGGAATGCCATTGTCGGTCATGTAAAAATCATCGGTCAACAGCTGGTGTTCATCTTTTTTGGCATAGCGATTCGAGATATGTTGTTGCTCTGCACCAAGCACATTGATGCTAAATTTTTCGACGTTATCAAATGCTTTAAAGCAATCAGAATCAATTTGCAGGCTCCACAAAATTAGTGCGGGATCAAGCGATACTGAAGCAAAAGAATTGATTGTCATACCGAAAGGGATACCTTTACCATCCAATGCACCCACCACACAAATACCCGTTGCAAAACTGCCTAATGCTTGTCGAAATTCTCTTTGGTCAATAGCCATAACGTAACTGGGTATCCTGTAATAAAACCATTTATTTTGTAGGTTTATTCCGATGCCTGGCTTGCTGTCGATGGACGGCCTGAAACAACGGGTTGGCGAATGCTGGCATTTTATCGAACGTTACGCTGTTTAGTCACTCTAAATCTGTTTAAGTGTGTAGTTGTCCTCCACGTTGGTGGGGTGGCGATTTTGGGAAAGTACCGACTTGGCGACTCTCTACAGCGCAGATTGCAAAGAAACTATTCAAGTTGTATCATGCACCTCTTTATTGCGGCTTGTACCCTAATGAGCTGCTTCTGCTTTAGGTGTTTTTAGTTAGAGATCTTCGCGTTTAACGCATTACTTTTCCGTATGATCTAAACCTCCGTTCTGTTTTTCTAATAGTTATAAATACAATCAAAACAAGTTGATTCGTGTCTGTTTGGCTTTGCTGAGAGTGGCAATTCCAACGCGGTCGTGTATTGGCTGGATGATTGGTTTTGAGACTACTGAAAGGCGCTAGTTATGGATCTTTCCTTAAGATTTAGGTGTTTTTCATGGTTGATTTACAGTTGCTTAACAGTTTTTGCTTATTTTGGTTTATCGCGTCTTGGATTGGGTACAGTTTTTTTGCGACCCGTAACGCCTCGCGCAAGAGTGCCAGTTTGTCTTCGATACTACATTATTATCGGTTGTACTGGGTGCGCAGAATAATGTTGCGGGAGCACCGAGTTTCAGATGCGGCGTTGCTGGGGAACTTGGAAAAAAGCGTGAACTTTTTTGCCTCCACAACGATTTTGATTCTCGCTGGTTTGCTGACAGCGTTAAATGCTTCACGCTCCGATTTTGATATTTTGGTATCTATACCTTTTGCGTTTCCTGTGAGTGAGTCGGCAGTGAAGTTTAAATTGCTATTTCTCGTGGGAATTTTTGTCTATGCATTTTTTACCTTCACATGGTCAATTCGGCAATTTAATTTTTTCTCGACTCTGGTGGGTGCTGCGCCTGTGCCTGGCGAAGCAGGAGTAAGTGTTAATCAGCGCGAGATCTATGCAGGTTATGCCACCAAAATACTGGATGAAGCTTCTAACAGCTTTAATTACGGTTTGCGCTCGTATTATTTTTCTTTGGCATTTCTATTTTGGTTTTATAATCCCTGGCTTTTTATTATCGCGACGTCTTCAGTGGTGTTTATCTTGTATCGCCGTGAATTTAATTCCAAACCACTAAAGGCAATGGTGAGTCTTGATAGCTTTTCCGAAACGAATACCAATGAGGGCGCGAAGGTTTATAACCTGGCAAAAACAAAATGATTACCTTAGTCATAAAAAAACCGGTGAGACTGTATGATCTCACCGGTTTTTTTATTCTATAACAAGGTTTTTATTTGGCCAGTGCTTCAAACGCAATGGTAATAGTTACTTCGTCGCTGACCATAGGGGCGTATTTACCGGCGTTAAAATCAGATCGTTTGATCGTTGTGCTGGCATTTGCACCGATGGCTGGTTTTTTCATCATTGGGTGGGGCATGGATTTAAAGTGCGTGACCTGCAATGTAACAGGTTTAGTTACGCCTTTAATGGTTAGATCTCCCATGATTTGTGTGGGCGTATCACCGTCAAAAGTCACTTCAGTTGATTTGAATTTGGCCGTTGGATATTTGGCAGTGTCGAAAAAGTCAGGGCTCTGAATATGTTCGTCAAATTTTGTGGAGCCTGTGTCGACTGATTGCATATCTATCGTGATATCAACATTGGCTGTTTTTGCATCTGTGTCCAGGGTGACGGAGCCAGAGGTGTTATTAAAACGCGACTGCTGGCCAGATAACCCCATGTGGCTGTATGCAAAACTGGGAAACGTATGGGTTGGGTCAACGTTATAAGTAACGGGTTCGGCTTGGGCCATCGCTGACCCTAAAAGGGCGACCAGTGTGGTAATCGTAAGTGTTTTCATTGTAAGTCCTCTCATTAAGTTAATAGTAAGTAAATCGGTAAGCCTACTTTTCTTCTGCTGAGTTTCATTCGTCGTCTGCAGGCAAGTAGGATGTGCAGCGAATTTCGTTAAACAGGCCGTTCTTTACGTCATAATGTAGCCAAAGGTTTACTGTGACCTTGAGCCCCTTGGGTACCTCGACAAAATTAGGAAACCCTTTTTGATTTAATGTCGCTTGGTCTAAAGTCTTCAGGCCCGTCAGGTGCATTACGCCTTCGGCAAAAAGGTGATTTTCATCGGAGACTAATTTGGTTACCTGTATTTTTTCATCAACATATGCGTGAAAAAACTGGTAAAAATCCCGAATGCCTTGTTGCCCCCGTATGGCGTGACCTTCTGTGTAAATAACTACGTCTGGGGTGAAAAAGCTGCAAACACGGTCATAGTCTCTTGCGTTGAATGCCGCTATATACTCCTGATATCGGTTTTTATCCATGCCTAGGTCCTTAACTGCTTTTGTTGCTCCTGCCAACGGTACCTCAAGAGAGATAAATATTGAGTTAATACGATACAGTCGGTTGTTAGGCAGTATTTTCGGTCGAAACTTATGCAGTTGATAAAGCGTTTAACTTAGGCGATAGATCCTAGCGAGGTGAGGCGCATTAATAAATTGTGTTACAGTTGACTAATTGTCATGTAAAAATTGACAGTGGTGAGCGCATGGTGGGCTAAATGGATCGTTTTCGTCAAATAGAGCTGTTTGTTGCTGTGGTAGAGCGTGGTAGTTTTGTCGCTGCAGGCGAGGCACTTCATTTGTCTAAGGCTGCTGTGTCACGTTCCGTCATTGAGCTGGAGAAGCGTGTTGGTGGCCGCTTGTTGCAGCGCACTACGCGCCGCGTGTCGCTGACCGAAGCCGGTAGTGTTTACTATGAGCGGTGTAAGCAGGTTCTCGCACAATTGGAAGATGCTGATAGTGCTGTTGACAGCATAACGCGGCGAACCATTGGCCGCCTGAAAATCAATGCCCCGGTATCGTTTGGGATTCAGTATCTAGCCGGTTTGTGGCAGCAGTTCTTGGCTCAGTACCCCGATGTCGAATTAGATATCCATCTGGATGATCGCAAAGTAGACATTGTTGAGGAGGGTTACGATGCGGTTATTCGTATCGGCCAGCTACCTGATTCGACGCTGGTTCAACGCAAATTGGCTTCTACGCAGTTGATTGCGTGCGCAAGCCCTGACTATTTGAGGCGTAATGGCGAGTTAAGCCACCCAGAGGATTTAAGTAAACACTCAGTTATTGGGTATTCGTATCGAACGCATCGAGATGTTTGGCCATTCAGTGGTTTGGGTGGCGTCCATGAAGTACAAACTCAGCCTCGCTTCCGCGCCAATAACGGTGACACCTGTCTGGCATTAGCGTTAGGTGGTGTTGGGGTTGCCTTGCAGCCAGATTTTTTGATTTGGCGCGAGCTCAGATCCGGAAGTCTGGTGCAAGTACTGCCAGATTTCGACGCGCCGGAATTAGGTATCTACGTTGTCTTCCCGTCACGTAAACAACTCTCCGTCAAAGTGCGAGCGTTGGTTGATTTTTTATTGGCAGAATTTGCCGAGGCACCTTGGACTCGCTAGAAAAACGCATGTGGGAATTGATTCTGTACGTCTTTGCTTAAATCTGTGTCTGTGAATCCGACATCTGTATCTCAGCGTAAACCCTCCCATTGATTCATTCTGTGCAGATACCTGCTACAACCGCAGTAGCTGCAACGCCATTTTTAAGTGTGACAATTTTTTATAAAGAAGAGAGATACTGGTGGCCAAGAAAATTTCGATTATGTGGTTTCGACAAGACCTGCGCTTGCGAGACAACCCAGCGTTAGCTGCTGCTTGTGAGCGGGGGACTGTGATACCTGTGTACATTTACGATACGCATAACATGGGTGAGTTTGCTCTGGGTGGCGCAAGTCAGTGGTGGCTGCATCACTCTTTACAATCACTGAATAAAAGTCTGGCTAGCAAGCTCACGGTGTTGCAAGGGGATCCACTGGCTCTGCTCCAGGCCTTGATCGAAAAAACGGGTGCGACCAGCATCATGTGGAATCGCACTTATGAACCTTGGCAAATTAAGCGTGACCAGGTTATTAAAGCCAGTTTGCAAGAGCAGGGTATTGAGGCGACCAGTTTTAACGGCAGCCTATTATGGGAGCCTTGGAAAATACTGAACAAGTCGGGTTCGGTTTACAAAGTGTTTACCCCCTACTATCGAAAAGGTTGCCTGCCATTTAGTTCACCACGGTCAGTAATTAGTGCTCCCGCTAAACCTGTCTGGCAATACGTAGCGTCACTTGATGAGGGTATCGATAGCTTGCGGCTAATATCAGCAATCGATTGGTGCAAAAACATTGCTCGGCAATGGTTCCCTGGAGAGGAGGGCGCGGCTAAAAATTTACAGGTGTTTTTGTCTAATAAAATTGAAAACTATAAGGCAGCGCGAGATATTCCCAGTCTGGCGGGAACCTCAAGCTTAAGTCCTCATTTACATTTTGGTGAAATATCGCCAAACCAAGTGTGGTATGCGGCATTGGGAAAATATCACGGCAGTATGGATAACACCGGGCTGGACTGTTTTTTGAGTGAAATGGGTTGGCGCGAATTTAGTTACTACCTGCTGTATCACTTTCCCGAATTACCGAAACAAAACTTCAATCAAAAATTTGATGAGTATCCATGGACTTCCGATGCTGACAAGCTGAAAGCCTGGCAGCAAGGGAAAACCGGTGTGCCGCTTATCGATGCGGGCATGCGCGAGCTTTGGCAGACAGGTTATATGCACAATAGGGTGCGCATGGTGGTTGCCTCATACTTGGTGAAAAATCTGGGTCTACACTGGCATCACGGAGAAGCATGGTTTTGGGATTGCCTGGTAGATGCTGATCTTGCTGCAAACAGTGCGGGTTGGCAGTGGGTTGCCGGTTCCGGTGCAGATGCATCGCCATTCTTTAGAATTTTTAATCCAGTACTGCAAGGTGAAAAATTTGATAAGGATGGCGAGTATGTTCGTCAGTATTGTCCAGAGTTAAAAGGTCTACCTAATAAATATATCCATAAACCTTGGGAAGCGCCGACAGACGTATTGGAGAATGCGGCTATTACGCTCGGTAAAACTTACCCTAAACCACTGGTAGATTTAAAAGAGTCGAGGGCGGACGCACTGTCGGCTTACGAAGCAGTTAAAACAGCCTAGTTGTGTGAAGTGACATAAATCTACAAGTACCTGAAGGGAGTTGGACTTGTTAGGAAAAGGCTTTTATGCTCTTGAGAACGAATTGCTTGATCGCGAATTTTATCCTTGTGAGTTGCAATAGCCTTTGGCCGATGGAGTGGGTATGTCAAAATGCGAGACGACAAACAATAATAAGGCACTGGGTAACCGTAGCGAACGTTTTTTCTTGAGGCTTTACCGCGTTTCCTCCGCTGTCCAAAATCGCTGAAAAGCTAACGCAGGATGCTCCTGGCCAACAATGGCAGAGCAAAGTGCATGGCTTGTTTTGGGTTCTCGTCCTACTGGGTACTTTGCCGGCTTTACGTGCAGGTTTACTGTTTCCTTCTGCATGGTTGGCGCAACTGAGTGGCGAACTGGATTTAGCTGCTGCCAGTAATATCTTCAATGTTTTTAGTTTGTTTGCGGTATTACTTACCCTGTTAGTAATAGTTGTGATCGTCCGGCGTGCCTGGTTTTTTCTGGCATTGGCCCCCTTTTTTTGGTTGTATCAGCAGATAGCCGATTGGGTAATATTTTCCCGGCGCTTAATGGCCTTTACCTATTGTCCGCCTTTGCCGTATTTTTATTGTTCGTTGCGAAGGTGGTCCTGGGCGATTGATTCTGCGCACTCGGGGGCGGCCGGCTACAGCAGCGCAGGTTCGACAAAGTATACCTGTAGCCCGGCTGATAGCTTGGAATAGCTTTGCGCGCTTTTCCGTAGACCGCTATCTGACCCGTTCTGATATTTTTTTCAATGGCTTCAATTTGCGGCGCATGGAAGGGCATGATGGCCAACCACAAGGTATTCTTGTGGTTGAAGCAGATGCGCGTGATGGCAGTTTGTTGTTTGGTACATTAAGGTTCGCGAAATATTTTTTGTTGCCGATTTAATCGCCTGTATTCAATGGTACTGTTTATAGATAAAGGTGCGAGCTATAGACAAAGGTGCGAGCTATTTGATGTGCGAAATAACTTTTACGCGATCAGTTAATATTTCCGTGTCGTCAATATAGCCAATTGCCGATGGGTTTTTATCGATTTCGGCCAGTAATTCCGTTGTACTTTTTACCGTTCGCGGGGGCGTTGCTCGTGCCGAAAATAATAATTTTGCCCAATAGGAATTAACTTCGCTGAGGTCTTTATTTACGATCGAGCGATAAAAGAGGGCTTTTATTGTTGATTTTTCCTCAAGGTCTAAGGGCGTAACTTTTTCACCATTGGGTAGCGTGGTGCTTCTGCCCATATAGATATCGATGATCTGTTTTTTGTTGAGAGTGTTAACGGCGGCGTTCTTGTTGGCGATTAATACCAGCTCGGCGCTAGCATGTTCAGCCAGACAGCAGCATACAAATAGTGTTAGGAGCTTTAATCGTTTCATCAGAATAGAAAGTCCAATGTAATGGTGTAACGATTAAGCACTTGCTTACTGTTTTGTGTTGCGATTTGTTCTGTTAAAAACCCGCCATAAGGTGCAACTTCGGTACGATCCCATTGGGCTTTTAGGGCGACGCGGTGGCTTAGATCCCAGCGCAGACCCAGCCCTAACGTTTTTTGATCCGAGTGATATTGATTCGCTATTTGCTGAGCTGACAACCCATAGATGGCAAAGGCTGGTGGGGTATTGGTAACTGTAATTCGATCATTCTCTGACGTGGAAAAACTGATATAGGGGGTCAGTTTTCCAAACCGTTTGCCGACCAACGCATAGGCTGTTTTGAAGTCGTTCGCGGACTCAAGATTAGTTTTGATCAGGCTGAGTTCAGATTGAATAATCCAGCCGTCGTGATCATAAGAAGCGCCTAGTTCAACATAGCGTGTAAGATAGCTATCGCCGTCTAACGCATCTGCTATATTTTTTGCATCGCCCCAGCCCGCGTCCTCTAGGCCGCGGAGAGTATCGTAAAATGGATCAAGACCCTGATTTTGCTCATGTAACTTTGCCTGTGAATAGGTGGCGCGCAGTTGCCATACTTCGGACTCCCAGCTTGTGCTAACGCTAATAGAGGGGCGGTAGGTGGCCTTTATATTCGTACCCAGGTAATAGGCGTATTTTGAGCGAGAAAACATAATTCTAGTGCGCAAAAGGCCTTGCTGAATAGGGCGCAGATCAATTAACCCTATGCCGTCAGCGTACTCACTGCTGACGTGGCCATAAAATTCCGTGGGTGGGTGTGCCCATAGTTGCGCAAAGCCGGCTTGGCGATATTCAGAGAGCATATAGATATCGTTCGCCATGCGCCCCAGACGTAATTCCAGGTTTGGGTTCAGGTCGATCCCAACATAGGCCCACTGGATACTTTTTTCTATGGAGTTATCCGGGCGATCTTTGAGTAAAACCTGCAGGCCAATATCGACCATGTCAGAGGCTGAGTAATCCAACTGCAAGCCTAGTTTGGTTTCCAGATCCGGTGTCCAGCTACTTCCAAAAACCCCAAAGTCAGACACATTGTTGCGCTGGCCCAGATACTTATTGTCGGCTTTTGTGAGCCCTAGTGTACCGAAACCATTTAAGCGTAAATCTGGATTGTTGGTCTCTAGAGCGCTGACCAATGGGCATAGGGTCGCCAGCAATAGTGTGAATAGTGTCTTCATGGTTGTGTACTGCTTGCCATACCCTAGGCTCTAATGAAGGAAAGATGATCCTGATGACAGGTGCGCGTCACGATACCAGTCTAATGTGAACAATCAAGTAGTCTTTGGCCGAGAGGCCGATTTTGGCGGTTTTCCCCACGTCAATCAGCGGGCTGGATCAATGCAGGATCGTTGATCTAAATGAGTATGTAACAAACTGGTTGCTACCGGTGGCAAAAGTGTGGTTAAATTTAATTGCTACCGGTGGCAGCCTTGGTTTAAAGTGCAGTAGACCACCAGCTAATAAATATAATATTCAGGAGAGTCCCGATGCTTTTCAAGAAAAGTAAGCTTTTTCACAGTGTTAGAGCTGCAACCTGCATTATGGTTGCATTACCCGCCAGCTTCGCATTAGCGCAAGAATCTTCGACCTCCGATGAGGCGTTGATGGAAGAGGTGGTGGTCAGTGGTTTCCGTGGATCGTTGATGAAAGCGTTGGACCAAAAGCGCGACGCCGTCAATGTGCGTGAATCCATCATGGCCGAAGATATTGGTAAATTCCCTGACCTCAATATTGCCGAGGCCATCCAGCGTGTACCTGGTGTCGCTATTTCTCGCGAAGGCGGGGAGGGGCGTAACATTACTTTGCGTGGTTTTAGTCCTGATTTTACGCGCACAACCCTTAACGGAATGGAAGTACCCGCGGGTAGTGACGGTTTGGACTCCGGGGGTATAACCCTTAACAGTGGTCGTGCTTTTGACTTCAATGTGTTTGCGTCTGAACTTTTTAATCGTGTCGATATTCAGAAAACCCAAACAGCCTCTCTGGAAGAAGGCGGTATTGCGGGAACGGTAGATATGTATTCTGCCAAGCCCTTTGATTTTGATGGTTTCAGTGCATCGGCTTCCGTTCAAGATGGTTATAATTCTCTAACAGAAAAAAATGATCCACGTATAGCGCTGTTGGTGAGTAACACATTTGCAGATGGCAAATTTGGTGCGTTGGCTTCATTGGCCTATTCAGAAAGAACCGTGCGTCAGGAAGGTTTCGGCAGCGTGCGTTGGACATCACCCTATGAACAGGGTGATTCTTGGGCGGATACCAACCCCGTGGTGAATGGCACACCTGCTGGCGCTTGCCCTGCAACCAATCCGCTAGATTGTTTGTGGGCTCCGCGTTTACCACGCGCTGATTTCTTCGGGAACGATCAAGAGCGATTAGGTTTTACAGCGTCATTTCAGTTCCGTCCAACGGAAAATGCAGAGTTAACCTTTGATATTTTGCATTCTGAGTTAACTAACGACCGTGTTAATTATAACTCTATGGAATGGTTGCTAACCCATGGCGATCCAGGCAACTTTACCGGCCAAACTCCACTGGAGTTTACGGTAGACCCTTCTGGCAAGGTTTTGGTTGCAGCCCGGTTTGATGATGTAACGTCTTGGTATGAAAGTCGTTTGCAAACCTCTGAGTCCAAGTTTGATCAATACGTTTTATCCGGCGATTTTCAATTGACAGAAAATTTACAGTTGGATGCCATGATAGGTATGGCGAAAAATGACGCAGACCGCGAGGAGTTGCGTTTTTACTATCGTTCGGTGCCACACGAATATGCTTACGATTACAGCAACAATGAAGTCGCTGCCGTAGACTACGGTAGTTATGATATGACTGACCCGAATAACTTTGTTGACGTGAGTAATGCGGCTAATCGTAATAATAACGTGAAGAAAGAAAACCTGACTTCAAAATGGGATTTGACTTTTCAGGGTAATGACTTCTCGATTAAGACCGGCTTAGCCTACAATGATCGCGAAGTGGATTATTCGGAAGGTGAAGGCGACCGATCGTTCAGTATTGATCCGACTATTTACTCCAGGTCATTCCCTTATTCTGACTTCGGCAGCGGTCTGCCTACTGGCCTGGTGCCATTCTTGGTAGCTGATTTTGATGCTATTGCCAGAGATGGAATTATTGCCCCAGGTTATACCGAAAGTCTGGATCGAGCCTGGACGGTGAGTGAAGAAACCCTGGCTGCCTATATCGAGTTCAGTAGTGAGCATCCTATCGGCGATATGTTGTTGCATACCAATTTTGGTATTCGGTATGTTGATACCACTGTGACATCAGAAGCGTTGGTTGCAAATGTTCCAGTGTCTATTGAGCGTAGTTACGACAATTATTTGCCTTCTATGAATTTGGCGTTGGATGTAACTGAAGATATTGTGACCCGTTTATCTTTTGGTCGCAGTATGACTCGCCCTGGATTAGGTTCTTTAAGTATTGCACGCCCTAACTTCGGTATTACAACCAGTACGGTAAGTGGTTTAGGTAATCCTGAGTTGAATCCTTACGAGTCAAATGACCTTGATGTAGGTGTGGAGTGGTACTTTGCGGATGAAAGTTTATTCTCTGTAGCATGGTTCAATAAAGACATTATTACTTCACTTAAAACTGTGACTGTAGATAAGTTTGTTGATCCAGAGTTTTGGCCAGTTATCTATGCCGATCCTCAGTATGACCCTGCTTTCGGTAATGATCCCGCTACTACTGAATGGACTCACACTATCCCTGTGAATAGCGATGAAGGCTTTACGGTTAAGGGTTATGAAATCACTTACCAGCAGCCGTTTACATTCCTGTCGGGTTGGATGTCTGATTTTGGTATAACTGCGAACTATACCCATGTCTCTGCACCAGAAAATGATTCAGAAGGCTTGTCCCCTAATTCCTATAACTTCACGCTCTATTATGAGCAGGATAACTTTGGTGGTCGCATTTCCATGAACAAGCGTGATGATTACTTGTTACAGGCACCGAGTACCAATGGTAACCTATCAGAATGGAAGTATGGCCCAACCCATGTGGACTTCTCTTCTTTTTATAATGTGAATGAGAATATGACATTGTCTTTCGAGGTGATAAACCTGACCGATGAAGACGAGCGTATTTACGGTACAGGTGATGGTACTTTAGATATGACCCGGGAGTTTAGTCATACGGGTCGACAGTTCCTGTTTGGATTTCGTTATAGCATGTAATTCTATACAGTTCGTTAGCGAACTGGCCAACAAAATACTGTTGGCAAGAAAAAGGAGATCCAGTGGATCTCCTTTTTTTATGCATCGGCGATAAATTTTTTAGAAACCCGGTGGGTTGTTGATCAAGCTAATATAAATACAATGATAGTTGCGTAGTTGCTTGAATATTAACAGGCAGTAAATCGAAGCGGTGGTGGACGTGAATGTAAAATACTTTCAGGCGTTAATACTAAAATCATAAGCTATGGAGTCTTAGAGGGAGTGTATGTTGTTAGTTTCAATCGTTGATATTAACTTCGGTATAGAAGAAAGGACCGCATGATGGTATGCGATAGTAGTGAAAAAGAAGCTGTTAGATATCACGGTGTGTAATCAAATTAATTTTATTATCGTTTGAATATCCATAGCCTCTAATTCTCCGTAAAAATTATTGAGAGAAATAAGTTACTCTGCAGGGTTCCAATCTTTAAAAATATTCTTGAGGCTATATTTTTTAGCGCGGTGCTTTGATAGCTGTGTTGCCCAGTCAGCTCTTTGTTTGGGTTGGTAGCCCGGTCCGGAATTATTGTACTCAGCATAAAAAACGGTTTTTTCATTTGCTGGATTTTCCCAGTTATCCCACCCGGCAGGTAAAATATGCTCGCCAAGCTCACTGTTTAAAAAAACGGTTTTTGCATAATGGCGCCACGGTCTGCCTAAGTAAACCTGACTAACACCCTCAGCTGCAGTCAGCTTGCAGTGGTTAAATACAAGTCCAAAATCAATGTTTTTGGGTGTGGATGCCGCGGTCACAAAAGAATTTGTTAGTGACTTAATTTCACAATTTTCAAACAATGCAGTGCCTTCACCAAAAATAAAATCGGTAGAGCCCTCAATATAACAATTCTTAAAATACGAGCGATGCCCTTCACCCGCTACATACAGCGTATCCTGGTAGCCTTTAAGGGTGATGTTTACAAACGATGCACGGTCTGCTTCAACGTGCAGGGCAACAGCTTGTCCTACGGGACCGGAGGAGTTAATGATGGTTAAGTTTTCAGCATGAAAATCATTGCCGGCGACACGCATCGTAAAAGTGTGAAACGTACTGTTGCGACCCTTATCGATTTTATCGAAGTGATCGTCAAAGGTAATCACTGTGCCATCGCGGCTTTCGCCAATCAGTGAAACATGGGTATTCCAGGCAAAAATATTCACCTTCTCTTTATAAATCCCGTTTTTTATGTGAATTGTGATGGGTTCCCATGGAAACGTTTTCGTAGCGTATATCGCTTCTTGAATACTGGTGAAGTCGCCGGAACCGTCCAGTGCAACCGTCATATCGGTACGGTACCCTTGAGCGCTTGCCAGGTTAGTCATTAGTAAAATTAAGATGAGGGCGCTACATTTGAATGCGCTCATAAGGGACTCCTATTGTGGGTACTGCGGCTTTATATGACTGACGACGTTCTGTGGTTGCTTTTTTATGTAGAGCGTTTTTATCGGGTAAGAATATTATTGAATATATAGTACTGTTATTTG
>JBNKHI010000010.1:0-82437 GCA_050290265.1 Cellvibrionaceae bacterium
CCAATATTGGCATCAAAGGGCAAGCCGCCGAATACTGCCTGAATTTGCGCTTCCAACCCTTTGATAGTCATATCATCCAGGTTTTCAATACCAACAAAACCCGTGCTCGGTTCCAAAATATTAAATTGGAATGCACTGTAATCATTGTAATAAGCCGTCAACTGAGTGCGTACATGGTCTTCGTAGAAACTGGCTTTCCAACCCAATTCATAGCTGGTGACTTCTTCTGGATCAAATTCCGCTGTAGGTGAATTAAACCCACCAGGCTTGTAACCACGAGACACCAAACCATAAACCAGATTATCTTCGTTAACCTGCCAGTTTAATGCAACTTTACCTGTGTTACGGCTATCTACATGACTACCAGACAGGTCAGAAACTGGCACCCCTGTTGGTGGATAACCTGGAAAACCTGCCCCAATTACAACGAACCCGGAACCTTCTGTATCGTAAGTAGAATGGCGCACACCTACTTGCAATTCAAGTTCTGGTGTAAGGTCATAGTTCACCTGCGCAAAATAACCGGTGGTCACGCGTTTATTTTTGGGTGGGATCTCAGTGGGGAAATTTAAACCTCCACCTACGCGCTGCTTCTCATAAATTTTCACATCAATATCATTCTTTTGATAGTAAGCACCAACAATCCAATTCAAGGCGCCATCTGTTGGTGAGATGATATTAATCTCTTCACTGGTTTGCTTTTCGCCGGCGAAATAATCCTGCCTGATTTCTCCGCCCACAATTTCCCCGTCCACAGCGAACGGAGCGACTGAAGCATCGCTATCATAAAGATTGTTCAGACGCTTATCTTGATAACCAGTCAACGAACGTAGCACTATGCCATTTTCCAGTTCGTAGTGAATATCCAAACTGGTGATTTTTGCGCGATCGCGGTTGGCTGTTTCATCGTCATAACTGACATTGTAGAAGCCCTCAGGTTGATAACCTGCGAACTGCGTACCCGGCACTGGGTGATAGGGGTAACCGCCGGTCTTACGGTCATTAATCTGTGTTTTGAACAACACTTCTAACGGACCGGGATTCCACAAAACGCCCAGGCGTGCCCCGTATTCATCAAGCTTGCCGGCATCATTATTGAAAGGTCCCAGGTCCGTGTAATACGTATCACGATCACGGGTAAAACCGGCCAATCTAATGGCGAAGTCTTCCGACACAGGTAGATTAACGGCGCCTTCAAATCCCTTGTTGCTGTAGTTACCCGCAGACACTTCAGCATAGCCACCAAACTCTTCCAGCTCGGGGTTTTGGGAATTTATAAAAATCGCACCACCGGTGGAGTTACTTCCCACAAAGGTACCTTGCGGACCGCGAAAAACTTCAACGCTTTGCAAATCATAAAAGCTGTTTGCTTGTACAATCGGCGGCTGAAACAAACCATCAACATAAGTGGCAACACCTGCGGTGACACTCGGTGAATTACTAGCAATACCAATACCGCGAATATTCACATTGAGCGTAATGCCAGCATCAGTGATTGATAACGACGGCGCTGTTGACTGTAAGTCACTCACACGAGTGACCGCTTTTGCCTTTAATGTCTGAGCATCAAAAGCAGACGCTGCAACGGACACATCCTGCAAATTTTCTGTTCGGCGCTGAGCTGTCACAACAACTTCTTCCAAAAAAGCCATTTGGTCGTCAGCAGGTTTGTCGGCCTGCGCGAATACCGACGCACTCATGACAGATAACACAGCGCTATATAACGTTTTTCTTTTCATACTTATTCCCTTTTTTGTGTTAAAACTTATTGATTGTTTTATTTTGGATTCCATTCTGACGCAGCAGCGAAAAATGCAAATGACTCTTGCGAAACCTTACTGTTATCACCAGGTGGGAAATAACTCAGTTTTACAACAACTGTTTTTGTTGCTGGATCTACAAAGATGTATTGCCCCTGTAAACCGATAGCCGAATAAGCATCGCTGTTGGCAACGGTCCACCACTGGTAACCATATCCACCCGGGCCATATTTATCGTTCTCTGGCCCTACTGATGCGGTAGATAATTTCACCCATTCTGGCGAGACAATTTGTTTTCCATTGATGCTACCTTCGTTAAGCATCAGTTTGCCGATACGTGCGTAATCTCGAAGAGTTGCATTGAAGCCTGCGCCATTGAATTCACGACCCACGCCAGGCTGCCCATCCATAATAAAGAAACCGTCTGATTCAGCACCAAGTGGCTCCCATAAATGTTTAGTCATATAAGAGGCAATGGTTCCACCCCCACTTACACGCTCTATCAACAAGCCCAATACCGCTGTATCAATAGTTTTATAAGCAAACACTTCACCTGGCTTATGCGCACGCTTAATCGTTTTTGCAACGTCAACAAAGCGCGCAACGTTCTTCACCAGAGCGGTAATATGGTTGCGTGCCGCAATCCCCGGGTTTTCAAAATCATAACGTTCTTCGTAATCCACACCTGAACGCATACCAAGAACCTGACGAATAGTGACGCCTTTATAGGCACCATCCTTTAATTCAGGTAAATAATCAGTGATGTCGTCATCTAATGACTTGATGCGCCCTTCTTCATACGCAACACCCACCAAAATAGAAGTAATGGATTTGGTCATGGACCAACCCATAAAATGATCACTCGCATTACTGTGATTAAGATAGTTTTCATACACGATCTTGCCGTCTTTCATGATCAGCAGCGCATTGGTATAGGTTCTATCGAAAAAGTCTTCTGGAGCGTACTTTTTACCTTGAAACTTATAAGTGAAATCTAAAGGCTTATCCGTTCGACTCAAAGGCGAAACGGTACCCGAGTGCGGTACTTTACGGGTAGTAAAGAGCGTATCCATACTGCGAAAAGTGAGCGTACTAACATTAGGCTGAAGCATCTCCCAGCGTAAATTCTGAATCGCCACGGGTACGTCCGACTTTGGCCCTACGGCAGCAACATGGCTATCTAGCTCAACTCCGGCCATTGCGGTCCCAGTGCTCAATAAAGACATAGCGAATGCGGCTCCAACCAGCTGCCGTTTGCAGCCCACAAATGTAGACATAAATAACTCCTGATAATTTCTATTGGTCGTAAGGTTCAGCACACCCGCTATAAAACTTCCTTCCACACACTCGTATCACCTTACGAAGGTATACTAGCCGGATAATAGCGATAGACCTTACTTTAGACCATATCCCATATGGGATATGGATTGGGTTGAAACTGCCTTTTATATGCCTCATCTACAGAGCTGCCCCTTCAACCCTACATCCCATCGTCACTGCAAAGTACCCAAGAACCGATGGATTCCATCAATAGTCCACAGGAAGTCGCCAGTTACCGCTATTTGTCGTCAAAGCTCACCAAATGCAGGTGGTAATACAACACTAGCCGTAGACTTAAGGGGTCAGACAGGGAGATAACGAGGCAAAAAAAACAATACAAAAATAAATAAAATTGAATATTGGAAAATTAAAGCAGTCAGGCCACGAGCCAGAAAGCATTAAAAGAAGATCATTTAGGAGAGAGTATCAGCGGCAAACCTGAATAGGGCAGCCGCTTACACCAGAACAATATTCAGCGTTAATCCGCTAACAACAATAAAGCCCACCAAGAAGACAAGGGAACGCTAATGTGCATACAACAACCGGACATTCTCCCGGCCATACTGGCTGCGCAGCGCTTGCAGTAATTCATCCGTAGGTCGAATGCGCCAGTCAGTACCCAGCACAAGATCCGCACAGGCATCGTGGCGGCGATAGTGAACCGTTACATTACAGTTACCATCCCGATAGGGTTGCAAAAACTGAGCGAACTGGCGACTAAATTCCCTGTCCAACGTGGCGCTGTCGAGTTCAACATACAAACCCCGCACTGCAGACTGCCGTGCCTCAGCCAAAGTTTGCACACCATCAGCACGCATTTTCAAACCACCGCTGAAGTCGTCCTGACTGACTTCACCCTCGACAACCAGCATTGCATCTTTAAGCAATTTTTCGCGGTACTCGTTGTAAGTATCCGAAAACATCGCAATCTCTATGCGACCGGAGCGGTCATCCAGCGACACTATCGCCATCGTATCGCCACGTTTAGTTTTCATCACGCGCATACCCACGACAAGGCCCGCAATTTTTTGTTTTTTCTTCCGTTCCGGGCGCAAATCATTAATCCGTGCACTGGTCAGGTAGCGCAGCTCATCGGCATATTCATCGATAGGGTGGCCAGTCAGGTATAAACCGAGCGTTTCTTTTTCGCTGTTGAGACGTTCTTTCAAGCTCCAGGGTTTTACCGCAGTAAAGTCTTTGTACGCATCGCCATCCTCACCGGCTGCAGGAATCACATCACCGAATAAATCTTGCATGCCGGCATTGGCATTAGCAGCAGTTTGTTCTGCCGTTTTCACTGCTTCAGTAATGGCAGCAAACAAAACAGCGCGGTCGTAATCCAAGCTCACTTTTGGACCAATGCTGTCCAACGCGCCACTACGCACCAAAGCCTCCAGCGCACGCTTATTGACCTTGCGTGCATCCACACGGGCACAAAAATCAAACAGGTCGGTAAACGGCCCATCCTTGCGCGCGCGCATAATGCTCTCAATAGGTCCTTCACCCAGACCTTTAATCGCACCCAACCCATAGATAATGTTGTCCTCATCGTCCACGGTAAACATAAAGTCGCCGCGGTTCACATCAGGTGGCAAGGGCATGCGGCCCATTTCCCGACATTCTTCAATGAAAGTTACCACCTTGTCAGTGTTATCCATATCCGACGACATCGTCGCCGCCATAAATTCACTGGGGTAATGGGTTTTTAGCCACGCCGTTTGATAGGACACTATGGCGTAAGCTGCCGAGTGCGATTTGTTAAACCCGTAGCCAGCAAACTTTTCCACCAGGTCAAAGATTTTTGTGGCCAGGTCAGGGTCAACATTCTGCGATGCAGCGCCCTCGGCAAAGGTACTCCGCTGCTTCGCCATTTCTTCCGGTTTTTTCTTACCCATAGCGCGACGCAACAAGTCTGCGCCACCAAGAGAATAGCCCGCCAGCTCCTGGGCAATCTGCATGACCTGTTCCTGATAAACAATAACGCCGTATGTGGGTTCCAGAATAGGCTTAAGCTTCTCGTGCTGATATTTCGCATCTGGGTAGGCAACTTCAGCGCGACCGTGTTTACGGTTGATAAAGTCGTCCACCATGCCCGACTGCAAAGGACCGGGACGGAACAACGCCACCAATGCGATCATGTCTTCCACATTGTCCGGCTGCAGACGCTTGATCAAGTCTTTCATACCGCGGGATTCCAGCTGGAAAACCGCTGTGGTTTTTGCATCTTTCAACAACCGGAACGTCGGCGCATCGTCTAACGGAATCTGGGTGATATCCAGTGGCGGTTCACCCCGACGCTGGCGCTGGTGATCCACCATTTTGACGGCCCAGTCGATAATGGTCAGTGTCCGCAGGCCAAGAAAGTCGAACTTCACCAGGCCCGCAGATTCCACATCGTTTTTATCAAATTGGGTTACCAGACCGGAACCACTTTCATCACAATACAGCGGCGCAAAGTCAGTCAGTTTAGTGGGGGCAATAACAACCCCACCCGCGTGCTTACCTACGTTACGGGTAACACCTTCCAGTTTTAATGCGGTATCCCAAATCTCCTGCGCATCTTCATCGCCTGCCAAAAATTCCCGTAATACTTCTTCTTGATCGTAGGCTTTCTGTAATGTAATCCCCACGTCCATCGGAATCATTTTCGACAATTTGTCTGCCAGACCGTAAGACTTACCCTGCACACGGGCAACATCACGCACCACCGCTTTGGCTGCCATAGTACCGAAGGTAATAATCTGGGAAACTGCATCGCGACCGTAATTATCCGCCACGTAGCTGATAACCTGATCGCGGTTTTCCATACAGAAATCCACGTCAAAGTCAGGCATGGAAACACGCTCAGGATTCAAAAACCGTTCGAACAGCAGATCGTATTGCAGGGGATCGAGATCAGTAATTTTCTGCACATAGGCAACCAGAGAGCCCGCACCCGAACCACGTCCAGGTCCCACGGGAATATCGTGATCTTTAGCCCATTGAATAAAGTCCATCACGATTAAGAAATAACCGGGAAAACCCATCTGCATAATGATGTCGAGTTCAAACCGCAGGCGATCGTGATATTCCTTGAGGCGCTCCTGATAATCCGGCGCCTGCGAGTCCGGTAAAATAGTTTGTAAACGCCAGATCAAACCTTCATAGGAAATTTTTTGGAAGAACACATTAGTACGCACCATTTCTGCATACTCAGGCTCCGTCTCGCGACCAGCCCACTGCCCTTCCATAGCCCTTTTAGCGAAAGTTTCTAACTCGGCATAACTGACGTGCTCAGTAAAAAAGGGATCTTCCTCAAAGTTTTCAGGAATCGGATAATCCGGCAGATAGTATTTGCCCAGCTCAATATCCAGATTACAGCGCTTGGCTATTTCAACACTGTTAATTAATGCCTCTGGAATATCACTGAACAAATCCCACATTTCTGTCGGTGTACGCAAGTACTGCTGCTCTGAATAGCGGCGTTCGCGGCGTGGGTCATCCAGAGTGCGACCTTCACCAATACAAACACGGGCTTCGTGGACTTCAAATTCTTCCCGCTCCAGAAAACGCACATCGTTAGTGGCCACCACCGGGCAGTCCATCCGAGCGGCCAGATCAACAGCGCTGTGGAGGTACTCTTCATCATTATCGCGACCGGTACGCTGTATCTCTATATAAAAACGGTTGGGGAAATCATCCATCCAACTCTTGAGCATTTCTTCCGCCTGGTAAGCGCGGCCACTCACTAACGCATTCCCAACATCGCCCCACTTACCTCCCGATAAGGCAATGACATCTTCGCTGTGCTCACTAATCCAGTCGCGCTGAATAAACGGCATGCCATGCTTCTGCCCCTTCTGAAATCCGAGCGAGATGAGTTCAGTAATATTGCGATATCCCTTGGTGCTCATCGCTAACAAGGTGATCAGGCTGGGGTTACCATCGGCCTGACTGCTCGACACCCAAAAGTCAGCACCGCCAATGGGTTTCACCCCGGCATTTTGCGCCGCATTATAGAATTTGATCAGCCCGTAAAAATTACAGGGGTCAGTCACCGCGACAGCAGGCATTCCCAACTCAGCAACTTTGCTAATCAGGGGTTTGATACGCAGGGTACTGTCTGACAACGCAAATTCAGTGTGCAGACGTAAATGGACAAACGTTTTCTCGCCAACGGGCAGATCAGACATAAAACAGGCAGCCGTTTCAGAAATTAAGACAGGTATTTATTGTACAAGCCGGGACTGAATCCCGGTCAACATGTTATAGGGTCAGCTGAAGCTAACCCTATACTCAAGCAACACAAGACGTTATTGATTGGCGACGGAAAAATCCAACATCCGCTGCAATGGGATCATGGCGCGTTTACCCAGCTCCGGGTCAACGTGAATTTCGTTGCCACCATTTTCCAGTACATTCACCAAGGCTTCTAATTCATTCATTGCCATCCACGGGCAATTAGCACAACTACGACAGGTGGCACCGCTACCGGCAGTCGGCGCGATATGAAAAGTTTTATCGGCACACAACTGCTGCATTTTGTAAAAAATACCTTGGTCAGTGGCGACAATAAACGTGTCGTTATCCATTGTTTGCGCCGCTTTAATCAGCTGGGAGGTGGAACCCACCACATCAGCCAATTCCACTACCGCTTGTGGGGACTCTGGGTGCACCAGCACAGCAGCATTGGGATATAGGGTTTTCAGGTCCATTACACCCTTGGCCTTGAACTCTTCATGGACAATGCAGGCGCCATCCCACAACAACATATCGGCTCCGGTCTCACGGCGCACGTAATCACCCAAGTGTTTATCCGGAGCCCAAATAATTTTATGGCCTTCGGCATCAAGGTAGTCAACCACATCTTTAGCGATGCTTGACGTAACAACCCAATCAGCGCGAGCTTTTACCGCAGCAGAGGTATTCGCATACACCACTACGGTGCGGTCGGGGTGTTGATCACAGAAAGCACTAAAATCATCTACCGGGCAACCGATGTCTAACGAACAGGTCGCTTCCAGCGTCGGCATGATGACCCTTTTTTCAGGCGTTAAAATCTTGGCCGTCTCTCCCATAAACTTCACGCCCGCAACAACCAGGGTTTGAGCTGGGTGATTTTTGCCAAAACGTGCCATTTCCAGCGAGTCGGAGACACAGCCACCGGTTTCTTCAGCGAGCGCCTGCACCACCGGGTCAGTGTAATAATGCGCGATTAATGCCGCATTCTGACTAATTAACAATTCTTTGATACGCTGTTTCAGCGCTTCTAATTCATCTGGACTGTGACGCTTGGCTTGCGGGTTAAGCCAGTGTTCCTGCACCACACTGCGGGCTAAAGCCGCTTCAATGGCCTTGGCGTAAGGTGCTTCAGAAGTATCAGTATTAGTAGACGACGTTATCAAGGAAGTATCCATCACAGACATATAGTAAACCCTAATTCTTTGCTAGCGGGTCAGTTTAGCATAGGTCTTTAGCTCTTGGCTTTACGCTGATGCGGACTCGCAGTTACACTGGCCCACCACGTATTAATCTGACGACTGAACAATATAACAAAGGCACGGATCATGATTACACCAACACTTGAGCATATTTTCACCGCCACCGGCAAGCTGGCAGCACCCATCAATATCGGCGGCACCTACGATGGGCAGCGGCGAATTATTCCCATTCTGGATGGTGATTTTGAAGGGCCAAACATGCGAGGCAGCATCGTTCGCGAAGGTGCAGCCGACTGGCAAAGTACGCGCCCAGATGGCGTGACTCAGGCAGAAGCCACCTATGCATTGCGCACTCACGACGGTGTCATTATCCAGGTAGAAAACTTTGGCTTACGTCACGGACCAGCAGAAGTCATGCAGCGCATGGCAGCAGGTGAAGATGTTAACCCGGAGGAATATTACTTTCGCACCAGCCCACGATTCATTGCTCCCGAAGGCCCCTACGACTGGCTAAACAAGCGTATTTTTGTTGGCTCTGGCGCGCGCTATAAAGAAGGAATCAAGCTGTGGTTTTTTGCGGTTAACTAACGGCAAAGATACAGGCCGGCAAATGCATCAGCGACTGCTGATAAACTCAAGTCGGCCTGCTAAATGTGTTCCGCTAAGCGGAAAAGCCAAACACTCGACGCTGGAAGAATAGACAGAAACAATAAACAGGAACAATAAGTAGGAACAACTAGTAGAAACAACTAGCAAAAACAACAAAAAGGCAGTCACCTACCGGCGACAACCAGTAGACTCCATTTTGCTCGTGAGAGAGAATCATATTACGCAGCGCTTGAGCTGGTCGGCAACACCGCACTGCCAAGGCCAACACGTACGTAAGCAACAGCTGTTGCTATCCTTTGCTGGAGATAAAAATGCCTTCCAGCATGTGCAAACCAAGACGTGTGAACAACGCCTAATACGGAACAAAAATCTTCAAACTCTCTTTCGCCGTATCCATCACCACAATACTGGTGGACTCTTTAACCCCCGGCACACTCAGCAAGGTCTCTTCAAGGAACTCTCTATAAGCGCCCATATCAGCCACTCGCGCTTTAATAAGATAATCAAACCCACCTGAAACCAGGTAGCACTCCTGTACCTGATCCAACTCCGATACCGCCTGCCGAAACTGATCAAAATTGGCCTTTGAAGTGCGATCAAACTTGATTTGCACAAAGATAATCAGGCCAGCATCCAGAAATTCAGGATTCACGTTAGCGGAATAACCGGTGATAAAGCCGTCTTTTTCCAAGCGCTTAACGCGCTCGATACACGGCGTAGTGGTTAGTCCTACTCTTCGACCTAATTCCGCAAAAGATATCCTCCCGTCCTCCTGCAGAATACGCAAAATATTTCGGTCAATCCGGTTTAGTGGGCGCGGCAGTTTGGTCATACGGACTCCTTATAGTTGATTGACCTATTTTAATTGTCTAGAGCCATAATTTTAACTAAAAAATATAAAAAATTAAGAAAAAACCCTGAAAAATAATCACTATCATGGGACATCACGCTGAAATGCGTATTTAACCAAGAGATTGATCACAATCTAAACCCAAATGCGTCAGGAGATTCACTATGTTGATCGGTGTACCTAAAGAGATTAAAAACCACGAATATCGTGTTGGCCTTACCCCTGCCTCGGCTCAAGAACTGATCAAAAATGGCCACAAGGTCGTTATTGAAAACAATGCTGGCGCTGCTATTGGTTTTACTAATGAAGACTATATTGCTGCAGGTGCCTCTATTATCGATACACCAGAGGAAATCTTCGCGACTGCAGACATGATTATCAAGGTAAAAGAGCCACAGCCACAAGAGTGCAAAATGCTGCGTGCTGGCCAGTTGCTTTATACCTATCTTCACCTTGCTCCAGACCCAGCTCAAACTGAGCTGTTAGTTGCTTCTGGCGCTACCTGTATTGCTTACGAAACAGTAACCGATGCCAATGGCGGATTGCCATTGTTGGCACCAATGAGTGAAGTTGCTGGTCGTCTGGCCCCACAAATGGGCGCACACCACATGGAAAAAGCCCAAGGTGGTAACGGCGTATTAATCGGTGGCGTACCGGGTGTTGAGCCTGCCAAAGTAACTGTAGTCGGTGGCGGTATCGTTGGTCACAACGCTGCAACTATCGCTTTAGGTATGGGCGCAGACGTCACTATTCTTGATCGTTCTGTTGATCGCCTGCGCTGGTTAGACAACCAATACGGTGGTCGAGTTAAGTGTGTTTATTCTACTAACGCAGCCTTAGAAGAACATGCCCTGGCATCTGACATGGTTATTGGTGCGGTATTAATCCCAGGTGCTGCTGCACCTAAACTGCTTCCACGTGAAATGCTGAGCCGCATGAAGCCAGGCAGTGTATTGGTTGACGTTGCTATTGACCAAGGTGGTTGTTTCGAAACATCTAAAGCAACAACTCACGAAGATCCAACTTATGTTGTTGACGGCATTATTCACTACTGTGTTGCAAACATGCCAGGTGCTGTTGCACGTACCGCGACAATGGCGCTGAACAATGCGACCTTGCAGCATGCTGTTGCACTTGCCAACAAAGGCACTCAAGCCATGCTTGATAACCCACACCTGTTGAACGGCCTGAACGTTCACCAAGGTAAAGTTACGTATAAAGCTGTTAGCGATGCACTGGGCTACGACTACGTGCCAGCTGCAGAAGCATTGAAAGCCTAAAACATCTTCCTTCAGCAATGTGGTCCGCCTATTTTAGGTGGGGACTTTGCTCTCCTTGTAGGCGGGGATCTCACGATCTCCGCCTTTTTTTCGCATCAAATTTATACACTATCTTCATCTAGTCATAGCCGCACACCGCCCCCCTGAAAATCAAATTAAAAAGAACCGTTCATTACTGTTGGCAATACTCAATAGCAGCGTTGCAAACAACACTATGCTGCTAAGCGGCCGAAAACATAACGTTCTAGAGGAAGACTTCAAACCAGGAAGGGTGCGAGGTGGTTCTGCGAATGCCGCAACCTACTGTAGAGAGTGAGAGTAGAGAGTGAGAGCAGTGAGTGGACGAGCTGAACGTCAGCCCCAAGGAGGAAATCAATACAGCATTGCACTCATTCTTTGAGAGAAAATCGGCACCGGGAAAACCTTATCGACACCGACACAAAAGGCATTATGCTCGATCAATAACTCATCCCTGAATTATTGATCGTCACGCTAGTAAATTAGTAACGGTAAGTCACAAAAACACCCGCAGTGCGCGGACGAATCGTTGACGCTCGCCAAACCAAACGACTAGCACCAGAAAAAACATCACGGTTTGCCGCGTTCAACAATACGTCTTCGTTAGCAAGATTATCGACAAACAACGACACATCCACTTTAGAAAACTGTACACCGGCTCTAATGTTAACGGTGGTGTAAGCATCATTAGGGCTTCGGTCGGCGTTGTAAGTAGGACTATCAGGATCAGTAGCGCCTTGCTCCAATGCACTCGATCGATAAGCAACATCAGCTCGGAAATAACCTTCTTGACCCGTCGGTAAGCCGAAGAAATACTGGCCCGAAAACGACGCCATCCAAGGTGTTACTGCGCCCGCAACTGCACTACCATCGGTGACAAGGGCAGTACCATTTGGCGAGAAAACATCTTCACTGTAATGCGTATCGTTATAACCGATAGAACTTGAAATCTGCAGGTTAGGCGTAATGTTGTAGCGCACCAGTAAATCAAACCCACTTGATTCGGCTGAACCCAGGTTCGCCGTAAAGCCTTCGGCACAATTGGTCAGGAAAACTAACGACTGAATATCATCCCACTTAATATAATAGGCACTGGTTTCTACGTAGAGTTTGCTATCCAACATACTGTTTTTAGAGCCGATTTCATAACTCCACACCGTATCAGAATCGTACTCGGTGGGATTTGACGGATTCCCGTCACCATCCGTATAACCATAAGATGCCAAGTCGCCATCACAAATCCCCACCAGGCGCTTACTCACACCGGCCGGGCGAAAACCTTTAGCAGCAGAAGCATAGGCCATATTGTCAGCATCAAACTTGTAACTAACACCAAACTTTGGTGTTACCGACGTCTCGGCGTTATCGCCTGTGGCGCTGACATACTCCGGTGTATTAAATGGCGCCGGTACAGGTGCACCTAAATTGTTAATAGGCGCATTCAAATTGTTGGTTGCACCACTGTACTGCGCTAACGACGTCTGCTCGTTACGGGCAACACGCAGACCAGCGGTTAACCTGAGTTTTTCAGTCATGTCGTAATCGACCTGACCAAATACAGCAAACTGCTCGTCTGTAGTATTCAGCGCCAACCCCCACTCACGCCCATCGGCTGATGGATTTATACCAAAGTGGTTTTGGTACGCTGAGAAACCAGGGCCATAGGGGAAACCGTCGTCAACAAAGGCCAAAAAATCGGGCAAATAAAATCGTTTGATCGAGTCGGCATTATTGAGAAAGTTCAGCCGTATATTCTGCAAGGTGTCCTGTTCTGCATCAGAGTAAAAAAAGCCAGCCACCCACTCCAGCGGCCCGTCTGATATAGATTGCAAGCGAACTTCCTGGGTTAAGGTTTTTTGCGAAATTTCACTTTTAGAGACCGCTTTGTGCCCATCCGTTGCCAGAACCCCAGACTCGTCGAGGCGGCCATACCACCAATCATAATACGGCGTCATATCAGAATATTGGTAGAAGCTGCGATCAAAATACGAAGTTGTAGAATAGAGCTCCGCAAAGTCGAGATCCCACACAACGTTGACAGCAGAAATGGTAAATTCATCCTCACCGGAATCGGTATCAGGCCAGCCGATATCGATAAACTCCGGACCACTGCCTGCACGGGTTGCCAGTCGCGCATAATCACCACCACTGCTGGCAGACATCCAAAAGCTGTTGAAGCCATCATCACGTTCCTGATTTTGGTAAGTGATGGAAGGTGTAATCTGCAAGCGGTCGGTGGGTTGCCACTGCAATGCAATACGATAATTGTCGGTTGTAGTACTGTTGGTATCTTCAGTGATAGTTTCACGATTCGTAAATTGCAACGACGCGGGACCTGAATCACCGGTTGCATCAACAACTACGGGGTCAGCATCGATGCGGTCTATCCAACCACCTTCCGTGCGCTGGAAAGCACTCACACGGATACCAAGCTTACCGTCGATCAAAGGCATTCCACCCGCTATGCCGGCTTCGTATGAAGAGTCGCCACCATCGGTTACAGAGTATTCACTGCGGGCATAAACGGAGGGCGCATTGACGTCGGGTTCAGTTTGAATGAAACGTACTGTTCCACCTTGAGAGCCAGCACCAAACAGGGTTCCCTGCGGACCGCGAAGCACTTCTACACGCTGCACATCAAATAACACGGGAAAAGCTGAGTTAGCGGCATAACCCAGGTTTCTGGCCTGAATCGGCGTATCATCAATGTAGATACCCGTAGTACCTGCGCCCACGTTTGATGCAATACCGCGAATAGCAATAACGTTAGAACCATTATCGCCTCGGCGTAACGACAACCCGGGCGTAAACTGAACCAGATCATCCACTTCTTTCAAGCCTTGTTGGTCAAGTAGTTCCTGGTTGAACGCGGAAACGCTGATAGGAACCTCTTTCAGAGATTCTGACCGGCGAGTTGCCGTAACTTCAACGACCTCCAAAAAATTGTAATTAGCACCATCGGAGACATTCTCCTGCGCTAACAGTGTTACGGGTTGCAGCGCGACAGGTAGCAAGGCTACCGATATCGCCGCGGATAAGGCTTTCTTGTGATTCATAATGTTTTCCTTTGATGTTTACTTAAGTTGCCGAGCGGAAAACGGTTTTATTTATTTTTTTGAGTAGACGCGCTTTCCGGCCAGATAGGTTGAAACGACAGAGTTGTCCATAAGACTTCGGTCTACAGGATTCGGAAATTGTTTTTCAAAAATAACGAAGTCAGCCCACTTTCCTGGGGTAATGCTGCCAATTTGATTTCCCCAGGTAGTGATATCGGCACCGGATTGCGTATAAGCCTGCAGCGCTTCTGCAAATGTCACGGCGTTTTCAGTGTGCCAAGGCCCGCCTAGCCCTACAGGACTTTCGCGATACAACGCGTCTTTAATTTGCAGCAGGGGATCGAGTGGAGAGGTAGGATAATCGGCACTGAACACCAGTTTTACACCCGCGTCCAAGAACATGCGCCAAGCGTACGCATATTTTTCACGCGCCTCGCCGATACGTTCTGTAATGTACTTGCCAACAACGCCAGCAGCATGATCAGGCTGCATCGATGCCACAATATCTAACTGCTTCATGCGCAGAATATCGTCGGGCTCAACAACCTCCAGGTGCTCTATTCTGTTGGGCGCAGAAACGGGTTGGGCAGCGCTTTCAAATGCATCTACAACCATCTTCACACCGCCATCACCGATAGCATGTACCGATATTGGAAAGCCACTTGAGTTGGCCTGACTAATGACACCTTCAAGCTCAGCTTGTGTACGAAATGGCTTGCCCCGCCAATCTGGGCGATCAGCATAAGGCTCCGCTAAAAAAGCAGTGTGCGTAGAAAGTACCCCATCAATGATGGTTTTGATAAACCCAAGCTCCAGCATCGGACCTTGTGTATATTCAAGCCCAGTCTTGGCAATACGTTCGTTTAAAATATTTCGGTCTGTTACTGCTTGCTGAATGTCGTCAGAAGAAAAACTAAATTGCCCGTACCATACACGCAACGTTAGCTCACCGCGCTCGGCCAACGACGCATAAGGAAGCTCCTGGCTTGGGCCAGCCATATTGTGAACCGTAGTAATGCCTTTACTGTTCGCATAGCTAAACACAGCCTTTAAATCAGCAAGGGCTTCTGCCTCTGATTTTTTCGGCTGCAGTGCTCTCACAAGCGTTGCAGCACCTTCTTTTAAAATACCAGTGGGCTCACCGGTTTTTTCATCAATAACAATCTCGCCACCAGCGGGCACCTCAGTTTCTGCCGTGATATTCGCTAATTTTAAGGCATAGGAATTGACCCAGGCCGAGTGCAGGTCTTTATCCTGAAGAATGACAGGACGATCATTCACCACCGAATCCAAATCTTCTTTGGTGGGGTACTTACCTTCGGACAGCGTATAGTCCCAACCGCCACCCACAATCCACTCACCTTTCTTTTTGTTTTTTGCGACAGCAGCAACTTTCTTTAACCAGTCTTTCTTTTTGGCAACCCCGTATAAATCAACACCCACAACACGAGTCGTCCCCATTTCCAGGTGAGAGTGGCTATCAACAAAACCCGCCGTCACAGTTGTACCTTTTGCATCGATCACCTTGGTATTTTTACCAATATAAGGATCGACATAACCATTGGTACCAACACTTAAAAAGCGCCCATCTTTTACCGCAAAGGCTTGCACTCGCGGGTGATTTTTATCACTGGTGTAAACATCTGCATTTAATACAACGAGGTCAGCGGTCGGCGCAGCATGAGCAGCGCCTATTAGCACAGTGGCCAGCGGCAACGCTTTAATTGCTGATTTAATCACGCTGTGTATTGAAGGCATTGCCACAGAAGGAATTTTTTTCGTGCATTTTATTAAATTTTTTAACATAAATTTCCCGTAGTGCTAGTCGATAATTCGGATGGATTGGTTAAAAGAGCCAGCGCCATTGACGGCAAAATAGAACGCGTCGTTAAAAACGATTGTCGTGACAAAGATTAAAGAGAACGTCACCACGGTGTATGTACCCACGAGGGGGTATTTATTGCGATTCTTATTACGCCTTTTTATGGTGCGCAGCCACCCTGTTTAAGCGTAATTCTGTGACTTATAAAAACGTAGAAAAAATAAAAAATAATTTTAGAAAACAACAGGTTAAGAAATTAAGCCGCTCATCCAAAATACGAGTTAGAACAGACAAACCTGGAGAAATCACTAAGATAGGGCGAGGCATTATTTTTTTGCGCCATTTTATGGCTGCCATTTTGGCGAATAATTTTTGCGCATGACGCCATTCAATGGCCTTAGGCCGACAGTTTCCAGTAAAAAACGACCGTCCAAGCGAATATTGCGCAATTAGCAGCTTACATTTTCTGCAAAAATTTGATGATCAACAGTGGGTTTTAACAAGCATTAAAAAGGGCTGCCAAGCCCTTAAATGCATCAGAAAAATGACGTGTAGTTTTATGAAGAGGTTTCAGATCCTGCAGCACGCAGTGTAACGAGCAACGTGAAGGTGGTTATACATTATCGTCCATCCCGGTGTTTTTGCCGTCGAGGCTCACCCGGTTATTCTCGCTCCAATACTCTTTTATTCCATCTCGGCCACGATTATCGGCCCACTTAACAAGCGTATCCCGCTCACCTACAAAGTCATAAAACGGCACCGAAAAAGTATTACAGCCATAAACTGACGTTAACTAACCTCTTTTGATACGTACAACTTTCATATATTCAAAACTAATACCCGCTACTTCTTCATTCGCCAGGTAGTACGTCATATTCACTCGCGCACCTTTTAAGTTTTGATAATTGCCCTTCCGTTTAAACTTAAACGGAACATCACAACCTTCGACCATGACGGAGTGTAAGATCCACTCGCCCTGCTCCCTCTGCGTATGAGAAACAACCTTCATAAGCTCAGAATGCAAAAGCTCCCGGTTTTTCTCCACTAACTTAGCAGGATCTGATGTAATTTTTTTATTCATACGTCCTTCCAGGCGGAGCCATTATAAACATAACACTCAACGTTGGGACTGAGTGAACGAAGGCCATAGTTTAACCTATTTTACGGTAGTCGTTTCGGCTGTGCGGCTGTCAGTGCGGACGAAAGTAATGCGGAGCTGGCGCTTACAGCAGTGGATATCTGCGCGTGTCATGTCGTGTCGTAAAAAAATGATCGGCGTCGATTTCTATTTCAGCCTCTACAACGACATTGTCACAACATGAAAACTCGCCATTTTACTGATCAGCTCTGGCGTAGTGCGTCTATATTGCCCAATATGTTCAATATTCGCCTATCGTTTTCAGCAAAGGCTTCTTCGCCTCGTTGCTGATGATTAACTAACTGCTGCTCCCACGCCTGCATAAAATCTTTTGGCGCAGTTGCCAAGCTGGCATCGCCGACAAACCCGGCCCCTAATTCCGGCTGAAATGATAACAAGCTGTGATCTTTGAACGAAATAGCCCCGGTATCATAAAGCCTTTGACTCAGCTTCGACATATCCAGCGGCGACATATGCCTGACATCATATTGTTTTGCGACATCAGCCACCGATTCTGCCCTGCCTAGATTCACAATGGTGGCACCCGGCTGCGCTGTTTCTATCGGTTTTGGCTGACTACCAAGCGGCAATGTTTCGCCGCGTTCATAATTTTTAGTAGCAACACTTGCCGATATAAATGGCTGCACCCCATTCATAACCATCGTTCATGCCTCCCTATTAGGTTTGCTAGTGCTAATGCACTACAAAAGCAACATCCATGCCTACGATTTAAGCACACCACAAACCTAAACAAGCCCGTGTTTATTATGGGATAAACGACTCGACTTATGCATGACCTACTGGCTTGGAGAAAAATACAAATGGAATAGCCAAAGGCCCGAATAGCGCACCCATTACTACCCAGAATGAAACGTTGGCCCTTCTTTTTTTAGCGATGGAATAACAAATACCGGTGCACACCATAAAAATTAGCAGCACGGCATAAATAGGGTTCATAACGATACCTTTACGATACCTTTCGGCCACAACTACAGCGTATGAAAAAACCTGTTTTTACGCGGGATATAAAAATTATCGTAGTTAAGCGACAACACAACACTCTTAGCTCGACCCACTATCTCATGCCTTGGAATAAGACCAATGACTCTAGAGTCCGCACTGTTATCTCTGTTGTCGCCCATTGCGAGATAATAACCAGCAGGAATCTGCAGTGGTTGAAAATTTGATAACCTGGAACCGTGTTTATCGATACGGATGAGATGCTCCACACCCACAAGGTTTTCCTGTAGATCTACCGTTGAAGCAGTTGAAGCAGTTGAAGCAGTTGAAGCAGCATCTTTATAGGCTATAGGCTGCCCGTTAATAATTAAGGCGTTATTTCTAAGCGCAACAATATCACCCGGTATACCAACGACACGCTTAACAAGCCTTTTTCCAGACACCTTTGAATCAAAAATGATGATGTCTCCCCTGGCAGGGTCTGAAAGCTTGAGCAAGGACACGTTCGTAAACGGCACTCTGACATCGTATGCTAATTTGTTTACAAGAATCCGGTCGCCTTCTACGATCGTCGGCTTCATTGACCCAGTTGGCACTTCATTCCAATCCGCAACAACACTGCGGTAGACAAACATTAACGCAATGAAGAGCAGGAATGACTTATTTTCTCGCCATATTTTCAGAATCCGATTTTTCATAGAGCTACTCCTGACTTGAATTTAGGTTTCAAATAACACTTCAGACACCAGAGGAAAACCACAGCAACGCAAGCGCGAAGGTTGTGACTTCCCAGCAGCGTGACTGGTCATACGTTAGTTTCACAGCCTTACCCTGTTAATCAACACCACTGATTTCATAGTGTCGCTCAATATTTACAGTAACGGCTCCCCACGCTGACTGACGAACTCGATCTTGATGATTCGCAAATGAATGTCGATCAGCAAACTCCTCATAGACATTAAATCTATTCGGATTTTCAGTATCCTGAGAAACGTTGAAAACTAAACAACCGCTTTCTTGCCGAGTTAACTCGATATGATTGACGAGTTCTAATTTTACAGCGGCCATCTCAGAGTCGGGCACGACTATGTGCCCTTTAAGAACAACCTTAGTCAACATTGATTTCCTATATAGGTATAACGCGATGCTTTTGGCGCTGGATAAAAGTGTAGCCGCCGCAAGGCCAACAGCGCATTGTTATGCACATTATTTATTGGCTTTACCATAAATTTTAACTTGAATAATTGACACTAATAAATATAAAAAAATCCCTACCAATGAAGCTGGCACGTATATTAAATAGGCCCAAACACAAGCTTCTGACACACTATCCAGTGCACACAATCTATAATTTCTGATAAAAACGAAAAACAACGGAATACCAAGGGCTAATAAAAACACACCCATATTTCTAATTTTATAGAGGGCAACTATGCACCCCACTATTAAAGCTATTAATATAAATGCCCCAAAAAACACCTCAAATACTCTCTATGGTATAGAACATTTTCATTCGCATAACACCCAGTTTGGGGCCACAATGCGACGGTTTGTCAGGCGCAAGATAAAACCCAGAATGTTCACAGTGCTTCCTGCCCTACTATGCAGAACCCATGGCCGAATGGATCACTACAAAACGCTACTGGAGAATAACCGGAAACCCTGTGCTCTTCTTCAGATATTGCGCCTGCTGCTAATGCCTTTTTAAGGGTGCCCTCAAAATCTTTGACCCGGAAATCAATGTGCACCGGCGTCCAGTACCGTCTAACGACTGCCTCAATGCTGACCTGTGGAGCGCAAGGCATCCACTGTAGCCATTGGCTATGCGCCCAGCTCTGACCAAACAGCAAACTCATTGCCACAGGGTTCTGTGAAGTGGAAGCGACGGCCACCCGGAAAAGAGAAAATCGGCTTAACTATTTTACCGCCAGCGTTAGATACCTTAGCCAACGTCGACTCAAGGTCGTTGCTATAAAAGACAAGCAAAGCCGCACCGTTTGAAGTATTTGAATGTAAGTTTGCCTTAAAGAATCCACCATCAAGGCCCTGGCCCGAAAATGCGGTATAGTCAGGGCCATAGTCCACGAAGGACCAGTTGAACGCCTTTTCGAAGAATGCTTTTGTCGCACTGAGATCAGCAGACCCAAACTCAACGTAATTCAGCTTTTCATGTTCGTTCATAGAGCTTCCTCAAGTGGTAGTGTATAACGCCCTGCACAAGAGCCGGCTGGAGCATAGCGTAAGGAGGTTTAAATTCATAAGCTCGAAAACCTCTTCTACCCCATTCGCCATGCGGGAAATAACGTGGCCTAGGATATTAGCGCTAATCCACAGGAGCCACCACAAACCGACACTAGGGCTAATTTTTTCAAATACCTAATCTTCGGGATTATGGCTGGCTTGCCAGGGGGGGGTGGTGGCAATGTAATAGCTCATCGTGTGCGATAGCTATAATGACAGGCAACACATGAGCTGGTTACTTTCTGAAGTGCACTGTATGCATTCTTTAAATCACCTTGTTTGGCGATTTTTGAAAATTCTGTTGCCGCAGTATGCATACTCTGACCTATATTTCGCATTTCAACAGGCATAAACCTGCCTGGGCCTATACCCGTGCCACGATGCTTCCCTATTGAACTTAGCCCCATTTTAGTTTCTGCAATATCTGCAGCTGCATCAAGGTTATTGGATGCGAGATAACCGATTATTTGGTTCAAGGACAATAGATGGTCCAACATATCTTTACGCATAAGCTCGCGTGATTGATCAGGCATTGATACTAATATACGAGTATCTCCACCAGCAGAACTTTCTACATTTTGAGATTTGTTAATTGCTTCTTCGCTATGAGCAGTTTGAGATGCGAGTAAAATCAAAGAGATAAATACGTTTTTGTACATGAGAATATCCTCTGTTAAAGACTATTTTCTAAATGATATACGTACAATCTAGCAAGTTCCTAACAGTCGCGTAATAGGCGCAAGCTTGCGAGCGTCCTTATTGACGCGTTTGTTAGCTGGCGGGCTAGAATCATGCTAGTTTCTTTTCCTTGGCAGGCTTTCCCTTTTTCTTTATCTCAAGGACTGGATCAACCTCTATTGCTGAAATGGAAACACTGAAATTCAGTGTTTTTAACGTTTTCAGTGCATTTTTTAAAGTCACTTTTGAAAAAAACGGCAGGTCTTTGGGGATATCTCGATTTGCGGCAACCGCATAGATTATTTTATATTTACTTGGGTCTGGCCTAGAGTCAGTGCATGTCAATTTTGAGGATTTTGGAAGTTTATCATTTAATCGCCTCCTGAAATCAGCATCACCAATAAACGCCTCAGAAGCAACAAACCCCTGTGAGAACAGGTGACTTAAAGTGGCAGAACTTCTGTAGTACTTAACATGAATAAATTCACTGGAGTCTTTAATTAAATCGCAAAATTCGAGTTTGTCATGAGGCCCGCCAATTTTTACAAACTTCTTATCCATTAATTCAATGTTATCAAATGATGCGACCACAAATTCATTATAGTCCTCCTCTCTGTCGTGCGAGTAGGTAGGAAATTTAAAGTCGTAGACATCAAAGCCTTCCAAGTACTTATCTACACTAGCCACGAAGTCTGTATTTACGATATACCACTGACCATTTCGCAAAATGTATTGCTCATTTTCTGTAGAAACCTCTGCATATATACATCTGTAAGCGGACCATTTCTTAATAGAATTGTACTCGCTATCGTTAATGTGAACACTTTGATTCTTAAGACTATCTGATGTCAAAGGTATGCTTTTTTCAATAAAGTACTTTACCAAATCATCAATTTTTAGGACAACGTGCCTAGGTGTCTTTTGATACAAATCGAACGAATAGCCAACTTGTGATTCCCAATCGATAATCTCCGGCTCTCCAAGCCACATATTCTTAAATTCACCTTTAGCTAGAATATCATCAAGCTCTAGATCCAATACCTCATGCAGCTCTTTATCCTTAACTCGTTGAATATTTTCAACCCACTCAAAATCCTTAGGTAGAGATGATTTATACCTCAGCAAACACTCTGAAAGAATTTCTTTTAACCCATTTAGATTCACTTCTAAGACTAGAGTAAGTGCATCCCTTCCAGTCACATGAGAACCAAATATTGGAACCGTAGATGCACCGGTTACCGCGTAAAGCATGTCCATTTCAGAGTCAACATCTAGATCAAACACACCCAAATCGATTGAACTCTGTGTTCTCGAATTAAGGGGGTTGTGATCATAGCTAGCCTTATCGAGGCTTCTTAATTTGTCTGGGTCTACGGAATTTAGCGTTACACGTAGCCCGAAATCTCTTTCTATAGCTTCATTCTTAAGAAGATGAAAACCAGTCCCAAAAGTCAATACGAATAGGTTTTCATCCAGCCTAACCATCAATGCAGCCCCGACAGATCTTCTACCTCCAAATATATCCTCTGGTAGATCCTGATGTTCTGTAAAGAGCTTTGTCCATGGAGGTGGCGGCTTCGGGGGCTCTTTTTTTACATAAAGAGTCGCTTCAAGACCCTGTACTTCCATCTCGATAGGGGGCTTAGAGTTCTCGAGATTAACTGCCTTTGAAACGTCGCACTCAATACCTGTCTTGGCTAGGTATATGGATAACTTCTCTTTCCTTTTCTTTGGCGTTCTCATCCTAATCCCTCATCAGGGCCAGTTTTTATATTCAGCTAACGCTCAAAGCAGCGGTGCGAAGCATTCGCTGCCTTTGCTTGTTAAATGTTACTGTGAATCCAGTTTCATTGTTGTTTTCGGAATTAGCTCAACAACAGACCTTGTAGTATTTGACTGTTGAGAATCAGATTTAATAAACCCAGTGTCTTGCGGTGAAAAAATACAAGCGGATGCATGGTTAAGCACTATATCTTTACTTTCTTCAGTTGCTGCCGAATCGGTGATGGCTGTGTACGTCATCAATGCATTTTGCCTATGCTTATTAACGATGGCGCTATGCTTGTGAGATAGAAAGTTTTTGGCCGATAGAAACAGCATATAAGATATAACACCAAAAATGAGAATCTTGCTCGTAACAAGCTGTATAGACTGAATGGTATCTTCGGGCTGCAACCAAGACCATTTATGAAAAAATATACTCAAAAAAGCATAAACACCTAGACCCAAAGCCAATTTGGTAGTTCTTCTTCGCCAAGTTTCTGCTAGTGCTTCATGCGCCTCCGCCTCATCTTTAAAGTAAATCGCTTGCTGTGAAACACCTTGCTCTGCTGCAACTTTTCTAACATCTGCAAGAACACCTTGTGCTTGTTCTTGATGCTCAGTTAACTGCTCAGTTATTTCTGATGCTTCATCTTTTACATTTTGAAGCATTGCACGAGCTTCATTTTCCATCCTTTGAAAATCAACAGACTTACTCGTACCATATGATATAAATGGGAAGAGTTTCTGAAATGCAGGATCGTATGCATTCCTAACCTGTTGGATTAATTGATCTCTAGGCTGGGTAGGATTCTGGTTTTCTACAGTAGTTGGATCAAAATCTAAAACCTCCTGAAACCTATTATAGTCAGCATCGGCCTGTTGCTTGATTTGAGCAAGTATTTGGTCTGGAAAGTCATCCAGCGTCGAAAGGCCTAACTGATTGTAGAGCCTAATAAGTTTTGATGCTGGAGCCACAATAGCAGAGAAATCAAAATTCCTTCCCAGTTCTTCCTCTCTAGCAAGGCTTTTCGGATCAAATGCCTGCATCCGAGATAGTGACGCTTGTGTTTCTTCCAGTTGACTCATTTTTTCTCCTTACTCGGATAAGACATTTAACATCTATGGACACCCCATTTTTTGCAAGTAAAAAAGCACTGACAATTAGGTTTTGCAGCCATCTATTCGGATTTCCAATGAAGCTTTCTTTGGCTTCTATCCCTGATGAACTTCGCTGACCTGGCTCTAATCATTTTAGCGTTTTTCAAAAAACGATGTTAAACACAGAGTGCCCAAGTCACGGTCTGACCTGCTTTGTCATCAACTTACTTTACTCAGCAAAACAAGGGTATCTAAACTTTATATTAAACAGCCACTTGGCTGTACCGTCTATCGTGGGCAAGTATGGCCCAAACAATCCTGACTAATTTGTTCACCAATGCCACCACGACTTTGTTTTTATGCATCCTACACAACAGGCTTTGAATCCATTCGTAATACGGCTTACCAGGTTTAATTTGCCTTATCACTGCTCTTGCTCCATGGATAAACATCCGCCTTAAATAGCTATCATTTTAATAGCGCGCATGCGCGGTTTCCCGGCAAAGCGATTACTAGCTTTGCCGGTTTAGCTATTTGATTTAACGGTAGTTTTTTCATAGTGACTCAATCCTTCGTTCCAGAAATACGGGCATGCGCGCTATTCTGGTCTCCTTCGCCGGTTATTTCGGATGGGATTTAGCTAACCCCTAGACGGGAAAGGGTCATTATTAGCACCTTCTGAATAGTCGCGCAAACTTTACGTGCCATTTCCAGAAAAACACGCATTAAAATTACGCCACCTTCAATATACTGTATGAATTAACAGAAATTGGGCTGACTAGCAGTGCTAGATTATTTGCTCTGTTTTTAGTGCTTGCAGGCTTACCCATGTTTAAAAGTGCTAGGGCCGGTAATAAAAAAAGCCGCTTCTGGTGTAACCAGAAACGGCTGCTAGATTCCCCTACAGAGAAATCGTTCTATTTCATTTTAAATCGATCACTGCCGGTAGTGGGCCAGCACTGAATGCTGGCCCCCAAATCACGCGATTAGGCTTTATCTAATGCCTGCGATACATCGGCGATGATATCGTCGATATGCTCAATACCTACCGAGATACGCACCAGGTCGGCACTCACACCGGCTTTCTTAAGCTCTTCTTCATTCAACTGACGGTGCGTAGTAGAAGCAGGATGACATGCCAGTGATTTCGCATCGCCAATATTGACCAAACGTAAAATCATATCGAGCGAATCAATAAACTTGGCACAGGCATCAATACCGCCGGTGATACCAAAACTCAAAATACCTGAGGCTTTGCCTTTGGTAATTTTTTGGCAGTTTTCATAATACGGGCTATCCGGTAAAGCAGCGTAGTTTACCCACTCTACTTTCGGGTGTTGCTGTAAATATTCCGCCAGGCGCTGGGCGTTTTCACAATGGCGATCCATTCGCAAACCCAGGGTTTCCAAACCTTGTAAAATTTGAAATGAATTCATCGGCGAAATAGCAGAACCGGTATTGCGCAGCGGCACTACTCGACAGCGACCAATATACGCGGCAGCACCTAAGGCCTCGGTGTAAACCACACCGTGGTAGGAAGGATCTGGCTCGTTAAGAATCGGAAAACGGTCTTTATTGGCGACCCAATCAAACTTACCCGAATCGACAATAATGCCGCCAATGGTTGTACCGTGGCCGCCAATATATTTAGTGAGTGAATGCACTACAATATCGGCACCCAGCTCAAACGGGCGACACAAATACGGCGTAGCCACTGTGTTGTCGACAATCAACGGTACACCGTGTTTGTGGGCAATCTCGGCCAAACGCGCAATATCGACAATATTACCGGCTGGGTTACCAATCGACTCGCAGAATACCGCTTTGGTATTTTCGTCGATGGCGCTTTCAAAACCCGCAAAATCATCATGCGACACCATACGTACGTCCACACCTTGGCGCGGCAGCGAGTGCGCAAACAAATTATAGGTACCGCCATACAACTGGCTGGTACTCACAATATTGTCACCCACTTGCGTAATACACTGAATCGCATAGGTGATGGCCGCCATACCAGACGACACCGCCAGCGCTGCAATACCGCCTTCCATCGCTGCTACACGTTTTTCCAACACATCGGTGGTTGGGTTCATAATGCGGGTGTAAATATTGCCCGGCACGGCTAGATTAAACAGGTCCGCGCCATGCTGAGTATCATCAAAGGTATACGATGTGGTTTGATAAATAGGTACCGCCGCAGCTTTGGTGGTAGCTTCGGACTTATAACCTTCGTGCAGTGCAATAGATTCGAGTTTCATAGAGTGTCTCGTTTAGATTTATAGTGGTTTGGTTATATTACTAAATAGCAGCTTTCTTTTTGGTTCAGAAAAGCCACTATTCTATGATCTTTGTGCAGTTTACTGCCGTTTCCAGATGTCTCCTTATGCTAACCACAGCACAAGGGATACCGTTTAGCCGGCTTGTGCATCTGGAGCATTGAGCAACAGCGTCTATTGTAAACGTATCACAGTAACTATAAAAACGTTAAGCGAAAGGCCCACCTGACAGGCCTATTAAGCACTTGCTTACCTATCACAGAGTGAAGAGTGCCAGCATTTAGGAGCATGCTGAAACAGAAATAACCTCGCGATCAGCAGCAAGCTTATAGCCGCAACCATATGCTTATACTGAGCCTGCGGCCCACCGAATAATTCAGCGAGCGTGTTCCAAGACCACAATCCAAAAATCGTTATTGCCATAAACACGCAGATATAGATGACGGAACGGATGACTTTATTGGTTAACAGGTTTTTCATCACAAAATCCTCACGATAAATTCTCTTTCATTTTTTCCAAGGTAGCGCGAACTCTTTTAGCCTCTGAGTCAGAAATGCCATTAAATAGCAGCTTAATAGCCTCTTTATCTTTTTTAGCTATGTCTGAGAACAGGCTACGGCCTTTGTCATTTAGCATGATGAGTGACGAGCGTTTGTGCTTGGGATTCTCTTTTATTGATAAGACGTTTTGCTTGAGAAGCGCATTCACAGTTGCTTGAACATGCTGCCTGGAGACACGATAAAGCTCCGCAATTTGTGGAACGGAAAGCTCTTTATCAGGATATAGAAATTCCATCACCGCGCGTTCTGCTGCGGAAACACCGAGCTCTTCAAGGTAACTATCCGCTGCATGGCCCATGGAGCGAAACAACCGTCTAATTAACCAGGTTATCTGATAAGGATCTGTATCTTTCATTGTAGGCATAATACTCACTCACACTTTGACAACTAAATTGTCATATATGACAACTCAGTTGTCAATAAAAAGTGATGCGGAATCAATCTGACAGGCTTTTTATCCGCGTTATTTTTAAAGCTTCACGCACGGCTGCGGTATACGTTATCAGATATGGTATTGGCGACTAGTGCCTAGCTATTTGCCCTTTTGTTAACCGTAGCGGACTGACACGTGTTTAACACTGATAGACGCTAGCATCTCAGCTTAATAAGGCATAAATATATCGATAATCGATAAAAAAATATTGTTTATCAATATTTTTCTGCTAATCTAACGCCAGAAATGTGAATTCAGCTGAACAGGTATGAAATGAATACACCTCTAAGTCCCCCTCTCAATCGCTACATCATGGCGATGCGAATCGTTTTAATTGCAGCCAGCTTAGCTCTTGTTGCCGACGAAATTATTACTTTCTTTTTCAGCTCGCAGCCTGTTGCGCTACTGATTCAAGGTGAGGTTTGGACAAAACCTCTCACCAGCTTCCAAGCATTTGATAAAGCGGTGCTTTTTTTCATTGTTAATACTGGGAACTTCTGCTGGCTGTTTGCCTTGTATCAACTCTGGGCGTTATGTGCTCTTTATAGTGACAACCATATTTTCGAGGCGCAAAACGCACGCCACTTCATTAACATTGGCTATGCCTTAATGGTCATGTCTATCTTGCAAATGTTCGTAGTACCCACTGCTGGAGCGTATTTACTTTACCGGAACATTAGCCCACAAATGCCTGATATCAATATTTTAGGATTATTGGAACTTGATCTTCTTGTCGCAGGCTTATTATTTTTACTGATTGCGAAAATTATGGAATTCGCTGCGACTATCCAAGAAGAATCGAAATTAACAATTTAATTAAAAAACAGGTTTATTAGCGTGGCAGAAGAAAGTGCCCAAATAATTGTTAACTTAGATGTCATATTGGCACAACGGAAGATGAAACTTTCGGACTTATCAAAAAAAGTTGGTGTAAGTTTAGCTAATTTATCAATCTTAAAAACAGGAAAAGCGAGAGCTATTCGCTTTTCAACACTTGCAGCAATATGCGAGGCATTAGAATGTCAGCCAGGAGATTTATTGAAGTACAACACAGAAGATGATCTGTAAAAGGAGAGGTAAGATGAAACAAACACAATATTTTTCGTTCTTGATACTACTAATCGTACCGATTTTAACGTTTAGCGATGCGGTTGCCGCTGACACTGGCTTTTATACGGGTGCAACGATAGGAAGATCTGGATTATTGTTTGATAGTAAAACTAGCATTGGAGAGATTGATGGAGAATCCGGTAACTCTGGTACTGTTTTAGCTGGGTATAAACACAAGCTATATAAAGGCTGGTTTCTCTCCGGTGAGACCTTCTATAGACACGTGGATATAGATAAAACATTTAGCGGCGGCGAAAATATTAAACTTGATTCTCAATATGGTCTAAATGCGCACATTGGCTATGAATGGCAATGGGGAGAGCTGTATACAATTATTGGGCTTGGTCGTTTTGACTACGAGTTCGTTCAAAATGGAATTTCTGCCGGCGATGACAATATAAATTCCTTTATTGGTATAGGAACCAGCTTTCAGATCTCAAATTCACTTTCAACAACTCTCGAGTACACAAGTGCTTCGGACGAAATAAGTACAAGCTCTGATCCTGAAAAATCTATCGCTTTATACTCAATGCAAGTTGGTCTTAGGTACCATTTCTAAAACCATCTTAGGCACCATTTCTAAAACTAAACGTAGCCCACTACTGCTGATACATATTAAGGACGTATTATAGGATTCATAATACGTCCTACTTGTAGGATAGACCAAAGTTTTCTGTAATTTTCAATTTAATGAATATTGAAAACACTCTGCGTTATGTTTAAGAAAATTAATACCCAACACTCACCTTTTATTAAAATACAAACATAATAACGCTTATTGATTCTTATCTTTTTGGTTTGTCACAAGATATTGCTCTGTACCGAACAGCTAAAATATCACCGTTTAAAATTGCATGAGTAATTGAATCATCACGTTAATAGAAAAGAATACTACCTGATATCTTCCTAACAATTACACCTTCAAGGCTAAGCGCTAGCAGGCTACCCGTGTTTAACATTAATAGAGGAAAGCCATAAAAAAAGCCGCTTCGTGTGTAACCAGAAGCGGCTTTTTTTACAGTTATTAACTAATCATTAATGTTTGTCGCCTACGCGGATAATCCGCATGGTGTCTGTACCACCGTGTACGTTTAGGTAATCACCTTTCGACATAATCACCATATCACCGGTTGTCACCGCTTCACGACGCAACAATTCGTCAATGACAGCCGGGGTAATCAAGTCTGGCGACATTTGATCGGTACCAATACTGACGGGCGTTACACCACGATACAGTGCCAAGCGTCGTTGTGTATCCGGGTGCGTGGTAAATGCAAACAGCGGGATACCCGAGCTGATGCGCGACATTAACAAAGGCGTATGCCCGGTTTCGGTTAGACTGACAATCGCTTTTACACCGTCCATATGGTTTGCCGCATACATGACTGACATTGCAATTGCTTCGTCGATACGGCCAAAATGTTGATGTAAGCGATGCTGAGACTGCTGTGTTTGACGCTGTCGCTCTGCCCCCAAAATAACGCGACACATGGCTTCAACAGTTTCCACTGGGTAGTCACCGGCAGCGGTCTCTGCCGATAACATTACCGCATCGGTTCCATCCAGTACGGCGTTGGCTACGTCAAATACTTCAGCTCGCGTAGGCAGTGGGCTGGTGATCATGGTTTCCATCATTTGTGTGGCGGTAATCACAACGGTATTCAATTGCCGCGAGCGTTTGATCATGTGCTTTTGTACGGCAATCAATTCCGCATCGCCAATTTCTACACCAAGATCGCCCCGTGCAACCATGACTGCATCCGACGCAATAATAATTCCATCCAGTACATCGTGATCATTCACGGCTTCGGCACGCTCAACTTTAGCCACAATGCCAGCATTGCCACCCGCTTTATGCAAAAGCTCGCGGGCTTTTTCGACATCTGCCGCATTGCGAACAAAGGATACGGCCAGGTAATCAACACCAATTTTTGCGGCCAGTTCTATATCGCGAAAATCTTTTTCGGTTAAGGCATCGGCAGACAAACCACCGCCTTCGCGATTAATACCTTTGTTGTTGCTGAGCTTGCCACCAGAAAACACGGTGGTTTCAATACGATTACCGTTGACGGTTTCGACCAGTAAAATAACCCGACCATCATCCAGTAATAACTTATCGCCCGGCGATACATCTTGCGGCAATTGCCGATAATCAATACCGACCTCATGCTGATTACCCGCGTCGCGATCAAGATCTGCATCCAGCGCAAAGCGGTCACCGTTTTTCAATTTAATCGGACCGTCTGCAAAACGCGAAATGCGAATCTTTGGCCCTTGTAAGTCACCCAGTACGGCGACGGTACGGCCAATTTTATCTGCAATAGCACGCACATTATTGGCACGCTCCATATGATCCTCTGGACCACCATGGGAGAAATTAAGCCGGACAACATTCACTCCCGCACGCAAGACTTTTTCCAACGTGACTATATCGTCCGTAGCAGGACCGAGGGTAGCAACAATTTTGGTTCGACGAATCACAATAAATTCCTTTAGCTACATGTAGCATTGGTTACGCGGGCAAAGTCAGCGTTGCTATTCTGCCCAATAAATACTGACGGGAGTTTTCTCCTGCTGCAAAATAAAACTAATCGGCAGCTCACGCTGTTCAGCAGGATCAATCCGCCAACCGGCATCTTGCAGAATGGCTTTCTTTTCTTGACCGGTAATATGGATAAATACTTTTCTACTGTTTAACAACCGCGGTAACGTCATTGTCATCCGCTGATGAGGGGCAGTTACGGGATCGATTGCCAGACAATTTTTGCCAGAATCCATTGCCACAGCAGCCTTCAGTGCTTTGGCTTTAGGGAACAGCGACGCGGTGTGGCCATCGCCACCCATTCCCAGAATAACCAGATCAAAACGCCCTAATGCTGCAAGCTCTGCATCTAACTCTGCCTGGCCATCGTTGGCGTCAGTATGGGACGTTTTCAGCGGTAAAAATTTGCCTGCCGCAGCCTTACCCACTAACAGGTTTTCACGCACTAACTTTTCGTTGCTGTCAGCATGGTCGGGATTCACCCAACGCTCGTCAGCCAAGGTGACGGTAATGTCTGCCCAGGGCAATTCTTTCTCGGATAGAAATTTAAAAAACTGCAATGGTGTCGAGCCACCAGAAACTACTAACGTTGCTTTACCACGCTTGTTAACGGCTTTGGTTAATATCGCCGCTACATCATCAGCCAGCTGTGAGTCCAGGGCATCACGATGAGTAAAACTGTTATAGGATTCGACGTCATCTGCAGAATCGAAAACACCATCACTCATGCCAGCTTCTCCCATCCTTTTCAATTAACAGCTCTGCTTTAGTGGGGCCCCACGAGCCAGCATGATAATGCTTAACTTCTTGTGCTTGTGTTTGCCAGGCGTTCACTAGCTGGTCACACCAACGCCAGGACTCTTCAACTTCTTCACGACCAACAAACAACGACTGGTCACCCATGATCGCATCCAAAAACAAACGTTCATACGCTTCTGGAATTCGATCCATGCCTGATGAGCCTAAAAAGTAGAGGTTCAAGGTTTGACGCGCTAAAGCCATTTTATCTTTCAGGCTATGCTTCTTCGACACCATCTGCATTTCAATACCTTCGTTAGGCTGCAAGCGAATCACCAAACGATTAGGAATATTGTCTCCAGCGGAAAAAATATTATGCGGCAAACTTTTGTAGGCAATCACAATTTCCGTGTGCTTAGCGGGCATACGCTTACCGGTACGCAAGTAAAAAGGCACGCCGGCCCAACGCCAGTTATCAATAAAGGCTTTGATAGCAACAAATGTTTCGGTGTCACTGTGGGCTGCTACACTGCCCTCTTCATCCATATAGCCCGGCACAGCCTGTCCCTGATTCCAACCGGCAGCGTACTGGCCGCGCACTGAGTTTTCAGCCACATTAGACGAATCAATGGTTCGCAACGCACGGATGATTTTGACTTTTTCGTCACGAATACTGTCAGCGGTCATGGAGTTTGGTGGCTCCATCGCCACCAAACACAATAGCTGCATTAAGTGGTTTTGCACCATGTCACGCAGCTGGCCTACTTTGTCGTAATACGACCAGCGACCTTCAATACCCACGGTTTCGGCAACCGTAATCTGCACATGGTCAATACAACTCTGGTCCCACTGGGCATTTATAAAGCGGTTGGCAAAACGCAGTACCAGTAAGTTTTGAACCGTTTCTTTACCCAGGTAGTGATCGATACGATAAATTTTATCTTCAGGAAAATGTTTACCAACGGTTTCGTTAACATTGGTACAGCTTTTAAAGTCATGTCCGATGGGCTTTTCCAGAACGATACGGCATTCACCTTCCAGACACCCGGTACTGCCCATATTATTACAAATATCGCTGTACAAACTCGGTGGTGTCGCCAGATAAAAAATACTCGTGCGCCCTTCTGACAATACCTCTGCCAAGCCGTTGTAATCCTGTTCTTCTGTCATATTGACGCGAACATAAAGGCAACGGTCAGCAAAACACTTCCAGTGTTTCTCGGTCCAATATTTAGCCTCGATAAACGGCTCCAAGCGCGCTTTTAATTGTGTTAAAAACTCTTCAAGACTAACGTCATCTCTTGCCACGCTGATAATGCGCAACTCTGTTGGCAGTAAGTCACTACAGGCAAGGTGATACAGCGCGGGAAATAATTTGCGCGCAGACAAGTCGCCCTTGGCACCAAAAATTATTAGATCTGTTTCTTCGTTCATCATAAAAATCCTTATTGGGCCGCTTTTATGTTGGCTACGACATCGCAAGCTTCACGGGCAAGTTTAGTGATACCTTCCCAGTCGCCCGCTGCAATCAAGTTATCTGGCACGATCCAGGATCCACCGACACTCATCACAGACGGTACTGCAAAATAAGATTCGATATTGTTCAAACCAATGCCGCCGGTTGGACAAAACTTCACATCAGAAAACGGACCGCCAAACGCTTTCAACGCCTTGGCACCGCCATTGGCTTCGGCGGGGAAAAACTTCAACGTGTTCAAGCCTTTTTCGCGGCAGCGCATCAAATCACTGACGGTCGCTATACCTGGCAGAAACGGTACACCACAATCCATACCCGCATCCAACAATTTGTCGGTGAGCCCTGGGGTAATAATAAATTCTGAACCCGCAGCAACGGCCTTGCTCAAGTCGTCAGTACTCAGAATCGTACCCGCACCAACGATTGCGCCTTCAATTTCTTGCTTAATCCGCGTAATGGCCTCAAGGCCATACTGCGTGCGTAACGTGACTTCCAATACTGGAATACCACCCGCAACCAATGCTTTGGCTAAAGGCAATGCCGACTCCAGATCGTTGATAGTAATAACAGGTACCACGGGAGCCTGTTGTAAAACATGGCGGGCAGCGCCGGAAAATTCGTAACTCATTTACAACTCCTGCAAATTTAATTTTTTCATGGCGCCAAATAGGCCCAAATCATCTTTTATAACAACTCTGGTGGGTACATCACTGAGAAAGCTGCTTAACCGACCTTTGGCTTCGAAGCGACGCCGGAATTCACTTTGTTCAAGAAACTCGATAAAACGCGGCACAATACCACCTGCAATATAAACGCCACCTTTAGCACCTAGCGTTAACGCTAAATTGCCCGCTGTAGAACCGAGTATGCGGCAAAACATTTGCAGTGATTTGACGGAGAGAGAATCAACACCCTGCAAAGCGGATTCAGTAATCTCAGCGGGCGATTCCAATGCAGGTGTTTTACCCGCCAACTCAGCCAAGGCTTTGTAGATATTTAAGATGCCAGCGCCTGACACTAATCGTTCAACAGACACCCGACCAAAACGGGCGGTTAACACTCTTAAGACTGCCGCTTCGTGTTCGTCGACAGGCGCAAAATCCACATGACCACCTTCACCTTCAATCACATGGTAGCCAGTGCCCACAGGAATCAGTGAGCAAACACCCAGGCCGGTACCCGCGCCCAAAATTGCAATCGGCTTTCCGATAACGGGGTGACCAACGCCCACTTGATGCCAGTCTTGTGGCTTCAAGCCAGAGACAGCGTGACCCACTGCGGCAAAGTCATTAATAATATCGATCTGCGCGACCTGCAGCAGTTCTGCCACATCAGTGCGGTTAATGCTCCAGGGGCTATTGGTAAACTGAATAACATCTGCATCCGGCGGGCAAGCTACGGCCAAGCACGCAGCCCTCGGGGTTGGCTGCCAGCCATCTTCGGCAGCTACATCGCGCAAAAAATTGGCTAGCGCATCGATAAACTGAGTGTGATCCGATACCGAATAGATACGCACAAATTGCAGCGAACTGCTGGCGTAATCTTCGAGGCCGAAACGCGCATTTGTGCCACCAATATCCGCCACTAAATTCCAAAGCTTTAACGACATAATTAATCCTCTAACGCATCAAAGAGGACAGTGGCGCCCTGCTCCGCAGACGTAACAACGCGGCGGAAATTGGTGAACAGCTCACGGCCTACCCCTTTGTTACTCACTTCCGTAATGGATGCAGGTTCGCGCGCGGCAAATTCTTTTTCGTCAACCTGACAGGACAACACACCACGATGTGCATCCAGTACGATCCAGTCGCCATCTTTTACTTTCGCTAACGGGCCACCGGCAGCACTCTCGGGTGACATATGGATGGCAGCCGGGACTTTGCCTGAGGCGCCAGACATACGACCGTCAGTGACTAACGCAACATGGTGGCCACGATCCTGCAACACGCCCAACAGCGGTGTTAATTTATGCAGCTCGGGCATGCCATTCGCACGCGGCCCCTGAAAGCGAACAACGACAACACAATCTTTGTTTAACTCGCCGGCATCAAACTTTTCTTGCAGACTGTGCTGACTTGAGAGCACAACCGCCGGGCCTTCCACAACCCAATGTTTTTCATCAACTGCCGACACTTTTATCACACCGCGACCCAAGTTACCGTCCACTAAACGCAAACCGCCTTCTTTATCAAACGGCTCGGCAGTGGTAGCCAATACTGACGCATCCAGACTTTCAGTAACAGCAGGTTTCCACTCGATTTTGTCACCGTTCAAGGTGGGCTCAACCGCGAAGTCCGCCATTGTTTTGCCCCACATGGTGCGCGCATCACTGTGCATCAGCCCGGCATTCATTAGCTGTGAAAACAAGTATGGTGTGCCACCAGCGGCATGGAAATGATTGATGTCGGCCTGACCGTTGGGGTAAACCCGCGCTAACAATGGCACGACACCTGACAACGCATTGAAGTCGTCCCAATTGATAATCAAGCCCGCCGCACGTGCAACCGTTATCAGGTGAATAGCATGGTTAGTAGAGCCGCCAGAAGACAGTAAGCCCACCATGCCATTAACGATGGTGCGTTCATCGAAGACTTCTGCCAACGGACGAAAGTCGCCGCTCTGTGCAGTAATTCGCGTAATTTGTTGTGCAGCTTCACGGGTCAGTGCATCACGCAACGGCGTACCTGGATTCACAAATGACGCTCCCGGCAATTGCAGACCCATGGCTTCCATTAACAATTGGTTGCTGTTGGCAGTACCGTAAAACGTACAGGTACCTTCGCTGTGATAAGACGCAGATTCCGCCGCCAGTAATTCTTCACGACCCACCTTGCCTTCAGCGAACAACTGGCGAATACGATTTTTCTCTTTGTTCGACATGCCGGTGGGCATGGGTCCCGCAGGTACAAATAGCGTTGGCAAATGGCCAAATCGCAAGGCACCTATTAACAGGCCCGGTACAATTTTGTCGCAAATACCTAGGCACAATACGCCATCAAACATTTGGTGAGACAGTGATATTGCCGCTGCCTGGGCGATAGCATCACGACTGAACAAGCTGAGTTCCATACCGGGGCGGCCTTGGGTAACACCGTCACACATAGCCGGCACACCACCCGCAACTTGCGCAGTACAACCCATTTCACGAACGGCACTTTTAATTTGCTCAGGATAAGTGGCATAAGGATGATGCGCCGACAACATATCGTTGTATGCATTCACAATACCGATATTGGACGCATTCATTAATCTGATCTGGTTTTTATCCGAAGCATCACACGCCGCAAAACCATGGGCCAGGTTCCCGCAACTGAGTTGTGTACGCTCTGGCTGACCTTTTGCCGCATCTTGCATGTCCTGCAAATAATCGCTGCGCAGTTGACGACTGCGCTCCGCGATCGTGGCCGTTACTTTTTCTATTGTGGCATTTAGCTGGCTCATAAAACCTCGTCACCGGTATCGTAGATGTAAAAGTCTTTGCAACAAGTACTGACTCTACCCTGCTGCACATTCATAAAACTATTGGAGAAACCGTTGAAAATAATTACTTTTTCAGGGGCTTCTTAGCACACAACACACCCAACGGGCTGCATGCGCGTTCTTACTCGCTTAACGCACCTTCGTTACGCGGATAGCGTGTAGGCCGCAAGCTATCTTTAATTTTTTTCAAGTGCGACTGAAATCCAGGGCCGCGCTTTAAAGTCACCCCGGTTGCCAGTACATCAAGTACTGTGAGGTGTGCTATGCGCGAGGTCATGGGCATATATTCATCGGTGTTTTCAGGTACCGTGACTTCGATCACCAAATCACAGACTTTCGCCAACGGCGAATTGGGTGCCGTTAAACCAATAACGGTCGCACCCGTCTCGCTCGCTATTTTTGCGGTATCAACAACTTCTCGAGTACGTCCAGTATAGGAAATAACAAAGAAGACATCGCCCGTTGTGCCAGATGAGGACAACATCCGCTGCATCAACACATCTTCATGAAAGGATACAGGCAGATTAAACCGGAAAAACTTGTACTCAGCGTCTTTAGCTACGGAGCTGGAAGCGCCCAGACCAAAAAAGTAGATTCGCCGCGCCTGTATCAATTGTGTGACGACATCGTTGATCAACTGGTCGCTTAAAGTGTCGCGCACCATCGCTAAGGTACTGATAGTGCTATCAAAAATCTTGCCGGAGTAAGCATTTACATCATCACCCGGTTTTACATTTTGATTCACATAGCGCATGCCAGTCACCAACGACTGCACCAGTTTTAACTTAAAATCCGGAAACCCGGTGGCCTGAAACTTCTTACAAAAACGGTTGACGGTGGGTTCACTCACACCCGCCATTTGCGCGAGGGTAGCAATACTGGAACGGGTAACCAGCTCTGGCTCGGCCAAAATTACCTCAGCAATTTTGCGTTCTGACTTACTCATTTGCGGCATTGTATCTGCAATATACGCCAGCAAATTTTCTATAGTTATTGTTGATGTCATAAAAGGGTGCCCACATGGCATTCAATATGTTCTGGCGTACACCTTGATACTCATACAGCGTACTGTCCAGCACCTAAAATGTAATTAAACTACATTTTTACTCTAAAAATCCAACAAAACTTTGTTTTTGAGATTATTTTATGTAATTTTAGCAAAAAAATTGGATTTTGATACAAAAAAAGGTCTAGAATGTAAAAAAACACACAGACAACGTACATAACAGTGGTGCATATGATCAATATCGCGATTAACGGCTACGGACGAATTGGACGAAACATTTTACGGGCTTACTACGAGCGCCCCGAGCTACGACAGAAGCTACGCATCGTGGCAATTAATGACTTAGGTAACGTTGATATCAACATGCACCTGACCCAGTACGACACTGTACACGGGCGTTTCGGTCTGCCAGTAACCAAAGATGACCAGCATATCATTATTGATGGCGACAAAATTCGCGTCCTGTCCGAGCGCAACCCGGCAGCTCTGCCCTGGAAAGATCTTGAAGTAGACGTTGTCTGCGAATGTACCGGACTGTTCACTGATTACGACAAGGCTAAAGCCCATCTGGAAGCCGGCGCAAAGAAAGTACTGGTGTCTGCACCAGGTAAAAATATGGATGCCACCGTGGTGTACGGTATCAATGAAAGCACACTGAAACCCGAACACCGCATCGTTTCCAACGCCTCGTGCACCACTAACTGTCTAGCCCCAGTGGTTAGCCCGCTGCACAATGCTATTGGCATTGAATCTGGCTTTATGACCACAGTGCATGCGTATACCAACGACCAGAACCTGAGCGATGTCTACCACTCAGACATCTACCGTGCACGCTCGGCAACCATGTCGATGATCCCAACGAAAACTGGCGCTGCAGCGGCTATCGGTTTGGTGATCCCGGAATTAAACGGCAAGCTGGACGGTTGTGCGGTTCGCGTTCCCACTATTAACGTTTCGCTGGTGGACTTCACCTTCGTTGCCAGCCGCAATACGACTGCCGAAGAAGTTAACAGCATTATGCAAGAAGCCAGCAAAGGCGCGCTCAGCCAGGTGCTGGACTATGTAGAAGCGCCACTGGTATCGGTTGACTTTAATCACACTCCTTTCTCAAGCAACTTTGATTCAAGCCACACCCGTGTACAAGGCAACCTGGTTAAGGTGATGTCCTGGTACGACAACGAATGGGGCTTTTCAAATCGTATGCTCGATAACAGCATTGCGTTGATCAACGCTTAACTTTTTTGACTGGTGAGTCACGTCCTGTAGCCCCGCAAGGGGCTTTTTTTTGCCTCTAATTTAACGCTATGCTGACAGCCCTCCATTAGCCAACCTGATTAACCACTTTGAAATGTCTATGAATGCAAAACGTGTAACCTTACCGACTGAAGCAATCACACTATCGCAATTTGCAGCAGGCTTTTGGCGCTTGCGAAACTGGCAAAAAACACCGGAGCAATTGCTCAGCTTTATTCATAGCTGTATGGATATGGGCGTCACCACGATGGACCATGCCATGGTGTATAAGAGCGAAGCGCTGTTTGGCGAAGCATTGGCACTGCAACCAGCGCTACGGCAAGACATTGAAATTGTAACCAAGTGCGGTATACGCCCTGCAGGTTTTGGTGAGCTGGGTGCGCGACACACAAATCACTACGACAGTAGCGCTGATCACATCATTCAAAGTACTGAACAATCATTGCGACAGTTAAAGACCGACTATATCGACCTTTTACTGATTCACCGCCCCGATTATCTGATGGACATCAATGAAACAGCGAACGCTCTCAACACGTTGACTGCGCAAGGAAAAGTGCTGGCAATTGGAGTTTCAAATTTCACAACATCGCAATTTTCAGCATTACAATCTGCGTGCAATACGCCATTGGTGACTAACCAAATTGAATTTTCACCCTACAATATGCAGGCATTAGACAACGGAGTTTTCGACCAATGCCAGATGCTCGGCATTAAACCCATGTTATGGTCATGCCTTGCCGGTGGTTTGCTGGCTAATCCGCGAGACGAAAAATCCCAGCGTATTATGAAGGCCGTTAAAGACATCCAACGTGATATCGGTGCCGAAACACCAGAACAGGTAATCTATGCTTGGGCGCAGGCACTTCCCTGTCAACCCATCATATTACTGGGCACAAGCAAGCCCGACCGAATACGTCAGGCGCTGGCAAGCCAGCACTACCGTTTAGACAGAGAACAGTGGTACAAAATCTGGGAAGCAAGCACTGGCGCAAGCGTACCCTAACAGGCACGCACTTAGTTAGCACAGTAGCACTGGTCAACCATTAGAAATCCAGCGACCTACCCAGGGCACTGCTCTCTTCTGCCAACACCAATACTTTCATGACTGCGACCATTTCGCTCAAAGGCACGGGCACTTTGCCCCCGTGCAAAACGGCATCCGCAATCGCCGCGTAATAAAGCTGATAACAACCAGTCTCTTGCACCACCCTTGCAACAGAAGCATCGTTATATAACTGTCCGTGTGCATCGGTAGAAAACTGGCCATAACCCGCCGACAGCGGATTTAAACCACTTTTGAGCTGATCTTCTTGGGGATCAAGCCCTGTCTGAATATACGTACCTTTGTAGCCTTCCAACCTAAATCGAGCATTGGGCGCAGCACTTAAGCAGCTGCCATGTAAAACCACTTCCAGATTTTTATAATGTAACTGTACGTGGAAATAATCCGTCACCTCAGCATTTTCACGAACCACCAAACAACGCCCGGTAACTGCATTGGGGGTACCGAAAAGCTGCAAGGCCTGATCGGTTAAATGGGAACCTAAATCAAACCAGAGTCCGGCACCCGCGCCAGGCTGCTCACGCCAGCGCTGTCTTAAAAAGGGACGAAAGCGATCAAAATGCGATTCGTATAAGCGCAAATCTCCCACTGCGTTTTCTGCCAATAATTTTTTCACTGTGAGGAAGTCGCCATCCCAACGGCGATTATGAAACCCAGAGACAAATGCTTGACTGGATGCCTCTGCCTTTAGCAAACGATCCATTTCTTCAGCATTGGTCACTATCGGTTTTTCAATAACAACGTTGATATTTGCCTGCAAACATTGGCAGGCCAGATCACAATGCAGCGCATTGGGAGCCGTAATAACCACCAGGTCTAATTCACACTGCGCTAACAGTTGATCAACATCGCTATAAACTATCGCCGCCGGAAGTTTAGCGCTAACCGCTTCGGGTTTTGAACTCACCACCGCCACAATGTCAAACTGCTCACTGGCTACCAATAACGGCACATGAAACGTTTGTGCCGCGTAACCAAATCCAACAATGCCAACTTTTATCATGAGTCACACCCAATAAATGAATATTCAAACACCTTAACAAAAGCCATAACTATGTTCGAGCTTCAGCATGACGGTAAGCACTCTTTATTTGGCCAGTCATAACAGCAAAAGAGCGTTTATAAAAGTCGGGCTAGGACACAACGTTATGACTACAAGAACGTTATAACTACAAGAACGTTATACAAACAGGTTTATGACCACAAATAGCCAAGGCGAAAACCCAATGCTTACTTCAGGGCAGACAATCTCCGGCACGGGCACGGGCTGAGTTACAAGCTATCATCGCAACACTAGATTGGAGGCAACATAACCCATGCGTATAGAGCTGGAAAATGACGTTTTTGTGAATACAGCAGTCTGGCATTGACGTCCTTTTTGCGAACGCCCACGGAGCGCTATTCTACCTCTGTGATTACTACTGCTGTGATTACTACAGCTATGATTGCTACTCCTGTTACTACCAGACTTGTTATTGCTACTTTCGTTTTAATGCTACTTTCGTTATGGCTAGTACTTTCACTGCTGTCATACTTGGCTCTTTTTTCAACCGGTGTGATCCCACGTCTCATACTCGAGCGTATCAGCTAGACGCTTCTACGCGCATAGCATTTACGCTACTATCATTTTTCAATTTCAAACTTTGTGGTAAGCAATGATATTTTCTAATTTAAGACGCCATTTCTCACTCGGCCTGCTTAGCGCGACCCTGATAAGCGTATGTCCCACACTGTCAGCCGAAGAAATAGCCCCCAAAATCCAGGAGCCAGCCACAGACACGTCACAGGCGCCTGCCGTTGACGAGTCATTTGAGCAATGCCGTGCCACACTGCGGCAAAATGCTGCTGAAGAAGGCTTTTCCGACTATATTCTCAACGACGTAATCGGTGACTTAAAACCACTTGAGCGAGTGATACAGCTCGACCGCCGCCAGCCTGAGTTCACCGAAAGCTTTGCCGGATACGTGCAAAAACGTGTCAGCCAATATCGCATAGAAACCGGCAAACGCATGCTCAAAGAACACGCCACATTATTGAATAACCTGACACATGAATACGGCGTTCCCGCACGTTATATCGTCGCGTTTTGGGGATTAGAAACCAATTTTGGCAGCCACAAGGGCAAAATCGAAATCCTCAATTCAATAGCGACCCTGGCCTGTGATGCTCGCCGCAGTACCTATTTCACGCGAGAGTTATTTAACGTATTTTCACTATTGGACGATCAACGGGTTCAGCGTAATCAGTTACTGGGATCCTGGGCCGGTGCCATGGGCCACATGCAATTTATGCCCACGGCATTAAAAGCCTACGGTAAAGACGGCGATGGCGACGGCAAACTCAATGTATGGGATAGCCTGCCAGATGCTCTCACCTCGGCAGCGAACTACCTACAACAAATTGGCTGGAACAAAGAAGAGATATGGGGCCGCAGCGTACAATTACCCAAGAACTTTGCCTTTGGCAAAGTGGAATTTGATACCGCGTATCCACTAAGCTACTTTAAGCAACTAGGCATCACAAAAACCTATCATCGTCCGCTGCCAGACTACGATATCAAAGCCAAACTGGTGTTGCCGTCGGGGCATTCAGGACCAGCATTTTTGGTCTACGATAATTTTTCTGTGATTATGAAATGGAATTTTTCACAAAATTACGCACTGGCGGTAGGATTACTTGCCGACCAATTTATCAATATTAATAACGGGCTGGATGCTTATAGCGGCGAGCCCTACTTCTTTACCAATGAAGATCTAAAAACGCTGCAGGAAAAGCTGTTAGATGAAGGCTTTGACATCGGCACGCCCGACGGTATTTGGGGCCCCATGACACGCAAGGCGATACAACAATACCAGCTAAAAAATAACCTGGTTGCAGATGGCTTCCCCAATCGGAAAGTGTTTGAAAAACTCGACATCGTATTGAGTAAAGCTTAAGTTTTCTGCCCAAAACGAAACCCATGAAAAAGCCGGTTACAAGCCAGTTAACCGGCATACACCAACCAGCCTGTGTTTACCGCAAGCGCTCATGCCTGCACTGACTGAAAAGACTTCACCACCAGCATGTGGGTAGCGCCCTTTTGAAATCGGTATCGACTGTTTGTAAGCTCTGCATGAAAACCTTTTTCCGATAGGAACCTGACGACCTCATCTAGGTAGGGCGAGAGCTCACCTTTTAACGTAACAAGCGGGTAGACCCTTACTTCTTTAGCAACACGCATGAGTTCGAGCAATGAATCCAGATGCTGCTGTAGAGTGAGCTGCTGGCTATACAAAAACAGGTAGTGCGAGCATAGAGCCAAATCAAATTGGCCATCGGTAAACGGCAGCGCGGGCAAGGAAGCTTCTAAGTATCGCTTGTCGATCTTTCCTTGTTCGTAGTCAGCAAGAAATTTATTCATTGCAGACATTCTGATAGCCCCAAGCTCTTCAACAGACGATATTGATTCCCAAATATACTTATCTTGTGTGCCTTCCATCTGCGGCATAACTTCATCATAGACTTCAGCGATCCTCGCCCTTAGCTGTTCGGCGTTAAAGGAATAAGCAGGATCAATAGAAATCACTGAGCCGCCTTTTGCAGTCAACTCAGCATTAAACGATGCTGGGCCATCACCACAACCAAGGATCGACTTGCCTAAATCAGCCTCAGAGAGGCAAAACATCTTGATATATTCTAAAAAGGACCGTCCCCACGGTACGACATTCTTCAATTCCATTCGGGTTTCCTTAAGTGCTCAAAACGTCGAAAAATACAGGCTGTAGCCTACCAGAATCCAACCTTGCTTGACGCATTTTGCGTGTTTCAACCATTTACCACTCCATCCGCAGATGCCTAACCGCAGGTTTTTTTCGGCCTACGGTTTCATAACTGGAACAGGCGATTGCATTTTTGGACCCTCTTTAATGAGCCAATTGCAGGCATACTCGGACGCTGGATTACCTACTACTATAAAAATAACCAAACGAGGAAACCCCATGGCCGGTGTAATACCTCAGCCAACCAGCATCGCTGATGCTGAAGACAATGATATTCAACCCACCGCGACCGACAATAATACTGGCCCGCAAACAAAAGCAGAGGAACAACCCTGGCCTTCTGCAACATCCAGTTACATTGCCTTGACTGTTATTATTCTTGCGACCTTTATCAATTTCTTCGACGCTACCGTCTTTAGCATGTTGGCAGAACGGATTAAGGTCAGCTTTGATCTTACCGACGAACAACTTGGTTTTCTGGGTGGCCCTGCGAATGTTATTTTTTACGTATTTGTGGGTATCCCCCTGGCACGACTTGCAGACATTTATGCTCGCAAGCGTGTGCTGGCAGGAGGCATATCAGTCATAGGCCTTGTAACAATGTTAGGAGGCCTGGCACAAAACTTCTGGCATTTTATGGGCACCCGAATGTTTGTCGGCGCGGGAGGGTCTGCACACGCACCGGCATCTTACTCTTTACTGGCTGACTCATTTCCGCCCAAGAAAATCACCCGTGCTTTTGCCTTATTGCAGCTAGGCTTTATTGGCGGCTCCACTCTGGGCGTCTATTTTGGCGGCAAGATGATCGCCCATGTAGCAGACTGGCCAACCATGGAATGGATGGGCCTGACGATTTACAACTGGCAGTGGGTACTGATCTTTATTGGCTTACCCGGTATTTTACTGGGTGCATTATTTTTGTTTATTAAAGAGCCCGCGCGACGACAGCCGCCAGCCACCGATCAATTGATTACCCCTGCGCCCACCAATGCCGGCATTGGTCGCAAAATTCTGACCTTTATGGGTTTAGACGCAGCCAAGGCTATCCATGTTAAGCGCAAAGTGTATTACCCGTTGTTTATCGGTTTAGCCTTAAGCGCAGTAGAGAGTATGGGTATCGCCTTCTGGCGCACGCCGTTTATGATTCGCACCTTTGGTTGGAGTGAAGAAAAAATCGGCCAGGTCATGGCCCCCATGTTACTGGTCGGGGCATTGATTGGTATTTTCTTTGGCGGCATTTTTGTTGAGTGGTTGGCCAAACGGTATGCCGATGCGAATGTACGTGCGGCGGCGATATTATTTTGTGGCACAACTATCACATCAATTGCCGCCCCGATAATGCCGACCGGTGAACTCGCGTTAGCGATGATGAGCATGGCTTTTATGTTTGGTGTAGCGGGCGCAGTACCTCAAAATGCGGCAATCCAACGTATTGCGCCGCAAAAAATGCGTGGCCAAGTAACGGCTATTTATTTGTTTATGTTTACCTTTTTTGGCGCGATGGGCAGTTTTGTTATCGGTATTGTGGCACAACGGATTGTGGTGAACCCAGAGGAACTCTGGAAGGCCTTGTTGATTACCGCGTCAGTGATTCTACCCACGGCAACGTTCTGTATGTATAAAGGCATTAAACCCTATCGCGAAGAAATTGAGCGGATTGAAACCGGGGTTGTCTAGCGGCGAGTGCGTTTTTCTTTGCGTAATTCGCAAGCACTCAGCGTTGCGGACCGCTCTTCATCGTCGGCACCATGCCAACCAAGGATCTCATCAAGCGAGCGATGACACCCCAAACAAACATCATCGTCGTCCAGACAACAATTACGGACACACGGAGAAAGAATCCTTTGTTTATTATTCTGTGTGTTCATTATTTTTCCTCGAAAGAATAATGTCGATTAAACCCTCAATGTTACATCAGAAGTTTGGCAGGTTGAAATTTTTATCCCATATTTACCAGCCACTACATAACGGATATTAATCTTTACCTTGGAAGTCACCTTCGCTTTCCGGGCCAAGAGAGGAGGTGCAAAAAGCGCACCTTACCGCACGGCTATCAATGGTACTCAAACAAAAACTACAGTCTTTGGTTTTCTTTTTCTCTTGTGTCTCATGGGTTACCCGCAAGCGATTAATCCCTTTCACCAGCACGAATGCAAACCAGGAGACAATTAAAAAGCTCAGTACACTATTAAAAAAAACGCCATAACCTATGGTAACAGCACCGTCTTTATTCGCATCTTGCAATGTGGCATAAGGAGCTCCATTGACGCCGTCCTTTAATACAATGAACAAATCCGCCAGATCCACACCGCTGGTCAATAATCCGAAAACTGGCGCGATAATGTTGGTAACAAGACTGCTGGCAATAGTGGCAAAGGCGCCACCCACAACAATACCCACAGCCATATCCAGTACATTGCCTTTGAGCGCAAACTTTTTGTATTCGTCGAACATTTTAGCCATCTGAAAATCTCTTGAACCAGGTATTAGAAATGGGTATTAGAAAATAAGTACGTGAATCAGATATTCGGCAAAGCTTAGCGTTACCGCGGTTTTACTTACACTTTTTTACCCGCAACAGGCTCGGTAATATCGTCCATATTCACCAAATTCCACGGTAATCCGTTATTACGGTAAATACGTTTATTGAGCGCCGGATAATCAGCTACATCATGATTTAGACGCTGGCCCACCACAATACATTTCAGCGTTGTATTACCGTTATTCACGAGTTTATGCGCTTTGCCACCGGCACGATAACCAATGAAGTCCCCAGCTGTTACGGTAAAGGAGTCCTCGCCGATAATGGCCTCTGCCTGGCCTTCCAGAATATAAACACACTCGTCTTCGTGGTAGTGACAGTGCAACTCGGTAGATTCATGCCCCGGCGCAATCTCAATCAGATGAAAGCCAAACCCCGTTAACCCGGTTAAATCACCCAGTGATTTATTGACCCGTTGCGCGTTGGGGTTTAGGAAATGGGCTTTGTGGATACCGTCATAAGCTGCAATATCCGCACTGGTGAGTACATATGTTTCCGTCTGTTTGTCTGACATTCGAACACCCTGCCCCTCTAAAATATTAGGAAAGTAATAGCCGCATTGTTTACAATGTTATTTTTATACCCAATGCCCATCCAAACCAGGGATGGCTAGAGTCACCTTCATTTGACTTACCGATTATTTCAACACCATCTGAACAAGGAAGCAAAACATGCCGGAAATTATTGAAGACATTGATGTAAACCAATACCTGCCTGCCGCTGTAGATTGGGCCAGCAATATATTGTTGGCAATTGTCATTCTGCTATTGGGCCTGTGGTTTGCGGGGCGAGTCAACAAACTGATCATTAACGTCAGCAAAAAATACACACATTTGGATGACACGCTATTCCGTTTTTTAGGGAGCATGGCCCGCTATGTGATTATCGCGTTTGTCATTATTGCGGTGCTGAATCGTTTCGGTGTTCAGACGGCGTCAATTGTTGCCTTATTAGGTGCTGCAGGCCTCGCCATTGGCCTCGCGCTACAAGGTGCCATGTCGAACTTAGCGGCTGGGGTAATGCTGTTGATATTCCGACCTTACAAAGTGAATGACTTTATTGATGCTGCCGGCCGCTTTGGCAAGGTAACCGAAATCGATATGTTCACCACAATTCTGCAAACCTTTGATAATCAACAAATTATCATACCTAACAGCCAGATTTGGGGCGCGCAGATTATCAATCATTCTCACTACGATATCCGCGGTGTTGATATGCACTTTGGCATTGCCTACGGCGAAAATACTGATGCAGCCCGCGCAGTCATTGACGCCGTGTTGGCAAATCACCCCCACATATTGGACACACCAGCGCCGTTTGTGGAGGTCGAGACCTTAAACGACAGCTCGGTAGATTTTATTGTTCGGCCGTTCTGTCATGGCGAGCACTACTTTAATATTCTCTACTCTGTACCCGAGCAGATTAAAAAGGCGCTCGATGAACATAACATTGAGATTCCGTTCCCGCACCGCAAGGTTATTCTGGTGAATGAAACCGCAAAAACCGAATAGGTGAAGGAAACCTCTATTGCCAATGCAAGAAGCCCTGCTGATCAGCAGGGCTTCTTGCATTTAGTCATTAAAAAGTGTGCCTAAACAGACTTATCGACCAAGACGGCTAAAGATCGTTATTACAGTATTCCACCTTCAGTCGCGGTTTTAGCAACGCCTCCTGCTCAACATGCTCAGTTCGCACTTCGACAATCCAGTCCACCCCTCTGTCAGACGAACAGACATTAATGGTATAGAGATTGCCGTCGGCATCTTCGAGCTCGTCATAGTTTTCTGAAACACTTTCTGCATGGCTTTCGGCCTTTTCCATCGGCGATGGTACACCGATCATGTGCAGTTCTTCAGCATCAAGCGTTAATAATAAATATCCACTCGACACTGGCGCTAAATCATCATGCCCTTCAATCGTAAAGCTCAAGGTATTTCCCTTTTAAAAATAAGAACCGGATGGTTGTCTCATAGGATTAGCGGAACACGCAACGTTTAGCTAAACAAGGCTAATACCGAAAATTTCTCGCAGCAGGTAACCCACCAAATAAGCAAGGCTTGCTGCAGCCCCGCCAGTAAGCAGAGTCCCCAGTCCAGAAGTAATAACCGGCTTGGCAAAAATAAGACTTTTTAGCGTACCGATAGAAAAAAACATCGCCCCGGCGATAACAGCACTGCTAAAAAATTGAACGTGCCTTTCCAAGCCAGGAAGTAAAAATGGAACCAGCGGCATAATGCCAACGCCAACAAAGGCAGCAAAGGTTGTTAAGCCAGCTTTAAACGGGTCGGGATTCGCTTTTTGAATACCGTATTCCTCCGTCAACATGGTGTCTACCCATAACTGTTTTTCTGCACAAATAGTTTGCACGATAGTTTCCAGGACGTCGCCGGTAAAACCTTTTTGCTGAAAGATTTGTCGGATTTCCTCGCGCTCACCTTCCGGCCAGCGGTCAATATGATCTTCTTCCGTAAGCCGTACGCTGTCACGAAATTCTAACTGGGCCTTAATGGATTCATAATTACTAATAGCCATGCTAAACGCATCGGCGATAAGGTTCGCAAAACCCAGTACTAAAGCGACAGATGCGGGAAAGTTAGCGCCAACGGCACCCGATATCACCGCGAAGGTGGTCACACAGCCGTCAATCCCGCCTAACACCGCATCGGCAATCAGGCTGGTTTTAGGGGGGGTATTCAACCGCCGTGCAATTGACTCCGGTTGATGCTCCTGGGCTAGTTGGTCTACATCAGGCTGTTTCATACAGGAATGCCAATACTCGGTTCTATTTTTTCCATTTGCTCCAAGGATCTGAACTGTCTGTGTCCACCGTTTTGCTGGACGGCTTTACCGAACGGTCTGCAGAAAAACGCTGCGGTTTCTTGGCAGGCCGAGAGGTATTTTTATCTGCCCCCCAAGGACTGGCGTTTTCATTGCGCGATGGTTTGCTATCCCGGTTTTTCGCGTAAGGCCGTTCGCCTTTATCAGAACGTTGACCACCACGACCAAACGCCGCAGCCTTTTGCGCGCGTTTTTCACGCAAGCGCTCGGCATCTTCCAAGCTCAGTTCAGCGGGCTCACCGGGTAATTGACCATCGGGAATAATTCGATCACGGGGTGGTAATTCAAACTGCTCGGCGGAGGCACGCGGTAAACTTTTGTATTGATACAAATAAAATGCCTCCACTTTTTCACGTGCCCAATCCGTCTTTTTTAAAAACTTGATGCTGGATTCAATACTGGGGTTGGACCTAAAGCAGTTGATATTCAGGTAGGCGAAGAGAATTTCAAACCCGTAGTGGTCGACAATCTCCGTGAGCAGATTCTTTAAACTCAAACCATGCAGAGGATTGTTTTTATAATTGGGTTCTTCATTCATGACATTACCTAACAACAGAATAGATTTACGCGTGCGCAATGCGTTTTTATATTGCAATTACCCTGTCAGCGCCGTAAGCAGGTTGCAAAATGATTCATTACTTGCCAGCATTTATGCACTTTTCACGCAACTATTAACCCGGCTAACCCGGCGACTAGCCCGACAATAATGCTTGCCGGATTAATAAAATAACGTAACTAGCGAGTACACAATGGACATTCGATGGCTTGGTATTCAAACCAGAGCTAACCGCAGCGAACAATTAATTTCGGCTTTGGGCGGTACCGTTAACATCGCGCTGGTAAGCCTTATCAGCTATATATTGCTGGGGTTACAAGGCACGCTGGCCATTGTACCCTCTATTGGCGCAGCCACCGTATTACTTTTTGCGGTGCCGCACGGCCCGCTGTCCCAACCCTGGGCATTGTTTGCCGGCAACCTGATCTCGGCGTTTATCGGCGTTAGTGTCGCACTTGTCGTGCCTAATATGATCGTGGCCGCCGCACTGGCAGTGGGTTTGGCTATTGGCGCTATGTTGATGTGCCGCTGTACCCATCCACCGGGCGGCGCTACCGCACTGGCTGCCGTGATTGGCGGTACCAGTATTCACGACCTGGGCTATGGTTATTTGCTAGTACCCGTTTTACTCAATTGTAGCGTCACGTTTTTAGTCGCGGTTGGTTTTAACAACCTGTTCGGTTGGCGCCGCTACCCAGCAACGGCTATGCGCTATAAACCTATCGCCATTCCCAGCCGTACGCATATCCCACCGGAAATCCAACATTTGGAAGAAGCATTGACAGAAATAGGGCTGGTTGATGTCACCCCTACTCAGCTGCGACAAATTTATAAGGTGGCCGAACAACGACGTATACAGGATGTACTGAGCCACTTTGACTTTGAATTAGGGGCAGTTTACACCAACAATCGTCCCGGTGCGGAATGGTCAGTGCGACGCATTATCGATTATGCGCAGCATCCCGACCCGGAAAAAGAGCTGGTTATTTACAAAGTACTTGAGGGTGCACAAAAAAGGCTGACTGGCAGCTGCACCCGTGCTGAGTTTGCAGACTGGGCCGCGCAACGACTATCACCGGTAAAAACCTGAGTTTAGGGGTATTTCTGTCCTGATCTGACTGCCTACGGATTCAGATTTTGGCAACGTGCTCGGCCAGACAATCGTAGCCACCCATTTCAAATTCACGACAAATCAACGGACGCTTTTCATAAATTGAACAATTCATGCTGCTGCGATCCAGGGCAGCACACCAACCGTCGTCCAGGCGTGCCATGGTCATGCCACCCCATTGATCAACCGCTATAAACTTATCGGGTACACCGGTATCGGTAATCAGCATCACTTCCAGGCGGCAACAGCTAGCCTGACAGGTATTGCAGCTCACCGTAACATCAGGCAACTGTGTAACATCAATGGTCATGGAAACGACTCGGCATAATAATGACTACGGGTGGTATCAATAAGATCAGGACCTGCAGGTCCTGATCATTATTAAAGAGGTGAAAAGTACGTTAGGAGACGGTGTTCCAGGGTAATTGTCCCGGCGCCACATCCACAAAATTCAAGTATTGCTCAATGTGGTCAATTAAGTCACGAATCACTTCATCATGGCTATAACCATACACTTCATAACCCAGCGCCCCATGACGGGTATATACGTCTGCCTGCCAATGGGATTTAACTTCTCCGGTTTCGCTCAATACTTCGGGCACCGTGTGCTCTGTAGCAAAAACCTCATAATAGAAATCGAGAATTTCTTCTCGCGCCAGCTGAAACGTGACACCGTATTCTCCGCGCGTTATTTTAGCGTCCAGTCCATGGTCAGCCAGTTCCTTCTGCACATCTTCCATGGCGGGCACTACAACATCACCAATAAAGGCCATCACGTTGCGCTGTTCCGGGAACTTAAACAACCCTGACAAGCGTTTACGCCAGTTGTTATCGTTCCCAGAAGTGCGTGTAGAGTTGCTGGCCGCATGCAGTGTTGCACCTCGATGCCCCTCAATCACTAAGGCTCGCCATAACCCAAACGCTGCAATCACCATAATAATCGCAAAAGGTAATGCGGCCAGAACGCTCATGGTCTGGAGAGCACTAAGCCCACCTGCCAACAGCAACGTGGCCGCGATGATACCTTCCAGCGACGCCCAAAATACACGCTGCCACACCGGTGTTTCATGAGCACCGCCGGATGCCAGTGAGTCGACCACCAGCGAGCCGGAGTCTGACGACGTGACAAAGAAAGTGATAATCAAACAAACAGTCACAACAGATAGAAACGTCGACCAAGGCAGCAAGTCGTAGAATTCAAACAGCGCTACAGCATGATCAGCCTGGACTTCGCCAATCAATACTTGCTTGCCCTCTTCCATAATCAGGTGCAAAGCAGTGTCGCCGAAAATGGCAAACCATAAAAAAGTGAATAAAGTGGGAACAGTCAACACGCCAAATACGAACTGCCGAATGGTTCGACCGCGACTGATTTTGGCAATAAACAAGCCTACAAATGGAGCCCAGGCGATGGTCCACGCGAAAATAAAGAGCGTCCAATTGCCGATCCAGTCAGTCTGCGTGTAGGCCTGCATGTTAAATGTGCGTTCAACAATATTCCCTAAATACGCACCGGTATTTTGTAAAAAGGCGTCCAAAATATGAATGCTTGGGCCCACCAAAAAGACAATAGTCATTAAGAATATGGCTAATATTATGTTCAATATGGACAAATTTTTAATGCCGCGATCCATACCCGCTACCACAGAGGCGGTCGCAGCCAGGGTAATCAGGCCAATCGCGGAAATCTGTACGGTGGTGTTAATAGGAACACTCGGCCACAAATAATGAATACCGGCATTAATTTGCGTGACCGACAAACCCAGGGTGGTCGCCAAACCAAACAGCGTACCCAGGATAGCGAACACGTCTACTGCGTGACCAATGGGCCCGTAGATACGGTCTCCAATCAACGGATAAAGTGCCGAACGTACGGATAATGGCAACCCATGGCGAAAGGCAAAATACGCCAGTACCAATCCCATCAAACCGTAAATGCCCCAGATATGCAGGCCCCAATGAAAATAGGCTATTTGCATGGCTTCACGAGCTGCTTGCACGGTTTCTGGCGTTGCTGACGGCGGCTGCGAAAAATGCAGGACGGGTTCAGCGACGCCAAAAAATAACAACGCAATGCCGTAGCCCGCCGAAAACAACATCGCAAACCACGTGGGAAAGCTGTATTGGGGTTCGCCATGGTCGGGCCCCAGGCGAATATTGCCCCAACTGCTAAAGCTAACGCAGATAATAAAAATGAGGAAAATAGCGGTGACCAGCATATAAAACCAGCCAAAGGTATTTGTCACCCAGGCTAATGCCGCTTTAAATAGCGTGCCTGCCAGCTCGGGGTTACTTAAGGTTCCGACGATTAGCAATAGAGTAATAATAACAGCGGGAGCGAAGACGGGCAGCAAGACCGCCCCGGACAAAGTTCGTTGTGGGTTAGACATTCATAGTTCCTCCTAGACTATTACCCTGACAAACCCCGGCACGAATAGCAACCCCGATCAAATTTCAATCAATTTTTTAAGCGTCGTCAAAACTGATTTGACTTGCGCACAGAATCTAGTTGACTACACAACATAGCAGCACCCTCAAGAATCCTGACCGTATGCCGCTGTAAATAATCGGGAGGAATAAAAAATAAATGATCATTCTTCACAGCGCGAATACTGGGCCATTGGTACCAATCATCCAGCCATTCTGGACGTGCATCGTCGGTACCACTGGCAACAATCACCTCAGGATCAGCCACTAACATGGCTTCCATATTAATTTGTGGCGCTTTAATAGACAGATCAGAAAATACATTATGACCGCTGCACAATTGAATAATATTATTGATCACGTGATCGCCGCCGATGGTATGTAGCGGATGATTCCAGACTTGATAAAACACACTGACCGGCGCCAATGCACCGTAGGTTTTTTTGAGTTCATTTAATCTAAACAGAAAGTTTTTACTGGCTTGATTTGCTATTTTTTGATGTCCTGTCAACAAACCATAACGCTGAATATTACTGGCAATATCCTTAAGTACTATAGGCTCTGCAATAAAAACAGGAATACCCAAATCAATGATGGGCTGAATTTTCGCCATGCCATTTCCACTTGCCCAGGCTACTACTAAGTCAGGCTGCAATTGAACAATGGCTTCCAAGTTGAAATGCGCTGAATTTCCAACAGACGCAATAGTTCGCGCGGCGGCTGGATAATCACTGTATTCCACTACCCCAACAAGGTTTTCGCCGGCACCAGCAGTAAAGAGATTCTCAGTGATATGCGGCGCCAGACTAATAATACGTTGCGCAGGCGCTGGCAGTGTAATTGAGCGGCCGACATCATCAACCAGGTTAACAGAAGCAGCCATTACTAGCGCATTCATAAGCAATAGAACAAAACCTGAAACATTGCCGGTGCGGATTAACAATCCCATTGATTTTTTTAGAGCCGTACCAAAAAATGACACCACACAGCGCACAGAATATTGCTGCACAAACAATGCGCTAAATCGCTTTTTGAAGAACATAATCAATGGCATAAACATTATGGGCACCGCCGATACCATCTACTCTGACCGGTACACTGAGCGGTTCATAAAAATCAGACGAGGGAAATTTTCAGTGGCATGGTGATACACATTAATTCGGCTGATACCGGCGTAGGGTATATCGATTCGGGTAACATGATTTAAATCCATATTTAATGCCCAACCAATTAACGCACGAATCGTCACACCATGTTGCACCAACAATAAATGTTTACCGCGATGTTGTTCCAGGAGCTGATCCAGAGCCGGTAACATACGTGCCTGAAGCTGCGCGATAGATTCACCATTGGGCGGCGACACATGTGCTGGATTATTATAAAAAGCTGCTACTGCCTCCGGATGCTGTTCACTGATGTGAGCGATATCCTGTCCTTCCCAATCACCAAAATGCATTTCTCTAAAGTCGTCCACAATATCCAGCGGCAATGCATATTCGTCAGCTTTCGTCTGCGCAAACAAACGGCAGCGCTGTAATGGCGAGCTCACAATATGCTGCCATGGTGGTGTATCCGTATGTCGGCATTCACCTGCAAGCGCCTCATTCATTTGTTGCCAACCGCGCTCACTCAACAACACATCGGTACTACCGCGATAAATCTCACCGCCCTCACAAGTACCATGGCGTAATAAATCCAGCGTTGTTACCACGTCGGTTTGAGTTCTCATATTGAACGCTCACTTTTTCAAAAATAAAGTCAGATTTATCGTTCCATCATCTAAGCGTGAATCACCATTGGTTTGCCCGTTTGAGGATGCGCCATTAGCTGAACATCCACCTCAAACACCTGGCGTATATTGTCCACAGTAAAAACGCTGTAGCTGTCTCCTTGCGCTACAGTTTGCCCAGCTTTCAGTAATAAAACCTGATCTGCATACTGCGCCGCTAAATTAAGATCATGCAGTATGACTAACACGCCAACACCTTGCATTGCCATGTGTTGCGCGGTTGCCAATGCCAAATGCTGATGGGCCAGATCCAATGCAGACGTAGGTTCGTCTAACAGCAGATAACGTGCGCCAAGTTCAGACGCCTCCCACACTTGTGCCAGTACTCGCGCCAAATGCACACGCTGTTTCTCACCACCAGACAAGGTCATGTAGCTGCGCTGTCGCAAATGTTCTGCATCCACTTGTGCAATAACTTGCTCAACAATCTCATGGTCGCGCTGTTGCCCGGAGCTGTGCGGATACCGCCCCAATGCAATGACATCCTCCACCGTAAATGGAAAATGTAAACCCGAGTGTTGCGGCAGCACTGCAATAAGCTGAGCACGCTCACGGGCTGACCATTTTGACAAGTCTTTGTGTTGCAATGTTACGGCGCCGGCAGTGGGTGCTAGTTCGCCACTAAGCAATTTAAGCAGCGATGTTTTACCAGAACCATTAGGCCCTACCACAGCCGTCACCGTACCCGGTGCGAGGGTTACATCAACCTTTACCAATAGCGGGCAGCCAGCAATAGCAAATGATAATCCCGACGCTTTTAGCATAAACAACTCTTCACAAGGAGTAGATTAAGAGAGTGCCAAACGGTGGCGCTGCTGCAACAGCAAGCCAATAAAAAAAGGAGCACCCAATACGGCAGTAATAATGCCAATTGGAATTTCCGCCGGCGCAGCCAACGTACGCGCCAGCGTATCAGCCAGTACCAGCAACAGCGCCCCCAATAATGCTGAGGCTGGCATTAACCAACGGTGATCCGGCCCTATGAGCAAACGCACTAAATGCGGAACGACCAATCCAACAAAACCAATAATGCCAGCCATGGCCACCGCAACACCAACACCTAATGCCGTTAAGGTAATGAGCTGCCATTTGAGTCGATCTACGGCCACACCTAAATGTCGCGCTTCAGATTCGCCGAGCAGCAATACATTTAATGCTCCCGCATAACGAATTAAGGCAATGATAACCAACAGTATGACAACGCTGGCAAGCATCAGCTGTGACCAGCTAATGCCATCAAAACTACCCATCTGCCATAACGTAATTTTGCGCAATTGGCTGTCACTGGCAACATAAGTAAAACTGCTGATAATCGCAGCCGCTAATGCATTCACGGCAATCCCTGCCAGTAACATTGTACTCACGGAAATTCTTCCGACCCCTGAGCCACTGAGACGTGATGCTGCGCAGCCCAATCGATAGACAACCAATGTTGCTATAAAACCACCGATAAAAGCAGACAACGCCACAAAACCCATTTGCCAGACGCTGTCGTTGGCAAAAACAAGGGCACTGTGGCCCGACAGCACGGTGCCGCCGACAATGGCTGCACTGGCACCCACAGCCGCACCACCGGATACACCGATCAAAGATGGGTCTGCGAGTGGATTGCGAAACAACCCTTGCATGGTGGCACCACTCACTGCCAGACAACCGCCAACCAACGCAGCCATCAGCACTCGCGGCCAGCGAATAACAGTTAAAATCAAATCCTGTTGTGGCGTAACAGGCGTGTCGCTAAAGCCCAAATGATAGGCCAGAAACTGCCCGTGATCGGCCCAGCTGATAGGCACCAGACCGCTGCCGCTAGCGAGTAGCAACACCAATGGCAAGAGCGCACCCAAACCAATCAGCAAACGACGTGCTTTTACATTAAGCACGTTCTGATTCATCCTTATCGCGTTTGGCATTTGCTGTAAATTGTTTGACTAGAGACTGTACCGGGCCTTTGCTCTCTGACTTTTCTGCTTCTGAAACTGCTTGCGTATAACCCGGTAAAAACGCGGCTACGTTAAGATTTTCTTCTATTGCATCCGCCAGGCGCTCGAGGTCTGCCTCACGGCGAGCAAAGTAGTCTGGCTGAGTTTTCACGCTCAATCCAGCCCATTGCAGCAACGCGGTGCACGCGGTACTGCTATCAAACAAACCATGCAGATAGGTACCAATAATCTGGCCATCTTCAGAAACCGCGCCCTCTGGACCTGACGCCAACTCAATGACCGGGCGACACAACGCTGCACCACTGCTTTTGCCTGCGTGAATTTCGTAGCCTTTAACCGTTACCGGTGTAGTAACTTTATTACCGATTTTATTGCCTACGTTGTTAGCCAGCTTATTCCCGACTTTGCTACCCAGTTGAGGGCCAATCTTGACCCCGAGTTTATTCGTAATACAGCTGTAGTCTTCCAGTAGTAATTGCCCAGTGACTCGACGCAATTGCTTAATGGGTTTCAATTCGGTTTCAATCGGTAATAAACCCAGTCCTAAAGAAAAACCAGGCTCACCTTCCAGTCCGGAAGGGTCGCTGATGACATCCCCCAGCATTTGAAAACCTCCACAAAGGCCAATGAGTTTGCCGCCATAACGCAGGTGTTTGCGAATGGCAGGCTCCCACCCATTATCGCGCAGCCATTGCAAATCCTGGCGCACACTTTTACTGCCGGGCAAAATAATGAGATCCGCTGCGGGGATGGTCTCCGCGGGTCCAATAAATTGTAAATTGACCTGCGGGTGCAAACGCAATGCATCAAAGTCTGTATGATTACTGATGCGAGAAACCACAGGAACAATAACGTTAAGCTTGGGTAGTGCTGTGGCAGATTTATGATGAGCAGGCTCTTGCGCCGTGCTAATGGCATCTTCTGCGGGCAAATGAAAACCCTGTAAATAAGGCAGCACACCCAGCACTGGCTTACCGGTTTTTTCTTCCAACCAATCTAAACCCGATTGCAACAAGCGAATATCACCGCGAAAGCGGTTAATGACAAAACCGACAACACGGTCTTGTTCACTTTGCGACAACAGCGCAAGGGTGCCTACCAAATGCGCAAATACGCCGCCACGGTCGATATCAGCAACCAGAATTACAGGGCAGTCTACCGCTTCTGCAAATCCCATATTCGCAATATCTTTATCGCGTAAATTAATTTCTGCCGGACTCCCTGCACCTTCAACCACAATAGCGTGGTATCGAGATTGCAACCGCTGAAAAGAATCCAATACAGCATCCATGGCCGTGACTTTATAATCATGAAACGCTTGCGCTTCCATTTCAGAAATTGCGCGCCCCTGAATAATCACTTGCGCACCAGTGTCACTATTCGGTTTAAGTAACACCGGATTCATATCGGTATGCGGCTCTATGCCGCAGGCTTGTGCTTGCACGGCTTGTGAACGGCCAATTTCACCACCATCCTCGGTCACAGCACTGTTTAATGCCATGTTTTGTGGTTTAAAAGGGGCAACGCTAATACCTTTGCGCGCCAGAACACGGCACAACCCGGCCACCAGCATCGATTTACCGGCGTCGGACGTGGTGCCCTGCACCATTAAAACGGAGCCCTGCACAATTCCCGGATGATTTTTCTTATCGCGTTCAGCCATTAAAAATCAACTCCTTTGCGCGCTTTAATACCAGCGTGATACGCATGCTTTATGTCTTTTACTTCAGATACCGTATCTGCAAGCGCCTGCAAACCACTCCCGCCGCCACGCCCGGTCACTACAACACTCATCGAGGCCGGACGTTCACGCAAGGCTTTTAGAATAACCTCTTCTTCTAAATACTGATAACCGATCATGTAGGTCAGTTCATCAAGTAATACCAAGTCGTAACTGGGATCTTTTAGCATACGTTCCGCCACAGCCCAGGTTCGCTCGGCGGCGGCAATATCACTGCTGCGATCTTGTGTATCCCAGGTAAAGCCTGTGCCCATCTGGTAAAAGTCTTGCGCCGGCAAATGCTTTTTCAAATACAGCTCTTCGCCGGACAATTGCACACCTTTAATAAACTGCACAACGCCAACTTTTTGCTCATGGCCCAGAGCTCGCATCACCATACCAAAACCAGAAGTACTTTTACCTTTGCCGTTACCCGTCAGTAAAATAAACACGGCCTGATCTGCTGTTGCGGCGGCGATACCCGCATCAACCTTGGCCTTATGCTTTTCCATCTTCTTTTTATGAGTTGAATGTTTGTCACTATGATCGGACATATCGTCTATTTCTCATGCAAAAAGTGAAGCCACAGCAGAGTTAACACGCACTGCGGTTAACTCTGCACAGTCCAGGGCCTTAAAAACTGAATCGAACCCCGGCATAAGCTGCCGCACCCGCGACGTTGTAATTACTCACTTCCTGATAATTTTCATCCGTCGCATTTTCAACACGCACAAACACTTCTGTAGCATTTGTTACATGATACAAAGCGCGAATATCCAGTGTTTCATAGTCGTCCAGCGTTACATTACCCACATCGATAACATCGCGGACAAAATGCCAGTTGCTTGAAATCGATAATTTATCGGGCACGAGGTAATAGGTTAAACCAATATTGCCTTGATGCACTGGTCGCCGAACCCTATCTTCACCGGTATTGGTGTCGGAGTCGTTATAGGTATAGTTGGTATAGAAAAACAAAACATCTTTAATCGGCATATCGAACGACACTTCAACACCAGTGGAGCGACTTTCACCACTGGCTTGTAAATAACCACCAGAAACAAAATCGTAGATGATTTCATCATTGATACGCTGATCAAAGTACACCAGTTCAGCATGTAGCCCCTGAGCACCAATATATTCAATGCCGGCATCATAGCCTTTGCTGGTTTCCTCACTTGGAGTTGTATTTAAAGCGGGCGCAAACACCCACGGTGTATAGTTATACGCGCTCTCATACAGACTCGGTGCGCGAAAGCCAGTACCGTAGCTGGTCTTGTACTTTATGGCATCGCCATTCTTCAAATCCTGCACATAGGCAGCAGTCACGCGATAGCTGGTATGTTTTCCAAAATCGTCGTTATCGTCTTGCCGCACGCCCGCAGTAAAATAAATATCATCCAGCAACTGGCTTTGTGCTTCCACAAAATAACCTAATTGCTCGCGTTCGCTATCGCCATTGTATGTACCAAAACTCTGTTCTTTTTCGTTTTCGATACCAAAGACTAACGCCATATTATCTTGTAATTTAACGCTACCTAAATATTCAACTTTTTCGCGCTCACCATTATTGAAATAAGATTCAACACCATCAGTAAAATTAGTGCGTTCAATATCCGTAATGTTATAAGCGAGGGTATGGGTAAATGTGGCATCGGTGTAGAGCAATGCAAAACGCTCTATCGTTTGCTCGTAGTCAGTGCGCAAATCATTGCTACCAAAGCTACTGTCGTACGCCGAATCTGCTTCTGTTTTGCGCAGTACAGTTTCTGCCCGCCAATGGTCATTCAGATTTAAACCTGCTTTTAGATGAGCCGTCTGGTTATCATAGCCATCTTTATCTGCCAAAACGGTATCCGTTTTCAAAGCATTAAAACCGTCGGTTTGAAAATCAGACAACGACAAATACACATCACCGTGCGCGTTACCTGCGCCGACATAGCCATTTATCAACCGCGAGTCATAGCGTCCCGCTTCGATAGTAACGCCGCCATTAACACCGTCTTTCACCGTATTGCTGGTAATATTGACGACACCTCCCGCATCTGCGCCATACATCATACCCTGCGGACCACGCAAAATTTCGATGCGGGCAATATCACTACTTAACACATGCTGTAACTGGGGGCTGACCTGTGTACCCGTGGGGTCGGACACTTCTACGCCATCAATAATCACCAAGGTACGATAGCCCTCTTCACCGCGAATGCGCAGTGCAGTTTGCTTACCTTGCCCTCCGGCATTCGATACGCCAATGGCAGTCTGGTTACGCAATACATCAGGAATCGACACAAAACCGCGTGCCCGGATATCATCAGCGGTTAACACTGAGACGCTGGAACCCACTTGTCGCAGTGGCATAGGCATACGACTGGCAGAGACAACAATTTCTTCCAGATAACGGTCAGTAAAAGCCTGTGAATCAGCAGCGGGGTTACTTTCTGCGGCAATAGCAGTACCGACACCAGCCAATAGGTAAAGGGGGATAAATTTTTTCATAGGTCCTCAATTCAATAAAATTAAAATTGACCTACGATCTAGAGAGGGAGCGTGGAATAGCCAGTGGACTGAAACTGCAGATTAATACCGCGCATCAACATTACGGTCTGGAAGCAGTAGTCAGAACCTCAAGAAATTTCACCGATGAAGCCCTCCGCAACATCGTAGTTCTGACCAGGCCGGTTCCGGACTCGTGACATGCATACGCACAATCACTTTACCGTTGCGGGGGCAGTGTTGGAATCACATACTTAGCGGTTATTACCGTTTAGCACGCATACCAAACTTCCCGTTTACCCCATCCCCTTTATCACAAACGTTAATGTGTAAATCACAGTCATAACGCTGCCTAAATGATGGGCACCTGAACAGAGTTGGCAGCCCCAAGCTTCTTACGACCCAGGTCTGCCAAGTGGCCTAGTATAAACAATCCACAGTCTAATTGCTCTTTGACTTTCACACTTTTTCCAAATACAGGATAATGCCCGCCCGTTAGCACCGACTAAACAATGCGTTACTGAAAGATATAAAAGAGAGTAAACCATGACCCCAGCCGAACTTATCAGCCAACTGCGTAGCAATGCCGACAGTATTGAATTTGCCGATGTGATCGACGTGATTACCGAGCACTACAACTACACGCCGACCCGTTTCAGTAATGGAGAAGTGACCAACGAAGCAGGTACCAATGAAGGCTCCTGCAAAATTTTTGCATTTGCCCAGCTTAACCAACTGAGTGAAACTGAAACACTGGCACTGTTTGGAAAATACTATCGTGACGATGTCATGGGCAACCCAGCCGGTGAGGACCACGCAAATATTCGCAACTTCATTTTAGACGGCTGGCTCGGCATCAAATTTGATCAAGAAGCATTAAGCCTCAAATAACTCGAACCCAGCCTTCGTGTTCTCTGACTGCCAACCTACCGGCCAATCAGAGAACACAAAAATCAACGCATACAGATCAAATCAAGCTAACCGTTTTTGCTTCAGAGCGTTCGATCATTTTCACAATCGCTGACTGAATAAATTCATCCTCACGAGCATTGTCCTTACTTTGAAATCGTTGCTCCATGGGTTCGGCACCTTCTTCAGCGACAAAAGTTACAGTAACAGTGCTGCCCGCTCCACTCTCGTCAGAATAAGAAATGGATATTTCTGGATATCCTTGAAATCCCATCTTCACCCGCTTGGCAATTCTCTTTTTCGATTTATCCAAATTCATCTATGGTTCTCTATGTAGGAAGCTGCTGGCTGAACAGCTCTTGGGAATTCTAAGCCTGAAATCTAACCGCTAATCCTAAGCATGCCAGCGTTGCCGGCTATTTGATAGTGACATCTTGATAACCCTTTGATAACGCTATTGATAAATCGCAATGCCGCCCATTATCACTTTGGTATATTGGAATAGCATTTTTTGCTGATCATCAGTGCTCACACCACCGCCCTTATTCAACAGGATTTAGCATGATCTCCAGTACACCTACGGTATTACCAACTAGCGCAAGCCCTCGCAAGCCAATTGAATTTAGCGGATACCCAGACTGCATCCAGAAACTGCGTGCCCTGATCAGCGATAAACCGATGGCTCCCCTGCAAATATTGGTCGTGACACTGTGTTTTATACTAAACATGCTGGATGGCATGGACGTAGTATTGATGTCTTATGCTGCACCGGTACTGGCCTCTGAATGGGAAATCCCAGCCGCTGCGCTGGGTGCAGTGTTCAGTGCTGCACTCATTGGTATGACCGCTGGTTGCCTCGTGCTAGCACCCTACGCCGATATCATCGGCCGCCGAAAAATGATTTTAATATCAGTATTCGTTATCGCCATTGGCATGTTGTTGTCCGCACTTAGCAAGAACATACTGCAACTCTCAGCAGCACGGGTTTTCACCGGCTTGGGCCTGGGAGCGATCCTTCCCAGTATGGCAGCAATGGCAACCGAGTTTTCATCCGAACAACGGCGCAACCTATCGGTCACCTTTGTTCAGGCTGCCTACCCTATTGGCGCGGTGATCACTGGCTTTGCTGCCGCTAACATCATGCCGGTACAGGGTTGGCAACCCATGTTCTTCTGGGCCGCCGCGATGACGGGAATCATGCTGCCCATTATTTATTTTTTAATGCCTGAGTCGTTGGAGTTTTTAGCCAAGAAACAACCCCGTAACGCACTGCAAAAAATCAACAAAACGCTGGAACAGCTTAACGCCCCCAACTTAAGAGAATTGCCAGAACAACCCATAGATGCTCACCAAAAAACCAAAGTTTCAGCCCTGTTTTCAGGGCAACGAAAATACTCCACCATCATGCTGTGGTTAAGCTTTATGTTTTCGTTCTTCACACTTTATTTTGTCATTAGCTGGATACCCAAAATTGCGGTGGATGCAGGCTTACCCTTGGACAAAAGTATTTATGCTGGCACGGCTTATAACGCTGGATCGTTTGCAGGCAGTATTTTTCTAGGCTGGATTTCTGCACGATTCGGTCTGCAAAAAGTTATCTTCGTATTCTTCGCCATTGCTGCAGTAACACTGATGATCTTTGGCTCAGTCAGTATGACGGTATTTTTTATTCTGCTGGTCGCATTCGTCATTGGCATTACGGTAAACGGCGGGTTTAACGGCCTATATCCCTTGGCTGCGCGCCTGTACCCCACAGAAATCCGTGCAACCGGTGTTGGCTGGGCAGCAGGTGCTGCTCGTGCAGGTGCTGTATTAGGCCCGTTGGTGGGCGGGTATTTACTGCAATCAGGAGTGGGTTTAGCCGTTACATTTGCCGTTTTTGCTGTACCTATTTTTCTGTCTGGCGTTGCTGCCTGGTATATCCGCACCAGCGATTTTGCCTAGCACGTCGACGTTCAACGATATTTTTTTGACAAAGCACTTTTAATCACACCAGCACTTAGCAAAACAACCTGTTTTTAACCAGCAGCAGATACCATGTACTGGCAACGTAGTGTTATCCCGACGGCTGTCACCGGTGATGGCCGCCCTATTTAACCGGCAAAAACCGTACACCTCTATTGGGTTATATAAAATAATCAGTCAACAGATTAGTATTCATTCAGTATCTATCTATGCCAATACCTATGCAAACCCAATACATATAAACCCAGTACCTATATAAACCTAGCATCTATGAAAATCCGCTATATACAGACTAGGCGTCGAGGGTTGCAGATAAAACCAGAAGCATGACCAGTTTAAGCACTCGAATAACAATGAATGAGTAATCTCAATAATTATCGAAAACAGGAGAATAATGCCAATGATATGCCTGAGAAAACTAACGCTACTACTCTCACTCGCACTACCCTGCCTGAATTCATTGGCGGCAGAACTGGTCCAATCAGACATCATCCTAAAGCCGTCAGAAATGCCCGGTGGCGAAATGACGCTAGAAAAATATCGCGCCTATATAAATCTCTTCAATCACAAAGACCCCCGGTTTGCCGATTATTATCATGACACTATGGTATTTAAACGCAGTGAAGATGAAGTTCTGATTGGTAGAGACGCGGTCAAAGCTTTTTACGCCGACGCCTGGACCCGCATAGATGAACGAGTATGGGAAGATGCCATAGCCATAGATAACAAAAATGGTGTCATGGCCGTTGATCTATCAGTTGAGTTGTTAGCAAAACAAGACCCCACACCAGACGCCAGTATCCGTTTAAAAAAAGGAGATCATTTGCTGCTGCGCGAGGTGCTTTTTTACAAACTTAAAGACGGCTTAATCACGTCACTGGATGCTCCCGATAACTACCGAATAATGACACCTGCCAATGGCGCCCCTTTGCCAGTGAATGAAGTAACCGAGTCTATTCCCCCTCTGCAGCGGGAATCACTGGAAGCCGCCTACGCAAAATATGCAGACTGTTTTAATCGGCAAATTGTCGAGTGCTTTTCAGATTTCTACAACCCGGATATCAAATTTATCAGCGAAGTCCTGCCCACCATGCACAGCACGGAAGAAATCGTAAACTTCTACTTACCCGTGTGGAAACATTTAAAAGAAAACCTGGTAATTCACGGTTTCCGTTATGAAGGCAAGTGGATGTATGTTCAAGTATCCAACACGTTAACCGTCTTTGAAGATTATCCAGATTTTGTTGCCGGCCCATTGAAAAAAGGCGACAGGACAATTTCCGGAGAAGTGGCTTACGAAATCAAAAATGGACGCTTTGCAGCAGTGTATGACGGAATAGACCCAGCCAAGATGCAATAGTCGTTAGAAAAAATGAACACACAAACGATAAGTCCTATATATCAAGGGTAAAGTAAATAAGCTAACAATAATAAAATCCGATTTCTCTCACAACTTATTATATGTTCTCTGGGGCATTCAACGTGTCGTCACGTATGACAGAGGTATTAAGTTGTGAGTTTTGTGCGAATGAAATCGTTGTTTGAGGGAAAGCTATTTCAATACCAACATTATCAAAGCGCTGCTTAATATTTTGAAGAGAATCACATTGCAGGACAAAGCCATTTGCGGGATTCTCTGCCCAAGCCCAAGCGCGCAAATTAACAGAAGAATCCCCTAAATTAGTTACACGCACTACGACAATAGGAACATTTTCACTCTTCTGTTCGGAAGAGCGATTATCGATGGTAAATGGATGACTGGCTATTGTCTCAGCCATAATAGGAATCGCACGTTCAATATCTGAAGAATAGCCAATACCAACATCAATCATTTTACAGATGAAGTTGTCTGTATGATTGGCATTAACAATCACTTGGCTGCCTATCTGAGAATTTGGAATTATTACCCTATTATTTTCATAATCTCGCACAACTGTTTCGCGAAGCGTTATATCCTCAACGATACCGGTATACTGATTATTAAAGGTAATTTTGTCACCAATTTTAAAGGGGCGAAAATAAATTATCATAAATCCGCTGAAGATATTGCTCAGAATTTGTTGCGAGGCCAGCCCACTAACTATGGTCAAAATACCAGCACCCGCCAGGAATGAATGCCCTATTATTTTGAATTCAGGTATATGAGTCAGGGCTGATCCAATACCCACAATGTAGATGGTTGTGTTAATCACTCGCTGGACAAATCTTAAAGCAGTTGGGTCGAAACTATCTTTCGCAATTTTCGCCTTGGCTACTCGGGAAATCGCACGATTTAGAGTCCAATTAACAGCTACAGTGATCAGCAGTATACTGCTGATCACAACCAACAATCTGAAATCGGTAGGTATATTTGCAAAAATCGAATTCATTGAGTGAGTACTCTTATTAAAAACAACGCCAAACTAAGGGGGCGCAAAGCGTCCCTTAGAGCAAGATATTAGCGATCGAACTGGACCTGGTTTTTCTTAAATACCGTAAATCTTAATTTGAGCCATTCGTTGCTCCCTGTGATATAAAGCCGCAATGACTTATCTCTATGAAAGGAAAATCCAAGCAGGAAATTCCTTTACTATCAAATAGTTAAAAATCCCTATTTATTGGGACGCGGGGGTAGACGTCACGGTAACGTCTATTGTTACGTTGCTGTTTTAAATAGGCATATTGTAGACCCTGGACCAGCATCACTCAAAACCAATGGTTCCAATCCCAGTGATACAGCCCCCAAAATCCTTTTGCTTTGACTGGGCATTACGCACAATCAAAAATCCTAATTACACTATCATAGTAATTATCTTAATCTCGTATTTATCTAAATCACAGCTCTATAGAGAGAATTTCTGTTTAACGGTGGTATAGCTATACCCCGCCAAGTGCTAACGCTTGATTGTCATCATCTAAACAAATGTGCTAACGTTATCATTGATAACATTTTGTTTTAAGCCTGAATATAATCAAACGTAACATTAACTCGTTAAAGTACAAAAAAATGGGGTAAAGATGAAAGGTCAACTGAAATTAAAACTGCCACTGCTTGCTATATGCTTATTGATTTCGACGCTATCACAAGCAGCTGGGTACCCTGCTCCACCCACCGATCCGTCACTACCCCCTTCAACGGTTGAACCGACGGTGCAACAATTGCGTCGCGCTATGCTTGATCAGGGCGTAAGCAGCCTGGCCATGCATAATATGGACGAACTTTTTACGACACGTATTGTTGGGCGGTCTGGTCCGGCCTGGAATTTACAGCGAGATGATCGGACACTGGATTTCACCTATGAATTTCAGGGGCAGATGTATACCCCTGACGAATTTCTGGAGCGTACTTACACCAATGCATTACTGATCATGAAAAATGGCAAGATTATCTTTGAGAAGTACCGTAATCAAACAAATGAAACTACCCGGTTCATGGCATTTTCCATGACCAAGTCCATCACCTCTATTTTGATTGGTATAGCCCTCGAAGAAAAACGAATCGATTCTATTGATGATCCAATAGACAAATATTTACCGGAACTTTCGAAAAGCGGTTATGAGGGTGTGACCATCCGGCAAATTTTGCAAATGCGTTCAGGTATTAATTACCCGGAGCGTTATGATTTTGGCAATCCCGGGATTGCAGCCACCAATCATGAAAATTCACTTGTATTAAATGTCACGCGTTTCGCAGATATAGCTCGCACGCTTAAACGCAAACATCCTCCTGGTAAAGTGTGGGAATATAAAACTATTGATACAGCGGTGCTGGGTTGGCTGCTGGAACGTGTTAGCGGTGGTAGTACCGTAGCAGCTTACACTTCACAACGCCTATGGGAACCACTTGGTGCTGAAGCCAATGGTTATTATATTATGGATGGCCCCCCAGATATCGGTCGTGAATTCAGCGGCGCAGGCTTTAATGCCACATTACGCGATTTTGCACGATTGGGACAAATGGTACTTAATGGTGGCGTAGCCAATGGTCATCGCATAGTCTCAGAAAGGTGGCTAAAAGAATCCACTGCACCAACGGACAAGGCTGATCCCGTTTATGGCTACCAGTGGTGGATGGGGTTACGCCCCGGCTCTTTTGAAGCTTCGGGCTTGCTTGGACAGTATATTTTTATAGACCCAACTACCAACACTGTAGCGGTTAAACTAAGTTACTATCCACCAGGCGATATGGTGCCCCATCAAGAAACCCAGCACTTTCTGGCAGCAGTATCGGCTTGGTCACCCGAGTAACAGGCCGCAATGAATCAGCAGACAACACAGGTTTTCACGCTACCATACCCGATGTATGAGCCAGTGGAACCTGCCTGCTGAACTCAAAATGAATACAATATTTGTTATGCTCGAGATGCTGATGTCAGCTTCGCAGTGTATGCAAGATTTGTTAAAACTAAATTATTCAGCTCTACATTAGAAACGATATACAAATCCAAATAGAAAGATAAACGCATTTGAAGACTGACTAGATGGATCAGAATCAATATCGTTGCTTATTTACTTTTCTGCTTTTCTTTTTTTAGACGCGCGCGCAACCCGTCCAGAACGGAGCCCAAGGCAAAATCAAAAGCATTTTCATGATTATAATTAGGCTCTGCCCGATTAGCTCTCTCTAATTCATGATCTTCTCGAAGCTGCCAACCCATCATAAAACTTGTAAATAACTTGGAAGCATACAGTGCTGTTTCAGGGCGAAACCCTGCATCAGTCAGCGGTTTAGAAATGAGATCTAGAGGTTCAATAGGTAATGACTCTGCTACGATCTTTGCCCCATCTCGGTATTTGCTAACAGCGGCAGCAGATTCTCTGGCAACGCGTTCTAACCACTTATCCCACTTTTCATTTTCTTCCACAGTCTGTAAAACGGGCAAAAGTATTGCCGCTGCCATTTGGTCAGTTAATTCGCTCATACTTTTAAAATGTCGATATAATGCTGGCCCCTCTACACCCAACTCTTTCCCAAGTCGTCTTGTTGTTAATTTTTCAAAACCTATTTCATTCACAAGCTCCAAGGCTCTTTTAACAATAATTTCTCGATTTAGACGCACGTCTTCTCCTTATACCTTATATTTTTGCCATTTCGAGTTACGCAAATATGTAGACACAGTGTTTACTTTATCGAACAATAAAAGCAAATACTTTTATCTATAGGATAATAGTATATCGACTTAAAAAATCTAAGCGAATGATATTAAATGATTTTTTGAGTGAATCATTATGTTCTGTTAGTCCAGAATAGCCTCAGACTCAATTTCTACACTATCCGTTTTACGCTTTACTCCCTTCGCTGCATACGCTTGTCGCCCACAATAAAAGGTGCTAGCCTCGAAAATGTTATCACTGATAACTTGAAGCTGTATTTTATATACAAACCCCTTATGCCAAGCATTAAGTAAGGTTGAGACAGGGGAAAAACAACATAGATAACCTTGGGGAACCTCATGAAAAAATGGCAAATTTGTTACGCAACACAGCGCACCAAAAATAGGCAACCAAGCAATATATCCAAGTCAATATTACCTTGCTTATTGATGGCTACCGTAAGCAATTTAGTAAGCGCGGAAACCGCAAAAGAACAAGGGGCCATCCTCGAAGAAGTTTTCGTAACAGCACAATTCCGTAAGCAAAGTGTTCAAGAAACACCGATTGCCATCACCGCAGTGACAGGTGACATGCTGGAAGCCCGCATCCAAACAAATATTTTCGAAGTTTCGCGCCAAGCTCCAAACGTCACGTTAACGCCACAAGGGCAAGCCTGGGGGCCAGCAATGGTAGCGTTTATTCGAGGTGTTGGACAAAGTGATTTTATCTATGCACTTGAACCTGGCGTCGGTATTTACGTAGACGACGTTTACTATTCAACGCTAACAGGATCGCTGCTAGAACTTATGGATCTCGATCGTGTTGAAATTTTGCGAGGCCCACAGGGCACTCTAGCCGGTCGAAACTCAGTCGGGGGCGCCGTTAAGCTTTTTTCTAAAAAACCAACCGGAGAAGGTGTTGGCGACATCTCGGTTACTTATGGATCTTATGATCGATTAGATTTTAGCGGCAACTATGACTTTACAGTAGTGCCCGATAAATTATTTGCACGTATCTCGGGTATGTCTCAATCCAAAGATGGCTATATTAAGCGGGTCGACTATGGCTGCTCTCACCCTAGCTCAGGGGTTCCCACTTTCGCCGTTGGTGATGGCTGCAATCTTGGAACACTCGGCGGTAAGTCACTAACTGCAGCGCGCTTGGCTTTACTATGGAATGCTTCAGATTCTGTTCAAGTCGATTTCAGCGCAGATATAACTAACGACCACTCTGAAGCTGGCGGCGACGTCTTACGCTATGCCAATGCAACCCAATCTATCGATGACGGAGACCCATCTACTCCTGTAGTATTTTTGGATAATCGTTTTGTAGCTTATGGACCAAACGCAGGCGATCCAAATGGAAGCAATCCATACATTACCTATTCCACATTCATGGATCCGAATCAGCCTACAGCAAGCCTACCTTATAGCCCTCATTCATTGGCGCCTATTCAATACTTTGAAGGAAAAGGTTTTTCCACCGCTATTAATTGGGAGATCTCTGAAAATTTTGAGCTCAACTCAATAACAGCCTATCGTGAATATGAAACAAAATTTACAGAAGATGCAGATGGCTCTCCCATTCATGGGCAACTTGCCTATCAACAATTAGAACACGAGCAATACAGTCAGGAGTTAAGATTAAACGGAACAGTTGCAGACGGCGAAGTAGATTTCACGGCCGGCTTGTTTTGGTTCCAATCTGATGGTGTATTTCGCGGACGATTTTCATTGCCCTACCTGCCTGCAGACTTTATTCACCCAGGCGATCCTTCTAGTAACGACTCACAAGCCGTCTTTTTAAATTCTACATGGCACGCTACTGATCGCATGAATATTTCAGCGGGCATACGCTATTCCAAAGATGAAAAATCCTACCGGTTTTTCCGCCGCAATCCCGATGGAACAATCCCTTCAATACCTTGTGGCGCGCCACCACAAGCGCCAAACTGCTCGCAATTTGGTTTAGACAATCAACCTAGTGGTTTTGATGGTGACAATACTGACTGGCGTATAGCCCTTGATTACTCGGTAAATGAAGACATCTTAGTATATGGCTCTGTTTCAACAGGGTATCGTGCCGGCGGTATAAACCCACGTCCATTTTTTGGCCCTGGATCAATCCTACCGGTGAACGGAAACTCTATTGATTTTATCAATGGCATACCTATAGACGTCAACCAAATAGGTCCCTTTGAGCCAGAAACTCTAACTGCCTATGAAATTGGCGCAAAGATGGATTTACTAGATAAAACCTTGCGACTCAATATGTCCGCTTTTCGAAATGATTACGAAGACATTATTTTAAATTTACAGTTCTGCCCTATTTTTTGCTTTAAGCCAACTAATGTTGGTACTGCAGAAGTATCGGGCTTTGAAGTTGAATTACAGTATTACCCAACATCCAAGCTATCTATCGATGCATCCTTCAGTAAGTTAGATTTTCAATACACAGAGACCGATTTTTCACGCACATTTGTTTCCAAAGATATGACGTCTCCATTCACACCGGATACCCAAGCAAGCTTAGGTATTCAATTTGATTTTTATACTGGTCCAGCAGGCACACTAACAGGACGAATAGATACCTCCTATCAATCCAAAATGTTTGCAGAAGCAATTAACGCTACGAACAACAAAATTGATGGCTATACGTTAACCAACCTCCATTTCATGTGGATATCACCTGATGAATCATGGTCAACCTCGTTAGAGGGCATCAACATAGCCGACACTTACTACGAGCTAAGCCGCTTTGATCAGTCTAACGGGCCTGCGCAAACGGTTACCGCAAATCCTGGCACCCCCCGAACGTGGGCTATAAAAATTAAGCACCAGTTCTAAACCATGAACCTTTATTAGTACGCAAGCACCTTCGATCCCAGAAAGAGAATGTGGCTTTTTCCAGGACCGCAGATTAAGAACTTATATGCTAAATCTACAACTGATATTAAACCCAATACAGGTTCGGTCAAAGTATGTTTTTAAGATCAATAAAAATTAAGTATCTAACAACTAGCATAACATTGATGACTCTTGCTTCAGTTGCTTTCGCGCAGTCAACTGAAACACCCACTACATTCTCTCAAGGTTTTGCGGGTGCGAGCGACGCGGACAGCGCTAGCGAAGGATTGGCGTTAAAAGGATCGCCCGACAAACCCAATCAAGACCCTAGAGATTTCAATGGGTTATGGAAGCCCGGAGTAACACCTAGAAGAACACCATTAAAAACACTAGACGATGCATTCACACTGGAAGAACCACCATTAACTAAACGTGCTCAGGATTTTGTGCGGATGATACGAAGCAAACGTGAAAAAGGGTTTCTGCCTAGTCTGTCTACCCACGCATGTCGTTCGCCCGGTGTTTATACGCAGCTATTCCCCGCATTTGTGATAGGTGTCATTCAAACTGATGAAGCCATGTTTCAGCTCTTTGAGCTGCCGCGTCTAGTTAGAAAAATACACATTGGTGAAAATTTTCCCAAACACATAGAACCTAGTTATGTGGGCTACTCCATTGGACACTGGGAAGGCGACACGCTCGTGGTCGAAACCAAAGGTTATAACGGACTTGGTGAACTAGACATTACAGGAGCGCCTGTGAGTAAAAACACTCGTATGTATGAGCGTTATACAAAAGCCAAGAATGGAAAACACATTAACATATCTATCAAGGTAGAAGATCCTGAGTATCTCACTGAGCCTCTGGAAGTCGAACGACAATGGGTATCGTCATACGGCACTCAACACGGTGAATATGATTGCGAAGAAAGCCCTAGAGAAGACATGGAAGGACACACTTATTACTACGAAGACCTCTACGTTCCTGTCTGTGTCCGTAAGCAAGGCAAAGGCACCGAGCCTTCCAAAGTCGTTTGCAATTATCAACCATAAAAACATCAATAAATCTTAATGGAAATGCAGAATCAGGGTTGGCGTACAAAATGATAGAAACGTTGAGAAACATAGGCTTATATCTGGCAGAAACGGGCTTAAGCACGACTCTAAATGCTACTGCATGGGCAGCCCCCCTATTACAGACAATTCACATTATTTTTGTATGTGCAGTAATGATCAGCATGCTTTTAGTTAATTTAAGAATACTTAATGTATTTTCAAAAAATAAGTCAATACAATTTATCTCCCGCCACTTTCACCCTTGGATTTGGTATTCACTACCAATTTTATTGGTGACGGGATCTTTACTAATTATCACCGAACCAGGGCGTTCAATTACCAACCCAGCCTTTATATTAAAAATGGCTTTGTTCATTACAGCCATCTCACTTACTTTCCTTCAGCAGCTAGTAATAAGAAGAGAGTATGAACACAGTGAAACTTTCAATACAACAACAATAGAAAAATACATATCTATTTTTTTGATAGCTTGCTGGTCCTCTATCGTTTTCTGTGGAAGGTGGATAGCTTACATTTTGAGCTGGTAACTTTATTAATTTTTTTGGAGAAACTTATGTCACTTAAACGTTTATTTCTTGCATCCATAGTTTTCGCTATGTCTTCAGAAGCATTTTCCCATCATTCAACGGCTGAGTTTGATTACAGCAAAGATATTCTTATCGAAGGCCAAATTGTAGAGGTTCAATGGATGAATCCACATTCCTTTATTGAGGTTTTGGCACCCGGAAAAGATGGAGCTGAAGCAGTACGCTGGTCTATTGAGTTTGGATCACCCAACATTAATCGCCGCATGGGCTGGAAGAAGACATCACTAAAAAGTGGCGAGAAAGTTATTATTCACTTAGCTCCGACTCGAGATGGAAAACCCAGAGGAACCTTGAGAACGGTAACCAAAGAAGATGGAAAGGTACTACACGGCTTAGCCGGCCTAACAAAATCAGATGACAAAGGCGCACCGCTCATAAACAAAGATGCGGTTAAAACAATCAGCGAAAAATACTAAGGGGATAAACGTGAAAAACAAATCGAGCATAAAGAAAAATATTATTGCCATTGTCCTCTTAGGTTTTTGCAGCCAGGTTTTATCTAGCACTGAAAGTTTAAAAAAAAATATCAATGGAATCTGGGTAGTTGAAAACTCTACCACTAAGATTCTAACAGTAGAAAACAAAATCCCACCACTGAATGAAGAGGGAGAGGAAATTTACGAAGAGCATAATAGAAAATATAAGGACGATGACCGGTCATTCGACAGGACTACCTGGTGTGCTTCACCAGGTTATCCCAGACTAATTCTGGCTAATCATCCGTTTGAAATTGCCGTCAGTAATCGACGTGTCGCTTTTATGTCATCTTGGGCAAATTGGTATCGAACGGTTGATATGAGTGGAGAGACCTGGGCGATTCCTGAAGAATATTCTAGCGTTGGCGTAGCTCTAGGGCGATGGAATGCAGACACGCTAGTTATTGAAACAACTGGCTTGAAATCTGATGTTGTGATGGACCAATACGGACTACCTGTGTCATGGGCTATGAAAATAACAGAACACATCAAGTTACTGTCTAAAAATAGACTTGAAATACGTTTTGTAATTGAAGATCCCGAGTACTACTCGAAACCCTGGGAAATGATTAAGACATTCAAAAGAATGGAAACCAATCATGTGCAGGAATACATATGCCTAGATGAAATTAAAAAGGGCCACCCCCCATTGATAGAGGGTTAATTGAAATGGCGGATATACTCCCATTAAATAAATATATCGGCACGATTGGCATTGTGGTGAGCCTGTTTGCGCAATCAACACTTAGCTTTGAAGTTAACCCTCAAGCATTCTCTGGTGGCCCCGATGCTGATGATACGACCTTACTCGAAAACCCAGAAGGATATGGGATGCTGGGACCCAAAGAAACGCCCAGCGCAGACCCGAGGGATTTCAACGGTCTTTGGCGTCCAGGGGCAACGCCAAGGAAGACACCGTTGAAATCGGTAAACGATGTATTCGCATTGGAAGATATTTCACTCACCCCCTATGCGGAAAAGATCACCAGAATGATCACTAAAATTAGGGACGAAGGTAGTCCTGTTCAACTGTCGTCTACCGCTTGTCGTTCGCACGGTATAGCAACAGCGTTATTCCCTTCATTTGTCATGGCCATCGTCCAGAACGACCACAACGTCATGATTATGTATGAGCAGCCACGTTACATTCAAAAAATTCGCCTTAATAGAAAACATCCAAAAAATCTAGAACCGTCTTATGGGGGGCATTCAATAGGTCACTGGGATGGGAATACCCTGGTTGTAGAGACGGTTGGGTTTAATGGCTTAGGAGAGCTGGACATTAGTGGCGCCCCAGTAAGTGAAAATGCAAAAATGATTCAAAAAATCACTAAATCAGAAAACGGAACGGTACTAAACCTTCAAGTCACAATAGAGGATCCCTTTTATTTAACCGAACCCGTTGTTGTTGATCGTCGCTGGATTTGGACTAATGGCATTCAGCAAGGTGAATTCGATTGTGAGGAAAACCCCCGCGAAGATATGAATAATGAAACGTTCTACATTGAAGATCTTTACAAGCCCCTATGTGTCAGGATCGAAGGTAAAGGAGCAGAACCCTCAAGGGTGGTCTGTGACAAACTGGGAAAAATTTAAACACAACAGTCATATCAAATTTAATTGATTGGAGAAAAATGATGATAGTAGCGGCCTTTCAATGGTTGAAGGAATCTACGCTGGGAATTTTTATGGCGGAAAATGAATTTGCTTTTCCCTGGATTGAATGCATTCATGTTATAGCGTTGTGTATTACCGTAGGTTCGATCCTGTTGCTCGACTTTCGTTTATTAGGTCTCGCCTATAAACACTGGTCGTTAAAAGACATGAGTCAGAGTCTACTACCAGTGACATGGTGGGCTTATGCCGTCGCACTCGTTACCGGCATCTGCCTGTTATCATCAAATGCTCTGGCCTATCTTGCCAATCCAGCGTTTTTGTTAAAAATGACCTTTATGGCTATTGCCGGCATAAATATGCTTTTATTTCATTTTGTGACCAACAAAAACATTTCGGACATTGACCATATTACTGATTTATCGCTTTCAGCGCGTATAGCAGGAGGCGTTTCATTTTGCTGCTGGATTACGGTGGTTGGTGCAGGTCGCTGGATCGGTTTTATTAGCCCTTGGTAATGGAGCGTAATGACCACACAACCCAACAATGATTCAACGCTAAAGCTAAGAAAGAACCTTGATGATGCTCTTTCCTGCACGCCTACATTTTATCCTGAACACCTAAAAATCCTGAACAGGCATAAAGGTCATACCTATTGTTGCCCCGCGTTTTTTCAAACTCGCAATAACCCATTCAAAAAATCTGTCGTTGACTACGATTGAGAATTATCGGTACCGGACTGAGTACGCTGATAGGTTCGAAGTATTCGGTGGATAAAACTAAGTTTATTGCGTACTGCGGGCACAAGAATAAAGGGGTAAAGATCTGGCTGGCCCATACTGCGATTTAGACTGTTAACTGCAAAGGTCAGCGGTAAATGTTGTTCAATTATCTCGCTGAAGTCGTCGTGTTCAAACGGATTAATCGTAATGGCAACGGCCAGTGAAGCGTTTTTATTCGCCTGCGGATGCAGTTGTATACCGAACTGATGGGCGGTCTCCATAGTGTCGACAATATGAAAATAGTGCGCCCAGGTTTCAGCCCAGTCTTCCCAGGGATGCGACGACGCATAAACGCTGACAAAATTGTCGCGCCAGTTTGGTAAAGGGCTTTGATAATGCTTTTGCAAGGCTGCAGCATAATCTGCGCGTTCGTCACCAAACAGCCGCCGGCACTCTTCCAGTCTTTCAGGGTAGGGAAAAATGAGCTGGTCCCAATAGTAGTGTCCAACTTCATGACGAAAGTGCCCGATCAATGTGCGATAAGACTCACTTAGGTCTTCGCGCCGCTGTTCGCGTTCCGCTGAACTGGCTTCGGCAGCATTGATGGTAACCTGCCCCATGGAATGCCCAGTCATGGTTTGCGCATTGTGAGGAACGGCATCTTTTTCAGAAATAAAATCAAACGCCAATCCATTTTCCGGGGCGTCATGTTTACTTTGCACGGGCAAATTTAAACGCAACAACCCATACACTAAACGGTGCTTGGCAAATTCAAGTTTCTGCCAGGCTTCGCGTTGTTCGATTTTTTCCAGATTTGGGATATGACGATTAAGTTCACAGGCAATACAGTATTTGTCGTCGCCATCGACTAACCAGTTACAAACGCCATGTTGGAAGTTGTCACAATACCGCCAGACTTTGGCTGGCGACGACGTATCCATCAGCGCCTGCCAGCCGTTGTTAATTGGCTTCAGGGTGCTAAGTTCGAGTAACTCTGAAAGAAACCCCAGGCTTGAGCCACACCGTTCGCATCGAGTATTTTCAAACAGCACAGTTTGCGAGCATTGCTGGCAACTATAAATTTTCATAAGGGCTCAATTGGATTTCGTTGCGTAATGGAATTTAGGCGTTGATTACGTATTCGCTTTAATCGCCCCCAGTAGCTTATACGCTAACAATACACAGGCGATCACTGCAATCACTTCCGCAAACAAACTAAATACGCCGCCCAGACTAAAATACTCGAGAAAGGGCGATACCAGAACGGGGGACATAAACTGTCCAAAAAACAGGAACGACGTGAGCGTACCAATTGCCAACCCTAAATGCTCTTTACTGACGATTGCCATGCATAAGGAAACACCCAGTGGCATCAGTATACCCAGCCCGGTTCCCGCAAAGGCCAGTCCCACGACTGCCATGGCAAAACTATCGGCATGCCCGACAATAAACATTCCGATACTAAGATTGACCATAATCCATACTAACGCTAGTAAGCCGCCGAGCAGATTCATTAATCGACGAAAGAATAACGCGCCCATAGACGAGAAAAATGCCATACAGGCCAGTGCCATACCGGCTTTTGCTGCGCCCAAACCAATCTCGCCAAACAGGAACGGTAGTTGCACTGGCAACACGTAGTAGATCATGGCCATACCCATAACCATCAGATAGATACGCAGTAGCAGCCATTTCGACGTTTTTTTAGCGGGATGACTTGCCTCGCCGTTCGTCTCTGGCGCTGGCTGGCGACTGCGAAACTTGCGCCCTCCCGTTTCACGAACAAAACCGGCAAAGCCGACGAAGAGTAAAAACCCCAAGCTATACAGGAAAAATGGCAGCCGCCAGGAGATTTCTGCCAATATGCCGCCCAGGCTGAGTATCACTATCCCGCCCATACTCATAGCCGTGCTTTGCAAACCTAAAAAGCGTTGCCGTGCCTGGCCCTCAAACAAATCTCCGGCAATAGTCGTGAGTGCGGTCATCAGGCCGGCAATAAAAATACCCAAAAGTGCTCTGCTGGCCAGAATCCAATAGAGCGAGTCCATAAAGTAGCCTGCGGTACCAGCACAGCCACAACCCAGGCTTGATAACAACAGCATAGGCCAACGGCCGTAACGATCTACCAAACTGCCCATCACAAAGGAACAGAGAGCAATCGCCAATGATGGAATCGTAATCACGAGTTTCACTAATAACTCGGCGTTTGGCACATCCGCAAAATGCTGCCCCATGCCGGCAATACCTGGGGCAATGGCCAGCCCCCCCATCACAGTCAACATGCTGCCAAACAGCAAGGCGATATTACGATAACGTTCAGTTGGGTTTTTAAACATGGGGGAACTCAAATTACGGCCTACTGGGTCAAAAATTGATTGCTAAAAAAAACGCGAATTACCGAAACATTATGGTAATTCGCGTTTATACAGACAACGATGCCTTAATACATTGATTTTTTACGGGTTAAATTTAAAAGCCCACTTGCACTGATTTGGTTTCGGTATAGGCGAGCAATCCATCCAAGCCACCTTCACGACCAATACCAGATTGTTTGAAACCTCCAAAAGGTCGCGGCGCATCACTGGCACCCCCACCGTTGATAGTAATCAAACCGGCGTCGATACGACGGGCCAAACCGTGCGCGGCGCGCAGGTTGCGGGTCCAGATTTTAGCCGCAAGACCATATTCAGTATCGTTTGCTGTCGCTGCGATTGCTTTCAAATCATTTGCGTCATCAAACCGCAGTACCGTCAATACAGGCCCGAAGATCTCATCCTTATGCACAGCCATGTCTGCGGTTACATTGGTTAGTACCGTAGGTTGTACGAAGTAACCTGGCACATCAATGCGCTCGCCACCGCACGCCAGGGTCGCACCGGCTTGCTGACCGTCAGCGATATAGCTGAGTACCCGCTGCAACTGCCCTTCTGAAATAATGGGCCCCATCTGGCTGCCCGAGGCTGTACCGGGGGCAGGCTTGATGTTGTTAAAAATAGCGACAATTTTATCCACCAGTGCATCATGCACATCGTTGTGTACTAACAAACGGGTGCCGGCCGCACAAAACTGACCCGTTTTAAAGCATAGCTCACGTGCAATACCCGCTGCAGCGGCATCAAGATCTGCATCTGGCATCACGATGATTGGCGATTTACCGCCCAGTTCCAATGTCACGCGTTTCATATTGCCGGAAGCGCCTTCCAGAATAGAACGACCAACACGAGTAGAACCGGTAAAAGACACTTTGTTGATATCGGGATGATCAACAATGGCCTGCCCAGCATCCGCACCAAAACCCGTAACAATGTTGACGACGCCTGGCGGAAAGCCAACTTCGTCGATAAATTTAGCCAAGCGCAGTGCTGACAAGGGCGCCAGTTCCGCAGGCTTAACCACTACCGTACAGCCTGCTGCCAAAGCAGTACCCATTTTGTTCAACACCATCAAAAACGGTGCATTCCAGGGCGTGATCGCACCAACCACACCAACAGGCTGGCGCATCGTGTAAGTCATAAACTCTGCATCAATTGGAGTCGTGGGCACATCACCAGCAACCTTGCCTATCCAGCCGGCATTGCTGCGCAGGTTATTAACTGACATGGGAATATCTACATGCTGGATTTGAGCGATGGGATTACCACCATCAAGGGATTCTATAATGGCTAATTCGTCTTGATTGGCCATAATTACGTCCGCCAGCTTGTGCAACAGTGCGGCACGTGTTTGAAAATTCATGCTCGCCCAAGGGCCTTCTTCAAACGCAGCCCGGGCTGCTTGCACAGCGCGATCGATATCCTCGGCATTACCTTTAGCCACTGTCGCCAGGTGCTCGCCAGTGGAAGGATTCAGCACTTTGAAGGTTTCACCGGAAATGGCAGGCACCCATTCACCGTTGATATAAACCATAGGCGCTTGTGCATCTAGCGCCTGCTGAACCTGCTGTATTTGCGTCTCTGTAATAGCCGACATATTTATTCTCCAAGCTGAGTGAACCGTTACAATAAATAATTAATCAGATATCTGATTTTTGTCTAAACAATAATAGTGCTGGCAATTGTAGCCTGACCAGTAAAACTTTTGTAGGCCGACCCTTATTAGTTTTCATGTAGGACCAATAATAGTGCAATCTAGTGGCAAGATAGATAGAACAAACGCTGTACCTACACAGCATCAATGCCGCGTCTACAACCCCATAAAATAGAACGACATTCTACTAAAAAGAATTCAAGAGTGCCAGCTAAAGACAACTCAGCATAACCTGGCTATTATTTAATCGGCAAAAATTGTGGTGGCCCGCTACCTTTTATACAATCCACACCATCAGAGCCACCAATCCGCCCGACCCATGGATATTCCAAATGACGTTATTGTTTGCCAGTTCAGGTTATTCGCCTCTTGCGGCCCTTACCCAACACAATGGAGAGACACTGAATTTTGCCGAATTACCACCCATTTTGCGGGTATTACTGACCACGGACGGTACCGTCACGAAGTGTCTGGAGTCGTTCTTTTGGGAACCGGTTGATGTGCACAGAACGTTGCAGCAGCGTGAAACCTTGACCTGTCCCTGCCCAGCACTGAACAAACAGGCAGACGATAGTGTGATCGCCCGTAATGTTATTTTACAGGGCGCACAATCACAGCGAATTTATGCACTGGCATGCTCTTACATTTGCCCCGATGCATTACCCGAGGACATTCGGCAAGATCTAGAGCAGGATAAAGTAGGCATTGGTGAGTTATTGAGAGAATATGGTCTGGAAACGTACCGTGAACTGTTTTCAATTGCGCAAGAGAACATTGACGATCAGATACATATTTGCCGTACCTATCGAATACTGATGGCGAAACAGCCGCTCATTCAAATTACCGAGAAATTTCCGTTAGCGCTTTATAGCAGCACTATTTGTTAGCCAGCTGTCTTGTCCATTCTTTATTACGAATTTGCCATTTGCGAGTACGTAATAACTATACCGTGTCAGTGGCTAACTTCCCGCAAATGCAAAGCTATTTTTACCATCACGTTTAACTTCATACATGTATTTATCCGCCAGTTTTATAAGCTCTTCTATGCCGGTTCCGTAATCCGGAAAAAGAGCGATACCAATACTGGCGCCTATCTGTGCGAACACTTCAGAACTTTCGATTTGTAACCGGATAGGCTTTTGCAAACGCTTAATAATTTTACTGGCTACGTTGGCTGCGTCTTCTCGGTTATTAATGTCGCCCACCACAGCAACAAACTCGTCACCACCAATACGCGCCACTTGGTCACACTCACGCAAACAGGCTAATAACATATTGGCCGCCGCCTTTAGTACACGATCACCGGCATCATGCCCCCAGGTATCGTTGACAGTTTTGAAGCCATCCAGGTCAATAAACATCACCGCAACTTTGCTGCCGTAACGCTTTGCCCGTGCAGTCAATGCCATGGAACGCTGCTGTAATAAACGCAAACTGGGCAAGCCCGTTAGCGCGTCATAATGGGCCAATTGATGAAGTCTCTTTTGCGCTTGTTTTGCCTGATCCAGCGCTTTTTTCAAGGGTGTCGTGTCGTATTCCACCACCAAAAACAGGTTTTCGCCGGTCAACGGATTACGTGTCATACGAATATCCAGCGTATGAAAACGCAGCCCTTGATCAGTTTTCATCTGATGCGCCCAACGCCCGCCCTTTTCTGCCAGCGCTTTTTCCATACAAGCGTTACCGATTTTGGGATCAGCAAAACGCGCACTAAATGCACTGACACCTGGCGCCAGATTATTGGGGTCTATGGACCGATAAGCTTGTGTGGCCGCAGGGTTTTCAACTACCGGAAAACCTTCCAGCGTAAAACTGGTCACCAGCACATTGGTATAACGCATCGCTTCAACCAACAGCAGGTTTTGTGGCTCATCACCCAAATTGACCTCTTCGTTAATAAAGGCAATTATCCCACGGTGACGCTCCGGGCCAAGTAGAACAGCCCGATGTTTCATATACAGTGTTTTTGGCTTGCCCTGTGGGTAGGTAGTCCAAGGGTCTACCGTAAC
>JBNKHI010000011.1:0-81650 GCA_050290265.1 Cellvibrionaceae bacterium
CAGGCCGCTGCCCGGTATGTGAAACCAACGGTCTCTACCCCCTAACCATGATCTAAACCTGTAAAACTGTTAGAATCCCCCTCCTTTGCTGTAGCTGGGCACATTCTGGGCCCGCAGTATTCTGATACAACTGTCTATGCAGCGCCTTTACCTTAGCCGTTAGCCTGTAAACTCTGGAAATACCTTGTCAAATCTATCCGCATCTAAAAAAAGTAACTTTCGCTTTTTTCTGCACTACATTGCCCAACATAAAGGGTCATACGGCCTTGGGGTGGTCATGCTACTGGCCTCTAACTGGCTGGCGGTTAGCATACCGCAAAAAGTCGGGACGTCTATCGACCTCTTAAAAGACTCGTTATTGGAAAACCAAACCCAATTCAACACCCTAGTGGCGTTGATTATTTTTCTGGCGCTCGCCATGATGGTTACGCGAACACTCTCCAGAATTCTCTTTTTCAATCCAGGCCGAGCCATTGAGCGCGACTTAAAAAACGAGGCGTTTGCAAAACTCACGCGGCTACAGCGTGGCTTCCATGAGCAATATCCCACCGGCACCCTAATTTCCATTGTAAACAACGATATAAATGGTATTCGTGCTCTGGCCGGCGTTGTGATGCTACAAGTCTTTAATATCAGTTTTGCCTTGTCGTTTACACCCTACAAAATGTGGCAGCTGTCACCACACTTGACGCTTTATTGCATGGTACCCGTGCTGACTACTTTTCTGGTGTCGCACCGGGCAATCGGCAGAATGCGGCAGATAATGAAGCAGCGCATGGTGGAGCTGCAAACATTGTCGACGCGCTCCGTCGAATTGCTAACCGGTATCGAAGTGATTAAGTCGAGCCAAATTTACAGCTGGGCTCGTTCAGAATTTGCAAAAGACAACGAGCTGCTGGCATCACGGTCAGTCAAACTGGCAAAAATCCGTACCTTGGTTATTCCAATTTTGGGCTATACCGACCGCATTATGAAGGTACTCATTATCGCCGTTGGTGGTACCTATGTGATTCAATCTCAGTTAACCCTTGGCGACACGGTAGCATTTTTAACCTACGCAACCTTGCTAGCCATGCCGTTTTTCTCGTTGGCGATGATTTTTTCAGGTTTACAAAACGGTATGGTGAGTGTGGAAAGCTTACGTAAAATCTTGGATCAGGAAACGCCAGCGCAAGACGACAAACACTTGCCTGAGGTAGAGCAGCAGAAACTGTTTAGTACCGGAGTGAGCATTAAAAACCTGAGTTTCACCTATCCAAACCAAACGACGCCCGCGTTAAACAATGTCAGCTTTGACATTCGCCCTGGTCAGACCATTGGTATTTTGGGGCAAGTAGGCTCTGGTAAAACCACACTGGTAAACTGCCTGAATCGACACTTGGATGTTGAGCCAAATACCATTTTTATCGACCATCATGATATCACCACACTGTCGCGCAAAGATTTACGCAGTGCGGTGCGCACCATTACCCAAGATCCGTTTCTATTTTCTGATACGGTGGCAAACAATATTCGCTTCAGTGCTGGCGATCAAAACGAACAATCACTGAGCGATGTGTTGTATGCGAGTGATATGCTCAAGGAAGTACAGAAGTTTCCCAGTAAAGAAGACACGCTCGTTGGCGAAAAAGGTATTTTATTATCTGGCGGACAAAAGCAACGACTAAGCTTGGCCCGCGCCATGTATACGCCGTCCAAACTAATGATTTTGGATAACGTACTCTCTGCCGTAGACAACGAAACCGAACGTTTTCTGTTAAATCAAATATTCGAAAACATGCAAAGCCAAAGTATCTTGATTGTGTCGCACCGCGCCACTGTTTTGGAGCGAGTGGACTACATTCTGGTGTTGGAAAACGGCGAAATTGTTGCCCGCGGCACCCATGAAGAACTACTACAAAGCTCACCGCTATATAAACAAACGTGGCAACTGCAATCTGAGGGCAATGACGAGACCTCCTCTGCCGGCCCTGCCACACCATCTGCACTATCGACAGCACCAGGAGGGCAAGACGCATGAGAGAGTTTGCTAAACATAATGCCGCGCCTGTGAATGCTGATACTCATCGCCCTGCCCCTAAAGAACCTACCTTTGACTGGCAATTGATTCAGCGTTTTCTCAAGTATCTAAAACCCTATCGACGTCAGGTTATTGTAGGCGCAGCAGCTATCCCGTTTACCATTGTATTTAGTGTGCTGTTTCCCTGGTTGATCATGCACATTATCGACAAGCAAATTATCCCCGGTCATATCCAGGGCTTGTATTGGTGGTGTGGTCTGTTATTGCTGGTTTTAATAGGCAACTATCTGGCGGATGCACTATTCAGCTACTTATTGCAGAAGTCTGCCATCAAAGCATTAACCGATATGCGTGCAGACATGTTTGCCCGAATACTCGGGTTTCCGCGGCGCTATTTCGACAAAACCCCCATAGGCGTAACGCTAACCCGTTTAACCAGCGACCTTGAAGCCGTTAACGATTCGTTTGCCCAAGGCCTATTGGGAATGGTGCGCGATATTTTTACCACCCTGGCACTGTTGATTTTCTTATTTGTGATCAACTGGAAGCTAGCGTTAATGGTGTTGCTGATTGGCCCTCCGACCTATTTGATCACCGAATCTTTACGACGCAAACTGCGTGACTCATACACCCGTGGCCGAGTTGTATTGTCGCAAGGTACCGGCTATTTGCAAGAATGCCTCAACGGCATTAAAACGGTTCAACTCTATTCCGCAGAAGAACAAGTAAAAAGAAAATACGGCGAATCAACTCAGGGCTTTTATGATGCCCAGTCACGCTCAAATTTTTATGACTCTGCGTTGTTTGCCATTATCGAAGGCATTACCACCATCGCGATGGCGTTAATCATCTGGTTTGGTGCGAAAGAAATCCTGGCGGCAACCGTCACGTACGGTGTACTGATTGGCTTTACGCAAACACTGGATCGAATCTTTGTCCCGATTCGTGATTTCACATCACAAGTTGCCTCTATTCAACGAGCCCTCGCAGCGTTTGGACATATTGAAGAAATTTTCGAACAACCACTGCAGGAAGAGCCAAAGGAAGAGCCAAAGAAAGAAATAAGAGAACAACCAAAACAAATCCGGCAATCCATTGATCAAGCCTTTGACTCGCTGGTTTTTGACAATGTCAGCTTTCGCTACAATCAAGATGGCCCCTTAGTATTAGAGGGTGTGTCCTTTACTCTCAATAAAGGTGAGAAAATTGCGCTGGTTGGCAGCACGGGCTCCGGCAAGTCCACCATTCTGCGTTTGCTCACCAAAACCTACGACAACTACGAAGGCTCTATAAAGCTGAACGGACAAGAATTGCGTGATATTCCTGTAGCCGAAGTGGCCACGTGGTTTTCATTGATGCAACAAGAAGTTTTTCTGTTCAATGAATCACTGGAGTTCAATATTGCATTAGACAGAGACGGTATTACTCGCGAACAGGTCGTAGAAGCAGCCCGCTATGTTTATGCAGACGGCTTTATCGAGAAGTTACCCAATGACTATAGCTTTAAGATTCAAGGTAATGGGAACAACCTTTCCGCTGGCCAGTGCCAGCTGATTGCGTTCGCGCGCGCTATTGCATCGGGGTCGGATGTGGTTTTACTGGATGAGGCAACCAGCTCTGTGGACTCGGTGACTGAACGCCTGATTCAAAAAGCCATCGACCACGTCTTTAACGACAAAACGGTCATCGCGATTGCGCACCGGCTCAGTACCATCCAGCACTCAGACCAAATTCTGGTATTGGATAAAGGCCGTATCATCGAACGCGGCTCTCATTCAGCACTGGTAAAAGCACGCGGTTTTTACGCCAATCTATTGAAAGAGTTACCCACTAGCTAAGTGTACCTCAATGATCCGCAACCGGCGCTAAGCAAGCCCCCAGCGCCGGTAGCCTTTTCCTTCTTCAAGCCACCAGCCCTCGCTATCGCCGCTGCCAGTAAAACAATTCACACCTCCCAAAAATCTAATTGATAACACTTATCAATTAGATTAAGATTCGCAAAATTTCTACTTAGGGAGATATACAATGAAAAAAACGCTTCTCGCCGTCGCACTGGGTCTGGGCTCTTTACAGGCTTTCGGCCAGCAAACGCCATCTATGGACGAAATGTGGCAAATCATCCAACAACAGCAGGCTGAAATTAAAGCCCTGAAAGGTCAATTGAATAACGCTGAAAACAAAGTAGAAGAAATCGACCTGAAGGTGGTAGCCACCGCCGATGCTATTGAAAATAATACGACTGCGGCAGGCTCCAGCGCCGACTGGACAGCAAAAACTCGAATCGGTGGTTATGGAGAACATCACTACAACAACTTTGAAGACAGTAACAATCAGGTAGACGCCCACCGCTTTGTGCTGTTTTTGAGCCATCAGTTTTCCGATACCGTGCGCATGTTTTCAGAACTGGAAGTTGAGCACGGTTTTGCGGGCCCAGACGATGAAGCCCCAGGCGAAGTCGAATTGGAGCAAGCTTACATTGAGTGGGATTTTGCAAAAAACCACAGCTTGGTGGCCGGTCAGTTCCTAATCCCTGTGGGTATCATGAATGAAACTCACGAACCCGATACATTCTATGGCGTTGAACGCAACTCAGTAGAAAAAAATATTTTGCCTGCAACCTGGTGGGAGACCGGCTTGATGGCTAAAGGGGAAATCGCCCCCGGTTTTACCTATAAAGCCGGTGTTCACAGTGGTTTAAATATAGATGTTGGCGCCGGTGATTTTAAGATCCGCGATGGCCGCCAAAAGTCGGCTAAAGCCACCGCTGAAGATTTAGCTTACACGGCACAATTCGCTTATACCGCGATACAAGGCCTGGAACTGGCCGCTACGCTGCAATACCAGGAAGATGTGGCCCAAGGCTTAGGTGCCGAGACTTACTCTGCACTGCTAACGGAACTACATGCCATTTACACCACGGGCAATGCTCAAGTTCGCGCGCTTTGGGCGGAATGGGATATTGACGGCAACGCTTTTGCTGCCAATGGAACTGACGAACAAGGTGGCTGGTATATAGAACCGTCCTATAAACTCAATGACCAACTCGGTGTGTTTGCACGTTACAGCAGATGGAATAACGCAGCGGGCTTAAGCAGTACAGATGACAATAAAGTGTGGGCCTATGGCGTAAATTATTGGTTAACCCCCGGCGTTGTCTTTAAGGCAGACTACACCGATAACGTTGATGTTGCCGGAGCCGACAACGACAGCTTTAACTTAGGTTTAGGCTGGTCCTTCTAAAACCAACTGTTGCAAGTCCATGCTGATACAGCGTATGTGTAAATGGTATTGACGCATAAACGGTACGTGCAAAATAAAGGGAGCAGCGCTCCCTTTTATGCGTCACACCACAGACCTGTTGTAGGATTAAAACGCGACACCAAGGACTGCGTAACCGAAGACAATCCGGTCTATGACTAACCAACCCGTAACCTAATAACAACATACCCTATGCGAATGTACATTGCCTGGCTAAACACTCTAGTTATCTTGTTAAGTTACCTTGCTACGCCATTGGCCCTGGCGCAAAAAGGAGAGTATCTAACCAGTGCAGAACTGCACGCTTTGGCGTTTCCTGACCAGCCAATGCAATGGCAAACGTTATGGATAAACCAAAACCAACGGGAATCCATTGAGGAGATTCTGGGGCATGCCTTACCCGGTCTGCGCATTCGCTACTGGGGGCACGAGCACAAAACGGCGTGGATATTTGAAGAAATCGGTAAAGAGCTACCCATTACAGTGGGCATTATTATCGACAATAACAAAGTACGACAACTGCGAGTGATGAACTATCGCGAGAGTCGTGGTGGCGAAGTCCGGCATGATTTTTTCACGCAACAATTCCACGATATTAGCCTTGTACAAACTAAACATTCTTACGGACTCGACCAACCTATCGACGGAATCACCGGTGCGACCCTGTCGGTACGTGCACTAAAAAAAGTTGCTACACTGGCGCTGTATTGTCACACCCAAACACCTTTTTCCCAACCGCCAGCAACCACAGAGCACTAAATTACCGTGACCCAAAAACTGCGTATTTCGCCCTCTGTTAGCAACCGAGCTTTACACAAACGACGATTTTTTTGGGTCTGGCATCGCCGCCTGGGTTTGATATCGCTACTCCTCGTGATCATTCTCAGTGTTACTGGAATACTACTGAATCATACGGAGACATTGCGCCTGGATGAAAAACCCCTGCGCAATTTTTTGCTGTTAAAACTTTATGGTATCGAAAAACCCGACATTCAGAGCATTGCCCTTTCTCAGCACTGGCTGAGCCAGGTAGGTTCAGCGTTGTATATTGATGATAAAAAACTTCTCACCTGTAAAGGCAAATTAATCGGTGCGGCTGCTAATCATGATTTAATCGTTGCTGCTTGTCGCAACGAACTCATTTTACTCACCACGGATTTTCAATTAATTGAACGCATTGGGGAAAATTATGGTTTACCCAACCCCATTACACAATTCGGGTTATGTGACACAACGTTTTGCCTGCGGACAGAAAAAAATCTGTTTACGCTGAACTTTGACCAACTGCAATGGACACCGTTACAACCACCAACAAAAGCGCAGACGGCCGTGCACGCCCCATTACCGAGTACATTAAAAACTTCATCAGTCGCACTACCACCAAAACTAAGAGAAACCTTGGTCAATAACTATTTAGGCAACGACATTAGCTGGGAGCGAGTTATTCTCGACTTACACAGTGGACGCATTTTGGGTGCAGTTGGCGTTGCTTTAATGGACTTAGCCGCCATTGCTCTATTGGTGCTAGGAATATCTGGCTTTTGGCTCTGGTGGAGTGGCCCCGGAAAAAAACGCAAAACAACAAAGTCTAACTAGGATTAGGCATTCACGCTGATTTGCTAGAAGGATATAACCCATCAAGGAGTAAGGCTGACATTGCCACTGCTCGAAACCGGCGCGCACTAAGCATACAATGGAGCACTCTATTCATAGACTCTGAAGCTAAACGCTGTCCAAGTCTGAAACAGTCGCCAAGCCGAGGTCGCTCCGATGTCTGATCCAAAGCCAATCCCGTTTGACAACACCTATATTCAGCTACCTGAGCATTTTTATAGCCGCCATGAACCTGCCAATGCGAGCGCACCGCACATCATTCGCACCAATGGCGCCCTGGCAAGAAAACTAGGTATAGACGAACACTGGTTTACCAGTGAAGATGCCATCGCGGTATTTGCGGGGAACAAGATATTGCCCGGTTCGGAGCCCATTGCGACCGTGTATGCAGCTCATCAATTTGGCGGCTGGAACCCACAGCTCGGTGATGGTCGCGCGCTGCTTCTGGGTGAAGTTATCGGCACGGACGGACAACGCTATGATATCCAGCTAAAAGGCTCAGGTCGTACACGCTACTCTCGCTCCGGCGACGGCCTTTCACCATTGGGGCCCGTGCTAAGGGAATATATTATTAGCGAGGCAATGGCAGCCCTAGGCATACCTACTACCCGTAGCCTAGCGGCGGTCACCACCGGCAACAACGTTATCCGTGACCAGGTATTACCGGGTGCGATACTCACACGTGTAGCACGAAGTCATATTCGCGTCGGGCACTTTCAATACTTTTCCAGTCGCGGCGATACAGCCGCCGTAAAGATACTCGCCGACCACCTCATTGCCCGCGACTTTCCAAACCTGGTAGACACCGTTAATCCTTATGCCGAGCTGTTAGAACAGGCCATTAGCAGACAAGTACGTCTTATCGTCCAGTGGCAGCTAGTTGGCTTTATTCATGGCGTAATGAATACCGACAACATGCTAGTGGCTGGCGAAACCATTGACTATGGACCGTGTGCTTTTATGGATGAATATGATCCCACTGCCTGCTATAGCTCAATCGACCACTCGGGCCGCTATTCTTATAAAAATCAGCCCCCTATTGCGCAGTGGAACTTGTCCTGGTTAGCCCAATCACTGCTACCGTTGATTGATGAAAACCAGACACAAGCTGTTGAAACAGCACAAAACATGCTCAGTGCCTTTGCGAGTTTGTACCAACAAGAATACACAACCGGTTTACTGAATAAACTCGGGTTACTGAATGCAAATCCGGAGGCGCTATCGCTAACCGAAGAGTTTCTAACAACGATGGCCGCAGAAAAACAGGATTTCACGCTGACCTTTCGCCACCTCGCAGATGCAGTCAGCGATGAAAACCCTGAGAGAGAAAGGGTAGACGTTCAGCTACCCGATAGATTTAAACCCTTGATTAGCCAATGGCAAAAACTGCTCCAACAGGAAGGCCGAAAAGCAAGTGACATTCAGCAGCAAATGGACAAAACTAACCCGGCGTTTATTCCACGTAATCATTTGGTGGAAGCTGCCATTCAAGCAGCGCAGTTAGACGGCGATCTCCGCCCCTTTCATCGCCTTGTGGACAGACTTGCTGAGCCATATACCTACACCGCTACCGACTATGATCTTGCGCAACCACCCCGGCCCGAGCAAGTTGTTAGGCAAACATTTTGCGGAACGTGAAATATAGAATTTTACGATCATAAAATGTTTTTCTATCATCAAAAATTGATATGATGTGAACTACAGATGAACTTATCACTAAAATTTCACTTGCCACCACAACGAAATTTTTCTAAATTGCACGCATGATATTCAGTGCTCAAACATTTGCCTCCCGTATTCGCTCTCGCTGGCGGGCGGGCCTGTGGGCGCTGGCAGCGGTTGTACTGTTAACCTCAGTCATTGAGCTGAGCCACAATCACTACCTTGCTACTGGTGTAGATACCCAAGACTGTGCTGTCTGCCAACATTCGGTTTCATTTGATAAAGCTCTAGCCAGTCATTTTGCCGTTGTTTTAGATGTCGGTCTAACCGAACAATCTGCTAACATCCCACTCAACGAAACCTTTCTACCTTTTTTGGTCGGCTATCAAAGTCGCGCCCCACCGAAGCAACTCCACGTTTAATTCAATTGTTTAATACCCCAACTATGTTGCCGCGCGTTCTGTGTACTTTGCGCCTGTGTGTTGTGTCTGTATGTGCGAAAAACTGCGCACTCAGAACTGATATATAGCCTGTGCGCGAAACACGATACATGCGGTATTAATAGGGAACACTATTGTTTATTTAGCAGGTCACGCTGTTTGTTGGCGGCGCGTTGTATGCCGCCTCAACCACACAGTGTCTGTTCGGAGTTAGTCATGAAATACCTAAAACTTGCTGCCAACATAGCGCAGTTCAGCAACACCAATAACGCCACTCACACTGGCAAAACACACGGTAAAAAAAGTTTAACGACACCGTTACTGGTCCTTTGCAGCGCCATCAGTTTGCAAAGTCATGCCGGCGGCCTGGAGGAAGTTATTGTTACCGCTTCTCCGTTGGCTAAAAATCACGACGACCTAACCCAACCCGCAGCAGCGCTGAGCGACCAAGCATTACGTGAACACGCTGCAGGCACGCTGGGCGAGACATTAAATGGATTACTGGGCGTTAGTTCTTCGAGCTTTGGCCCAGGTGTTGGTCTACCCGTTATTCGGGGCCAAACCGATAATCGTGTAAAAGTCATGCAAGATTCTATCAGCACGATGGATGCGTCAGCAGCAAGCCCAGATCATGCCATTACGGCAGAGCCTCTCCTCGCTGACCGCATTGAAGTATTACGTGGACCGGCAGCATTGCGCTACGGCAGCGGTGCCATTGGCGGCGTAGTCAATATTTTCGACAACCGTATCCCAGACGAAATACCCGAAGGTATCGAAGGCGGAGCTGAGGTTCGTTACGGTAGTGCCAATAATGAAAAAGCCGTTGTTGCCACTGTCACTGGCGGCATGGGCAATATTGCTGTGCACCTGGATGGCATCAAACGATCCAGCGATGATGTAGATATTCCGGGCGCAGCAGCCAAAAACATTGATGACCCTGCGCTCACCAGCCATAAAACCTTGCGCAATACGGATGCAGATTCACACAGCGGCAGTGTTGGTATTTCGTATGTAGGCGACAGAGGTTTTATTGGTGTTGCTATCAACAAAACAGCGAATAATTATGGCGTGCCACTAGAACCTGCTGAACGCGATAACACCGGTGCTATTTCTGACCCAGAATTTGTTCGCATCGATATGGAACAAACACGCGTTGATATTAAAGGTAAGCTCGACGAACCGTTCGCTGGCTTTGACAACATTAACTTTCGTGTTGGGCACAACGACTATGAACATACTGAGATGGAAAATGGTGAACCCGGCACAAAATTCACTAATGATGCCTGGGAAAGTCGCATCGAAGCGATTCACAATCCGCTAGGAAAATGGCAAGGCGCGCTGGGCTTACAATTTGCCAAGCGCACCTTCGCCGCTATTGGAGACGAAGCATTTATTCCAAAATCTGACATTGATAATCGTGGCATTTTTATCATGGAAGAAACTGAAGCAGGTGCTTGGCATTTTGAATTGGGCGCGCGATTTGAACAACAGGAAATCACACCGGAACAAAGTGCCAGCCTTGATCACAATAGCGCTAACTTTTCTGCTGCGGCAACCTGGCGCTTTGCAGAAAACCAACGTGCCAGCCTCAATATTGCACAATCTCAAAGAGCGCCGAGTATTGAAGAATTACTGGCTAACGGCCCCCACCCTGCGACCGGCAGTTATCTCCTCGGCGATACGCAATTGGATAATGAAACCAGCAACAACATAGAGCTAGGCTACCACTGGGAGAACCCCATTTTTCATAGCTCGATTAATGCCTATTACAATCAAATAGACGATTTTATTTATGCGCGAGCAACGGGTGGTGAACAAGACGGTTTAACCGAGTATCGCTACACACAACAAAACGCTACCTTTAAAGGTATTGAGGCAGAAACAACAGCGCAAGTAAGCGATCAGTTTTCTATTCGACTTTACGGCGACACCGTGCGCGCAGAGCTAAACAATGGTGATGATGTACCGCGAATCCCGCCTGCTCGTATAGGCACAGAGTTTCGCTTTGACGGAGAACAGTGGAGTACAAACCTCAATGTGCTGCACGCCTTCAAGCAAAACAACCCTGGCCTGAACGAAACCACTACCGACAGTTACACCCGTGTAGATGGCAACATCAGCTATACCGTCGAACAAAACTCAATGGATTATGTGATCTTTCTTAAAGCCACCAATTTGTTGAACAAAGACATTCGCAACGCCACTTCGTTTCTACGCGATATTGCACCTGAAGCCGGCCGTTCACTACAGCTAGGTGTACGCTTAAACTTCTAACTTTAACCCCACAAAAAATAGGGCTAAGCCAGTAGCCATCGGGCTTTCAGCACACCGATGGCTGCATTCTGCACCTTGACATATTATGATTAACCTTTAGACTTTTCAGTAATTTCTGAAAATTCAATAAGGTCCAAATATGCAACTCTCAAACAGCAGCGAAGCCTTTGTTCTTCACTTTGGCGAAATGGGCAGCCGCTGGGGCTTTAACCGTACCGTCGGCCAGATTTTTGCCGTGCTAACAATTAATGCCGAACCAGTGAATGCCGACCAACTTGCCGAAGCTCTGCATATTAGTCGCGGTAACGTCAGTATGGCGTTAAAAGAACTGCAAGCATGGCGCCTGATTGAAAGACGGCACATCCCCGGTGACAGAAAAGAATATTTCATTCCAGCTGGTTCAATTTGGGATTTGGCCCGCGTGGTGTTTGAAGAACGACGCAAACGCGAGCTTGATCCCACATTATCACTGTTACGCCAACAGTTACTCGACACCCCCAAGAACGCCAACGAAATTTATGCTCAGGAAAAAATGCAGGAAATTTATGATGTTCTGGAAAAACTCAACACCTTTGCTAATGCACTGAACGAAATGAGCTCCGAGCGTTTACAAACGCTAATGAACCTCGGTGCAGGAGTTAGCAAAGTACTGAATTTTGGCGGGAAGAAAACTGCTAAATAATCTCAGACTCTATCTGCGGTAATAGCCACACACCAAATTCATGACGTTGTGGCTGCAAAAACGCGCTAATCACTTGGCGCCTTCTCTTGTGAGGTAACATCATGCTCGACACGCTTATGCTTTCGCGAATGCAATTTGCCGTGAATATTAGTTTTCATATTTTGTTCCCTACCATCACCATTGCGCTGTGCTGGTTTGTATTCTTTTTTAAACTGCGATTCGACCAAACAAAGAACCCTATTTGGATGCGCGCCTATCGATTTTGGGTCAAAGTCTTAGCGTTAACGTTTGCGCTAGGTGTAGTGAGCGGCATAACAATGTCCTTTCAATTTGGCACTAACTGGCCCGGTTACATGGAAACCGTCGGCAACATTGCTGGCCCTCTGCTGGGCTACGAAGTACTGACAGCCTTTTTTCTGGAAGCAACATTCCTTGGCATCATGTTGTTTGGTATACACCGTGTACCCAGCAAGGTACACACGTTTGCAGCTCTCATGGTTGCGCTGGGCACCACATTATCAGCGTTTTGGATTTTAGCCCTGGACTCCTGGATGCAAACGCCAGCCGGCTATGAGCTGCGTGACGGAGTGGTGCACGCTATCGATTGGTGGGCCGTCATTTTCAACCCATCATTCCCCTACCGTCTCGCCCACATGTTGGTTGCCTCTGGCCTCACCGCATCATTCCTTGTCGCAGGCCTCTCTGCTTACCGTATGTTACAGGGCGATACCAAGCAAGCACCCAAGCTCGCCTTAAAAGCAGCGCTAATAGTGGCTGCGATCCTCGCCCCGACGCAGGCCTTTTTGGGTGACCTGCACGGCTTGAACACACTGGAACATCAACCACAAAAAGTTGCGGCAATGGAAGGCGTCTGGCACACAGAAACTGGAGCTCCATTACTGCTATTCGCAGTACCCGATGAAAAAAATAAAACCAATCATTTTGAAATTGGACTACCCAATATGGCGAGTTTAATTTTGACACATGACATGAATGGTGAAATTAAAGGACTAAACGAGTTTGAAAACAACCACCCACCTGTAGCACCAGTTTTCTACGGGTTTCGCGTTATGGTGGGGCTGGGCGTTTTAATGTGGGCCACAGCCTGGTTTGCGTTCTATCAGTTGAGCAAACAAAAAACACTACCTAAACGCACGTTACGGTGGATACATTGGATGACCTTTTCAGGTTGGTTTGCCACGCTGGCTGGTTGGTATGTGACAGAGATTGGTCGCCAGCCGTGGCTCGCCACAGGAATTTTAAAAACCATCGATGCAGTTACGCCGGTAGCTCCAGCCAATGTTGGCTTATCATTAACCCTGTACATTGTTGTCTATGTATTTCTACTGGCAGCCTATGTCCATACCCTTCATTTAATGGCTCGACGCTCAAGCCTAGTAGAAGAATTCGAACCCAGCCTGGCTGGCCCTCACGCTGTTCATCACACAGGAGCTGCATAATGTTTAGCGCTGAAGTATTACCAGTTATTTTTGTTGGTTTGATGGGTTTAGCAGTTGTGGTGTATGCCATCCTTGACGGCTACGATTTGGGTGTCGGTATATTATTACCAATGAATGAAGCCCAAGAGTCTGACCGCGACACCATGATTGCCTCCATCGGCCCATTCTGGGATGCCAATGAAACCTGGCTGGTATTGGCAATAGGCTTGCTGCTTATCGCATTTCCCGCAGCCCATAGTCTGATCATGATGCACCTCTATCTACCGGTTGCGTTTATGCTGATCGGCTTAATCATGCGCGGGGTAGCGTTTGACTTTCGTGCTAAAGCAGCAATTGACCACAAACTTGCGTGGGATCGCGCCTTTAAAATAGGATCAATTCTCACTGCGATGATGCAAGGTTATATGCTCGGTCAATATGTGGTGGGTTTTCATACTGATCTTAGCAGCGTGCTATTTTCGATCTTGTCCGCCCTAGGCGTTACCGCCGCATACGCTTACATTGGCGCATGCTGGTTAATTATGAAAACCGAAGAAAACCTGCAGGGCTACGCAATAAAATGGGCTCGCATGTGCGGCAGAATCACATTTGCCGGGGTAGTATTGGTATCGTTGGTGAATCCTCTGGTTAATCCTGGTGTATTTGATCGCTGGTTTACGTTTCCACTGGTTATGTTTATTACGCTCATTCCAGCAATGTGCTTTTTTGCATTTATCTTCAACGACATTCTTCTGGCCCGTTTACCCAAACACAATGACCGTCACTGCTGGTTACCGTTTATTATGGTTGCAGGGATATTTATCCTATGCTTTAGCGCTTTAGCCTTCAGTTTCTTTCCCTATATTGTCCCAGGAAAGATGACTATATGGTCAGCTGCCAGTGCCACAGAATCATTATCCTTTATTTTGTGGGGCGCATTGATCGTGGTACCCGTCATACTCTCCTACACACTGTTTTCTTATAAAGTCTTTTACGGCAAAGCAACCGAACTGCACTACCACTAGCACTCACTGAAAGGTTGTCAGTAAGAAAAGCTTTAGCTGCACCCAACTCTTTAGTGTGCAGCTAATGCTTAGCAACACGAGAAAGTATCATTTCCTATACGACAGGTGACAACTTGAGTGACGTTAACTATGATATCGAGTAACTCTATAAACCTACTGGTATAACTGGGTTAATTAGCGAGACTTTCAACGGCATTGCGACAAAATAGGTACTGAATAATAAAGGTAATCCTCTCCATAGTAATGATTATTCCTATCGCTACAATACGGCGGACAGAATGGCAGAAAAAAAGCCAATTGCTTCGGATAGGAATCTGAGCAACTTATCTACGGACGAATTAACAAATATTATCGATAGCCTACCCAGTTTAGTCTGGATGTGTGACACACAAAAACGCTGCACATATGCTAATCAACGCTGGTTAAATTTCACGGGTGCCCTATTAAACTCAGAATCCGAACTGGATTGGATTAGTTTCGTACACCCGGAAGATGCGCCTAACCTTGGCAAGCTGTTAACGCCCCATACAGGTAGAGATGAATCACACACGATAACCTTCAGGTTATTCCATCAGCAAGGCTACTTCCGCTGGGTAAAAGGCGAAACGTCTCCACAAATTGATGCCAACGGCAATTTAATTGGCTTTATTTGTTCGTGCACGGACATTACTGAATACCGTAATGATCGCAATATATACTCAGACTCAGAAGCCCGGCTCAGTAAAGATCTAACATTCAGCCCTTGTTTTATTTATTCCTATCGGGTTCCCGTAGACGGAACCAACTCATACTTCCCTTATGCCAGCCTTGGCATTCGAGCTGTTTGTGGGCTTGAGCCAGAAGACCTTCAATCGGACCATATGGCGCTGGTTGACATCACTCACCCAGACGATAAACCCCTTCTGATCGCAGACCTTCAGGACTGCATACACAATAACCGATCGCAACTGATTGAATTTCGAATATTCCCCAGAAACCAGCCAGAAAAGTGGGTTGAATGTCGAGCTTCAGTAGAAAAAGAAGCCGATGGCTCAACAATTTTCTACGGTATTATGCTCGATATCACTGCACGAAAAAAAGTCGAGCAGGAGTTAGAGCAGCGCGAACGTGAATTCCGCACATTGGTAAACAACATCCCTAATAGCCTGATCCGTTATGATCAAAACTATCGTCGCTTATTTGTTAACGATATGTTTACTAAATCTACCAAAATTTCAAGGGACGACTTAGTTGGAAGAACTCTTGACGGAAAATACGGGCCATTTCCATTACATAGTAGAACGTTACTTAAACAAACAATTGACAACGTTTTCAGCGAAAAGACCACTCAATCATTTAGAACCAACTGGTATTTAAATAATGGCGAATACTGGATCGATATGCGGATCGTTCCAGAATTTGATGAACAAGGAGAAGTTACCAGTGTCTTGGCGATTTCTCACGACATCACCAAACTGAGAGAGTCACAATATCAACTGGCATTACTGTCATTCGCTATTGACCGCCTCAGCGAATATATTTTTATGTTGAGATATGAAGAGCCAGGTTTCTTTTACGCCAGTAAAGAATGCGAACGGAAATTGGGTTACACCCAAACTGAATTCACCAATGGCATGACGGTTTCAGACATCGATCCAACATGGAGCATGGAAAACTGGTTTCAGCAAAGTGAAAGGCTGCGTAAAAACGGCCGAACACAATTCGAATCAATACACAGAACAAAAGATGGAAAGACATTTCCAGTTGAAATCACAACCAATTATTTCCAATACGACAACAAGTCCTACAATTTGGTCGTTTGCAGGGACATTACCCAACGCAAGATGCAGGAAGCTGAACTGGAAACTTACCAACACCACTTGGAAGAAGTGGTTAAAACCCGAACACAAGAACTCGTTCTAGCCCGCGACACCGCAGAGTCTGCGAATAAGGCAAAAAGTATATTCCTCGCCAATATGAGTCATGAACTGCGCACGCCCTTAAATGCCATTATTGGTTTTGCCCAACTACTGGGCGTAAAGCAGCATGAAGATGAACAGGTCCAGCTGGGTTTAGATACCATTCAACACGCAGGTGATCACCTGCTGGATCTCATTAATAAAATTCTGGATTTATCCAAAATAGAGGCCGGGAAAACTACTCTTTCGCCTGTCACATTTAATTTACAATTACTGATTACACAAGTAGTTGAATTAATTAGTATCCGTGCCACAACTAAAAACATTACCTTCAAAACCAGCACTTCAGACAATCTACCCGCATTCATTCATGCCGATCCAGGAGCACTTCGCCAGGTGTTGCTGAACCTGCTTAGCAATGCCATCAATCATACCCACAGTGGAATGGTAAAACTAACCGTCGACTCGTCAAACAGCAACAACAAATTGGCGATACACTTTACTATCACGGATACAGGCTCAGGCATACCCCCACAAATGATGGATAGTATTTTTGAGCCTTTTTCGCAGGGAAAACTGCAGCCGAAAAACACTATTGGTACTGGCCTGGGCTTAGCCATATCGAAAGATTTGATCGAAAAAATGGGTGGGAACATTAGCGTTGAAAGCGTTCAAGGGCAAGGCAGTACATTTCAATTCAGCATTATCACCGAACAACGACACGAGGATGAAAGTACTCCAAGAAAACAACCCAAATTTATGCCAACCGGCTATGATGGTCCCAAGAAAACAGTGTTAGTGGTAGACGATGTTGCGACGAACAGAATTATCTTAAGCGCGGCACTGAAACAGCTGAACCTTGCAGTTTTAGAAGCCGAAGACGGTCTAAATTGCCTGACAATTGCCAAGGAGAAACAGCCAGACATTATTTTAATGGACTTGGTGATGCCCAAAATCGATGGCTTGGAAGCCTGTGCGCAGCTTAAAAGAGACCCTCTAACCGAAACCATCCCTGTTATCATATTGTCCGCAAACTCCAGCCAGGAACACCAGCAGATGGCCGCCAGGGCTGGCGCTGATGCTTTCATCTCCAAACCCATTAACATCAAAAAGTTGCTCACATTGATAGGAGAACTACTCGTACTGGAGTGGCAAATGACAACCCGTTAGCTGCGTTGTAAATGCCTTGGAGAAACACAAAACCAACCCAAATATTGCAAACGCCGGCTGCCAATTACCCTAAAAACCTGTATTATCACGACACCAAGTAATAGCCACTGGATTTAGCTTAAAAAGACGAAGGGATGCGAGTTTAGAGCTTAATAAAGAAGAAATGAGAGCTGGACTTGGCACTGACATGTCCACCGAGAGCTACCCTTAAGATATCTAATAACCTTTGGGATTTGCTTCTTAGCCCAGCCATTATTGCGACTAACTCAATTTTAAATCGAAGATGCTAAAACAAACCCACCACAGATGCGCCTATACGCTTGCTGCAATACTGTCTTTTCTGAGCCTACCCAGCAAAGCAAACAATGAAACCCAGACCAATTTTGCCAGCATGTCATTGCAAGACCTGGTGTCTGTTGAGGTCTTTACATCTGCCTCATTGCTGCCAACTGTCGCGGCCAAGGCACCTGGCACCGCCTATAGCTTTCAGCGTAGTGATTTTCAGCGTTTTGGTGTGCGCAGGCTAGAAGACTTGCTGCAATTTATTCCTGGTTTTCAGCTGAATCAGAACCGTAAACGTCATCGCTCAATTTGGGCCAGAGGGTTACTGGACCGCTATAATGACAAGCTGGTGTTAATGGTCGATGGTGTACCTGTCAAGCACTTGTATTACGGCCATTTCGCACTGGGAGATAACCTTCCAATCGAAAAAATAGAAAAAGTCGAAGTGATACTCGGCCCGGCGTCCAGCCTCTACGGCGCCAATGCCTTTGGAGGAATTATCTCCGTCACAACTCGCAGTTTTTCTGAGTCTCCACATGTTACCGTCACCATGGATACCGGAGACAACAATCGTGCCAAAGGCTCAGCGCTGTATAACAGCGAAAGGCTGCAAGCATTTGGCAGTTATCTGGCTCAGGACGCGCCTTACCGAGATAACCGCAAAAGCTTTATTGGTGGCAATATCATGCAGCCGGAAGACGAGCACTATCAAAACCTTCAGGTCAAAGCATTAGTACTGCCGGGCTTCACACTATCAGCCGATTACAGTGAGAATAAAACCCCATTTCTATTTATCCCCAACACCCAAGACGCATTTATCGAACAGGAATCCTACAATCTTGCAGTTAACTACCAAGTGGGCGACTTGCGCTCCGGCAAGCTTGAAGCGAGAGCCTACTATCAAAATGATAAAGCTCGTGAATTTGAACTAGAGCAGATTAGCCAAGACCTGGGTTATGAAGAGTTTCAGAATGCTACGATGGCGGGCGCTACCCTCACTGGTTTTAAGAGTATTCAAGATCACATGTTGGCAGTGGGTGCCTCATGGCAGAGAGAAAGAGCCCAGAACACCTCGTATCAGCGCTTATTTTTCTACCGCGATGGTTTTTTAGCTATCCCTGATACCGGCAATTTATTGTCACAACCCAATATCAGCAATGATAACTATGCCGTTTTTATTCAGGATGTCTGGCAACTACATAACAACCTCAATCTTACACTTGGGGCGCGCTATGATGAATTTGAAGCATTCGATGATTACTACAATTACCGTACTGCTCTGGTCTATACCCCTACGCACCAGCAGACGTGGAAGCTACTCTACGGCACAGCTATTAGAACGCCCAGCTATCGAGAATATTTAAAAGTATTGGAAGGCACCTCTTTTACGCCTCCCCCACTAGATGCTGAAAGCATCAAATCGCTGGAGCTTGGGTATATATACCAATGGGAAAATGCCAACATCAATGTGAATATTTTTAATAATTCACTGACTGATTTCATCCAGGAAATGCCGACCCCAGATGGCTTTGATGAATACTTCGCCAATGGTTCAGAAAAGCTGCACATTAAAGGTGGCGAAGCTTTAATTAACCTCAAAGCCAACGACAATCTTATGTTGCGATTTACCGCAGCATACCTTGATACCTACGGCAGTCGCCAAGGTGACATGCCCTATCTGGCTCACTGGAAAACCAGCTTCAATTTGAATTATCAATTCAGCCAGGGTCATAACATGGGCTTTTCACTGGTTCACAATAGTGACCGGTCAGACACTAACACCACCACAGTGGATGACGCCGACACATTTGTGATCATGAACTTGCACGCCTCGGGCCCGATCAGTAAAACCGTCTCTTATTCATTAGGCGTGGACAACTTGTTCGACGAAAGAGTCTATGATGCAGCGGCAGACTTTGGTGCACAATACAATCCAGAGCGCAGCAAACGTGAATTGTGGGTACGCTTCACTTGGAAGCCGACGCTGTAATGTTGGATTTTCTCTTGTCAAAAACATTACCACGACGCGCAGCTACCGTTACGGCAAGTATTAGCATACTTAGCCTCGCCTTGCTTTTCTGTAGTAGCAGCTTCGCCCGTGACTCGCAGAGCTTAAAACTACAACAAGTTAAAGCTGCTTTTGTGCTAAATATTTCAAAATTTATCACTTGGCCAGAAGAGAACTATCAGCGTAACCCAAATGAACTTGCACTCTGTTACTACCAGCACGATATCCTCGACGCTGGCTTCGATAGTATTCACGGTAAAACTGTCAACGGTCGCCGTTTGACAAAAGCGACTGTTATCGAACACCTAGTGGATAGCACTGAATGTAATATTCTATTGCTTTCCTCTGACACCCTCACCACATTTACAATGCAATCCCATGGGCATTTAAACCCATCGGTTCTAACCGTTCTCGACGCAACAGACCAATCTGTAGAAGGCCTGGCCTACAGCGGTGTCCATATAAGACTGGTGCGACAGAACACCCATATCAAGCTTGAAGTGAACCTCGCCGAAACTCGAAGGTCAGGACTAAATGTGAGCTCAGAACTGCTGAAACTTGCAAGAATCACTGGTAGAGAGCATTGAGATAATGAATCTCTTACGCGGCCAATCCTTGCAAAAAACCCTGATGCTACTGTTGCTACTCACCAGCAGCAGTGCGCTTGTATTGGCGACACTGGGATTCGCGCTTAATGATTGGCTATTTTCGCGAGCAGAAATGATAGACAGACTGCGATCGCAAGCAGATATTATTGCCAATAATACGGTGGCCGCCCTTACGTTTAATGACCAAGAGGCAGCTTTGCGGACGTTAAAGAGCTTACAAAGTGAGACCGATATTATCGGCACTTTACTCTTCACCAATACGGGCGAGCTGTTTGCTGCTTACCAGCGTGAGGAATTTGAACTTCCCGCTGTCATGCCACAAGAAAATCTCGGCTACTTAGACAAAGACATTTATGTCATTCGTCCCATCGAATTTGGTGATGAAAAACTCGGTAACATTTTACTGATTTCCCAATATGGCTATTGGGATAAACAGCAGATGATGCGAATGACGACCTTGATTGGGTTGTTTCTGGTAGCCCTGCTGTTCGCCTTTGTCATATCAGCTCGGCTGCAACGTGTAGTCACTCAGCCTATTCTAAAGCTCGCAGACACGGCCAGGCGGATTACCCAAAGCCAGGATTACACTCTGCGAGCAAAGAAAATATCCAAGGATGAGATCGGGTTACTCGTAGATGACTTCAATGAAATGGTTCACCAGGTTCAATTACGAGATAACGAATTAAATTTGGTAAAAGCGCAGCTGGAAGACAAGGTTATTGAGCGCACAACGGAGCTGGAAGAGCTGGCCAGCAAGTTTGAGCACCAGGCTTACCACGATGGATTAACCGGCTTGGCCAACCGCAATACGTTTGATATTCGCTTGCGTTCCGCCATTAGCCAGAATAAGCGTTATGGCGGTCAACTGGCAGTGCTTTTCCTTGACCTTGACCACTTTAAAATGGTCAATGACACCCTCGGACATGCCATTGGTGACAAGCTACTGATAGAAGTATCGAATCGTCTAAGCAAATGCCTGCGCAGCAGCGATACATTGGCCAGACTCGGTGGCGATGAATTTGCACTGTTACTTCCAGATATACAACCTAACATTACGGCAGATGTTGCCAGTAAACTGATTGACGCTATCAATGACCCAATGATTATTGATGGCTATAACCTGCACCTGACAACCAGTATTGGAATTAGTACGTTTCCAAAAGACGGTGATAACGCAGAAGTCATGCTCAAAAATGCCGATACTGCGATGTACCGCTCGAAAGATCAAGGCCGCAACCGCTTTACTTTTTTTGCGTCAGAAATGAATGCTCGAGCGGAACGTCGCCTTATGCTGGAAAGCAAGCTGCGTAAGGCGATCGCTGAGCACAGTTTCGAACTCTACTATCAACCCAAATGCGATGTGGAGTCCCTTGCACTGGTCGGAGTAGAAGCCCTGGTGCGCTGGTACGATAAAGATGAAGGCTTTATCGACACCAGTGAATTTATCGATCTTGCTGAAGAATGTGGTTTGGTTAATACCATTGATAAGTGGGTGCTGGAACATGCTTGTCAGGAAATACTGAGTATCTACGACAACAAGTGTCCTGAAATATTTTTATCAGTTAACTACTCTCCGTCGCATTTTTTCCACAACAATGTGACCGAAGAAGTTGCCAGCATTCTTAAGAAAACAGGATTCCCCGGTGACCGCTTAGAGCTGGAAATCACTGAAAATCTGGTTGGCCCTGCGATTAACGATGTATCATCACAATTAGCGGGCATTCGTGCTCTCGGAATTGAAATTTCCATCGATGACTTTGGTACCGCTTACTCTTCCTTAAGCCGATTAAAACAACTGCCACTTAACACCCTTAAGATTGATCGCTCTTTTATTCGTGATCTGGGGCTGGATAAAGATGATGAGACGATAGTAAGAACTATTATTACCATGGCGCACAACCTCAACCTAAAAGTAGTGGCAGAGGGCGTTGAAACAGAAGCACAGTATCAATTTGTAAAGCAGCATCACTGCGACATCGTGCAGGGTTATTTATTTGGCAAGCCGATGCCGCTAAAGGATATCGAACAACTCATTACAACCGCGCCAAGCTTTACCCTAAGTTAAAATTCTATTTTTGAACAGCTCGGTTATACGTCAGATAGACATCGTCTCGACACCACCCCAAAGACTCATAAAGTGCCTGAGCGGAGGTATTATCTTTCGCAGTCATTAAATCCATTCGTACCCGGCCATCGTGTTTGGCTTGCGCTTCCGCAGCCTGTAGTAAGGCACGCGCCACACCTAAACGACGGGCGTCAGGGTGTACGAACAAATCATAAAGCGTGTATACAGGTGCTGCTTCCAGTGAACAAAAAGTGGGGTATAGCTGACAAAAACCCGCCAGCTGAGCTTGGTTTGCTTTCGTATTTTCTCGAGGAGAACTGACGCCATCGGCAGTATTTTTTTCTGCGATAAGAATCACTGATTCACGTCGCTGTTGGCGATCAGTAAGATATTGCAATGCCAGCTTTCTATCTGAAGGCAACTCGTAAAACTGACGATACATATCAAACAAAACTGAAACGCTCTCCATATCCGCAACCGTTGCCTGCCTCACCGTTACTGATTTGCTGGAATTCATTACATCACCTCAATAGCCTTAAAATCGCAACACACAACAATCAACAATTAATCCGACAAATAGTATTGAACAGTCGACACAACACGCAACTTTTTGATATGTGGATTATTTCGATCTCGTGCGCTGATGCTGAACTGACCCTGCGATGCATATTTGATTTTGCCCAGTTTACTATCAGAGTCTAATGCAAACTTTTTCGCCACTTCGCGAGCTTTGCGTGTCGCCTCCTCAATCATCTCCGGCTTCACTTCGTTGAGCCGGGTAAAAATATATTCTGTCTGCGATTGATAGTCTCCACCGGTAAAAACGATACCTTGTTTTCCCAATGTCGACAGGGAACTCATGACGCTGCGAACCACAGGGACTTTTTCTGAATACACGGTAACCGTTTGAACGGCACTGTACCGAAACTCAGGTCGCGCACTGTTGCCATACTGCTGGGCGGTCTTGTCCGTAATGGCAGGTGAACCGAAAGAAATCTCGCTGCTCTCAATTCCCTTTTTAATCAAAAAATCTTTAATTTTGGCGGTACTATCTTCAATAGAACCATACAAAGACTCCAGGTCATTCCCAGCCGCAATAAACTGAATGGGCCAAATCACGATGTCTGCGTCGTACTCACGCTCCGACAGCCCTTTGACGGTGACACTGCGATCAAACTGTTTAAAGTCAATGGCGGCTTTACCCAATAAGAAACCCAGAGAGGCCAAGCCCAGAAAGACGAAAACGCCTAATATAAAAGCACTTTTTTTATCAGTATTCGTCACCGTAATCTCCTTGAAAAAATATCAAAATTCACGTGCATCAATTCACTATTGTAGCGTTACCCGCTGAAGGATATATGTCAGGCTAAAACCCTGGTAGTCAGCGCCAAAGCATCATCGCATACAATCCTTTATACTAAGCGCCTACATCTCAGATTGGGTCTCAGAATTTAATGACAACACCCGTAGACACTCCTGCAAATATCACTGGCGTCATTCTAGCAGGCGGTTTAAGCCGACGGATGCTGGGGGGGCATAAAGTCCAAACCAAGTTGGATGGAGCCACCCTGCTACAACATACGCAGGCCAAGGCATCTATACAAGTTACCGATTTACTATTAAGCAGCAACACGCCAGAGTTGGCCGTGCCTCAAGGTTTTTGCGCAGTCATCCAAGATACCGTTAAAGGCTTTATGGGCCCCCTGGCAGGCATCCTGGCGGCGATGGAGTGGTGCAACGAAAATCGTCCCCAAGCCCGCTGGCTGGCCAGTTTTACCGTTGATGCGCCATTTATTCCTGTAGATCTGGTACAAAGATTTCAGCATGGACTCAACGAAATAGACGCTGAGTATGTGTGTGCCGCCAGCTATGGGCGCAGACACCCTCTCTTTGCACTCTGGCCATTACACGAGACCGCTGCGCTGCGCCATGCATTGATGCATAGCGATACCCGTAAAGTACAAGAATGGACCAAGCGCTACCACACACTGGAAATTGACTTTACGCCGGCGGCGCAAGCGGCAATAGACCCCTTTTTTAATATCAATACGCCAGACGATTTAGCGACTGCAGAGCGCTGGCTGGCACAAAAGGGCAACCAATCCCGTCGGTCTTAACCCAGCACAGCCGTTAACCCACTTCTGGGGGCACCGCTTCGGCATACTTCTCCCATGTTCCACGAGGCCCTGTAGAACTCCAAACCTCGGGAACTTCCAAGTATTTCGCGTGATGCTTTTCAACATAATCAAGCAGATAGCGTGGAATATCCTGATACCCAGGCAAGCCTTTGTGGCTGTACATACGACCAATCAGAGCGCCATTCTGGTATCGATTTCCGCCCATACGCATCCATGGCCACCAATCTGAAACCCGAGTAAACCCCGCCATTGACCGGCACGTTGGCACGCTTCGGTCTTCCATCTCACGCTTGGACACTCTAAACGTAAAATGCTCTGACGGTGTGATGCGGGGGCCGGTTGACGCTTTTGGCCACTTGTCCGGCGTTACCGGATTCGTATAGTCATGAGCATAATCCCAAGCCATCAACAGGTCATCCCCGTAGGTTTCAAATGGCAAGATAAATGGCACCTTGCCATCTTTTTCGACGTGGGTGCCGCTATTCATTAAGGTCGGTTTATCGTCTGGGGTGCCAAAAGCATACCGCGGCATTTCCTGGTCCAACTTACCGCCAATATCGTTCAAAAAGTTAAACGGAATATTTTTCTCACCCGTATAAGGGTTATCCCAGCTTTCAAGGATTCTGGTCATCGCCAGATCGGTAAAAAAACCGGTTTCACGGCCACGCAGGCTTAAGCTGCCATCAGTTTCAATGCGGCCCTGTAATACGCCCGTACCCACATAGCCAAACAAGGGAGTATTCACTTTGCCGTCAACACGGGCGTACATAATACCGTGATAAGCCCCGTACACCGGCTGATCATAACCAGCCCAGATTTTGCCAAATGCATATAAATTATCTAAAGGATCCTGGTAATTAAGCCCGTTTTTCATGTCCGCAGGCGCTTGGCTTGCGGCTAACACGCCAGCAGGAGTTGCTAATACCGCAGATAATCCCCCCAAGGCCTGCAAGGCTTTACGGCGGCTTATTAAAAGGTCATTAATCAAATTAGATTGCATCATCAAATTCCCAATAGTGGTTTGATAGGTGTGAACCATCGCTGCATACACAGCATGGCCTGGACTACAACCACTCGACTCTATCGGGCCGCAGGAGGGAGCTCATTGACAATTGTTAATCCCTAAATAAGGATACAGTGTATGTACCGGGGAAAAGATGAGAATGAATAGAAGAGGGAGTTACCAGTACAGGTAGTTATAGTACCCGGTCTAAGAGCAACCTGAAGCGACGCCTATTTATCGGTTATTTATAGGTTATCGGTTATTTATAGGTTATCGGTTATTTATAGGTTATCGGTTATTTACATACACCGATATATCGCGATGTAAAACTCGTTTTCATTTTCATGGGTCCAAATGGACTCGTAGGCATTTCTACTTCAAACCAACCTGCTGATGTTTCGTTATTAAACGTAACTTCGCCAATCCCTTTAGCAACACCTTCCGGCATTGTGCAGACAACGTTCAAACTCAATTTATTCGCATTGATTCGGTTTTTTTCAAAACTGCAATCTTCATTTTCTTCGAAGACAAGGTCGCTACTGCTAATACACTCCTGACTTGTGGATGGCAGATCCTGCATCATTTTAGCCATGTTCTCTGGCAACCCAATAATTTCCATTTTTGTGGTTGATTCCCACAAACCGGGTTTAAAATTATAGCCTTCGGCAAAAACCTGCGACGTGCCACACAAGACCATTGCGGCAACTATTACACACACCAAAGATTTCATAATACCCTCCTTTTTTTCTCAGTTAAGTGACGTTCCGCTCACACTTCACACTGCAACAACCATACATTTTCTGTCGCAGAGCACTTCCCCTTCAGACCTCCGACTACGTCTACCTGCTCTAATAATGTGACGTTATAGTGTTCTCCATAATAGCCGTCAATCATCGTCTTCGTAACGGAAAATGGCGGACCAGCTAATACGGTCTGGTCGTAAGCAAAAGTAATTAATAATTGTGGTGCTTTATTCGCAACAGCCATTAATTGCTCAGTATAGCGTTCACGCAATCCATCAGGTAATGCCACTAAGGCTGCGCGGTCATAGACAGCATCAATACGCCCGACAATATCCGCCGACAAATCAAAAACATCGCCAACATAAATATCAATATTTTCAGCATAGTAATGCTTATGATTATTCAGTATTGCGATCTCCGGTTCGATGCCGAGATCAGAAAACAATTGCGTGATCGCAATATCACTAAGTTCTGCACCCACCACTTGATAACCCTTGCCCAGTAGCCAGCCAATATCCAGCGTTTTACCACACAACGGTAAAAACACCCGACTACCCGTGGGTAAGTTAAGGGTATCAAAATAGTGCGTCAGTAAAGGATGCGGAGCGCCTTCATGAAAGGCTATATCATTGTTTTGCCACTTGTCATGCCAGAACGATGCTTCCATATAAATGTATCCCGGAAAATGTTGTCTGAAGCGTAATATATCGTCAGATATGCCAGCAAGCCATGAATGATTTTACTGTGATGTTGCTAATCGGGAACAGTGCACTTAACTAAACATCGCCAAGGTAAGTTACACATGATTGACAGTAATAACCAAATGCACAGAACCGGATAATGAGTTGGTAATTAAGCAACCCGCTTCAGCTTTTTCCAGTATCCGCTGCGCCTTATCTTCGGTGACACTTGCTGGAACGTCCAACACAACATTTAACGAAAACTCGGTAAATTGAGTCGTGCCATCGACGCGCGCCAGGGTACCTTCAACATCACAGTTAAGGGATGACCACTCCAATCTGGATGCTCGGGCAATCGCACGAAAAGTCAGTACGAAACAGTCAGCCACAGCCGCAACCAAGAGTGTTTCCGGCGACCACAAATCACCTGGGCCGCCGTATTCTGCGGGTGGCGCAGACTCAACGGAAGTCAACTTAGGGCTTGCTAAATCTACGTTACCAGTGGGACCTGCGGTTGCAGCAACGCGATAATGATGCGGTAAATCCTGCATAGAAAACTCCAGTAATGTTGTTAGGTGCTCGGCACAATAGTTGAGTGTTCAGCACAATAAGAGTATTTAATAAAATCAACAATAATTCAGTCTGGACCGCTAGCGGTTGATATCGATCACCAAGAAAGCAGGTAGTGTCACGAACCCAATACTAGCGTCAAAACGGATAATTAATCTGACCCCGAAAGGAAAAGTTTCAGTACATATCTCACACAGACAAACAAAACCGCCAGCCAAATTACTATCACCACTGCGGCAGCGGGATAATTTACCGGTTTATCGACCAGTTGTTCCGCTTTTAGCTTCGCCGAGTCCAAGACAGCCTTGGGAGTAAATCGCAAGACTAGCGCTAAGCCCAAAGGCACGAGCACTAAATCATCGAGGTACCCCAGAACCGGGATGAAATCAGGAATCAAATCAATTGGGCTCAGTGCATAAGCAACCACTATAAACGCCAAGACCTTAACAGGCCAAGGCATGGCAGGATCGCGAATCGCAAAATAAATCGTATAGGTATGGCTTTTAAGGTTTCCTACTTGTTCTTTTAGCGAACTGAAACTCATGTCACGCTACCGTTAATGCGCCCACTGCTACATCGACCCATCACGCCGCACTGAAATCCAGTCAATTAACTATCCACAAAACGACTAAGACGACTGCGCAAAGCACGATTTTCTTCACGTAACCGATCTACCTGATCCAGCAGATCTATTGCCAATGCTATCCCGGCCCAATCGACGTTAAGGTCGCGATGCAAGCGAACCGCCTTTTGCGTCACCGTCAACATGGTTGGACTAAACAGCCATTCTTCTTGCGCCGCCCCAAGCGGCTCGACAATACCCTGCTCGACAATCTCGACCACAATATCCTCATCGACCCCGGTTTGCAGACAGACTTCCGTGAAGCTTAAGTACGTTGATTCAGTATTTGTCATTAGACGTCACTCCATTCTGCCCGCGGATCAAAGGGTGTAAGCTCCGCTAACTGCTGCCAGAGTTCCTCTGCTGCGGATGTATTTTCCGGTGGCATAACCACCTTCAACACAGCATAAAGGTCGCCTTGAATCTGCTTGCCAGGCAGCCCCCTGCCTTTTACCCGCAAACGTTGCCCACTCTGGCTATTGGCAGGTACGGTCAGTTTAATCTTTCCCGCTAACGTCGGCACGGTCACTTTAGCCCCCAAAGCAGCTTCCCAAGGTGCTACAGGCAACACCACTATGAGGTTATGCCCTTCTACATCAAAGAGCGGATGTGGCACTAACCGAATCCGTAAGTACAAATCCCCGTTAGTACTATTTCCTGCACCTAAGCCACCCTGACCTTTTAAGCGTATGCGTTCACCATCGACGACACCCGCCGGTATTTTGACCTTGAGTGTTTTTTTCACCTCTGTCACGCGGCCGTCAGCACCGTAATGGGGTAAATGATAGGATATTTCTTTTGACTCTTCGGACAGCGTATCTTCGAGGAAAATAGGCAGGTCAGTTTCAACATCCCGGCCACGCTGACTAAAAGGCTCGCGTCGAGTCCGGCCACCCGGTTGCGCACCGCCACCAAAAATAGACGAAAAGAAATCAGAAAAATCAGCCTGGTGATAGCTTTCCTCGCCTCCCCCAGCTGAACCAGACGGCTGCCAGCCAGGCGGTGGCCGAAAACCCTGTTGTTGATCAGCGTATTGACGCAATTCATCATACTCAGCGCGTTTAGCGCTGTTTTTGAGGACTTCGTACGCCTCAGTAACCTCTTTGAACTGCGCCTCAGCATCCTGGTGCTCACTCACGTCAGGATGATATTTTCTAGCCAGCTTGCGATAAGCAACCTTGATGGCTTTATCGTCTGCCGAAGGATCAACACCTAAAATTTTGTAGTAGTCTTTGAATTCCATACAGTATCCATTATGACTGGCAGGTTACGCGGTATGACAAATTTAATGACACTAAGTTTAGTCTTAAACCACTAAACTACCAGCAAGCGGCGTTAACGCGAAGTTATGTTAAAAATGTTTCACAAAAAGCCATGTAATAAGGCGCAGGAGCAACAATTATGACGTCAACCACCCGGCTATCTTATCGCTTTCCGGCACGCCACCTGAATGCACCAACTGACCGTCGACCACCACTGCTGGCGTTTTCATCACACCGTACTTCAGCATTATTTCTGGACTGGTCTGCTTAACAACTTGTACGTCGACCCCGGTATTTTTGGCTACGGTTTCTATTAACTCCGCTGTCTTTATGCATTTAGTACATCCACTGCCCAGCACTTCTATTTCTTTCATAACCCTACCCTATAACACGTATATAACATTGATAAACCAGCCGACCAGTGTAAAAGACAACAGCAACAGCATAAAAATGATCGTTAGCAATTTCCAGGTCATCACTTGCTTTAATAAAATAAATTCTGGAAAACTGGCCGCCACAGTACTCATACAAAATGCCAATGTTGTTCCCAGTGGAAGCCCTTTAAGAATTAAGCTTTCCATCACCGGAATGACACCGGTAGCGTTTGAATAAAGGGGTATACCCGCAAGCACAGCCATAGGCACAGACCACCACTGACCATCGCCTAAATTTGCGGCGAACCATGACTCAGGTACAAAGCCATGTAACGCCGCGCCTAAACCGACACCAACAAATACCCATTTCCAAACACGACCTAAAATATCCAGCAGCTCGGATTTAGCGAAATCATGGCGCTGGCGAAACGACAAGTCAGGTGTCGCCACCTTTCCCCCATCAGGTATCGCAGCCGTTTGATAGGCTTTTAGCGCGAAAGGTTGCAGCATTTGCTCAGCGCGAATGAGATCCAGCAACACACCACCAGCAATACCGACAGCCATCCCTACGGCGATATAAATAAGGGTAATTTGCCAACCCACCAAACTTAGCAGTAACAGCACCGCAACTTCGTTAATTAGCGGCGAGGTTAAAAGAAACGCCATGGTAATACCTACCGGAATGCCAGCCGAGGTAAAACCCAGAAAAATGGGGATACTGGAACAGGAGCAAAAAGGAGTTATGGCTCCAAATGTAGAGCCCATAAGGTAGCCAATAAACTTGTTATTTTTTGCCAGGTAATCGCGCACCCGCTCGACGTTAAGAGACGCACGAATCAGTGCGATGACATAAATCATAACGACCAGCAGAAAGAAGATTTTAGTTGTATCTTCAATAAAGAACTGAACCGCACCGCCCAACCTGGAACCCGGCACTAAGCCCAACAACGAAAAAGCTATCCAATCGGCAAAGGTTGTAAATATGGCTAACATAAAGGCGCCCTAATATTGTCAGAATCAGGTTTTATCAGGCAATGCAGACCCTTTACCCACTATTAGCACCCCAATACGACTCAACGCACTAGTTAATGCCAAACTTTCATTGATAATATTTTGAGTTTAACACTGACATTATTCATGTGTAATGATATATCTCAACAAAGACATCTAAAGCCAATGGTGGCTGAAACAATGTATTCGCCAGACACGAAAAAGCCGGCAAACAAATGTTGTGCCGGCTTTTTCGTGTCTACTTAACGCTAAGCATAAAACATTATTTCTAAATCATATCCACTCTGCCTTAGTGAGCCTGCCTTCCACTCTTTTCCATATAGGGAAAGTATAGCTTGCCCTCCTTTTCATACTCCAGCTTCATCGGCGTATCCTTAAATAGGCCATTAAGTTTGTCCACTCGATTAGGCTCAACTTTCCACTGTGCAGGAAATTCGGCGGCTTTAGGTCCGTTTATGTCCCGCTGATTAACTCCAGCAGCAACGCGCTCGGAAAACGGCACCACATGATCACCATTATTGTTCGCCAACTGTTGATACAAGGCGCTACGAAGTTCTACGAGCTGACGAGTGTAACGACTGTCGTTGACTAAATTATGCATCTCATCTGGGTCATTTTTAACATCGTAGAGCTCTTCGATATCCCAAATCCCATGGTATTGAATATATTTTAATGAACCCCGCTCGATAGCAAATGTCGTTGGTGTCATAGGGAAGGACCATTCCCAGTAATACTCATAAATGAAGTCTGGTTGATCCCCTCCGACGATAGCCATCTTATTAGCAGTCACATCTAAAAAGCTCTTACCTTCAAACTGCTCTGGCTGCTCAACTCCTGCAACTTTCAAAAAGGTAGGCGCCAAATCCAGATTTCGGACACGCGACTCGTTAACAATACCTTCAGGCAATTTACCTGGTGCAGCCACTAGCATAGGAACACGAATTGAACCCTCATAAGCATTGCGTTTGTCAATCAAACCGTGGTCACCAATAAGAAAACCATTATCACTATAGAACACTATCATCGTATTCTTATCCAAACCGTGATCTTTAAGGTAAGTCATTATACGTCCAAGACTGTCGTCAACTGCAGAAAGAGCGCCATAGTAATCTTTCAAGTAATCAGTCATCTTGCGGTCACTGGCATAAAAAAAGTCGATTCCATGCCAGCTGTTGCGTTGATTTTGTACCCACATCGGCTTGCCTTCACGATTTTCCGGGGTATCCGCAGCACTGTCTGGCAACTGGAAATCCACATCATCGTATTGTCCTTCATGCCGTGGAGCAGGCTTAGCGTCTGAATGCACAGCTTTATGACTCAGGTATAGGAAAAATGGCTTCGCCTGATCACGCCCCTTTGTTAACCAGTCAAGCGCATAATCAGTCAGTTCATCGGTGATGTAGCCTTTTTGATCGACATGTTTTCCGTCAACATTAAGTTGATTAACTATGCCCTTTTTTACCATATCAGGAGGCACGTTATCCGTGGGGAAATAGGATCCCTGTCCAGCAAAACTAACCCAATGATCAAAACCAGGTCGCGGATTATCTGTTGCGCTGCCCATATGCCACTTTCCAAAAAATCCAGTCTGGTAACCAGCTTCTTGCAAATATTTCGGAAAAAATATCAGCCCTTCTTCTGAACTGTTATTGTTATCAACAACTTTATGATTTCGCGTTGTCTGACCCGTTAAAATCGTTGCACGACTGGGAGAGCATAGGGATGAAGTAACCACTGCATTGGGGAAATAAACACCTTCATGAGCCAGCTCATCAATATTGGGAGTTTGTAGCTTTTCTTGTATAAACCCCATACCGTCATAACGCAGGTCATCCACCAGCACGAAAACAATATTCATTGGCTTCGTAGCTTTTTCATCTGCACTACAACCCGTACTTAAAAATAAAATATGTACACAAGTTACTAATAAAATAACCATTTTTTTAGTAAGCACAATATCGCTCCAATCAGTCAGTGTTTGTTATCGAGGCATTCAAGACAAAATCCAACAACGAAGCTGCAGTATAAATAGCCATTCGCTGTATCTAATGTAATTAAAAAACTGCTTTGGTGCTGCTACCAAACGCCAGGGAATTACGAAATAACAGTTCATCGCACAGAGGTAGCCAGCGGAATTAACACTACATAATTAGCTTACTTATTCTCACCTATTGTTATGACCTAAGAGTAAGCCTGCCCCTATTCTTGGCTCTAGGATCTAGACAATACCCAATAATGACAGCGCTGTCAAAAATACATGAAAGCAGGCTTGGCTATCTACTCAATGGTAATGTCCGGTGACGCTGTTGCAGATTAATCATTTTTATATTTCTGCTAAAATTAGATTCACTAACCGTTTCGCTATCAATATACAGCCGTGTAATAATTACCTATTATTCACGGTTGACGCAGTCGCATTCTGATCCAGCCATTACTGAAAGAGAAAAAATACAGTGTCAACAGTGACCATTGATGACGTCGCGAGACTAGCAGGGGTTTCGATTAAAACGGTTTCACGTGTCGTCAACATGGAACCCAACGTAAAGGAAAGCACTCGCAAGAAGGTAACAGAGGCCATAAAAACGCTAGATTACCGGCCTAATGTATCCGCGCGTAGCCTGGCGAGTAAGCGCTCCTACCTTATCGGCTTGTTCTACGATAGCACCCTGCTTGAATCAAGCTTCATCGTTCAAGTGCAGGCCGGGATATTGCCGCTTTGCCGAAAGCAAGGTTACGAACTCATCATACATCCCGTTAATTGGCGCGATGAGGGAACAACAAGTGACCTGGCCAATATTATTAAACACAGCCGGGTGGATGGCGCGATCCTGACACCCCCGATATCAGACAATCCCGAAATATTGGCTACGTTTACTAACCTGAAAAAACCCTACATAAGACTATCCCCCTCACCTTCGAAGTTTAAGTCTGGCGGGGTTTACACGGATCACCAGCATGCGGCCAAGTTGATGACCGAACATTTACTTAAACTTGGCCACAAAAAAATCAGCTTTATTTACGGCCCAGACTTTCTGCCCTCTTCCAAACAGCGAAAAGCCGGTTTTCTCGAAGCATACACCGCCGCTGGTATTAAAATGACTCAACACACCCTCATGCCAGGACTCAACTCATTTGAGTCGGGTATTCAGACAGCCCAAAAGTTACTTACCCTAAAACATCGCCCTACAGCTATATTTGCTAACAATGATGAAATGGCGAGTGCGATTCTTGGAATAGCCCATAGTCTAGGCATTTCTGTTCCCAACGAACTATCCGTTGCCGGGTTTGATGACTCCCCATTATCACGCAAGGTTTGGCCGCCTCTCACAACAGTACGCAACCCCGTAACTGAAATGGCAGAAGCCGCAGCCAATCTTCTTCTCAATCAGATTCACGGCCACTCTAACCCGGTTATCGATATCGTCATGGCTGCTGAATTAGTCATCCGTCAATCTACTGGGCCAGCCCCTATCAAGCCATGCAGAATCACGGAGAATATAGTCATGTGCGTTGATGGGAAAAGCTAAGTAAGAAAATTGCTAGCAGAGTCAACACACCATATTTTTTCTAATCTGGAGAAGCATAAGTATTTCCTGCATTAGCTTTAATAGCCCCCACTGCAGACCAAGTGGAAACACCATACGGAACCAGATACGTGAGTAGAACCTTAAGCCAGTCCTGACCTGACAGGGACATACTTAAAATCTTATCTCCATGGTTAATAAACGCCAGCAGGGTTCCCACTATCAACGCTATTTTCATCGCTCGTTTCACGACAATAGGCGAGCAAGCAATCACAAAAATATTATTATCTGCTAAGTTTCCAAGACGTTTATTCATCATACTCCTCAGACAGAAATACAATCATATTGCCTACCGGGTTATTGTCAGCGGGCACAAAATCATTAAGCGTTTACTTCAGCCAGCATCGTGCCATTAACTTTCGCAGGCGTCGCTTCGGTTAATACAAATACAATGCGACAAACCTCAGTGTCACTAGGGTTTCGCCACAGATGTAGGGTTCCGCGCTGAACGACAATATCGCCAGCCGATAACAGTGTTTTAACCCCGTCGTCTAATTCCAGCTCCAACTCTCCTTTGAGAACAATGCCATAATCCAGACTGTTGGTTCGATGCATCGGTGATGCCTGGCCAGGCAGCACATCAACGACACGGATAACCGAACCGCCTTTTAACGTTAATCCAGCTTCTCGGTTACGCCCGTCGGTAGCATCATTGTTATCGACGGGTAAATCGGGTGCTGTCCAGAGCAATGTAAATTCCGCATCACCATTAGGAATCGGTTGTGGTTCGAAAGCCTGATCATCGATAAACACGGATTTACCGGCGGTATCATGACCCGTTACAACACGTCGAATAGGTGACAACAGACTCATAACATTACTCTCTCTGGACTATTTTCTAACTGTTTTCTGACGCGTTTTCAGCGACACTTTAATTTTTTATATTACGTTTACGTTCAATCAAGGGTAATAAGGCAAAACCCAGATCCACATCATATATGCTCTAGAATAGTTCTCACCATAGCCTCAGTACTTGTGTCTGCATGAAAACCCGCAGCCTCTGCCGCAGCCGTTCGTAGCAGAGGGTAAGCACCAAAAGCAGCTTCTAAGTCTGAATCAGGCTTATAACCCACCAAATCAACCGAGACAGCCAGTTGTTCTGCAACGGCTCCTACTAACTCACGCATTGCACAGCGCACTGCAGGCAAAGTGACAACTCTTGAGCGGGGCATCAAACTGGAGTCTAGACTTGCCGCATGTATAAGATTATTCACACAACGCTGAAGAGACATTAACCACATTGTTGCGGATGCAGATACTGGTGAAACAAATGGCTGGCCAGCTCTAAGTTGGTGAAAAAGATTACTCATAAAAGCAGATTTTAAACCACTGGGAGCCATAGGCCGGGCAAGAATCCCTGGTAAACGCACAGCGACAGCATCTATTAAACCGCGCCGGTTCATATCGGCAAGGGCCAATTCCACCATTGCTTTGTGCGTTCCATAAACCATAGTGGGCTGAAGACTGCACTGGTCAGTTACAACGGCGGGCAACGGTGCTCCCAAAACAGCAATCGTACTGGCATAAACAATGCGAGGACATCCGCCACACTTCACAGCAGTCTCAAACAATGCAAGTGCTGCATCCAGGTTCACTTGCTTCGACAAAGCGGGATCAGCCTCAGCAGCGCCACCAGGAAGCGCGGCCAAGTGGTACAACACATCCACACCGCCTGCCAATGCCCGACTACACACAGCAGGGTCCTGTAACTGCCCTTCAATGACGTTCATGTTGGAAGATTGACGTAAGAAGCCAGCAGGAAACTGGTTATCCACCAGAACAAGCTGGATAGACTCATCGTTTAGCAACTGCGCAACTAACGCAGAACCAATAAAACCACCGGCACCAGTAACAACGACTTTCATTATGGGATTTCTCCGAGGTAGTCACTTTCTCGGGACTACGCACCAGGCGACAATCGTAAGATACAAAAAAATATAAACGTATTATTTGGGCACCATCGTAAAGCAGAACGACACCTCTCACCATGAAAAAAGCCATGAGACCTATCGATATTTTGGATTCCGGACGTCGATAAAACTGATACCAATAAATGAAGAAAAATTTTCATACCTACCGACGGATACCGATAATTTAGCGCTTTGTCTACGACAGTATCATGCCAGCAAACAAAAATAACGAGTCTGTAAAATAAAAACCCAGCATGTAAGCTGGGTGAGAAAGATAGCGTTACCTCACTAATAACGTATTGACGGCAAAAATGGCAACGCTAGTGTTTGAAAATTCTGCTTTACTCAGCTCACTGTCTATTAAAGCATTTTGTAATAACGCAATGTATTGCCATGTTCTTTGCGCTTACCAACACCCACAATAACGTGGCGCGTTAACCAATCATGTTTGCCTTCAGAAACCTCAAAGGTTGGAGATGCACGCAAGTAATATTCATCTTCCGGAACCACGGGGCCATTATTAAAAATCCAATTACGAATTTTATCCATAGTGTCAGGATGCTTACCCCAAAGAAAACCTCGATTGTGAATCAAGATCAGGGAACCATCGTTTTCTTCTATCATGTAACGTGCGTCGAAAGACAACGTTCCATCAGGCCTAAACATAGCCCAGTCACCACCGCTATCAGGTAATACTTTTCCATTTAACAATGGCCCAGAAACCTTTCCAGCGTCAACATAGACGGCGCCGCGACCAAAGCCAGCAGGCGTTGCTGGGATATTGTGGACGCGCTGAAAGTCGAGATCTATTTCAAACGCAAACTCAAACTGAGGCCCATCTGATTGTAGATCTTGTGAAGTCATATCTGCTGTCATTTGCTTAACCTTCTTTGTTATATTTTAGCCTGTACTCGACCATTGGAGCTAAATAATACGGTAAACACTACCGCTATTTTCCGGGAACCCACCAACCATGAACCTGTGGCCGCAGCCGCACAGGAAACTTAACCTTGGCAACCGGCGGCGCCGCGATATCGTCCGCTCTAACAATCCAGACCTCTGAGCGGTAGTCATCATCCGAGATCTGTGCGTCAACAACCAGGATTAACCAACCATTATCCTGCCCATCTTTGGATGGAACATGCACGGGCTCATTCAGCGCGTGCCCAGGTGGCAAACGCAGATAATCAATCGTGCCACTGGTCAGATTGAGTCGCATCATCTGGTTCACGGTAGCGCCCAGTGGTCCTCCGATCATAGGAGGCCCCAACTCCGGGTTGTAGCATAGGTACCATACATTTTCGTAAGGCCGCCCTTGGTCTACATCGCGAATACGGGGCATATCTCCGCCTGGGCCAATCTCTGATTCAGTAATACCTAGATCAGGGTTTTGTGGATCGATAGTCCAGCGAGTTAAGCTGGCTTTGATTTCTGACATGTGTTTATTAATACCTGAGGGGTAACGCACAAAATCAAAAAACACCGTATCGTATAAACACAAATCGACATGTACCTTTCCATCATCGTCTTCAAATGCGTTGACAAAGTGGAACGACGACACACCTTTAGGCCCCTTAATCCATTTCATTTCGGAGGTATTGCCATAGCGAGGCATATAGCCTAACCAGCTTTCCTTGTCCTGCTCATGTAACCAGTGCAAACCACCCGCTTTAACCCGGTCAAGATCGGTGGTCGTAGGGAAAATAGGAAACAGCGCATAATTCTTCGTGATCACCATATCGTGCATCAACGATGTATAAGGCGCGTCAAAGAATTGTTCAGAAATTAAATTGCCATTTTTATCGGCGATCCCATAAGCCACTTTGTTAGAACAAAGCTCATCAGCTTCGTAGCCGTGAAAAAACATTTCTCCAGTTTCAGGGTCAATGCGCGGATGGGCGGCCATGGTAAGTGAAGTTAACTTGCCGTTATAATCCCAGGAACCCACGGTTTCTAATGTTTCTGGATCTACTTTATAAGGGCGACCGTCTTCTTTGGCTAACAATAAATGGCCACCGTGCCAAATAGGTGTGGTATTAGCCGCTGTACGGTCGACACCCTGCGCTTCTGGCAAATCAGTATAAGGATTACGATAGCGACCAAATAGACGTTTTTGCGCTTTACGTTCCGCCAGGTAACGAGCTGTTTGTACAAACTTAAGGTCGGTATGCACATGACCGTCCTTAAACTGGATGCGATGCACTGTGGCGTCATCTGACAACACGGGCTCATCGGCATCAAAGGGTGGATACTGAGGATCTGGCACCGCGCGGAAAAAACTACCTTCAATTTCGACAGGAATATCCCCTTCCACATCTAAATCAAACTGCCTCCATTCAACGCCAGATGGCGTATTTAAACCAGTGTAGTTTGGTGTCTCGGGATATTTTTTCATGTCTCCGTCCTCTAATCATTAATGATTAAAAATTTTTATTAAATTTATTATCCAGCTGAATATTTGTTGCTATTGCAACAGTAACGTCGCCAAACGGGCACAGACTTGATATTTATGACAAAGTGTCAAAATTGCATCACCCAATTTTCAAGGTGGCAGCGCCAATGCGACAAATAATCCTAAGTGAAATAAGATTCAGGGCTTATTAATATTATTGGAAATTCTCTCAAGCAGGGAAAAAAGATTATCTTTTTCATCCGTACTAAAGCCGGCTAATAATCGGCTTTCGCCTTTACTGGCGACGGGTCGCGTTTTCTTATAAAAAAGCTTGCCGCTGTCAGATAAGGTTAAACAGCTTTTGCGTCCATCATGGCTATCGGCCTTATCCACCAGGTAGCCTTTTGCAATTAAACTTTTTACACCGCGACTGACAACCGATCGATCCAGAGCGACCAAATTAATCAGACTTGCCTGATCACTGCCAGGGCAATTAGCTACGCCCGTCATGATGCGCAACTCAGTACTGGACAGCCCCAATACGGCTCTCGCATCGCGCTCCACTTGCAGATTAATATTATTTGCCAAACGAACAATCACATAACTTATAGATCGTTCCAGACCTAACATGCTTGCTTTCTTATTCATAAATCAGCCTCTATAAAAGGCAGATTACGTCATGTTAATTGCATTTGCAACTAAATAAATGGGAGGTCATGGAATGAATTATGACGCGAAAAGTAGCTATTTTGTAATGCTAGCCAGGCCTACCGAAGTGCTTCAAAACCAGAAACCACATCAAATAATTCCGCATCAATACCACTTTGACGCAAACGATGAAAAGTTCTATTAAGGTCTTCCTGCAGTTCATCAATATTCTTCTCTGCACGCTGCATTGCCGCCAAACGGCTAGCATTTTCACTGGCTAGTGATTCAGCGCAGGCGCGGAAAAAGCTGACAAAGAGATACTCTCGGAGCAACGCCCGCAGTGTAGGTTCGCGAGCAGGCAAAACTTCAGGTAGATGATTTGTCGGCCAAGGCATACTCGCAATACGCTGGCGCCAAGGCTGATCCAGGGGTAATAACAGCTGGCTAACAGGAATGTATATCGATCCCATTTGAGGACGATGATGCATGACATAAACACTGTCGATCACACCCTCTGCCTGCAGCGCTTCAATCTCTATCAATAATTCGCCAACCAAAGCCGTAATCGCATTAATCGAATTCGGCAGCTCAAACCCTTCCTGCAATGGTAATGAGGTTTCAGTCAACCGCGCCTGAATACGTTCGCCCACAGCCCACACCATTTTTTTCCCAGGTAACGGGGCCAAAGTTTTCTCAACGAATTCCACCATAATTTCATTAAACTGACCCACTAGGCCTTGATCAGAACCGAATACAATGACACCGGTTGCGGCTTTAACTTGCGGACGCGAAGGGGTTGCTGCGTTGGACAAGTATTGCGTTTTAAAGCATGCTGACAAACCCAATTGCACAGTCCTATAGTAATCATCCAAAGAGCGGACTGCATTCTCGTATTGTCCAATGCTCGATACAGCAATGGCTTTCATTGTGCGCACTACCGATTCCAACTCATCAGCATTGGCAATTTTGTGACGCAGACTGGCAACACTTTCACTCATAACTGACAGCATTCTCTCTCATACAAAATACGCTCTGGAATAAAACTTAAGCTGACACCAATCCCTCAAGAGCAAAACGGGTACATGCCAGTATTTGCGTACGGTCATCAGTAGACAATTTTTTCGAGCTGCGAAGGCGCTCAACGATATCCGCAGGGATCTCCGCCGCTGCCGTCCGCACAGCATGTTCAGCAGCAGGCATTTGATCTAGCGGGACATCATCAAACAAGCCTTCCATTAAAACCAGCAATACTGCAATTTGCTCGATCATAGCTACCGGGCTAAATTCAGCCTGCTTTAAGCAGGCACGAATACGCCGACCGTGGGCAATAATTTTTAGCGTGTTATCGTCCAGTCTTGCGCCAAAACGCGCAAAAGATTCCAATTCTTCAAACTGTGCATAAGCCAGTTTCAGATCGGCAGCAACAGCACGATAGGCAGCTCGTTGGGCCTTACCGCCAACACGGGAAACAGACTTTCCAACATCAACAGCAGGTAATACACCCAATTCAAATAACGATGGTGAAAGATAAATCTGGCCATCGGTAATAGAAATTAAGTTAGTAGGAATATACGCAGAAATATCCTGCGCTTCGGTTTCGATAATTGGCAGCGCGGTTAGCGATCCGCCACCGAGCTCAGGGCTTAAATGCGTTGCTCGCTCCAATAAGCGTGAATGTAAATAGAAAATATCTCCTGGAAAGGCTTCGCGTCCCGGCGGCCGGCGCTGCAACAAAGACAGTTCACGGTATGCGCGCGCGTGATGGGTTAAGTCATCATATACAATTAACACATCCCGCCCCTGCTGCATAAAATATTCCGCAATACTGGTGGCTGCGTAAGGTGCAATATACGCCAAGCCAGGCGGATCATTACCCTCAGTAACCACGACCGCGGTATATTCCAACGCGCCTTTTTCACGCAACGTCGAAATTACTTTAGCAACACCAGACGCGCGCTGGCCAATGGCGCAATACACACATAACACGTTTTGATCGCGCTGGTTAAGAATAGTATCCAGTGCAATTGCCGTTTTACCCGTTTGCCGATCACCAAGAATCAATTCACGTTGGCCCCGGCCCACAGGAATCAAGGCATCAATAACTTTAATACCCGTCTGCAAGGGGACGCTAACGGGTGCTCGATCCATAATTGCCGGAGATGGACGCTCAACCGGTAGACGGCCGCTGGCAACCAATTGGCCCTTACCGTCCAGAGGTTCACCAATAGGGTTAAAAATGCGGCCAAGCAAACCATCCCCCACTGGCACATCAACCAGATGATAACAACGTTCAACGTCGTCGCCGGCTTGCAAATGCCAGTAATCACCTAGTAGCACGACACCAATTTCGAGCTCATCAACATTAAAAGCAATGCCATAAATATCGCCGGGAAAACGCAAGACTTCTTCAAAGCCCACGCCAGGTAAACCAGTTACTTTGGCAATACCCGTAGCAATACTGGTAATGGTGCCCACTTCTCGTGGTTGCAGTTGTGGCGTATAGGATTCCCGTGCCTGCTGAAGATCAGAAAATACAGAATCGAACGCTGATTGCAGGAAATCTGAGGTCATAACATGCCTGCTTTTATGGCAGTTTTAGCAACCTTACTGCTTTGATTGTCTGCAACATTGTTATCAGAAACGCGCAGTAATTCATCAACACTCTGCGCTAGCGACGTCAGATAGTCGTCGATACTCCAAGCCACTTTTTGCCCATTCGAACTCAGTTCAATACCGCAACCTATTGACGGTTCGGTAGCAAACGTTAAGGAAATAGAAAGTTGTAGAACCTCGTTGATCGTTGTTTCAATCAGTGAACGTTGATTATCAGATAGTGCAAACGCTGATCGAACTGTTAACGCCTGCGTCGAAGTTGAAAAGGCAGTCAGCAAGGCTGCTTTGTCGACATCATTAAGTTCGCGTAAACGCTGCACAAATATGTCTACCATACTGGACTCCAGCGTTGTACCAGCAAGGTCATTAAGCACCTGCCGGGCAATAGCAAACACCTCTCTTCGCGCCTGTTCGCTGACAACCTCTTGTAAACTGTTCCGCTCATTGTCCAATGCGGCCTGCAATCGTTTTCGCAAAGCATCGGACTCCTCTCGCACCGCATTAAGTGCATGCATGCGTTCGCTTTTGATTTCTTCTGTCAATTGAGCCATGCGTGTCGTATGGGCTTTATCAATCGCTATATTCTTTTGCTCAAATTCCAAGCGCTGTTTTTCAGCATCGGCCTTGGTAGCATCTGCACTAGCCAATTCAGCAGCGATGCGTTTCTCACGAGCATCAATAGCATCAAGGATAGGACGATACAAAAAACGTTTCAGTAACCACACCAAAACCAAAAAATTAATAACTTGCGCAATAACTGTAAACCAGTCGATCAGCATAACTTATTGACCTGCAGCCTGAGTCATAAAGTAATTCCAAAATGGGTTGGCAAACAACAAAATCATCGACACCACAAAGCAATAAATTGCTGTGGATTCAATCATCGCCAAGCCGACAAAGAGTGTTCGGGTAATGGTCGCCGACGCATCCGGTTGCTGTGCTAAAGATGACAATGCCACTGCAACCGCCTTACCTTCACCCAATGAAGGGCCAATAACGCCGAAGGCAACCGTCATTCCAGCAGTGATAATAGATACCACTGCAATAATCGTCATACTGTCCATAATATTTCCTCAACAAAAGTCATTGTAGTATATTTTTTTTTGCGAAAGTTCGACTTATTTTCATTGCTGTTCAGTTGTAGTCGACGCGACAGGTATTGGTTTTCGTGATCGCGTTGCTGCGGCGATATACACGGTGGCTAGTATAAAAAATATATAAGCCTGCACAATGCCAGTGAGCAAACCAAGCAGTGTCATCACAATAGGAAACAAAAATGGGGTGATACTGAGTAAGATGGCGATAATCATTGCACCACTCATCATGTTGCCGAACAGCCGGACCGCCAACGCCAATGTGCGCGACCCTTCACTGATAATATTAAATGGCAGCATTATGACAGTAGGCTGAGTATAAGAAGCCAAATATCCCCCTAACCCCTGCTGCTGGATACCAAATATTGGCACCGCCACAAAAACACAAAGCGACAGTCCAACAGTACTGGAGAGTGATCCTGTTGGCGGTTCGAAACCAGGAATGATCGTACCCAGCGCAGAAAGCGCAACAAACAAAAACAGCGAGCCTAAAAACCCAAGGTATTGATATGGCTGAGACAAACCCACATCTTTAATTTGTTTGCTTATACTAATCACAATAACTTCTAACAGATTCTGCCAACGCGAACGGTGCAGACCGGTAGATAAATTACGCGTAATCATAATTGATCCCACTACCAATACCAGCATGACTAGCCAAGTGAATATGATAGTGGCATTGAGTTTAAACAAACCCATTTGCCAATAGACAATTTGATCGGGACTAAGGTGCATAACGACTATTCTGCTTATTATTGGATGAATTTTCTGACGCAGGTTTTTCGCTCGGTGAAGATTCGGTAGGGCGAAGTATTCGTGTTGCAACCAAACGCACAGCCATAAAACCAAGCAGGCCCAGCAACATTTTCTGCCAGTTGTCGCCCAGCACAAAATAAAATCCAGCAATCACAATACAGCTTCGCAGCAGCATACTACCCAGAAACAACAGCGCCACCTGTCTGCGCGATACTAACTGCCGAACGGTTAACCACAGCCCAGCAAAATAAAATGCGCCGAGTAATACGCCGGTGAGAAACGCGGCAAAAACATCGAAGGCATTAATCAACATCATCATCACTCTCGCGTCGGTGAATTTCTTTATCTTCTTTATCGACCCAGCGCCAGGCGTTAAAACAGCCCAGCGTTAAGCCAACAACTAGCAACATGAGTGTCCAGGAGCGTCCGCCCGGAAAATGTTTATCTAACCAAATACCCACCATAGCGCCTACCAATGTAGGTATAGCGACGGACCAACCGATAAGCCCCATCATGCCCAAACCAGACCAAATAGTTTTAGTGACATGTCGCTGTGCTTTCAATTTACGAGCTGCGACATCACCGATTTTACGGCTGAACCTGGCACCTTGCGAACCGGGTTTACGCTTTTTAGCTTTATCGACCTTAGGCGTTGCTTCCGTTGGTTTCGTCATAGCAGTGTTCTGTCTTGCTTAAATGCAGCCAGACGTTGAATAAAACCGCTCTCCATTTTTGCCAATACTGAGCGCAGCTTCTGCTCCTGCTCATCCAGATGTAAAAACTCCTCTTCCACCGCAGCCTGCAATTGACTCAAACCCATACCCGTCATTGCATTACGTACTGACACCAGTACATCGGTACCGATTTTCACTAGCACACCTTCATCCACAGCGATGTAGGCTTCCTCTTGGCCCTCTATTTCGTAAACCAATATGCCCGCAGATAATGCAGCCACACAATCTAACCGCTGGGGCAAAATACCGAACGCCCCTTCCGGTGTAGTAGCAACCATACGTACCACGCGCTGCTCTTGCGCAAAAACTTTGTAGGGCAGCAAAACTTTAAGCGTCATGGCTGGTGTTGGCATTCTGCTCCTCCGTCGCTGATACGTTTGTTTTTGTTGTTACCGTTGTTGTTACAAGTGTTGGTACAGTTGTTGGCACTGTTTTTACTTCTGCTGCTTCAATTGATGCTTCAGTTGATGCTTTACTGACTTCTTTATCGCGCTCTTTACTCAGTGCGTTTAGTTTTTCATGTGCTTCATCAATTGCACCAATCATGTATAGCGCACTTTCAGGATAATCTTTAAATTCATCCGCTAAAATTCGCTCACAACCGTCTAACGCATCGTTAAGGCTTACCAGTTTTCCTGACATGCTCGTAAACTGTTCCGTCGTAAAAAACGGCTGGGTTAAAAACCGTTCCAGCCGACGAGCACGACCCACTACATTTCGATCTTCCGGGGACAACTGTTCCATACCTAGCATAGCAATAATATCTTTAAGCTCGGTGTACTGAGCCAACGTGCTGCGTATTTGTTGGGCCAAATCATAGTGGCGCTTACCAATAATTCCCGGCGTCGCCATCTTGGAGCTAGACAGCAACGGATCTACTGCCGGAAAAAGCCCCTCGCTGGCACGTTTGCGAGAAAGCACAATAGATGCAGACAGGTGGGAAAACGTATGCACTGCTGCGGGGTCAGTAAAATCATCGGCCGGCACGTATACGGCTTGAATCGAAGTAATAGCACCGCTGCCGGTATTGGCAATACGTTCTTCAAGTTGCGATAACTCGGTGCCCATGGTTGGCTGATAGCCCAGGCGTGCTGGCATCTGCCCCATTAAGCCGGACACTTCCATACCCGCCTGAATAAATCGAAAAATATTATCCACCAGCAGTAACACGTCACGATGTTCGTCATCCCGAAAATATTCGGCCATCGTCAACGCTGCGTGACCCACTCGAAACCGCGCACCGGGAGGCTCATTCATTTGACCAAAAATCATCACCATATTGTCGAGTACACCGGCGTCTTTCATTTCCCGGTAGAGCTCTTCACCCTCTCGACACCGTTCGCCAATACCGCAAAAAATACTCACGCCGGCATGTTGCCCAACCATGTTATGGATCATCTCTGTCAGCAGCACTGTTTTGCCAACACCCGCGCCGCCAAACAGTCCAGCTTTTCCACCACGCTCCAAAGGCATTAAAACATCAATGACTTTAATACCAGTTTCGAATACTTCTGTTTTGGCTGAGCGCTGAACCAAGGGTGGCGGTTCATTATGAACAGAACGCCACTCAACATCGTCAGGCACTGACTGTCGGTCAATGGTATTACCGAATACATCAAACATACGCGATAGAATACCCTTACCCACTGGAGCCAATAATGGGCCGCCGCTATCTTCCACTGGCATACCACGGGCCAACCCTTGTGTCGGCGTTAATGCGATACCCCGCACTCGCTGCGCATCCAGTTGTGAAAACACTTCAATTAAAATTTGATGATCAGTACCCGTCTTCAACAAAGATCGAATCGGCGGTAACTGATCATGAAACAGCATATCAACAACGCTGCCGCGTATAGATATCACCGTGCCGAGATTACTGGGCGTTGCTGATAAAGTCATAGCGGGTTAATCACACTGTCAGCCTGTTTTACTCGCAAACTACTGCGACCTATTGGTTACTACTTATCAACTTTTTGCTTAGGTTCAATCAAATGTACAATCCCCAGAGCTTTTAATACATACTGCTCGTAGATCGGTGACGTAGAACCGTGGCGAATCTTGTATAGAAAATACTTTTCAAACGCGATCTTAGCCAAGTGCACCCACTTACCTTTTGAATACCAGGTTGTGTTGCGCGGAGGAATTTGTGGCAAGGCAACAAAAGCCGCACCAGTATCTCCCATATCCGCTAAACATATGGCATTCCATGTTGCTTGTGCGGTTGCCGGCTGTCCAGCTATATCCGCTGCAATATTTTCGACAATCGCCGTCACCATCGACTCGATCATATACCCGGTTTTAGGTGCACCGGTAGGCACCGTCGTTTTTTCTACTGGCGGTATGGCAACGCATACACCCGCTGAAAAAATATTGCGATAGGTTGGGTTGCGTTGAAAGTCATCAATCAAAACAAACCCTCGTGGATTGCACAAGCCTTCTACATTGGCCACGGCACTGATGCCTCTAAAAGCTGGTAACATCATGGAAAATTGAAAAGGCAGTTCATGGACCAATTCAACGTCGCCCTTTCGATCCAGCTCTTCACAATGCAATATATTCTTGTCAACACGAGTAGTCTTGGCATTGGTAATCCAACGGATATCTCGGTCTCTAAATTCAGACTCCAACAGTGTTTTCGAATCGCCCACACCACCAAGCCCTAGGTGCCCAATATAAGGTTCGCTGGTGACAAACGTAATAGGGACTTTATTGCGCAGCTTACGGCGGCGCAAATCAGTATCGAGAATAAAAGCAAACTCATACGCTGGGCCAAAACAACTGGCACCCGGCATAGCACCAACAACGATTGGACCCGGATTTTCGAGGAAAGCTTGATAAGCAGTGTGCGCATGTTGCGCATGATTGACAGAACAAATAGATTCACTAAACGCATCCGGTCCAGCACCGGGCACTTCGTCAAAGGCTAGTTCTGGACCGGTGGTTATCACCAGATAGTCATAGGCCAATTCCTGTTTATCCGCCAAGATGACTTTATTCGCCTGCGCATCAATGCGCTCTGCCGTTTGTGCAATAAAATCGATGCCGAGTTTTTCTAGAACTGGTGCGATCGCTTCAGTAATAGCTTCACGATCACGCCAACCCACTGCAAGCCAGGGATTGGAAGGCACAAATTGAAAATAATCGTCTTTATTGACGACGGTTATTTTGTGCTCATCACCCAGTTTATGTTTTAACTCGAACGCAGCGGGCATGCCGCCGATACCTGCACCTAAAATCACAATATGTGCCATTCAACACCTCACTACCGTGACTAGCACGGAATAAAAAACTGAGGCTATTCGATATGGCAACTTGTAATAAAATCGTCACGCAGAGATATTAATCGGCGGCTATCGAAACCTCAGACGTCAGGCCCTTGCGACGCAACAATGCGTAGTAAAGCAAGGGAATAACTAACAGAGTCAATACTGTCGATACCAAAATACCAAAAATCAAACTGACAGCAAGACCATTAAAAATAGGATCATCCAAAATAAAGAACGCGCCCAACATGGCAGCAATAGCCGTAAGTACAATAGGTTTTGCGCGCACACTGGCAGAATTAACAATCGCCTCTTCCAGGTTTACTCCTGCGGCTATCGATTGATTTATAAAATCTACCAGAAGGATGGAGTTACGCACGAGAATACCTGCCAGCGCGATCATGCCGATCATGGATGTAGCCGTAAATTGCGCGCCCAAGAGAGCATGGCCGGGCATAATCCCGATCAACGTCAGCGGTATAGGCGCCATGATTACCAGTGGTACCAGATAAGATCGAAACTGACTCACCACCAACATAAAGATCAGCAATAGACCCACAGCATAAGCAGCGCCCATGTCACGAAAGGTCTCGTAAGTGATCTGCCATTCCCCGTCCCACTTTATGCTATAGGAAAACGGTGTATCCGGCTGCTGAATAAAGTACTGTTGTATGGAATCACCCAGCTGCCCGACCAAATCAAACATACCATACAGCGGGCTATCTAAATCACCGGCCACATCACCGGTCACATAAACCACGGGTAACAAATCCTTGCGATAAATCGTTTGTTGCCAGGTTGTCAATTCAGCCGTCGTAAATGCAGACAGCGGAACTAAAGCGCCACTTTGACTGCGCACTTTAATTTGTAGCAGATCGTCAATTTTGGCTTTGTCAGCGGTCGAGAAATCTAGTTGGATAGGCACGGGATATTTAGCATGACCAGTATGTAAGTATGCCGTGTTGTCACCACTTAATGCGACTGCCAAAGCGTCCGTTACCTGCTGCTGACCTATCCCTAAATGCGCGGCGCGCTCACGATCCACATGGACGATATAACGCGGTGCAGCGGCATCAATCGTATCATCGACATCAACGAGATCGTTAGTCTCTGCAAATCGCCCACGTAACGTTCGCGCAATCTCTATTTGTCCCGCATAGTCAGGACCGTAAACTTCTGCCACTAAAGGCGCAAACACCGGCGGCCCAGGCGGCGGTTCTACCACTTTAATGACCGCATGATGGCGCGCAGCTATAGCTGCAAGTTGAGGTCGAACTGCCCGTGCAATATCGTGGCTGGCCCGATCACGGGAATGCTTGTCTAATAAATTGACCTGGATATCGCCCAGATTCGGTGCTTGCCTTAGATAGTACTGCCGCACCAACCCATTAAATCCGATGGGTGATGCCGTGCCGGCGTAGGTCTGTAGGTTCTCCACTTCATCAATAGTTAACAAATAGGTGCTCAACTCACCAAGCACGGCGTTCGTGTGCTCTAGCGAGCTCCCCTCGGGTAAGTCGAGCACGATTTGAAATTCACTCTTGTTGTCAAATGGCAGCATCTTTAATACGACCAATTTGAATACAGCCAAGGAGCATGCCAACAAAATAAGCACCACCAAGCCCAGGATAAGCCCGTAGCGATTAACCCGTTTTTTATCGCCTAAAAAAGGCCGCATGAGTCTTTCAAAAAAACGGTGAGTTGCGCGGGTTAATTTATCTGGGCTGCCAGTACTGCCAGCACTGTGTTGAGCCAATAATTTGTGGGTAAACCAAGGCGTAAAAGTAAACGCCACCACCAACGAAATAAACATGCCCATTGACGCATTAATAGGAATTGGGCTCATATAGGGCCCCATTAGGCCGCTGACAAAAGCCATTGGCAATAATGCAGCAATCACAGTAAAGGTCGCCAGAATCGTTGGCCCGCCCACCTCGCCTACCGCAGCGGGGATAACCTCCAATAATTTTTTGCCGCCCAAGCTTAAATGCCGATGAATATTTTCAACAACGACAATGGCATCATCAACCAAAATGCCAATAGAAAAAATTAGTGCAAACAAGGACACACGATTTAATGTAAAGCCATAAGCCCAAGAGGCAAACAATGTAATCGCCAAGGTAAGAACAACCGCCGCGCCCACAACAATAGCCTCCCGCATTCCCATCGTAAGCGCGACTAAAACAATAACCGACAAACTCGCAAAAATTAGTTTTTGGATTAATTTATTGGCTTTGTCGTTAGCCGTTTCACCATAGTTTCGGGTAACGCTAACCTCCACTCCTTGAGGAATCAAAACACCTTTTAGCAGTTCTGTTCGTTCAATAATCTGTTCTGCAATATCAACCGCGTTCTCGCCTGGCTTTTTGCTCACCTCCACCGTAACCGCAGGAGCTACCAAGCTATCGCTACTGCGAGCGTAGGATACGTATTGTTTATTTTCCGGCGCACCGAATTGAATATCGGCTACGGCACTTAGATATACCGGTCGCCCATTGTGTAAACCCACCACTAAGTTACCCAGCTCTTCCGGGCGAGAAAGAAATTCCCCCGCCTGTACCGGAATGGACTGATCATTAGAGACCAGGTTTCCCGCATGACTCACAGTATTGTGCATTTGTAACGCACGTCGTAACTCATCAATAGCAATGCCATGAGCGGACAGCTTTTCCGGTGATAGCAAAACCCTTACCGTGGGCTGCACTGCACCGATCGTATCGATGTCGCGCGTACCCGGAATGCGCTTTAACTCTGTTTCCAGCCCGTGAGCAATCTGGGTTAGCTCCAGCGCGCCACGGTTTGGATCATCTGTCCATAAGGTCAATGCGACGACAGGCACATCGTCGATACCTTTGGGCTTAACCAGCACTGGGCCAATGCCCATATTGGCAGGTCGCCAATCCATATTGGATTGTGTTGCATTGTATAAGCGCACCAACGCTTCTGTTCTTGGCACGCCCACTTCAAATTGCACGGTGAGTACCGACATACCCGGCCGCGAAATAGAGTAAATATGCTCAACACCGCCGACTTCTGCGAGGATTTGCTCCATTGGCGTCGTCACTAGGTTCGCCACATCTTCTGCAGAAGCGCCCGCAAAAGGAACAAAAACATTAGCCATGGTGACATCGATTTGCGGTTCTTCTTCGCGGGGCGTTACCAGCGCGGCAAAAATACCCAATAGAAAACCAAACAACGCCAACAGTGGCGTAAGCTGCGAGCGAGAAGAGTATTGGGCAATAGTCCCAGAAAAGTTAGGTTTAGTACTCAACGTTTGCCCCACCGTTCTGAGTTCGTGAACTAGTTAAGGCAATCGCCGCAGCAATAGGGTCAGTGGCTATCGATTCACCAGCAGTCAGTCCGGCCAACACTTCCAGTTGATCCGCAAAGATGGCACCGGGACGGATTTGTCGCAATACCGGTTTACCGTCTACCAGCACATAAACACCCGTCACTTCTGACCGATAAACAACGCTACTCAGCGGTATCAACAGACGTTCCGTTTCGCCAACGGTAAACAACACTTTAACAAATTCACCAGGGTGAAAATCATCGGGGTTTTCGTCCAGCTCTAAACGTGCCCGCACAGTGCTGGTGGCTGCGTCGGCGGTGGGATACAGAATTAGCTTTGCGGGTTTTAGCGCATCAGTGACCGCATTACCCACTGCAGAAACCACATGGGCAATTTGCAGCTCGCGAACTTTTGTAGCCACATTTTGTGGCAAATCCACTTCAACCCGCAGTGCATTGGGATCGTAACCGGACATCAATAGCGTGCCTGGCTGCACTAACTCACCCGGCTCAACAAAACGCGCACTAACAACACCTGAGTAGGGTGCCTTCACCGCCGTATAGGAGAGTTGCTCTTTTGCCGTGTTTACCGCGGCTCTGGCACTATTCACTTTAGCAGTAGCAGAACTCAAGCGGGCGTTGGCTTTATCCATTTCAGCCTTGGCCACAAAGTCACGACTGTACAAGTCCTTAATACGCTGATGCTCGGAGGTTTCGGCAGCCAGATTCGATGTAGCCTCAGCAAGGTTTGCCTCGGCCTGCGTTAAGCCGGCTCGCTGCTCGGTGCGTGTGATAGTAAGGATAACGGTACCGGCGGCCACGACATTACCAATATCCACTTTGATCTCTTCAATACGCCCGCGCGTTTCGGCCGACACGGTCGCTTGGTGAATGGCTTCGATACGACCGTCGAAGCTACGCTGTTCCGGCATGGTATGCAGCTTGGCAGTCACCGACGTCAGCTCTTGATTGGCCCATTCTGCATTTGCAGAGAGAGGTGAGCACAATGCGAAAATAGAGCTGATTACTGCGCTACGAATAGCCAAACGACTAACGACGCTACGCTTAACCAAACTGCGCGTAACCAAACTACTATGCCTAAATAAACGACGTATCATCATATCTCCTGCAGAGCTTGAATATTACCCGGCTCGCCAGCCGGTCATAAGCCTTTGTATTAAAAGGCCGGTTTAGACTGGCCGCCCATTTTTTTCAACACAATAGCTAATGGGCAAAAACCGGTAAAAGATGATTGCAACAAATTCAAACCAACAAACGCGGTTAACCATAACCAGTAAACACTATGTAGTTGTGACAACAACAAACTCAGCAATACCACAAAACCGGCAAAACGTAGAACCCAGCGGTCAATATTCATAGTCAGCACCCCCTAGCAAGAGCTTCATAGTGTGAACTGCCCAATAGACAGAACATGGCCTACCTTTCCATTTAAAACCTTTTGGCATAATTAGCATTGATACACATCAATACACAACTATAGAACATTATATGACGAAGAAGCTTAAGAAAACTTAGGGTTTATGCGATAAAACTAGCGTTTTAAGACCGCGAAGCGATTGTGAATTTACGCGCAAAAAACCACTAGACGTGTCATTCCCATTATAGAAGCATAGGAGAAAATCGAGGAGAACAAAGACGGGATTTCTGCGGATGAAAATACAATTACGCCTCTGAATCAAACGCGCTGAATAAGACTAAAAAATAAACGCAGCCCAATAGGCAAGACAAGCGCTACATACTGTCGTCACATAACAATGCCTGAATTAACCAGCCTTAACGCAGACAACCTCATAAACATTACGTGCAATCATATATTCCTCATCCGTAGGAATTACCCGCACAGCTACTTTGCCAGAAGTCGCTGAAATAATACCGGCACTTTGAGCATTAGCAGGCACATCTATCTGAACCCCCAAAAATGCCAGCCCGGCGCAAATACGTGCACGAATTTCTGGTGCATTCTCACCAATACCACCGCTAAATACCAACGTATCCAGGCCGCCCAGCGCTGCGCTAAATGCGCCGACCCATTTCACCGTTTGATAGCAAAATAAATTAATGGCTTCTGCGGCTCGAGTGTCGCTGCGCTCTGCCGCTAGCAGGTCACGAATATCCGCACTCAGCTGGGAGACCCCTAACAAGCCAGATTCGTGATTAATCACTGCATCAATTTGCTGCAGTGTTAATTTCTCGGTGCGTAACAGATACGACAAAATACCAGGATCGATATCGCCGGTGCGCGTCCCCATCATCAACCCGCCCGCAGGAGTAAAGCCCATACTGTTATCAATACTTTTACCATTTAACACTGCCGTTAAGCTCCCACCGCTGCCAAGGTGCGCCAGTATTACCCGCCCATTAGTCGCCGTTGGGTCACCCAAGGTTTCCAACGCCTGCATCAAGTATTCACAGGACAAACCATGAAAACCATAACGGCGCAAACCATGGGCTTCGTAAGAACGGGGCAGCGGTAGTTGGCTAGCAACCCGCGGCATCGTCTGATGAAACGCAGTGTCAAAACAGGCCACTTGAGGTAAATCAGGCCGGCGCGATGCAATAGCATTAATAAGCTCAAGCTCCAACGGCAAGTGCAACGGTGCAAATACAGCAATATTTTCCAGAGCTTCGAGTAATTCAGGCGTAATTAATTGTGGCTTGCTGCGATTCATACCGTGAACAATACGATGTCCGACCGCTTGCACCGATGCAAAAACCCCTTGAGTTTCTAACCACACGAGCAATTGGGTTGCTACAGAATCTGCAGGAGGTAATTCAACAACCGGGCCAGCGTTGGGCAGCGTCAAACGCAACTTAGAATATTTACTCGTGCCAACTCGATCTATTTTCCCTGCGAGTATCGGCGGGGTTATCAGTAAACCCGTATCATTAGCATTAACATGCTTACGATTACCCTGCTCTTCAGCAACGGCATAAACCGCAAAACGAATACTGGAAGAGCCTCGGTTCACTACCAGAATTTTCGGCTTACCCTTGTCTATACTGGCGTCACCAAATACCCCACGTTCAGGCGGATTGACTGCTGTTCTGATCATTGCGTTATTATTTTCCGTGTATCCACCGCCAGTTACGAACTTCCGGCATATCCTCGCCATGTTGATTGATGTAGTGGCGATGCTCAATTAATTTTTGAGTGAGTAACGATTTTAAATCTGCTCCGTCAGCCCCAGTCTGCGGCAATCTATCAATAACATCCATCACTAAGTGAAAACGATCCAAATCATTCAATACGGTCATATCAAAAGGCGTGGTAATGGTGCCCTCTTCTTTATAACCACGAACATGAATATTGTGGTGATTAGTGCGGCGATAAGTAAGCTGATGCACAAGTGATGGGTAGGCATGAAACGCAAAAATAACGGGTTTGTCGCGAGTAAATAATGCATCGAATTCGGCATCACTTAAACCGTGCGGGTGTTCAGACGCTGGCTGTAGCCTCATTAAGTCAACAACATTTACCACTCGAATTTTTAAGGCCGGAAGATACTCGCGCAATATAGATACCGCTGCCAAAGTTTCCAGTGTAGGCACATCACCACAGCAGGCCATAACCACGTCAGTCCCAACACCATCTTTATCCCCTTGGTCATTACTGGCCCATTGCCAAATACCAATACCCGCCGCGCAGTGTTTAGCCGCATCATCTATATTTAGCCATTGCGGTGCAGGGTGTTTACCGGCAACCACCACGTTAACGTAGTGGCGACTGCGCAAGCAATGATCCATAACCGATAACAAGCAGTTTGCATCTGGCGGTAAATAGACACGAACCACTGACGCTTTTTTATTGACGACGTGATCAATAAAACCCGGATCCTGATGTGTAAATCCGTTATGGTCCTGCCGCCATACATGAGACGCCAATAAATAGTTGAGCGATGCAATTTTGCGACGCCAGGGTAGTTGGGCAGTCACCTTCAACCACTTGGCATGTTGATTAAACATCGAATCCACAATATGAATGAACGCTTCATAACAATTAAAAATGCCATGGCGACCAGTGAGCAGATAGCCCTCAAGCCAGCCTTGGCATTGATGCTCGCTGAGCATTTCCATCACCCGGCCAGTAGGCGCCAAATATTCATCGTTGAGTGCGGTGGCAGCCCCCCACTGGCGCTTAGTCGTTTCAAATAGCGCGACCAGACCATTGGAGATAGTTTCGTCCGGACCAAACACACGAAAATTTCGTTGCTGCTGATTAAACGTGGCAACATCTCGCACAAAAGGCCCAAGTACATGTGTATCACCGATACCGCGAACACCCGGTATTGCCACCTCGCAGGCATAATCGCGAAAATCCGGCATCTCTAAATCTTCTAACAACAACCCACCGTTGGCATGGGGGTTAGCGCCCATCCTGCGCTCACCAGTTGGCGCCAGTGCTGCCAGCTCTGGCAACAGTCGCCCGTCGTCATCGAACAATTCCCCCGGGCGATAACTGCGCAACCACTCTTCAATCAGCGGCAAATGTTCAGGATGTGCAACGGGATTTGAAAGCGGAACCTGATGTGAACGGAACGTGCCTTCCACCGGTAGGCCATCAACAAACTTCGGGCCAGTCCAGCCCTTGGGTGAGTTGAGTATAATCATGGGCCAGCGCGGGCGCGTGGTATCACCATTCACTCGTGCGTCAAACTGAATACTTTTAATGGCAATAATGGCGTTATCGAGCGCGGTCGCCATTGCCTCATGCATCAACTTGGGGTCTTCACCTTCTACAAAAATAGGGGTCCAGCCGTAACCGCAGAATAGCTGTTCCAGCTCTTCACGGGTAATACGGGCGAGAATGGTTGGGTTTGCGATTTTGTAGCCGTTCAAATGCAGAATCGGTAATACCGCACCATCTGTTTTCGCGTCGAGAAATTTATTTGAATGCCAGGCAGTTGCTAACGGTCCGGTTTCGGCTTCGCCATCACCCACCACGCACGCCACGATCAGCTCAGGATTATCAAACACAGCACCAAAGGAATGACTCAATGAGTAACCTAATTCACCGCCCTCATGCAGTGACCCAGGGCATTCTGGCGAGGCATGACTGGGGATACCACCGGGAAATGAAAACTGCTTAAATAACTTCTGCAACCCAGCCTCATCTTGGCTAATATCGGGATAAACTTCCGTGTAACTGCCTTCCAGGTAAGTATTCGCAACCACCGCCGGGCCACCGTGGCCTGGGCCAGATACATATACCATATTCAGATCATATTCCTTGATGATCCGGTTTAAATGTACGTAAATAAAATTCTGACCCGGCGTGGTTCCCCAGTGCCCCAATAACATAGGTTTGATATCGGTGATGGCCAAGGGGCGTTTGAGCAACGGGTTATCAAAAAGATAGATCTGCCCAACTGACAAGTAGTTAGCCGCGCGCCAGTAGGCGTCAATTAAGGACAGTTGTTGCGGTTTCAACGTATGAAATGAAGACGTGTGAGACTGCATAGTATTGGATTCCAGTTAGACGTATCTAAAGAAACCGCCATCGCAATCCACACCGCAATGCCTCTCAGTATGAACTCTCGCCTAGAGACATTTCTTGAGGCATCGCCAAGCAATGGCGCATAAATTAGAATTGCTTACTGGCTATTTCCAATTTCATTCGGCCAAATTCCTCGCGATCAATATCACCGCGAGTGTAACGTTCGTTGAGCAGATCGATAGCAGTTTTCTGTACTTGCGTAAAATAGCGTCGGTTCGCTCTATAAGAGTAGCCCCAATGTCCAAAACTTGAAAGCAGCAAGAACCATACGCCAAACCACAGAACCCAGCCTCAGCCGAAATACCAATCACTCCAATAACCTTGTGACATTTACCCCCCCTCACAAACTCGTGTTATCGCACTGAATGTTACATACCCACAGTATTGGAAATCACAATTTCTACACGACGGTTACGCTGGCCCCCCCTGATCTAGCCATAGGCCATATTGAGGGATTAGACAGCGTCGTTATCCACCGTTCGCTGTTGTTTCTTCACCCTTTCGCCTGCATGGCAAGGCAAGGACACCCATTGATTCAAGATAGATTAACACCACAACTGTATCGCGCGTGCAACATATTGGACGGGCAGGAGATGGTCATAGCTAGGAAGTGTTAGAGGAAAAAATAAAACGCGCTGCCAGCAAACGTGGAATTATATTTTTCCAAACACTACATGCATATTCAGCTTATTGTGCGTAATACCGATTTTGTGGCGACACTGCCTAAAATTGTGACGGTAGCGGTACCTCTGGCGCAATACTGGCACGAGCGTTTTGACCTATACAAAGCTCTGGCTTGGCTGCGCGAACAAGTAACAGATTTGTTCAAAGATAAAGATCCAACAGAGTATTTACAAAGTCATTAGGCGCGAAGATAAAACAGCTTTAGGTGTTAGTTCGATAACAGTAACAAACAATGCACCCATCGTTGAAATTGGCGACTACCGCCGATCCACTTACACTAAGGGTTGTCGCTGTTGTTTCTATTGATTTTTACCGGCATCTTATTTGTCTTTGAATAGGTACGTAACCATTCTTCCTCAAATTCTTTGCCTTCCAACATAATGGCATCAAACAAACCTCGCTCTTTGATAAGGCGCAAGCCTTCGCTAACTTTTTGGTTAATGGCCTCACCATGGGCGTTCTTGGCAACCAGAAAGCAGACGTCGTAGTGCTTGAAGAATGCTCTGGCGATAAATGGCTCGAGTTTATCGCGCGCAACCAATGATTCTATCTGTACTACCGGGTAAATAATGGCGTCAACTCGCCCGCTCACTAGCCGGTGCAGACTGCTAGTGATACTGGTCGCCGGGTAGGCCGGAAAATCAACCATTTCTATGTGAAAGCGCTCTGTTTCTAGATAATAAGGAAAGCCTGCCTGTGCGAAATAAGTATATTCACTACCGTTCAGTGGTCGCCCCAGTGCTTCTTCTACAGCACTGAAATAACGTTGCCTATTTGGAAATTTACCTGTGACTTTATGCAACATTTGGCGCTCTGATGGCGATAACTTTTCACTTAACTCACTTATCGCCTTTGGGGTCATTTCATAAGTAGCTTCTTTCAGCTGACTTAGAGTGATAGGCGCATCTTTCTTGCTGTATATGGCAAACAGTACGGTGCTCACCGTTTCATTCGAAAACGTGAGATAGCGTTCAATAGCTGGGCTGGGTACACATAATATCGGCAAATGAAAATCACTTACGCCTTGACTTACTTCACGCACAGAACGTGAAAACGGGCGACGGTGTGTTTTGATTTCTACATCGGGCAGAGCATCGTCAATAGCCTCTATTATGTTTCGATAATAACTCTCAACTTTTATGGGGTCGTTGGGTTCGCTAAGAATAGGGATACTGGCCGTAATTTTTTCTAGTGGATAGGCGGGGCCTGATAAACAGGCTAGAGCCATCACCATAATTACGGTGAGTCTGAAACAGCGAATGCCAGCCAGATTTAGGGTGTAAAAGATAAAATGATGTTTGTTTTTATACCGTTGGCGCATTGTATTCATAATGTTTTTGCTGCTGGTTACAGCGTTTGTTAGAAACGCTGTAACAATTGTTGGCAGAACTTACAATTGCATGACTACCTCAGTCAAATTTAACCAACTTCTTAAGTGATTGATAATCATGTCGGTTGTACTATTGATTGCTTCACCTCTTGACAGATTGGCACAATATTAATAATTAGGCCCGTATCTTTAGCTTAGCTTTTCTGCACCAAAAAGCCACACGTCAACAGGATAGCCTCCGTTGTTAGCACGCCTTATTGGTGACACTGACTGAATCAACATGCATGACTAATTAAAGAATCTGTAGACTAAGAGTGTAGTCCATTTTAGGTAAAAGCAATGACGAAATAGACATAATCCAGCGGAAAATTTGAAGCAAAGCATATTCAGTAACCGAAAATACCAGTAGCATACCAACTACCTATTTTGTAGCGATAGGTAAACTATCTACTTCAATGTTGATGAGATTCAAAAAATCTAGTCTGGCAAGACGCCCTTGGCTTCACGCTGCTACTGGACAAACACGCAGAACGACGCTTTTCTTATAGGTTGGGATGAGTGACAAAATAAAGAAAAAAACTACACGATTTTCTTAACCTAGGCACCACCGTTCAGTGGCGCTATAGGCAATACACTACCTTAGTTATAGCGAGTTACGAATAAACTTTCCATCCTTCATAATGACAGGCATTTCCGAAGCACCCTTAGTGAGAACAGATATATCGTCCAGAGGATTGTTATTTACCACTAGTAAATCTGCGTACGCTCCCTCCTTGATACAACCCAATAGCCCAGACATCTTCATCATTTCTGCATTAACACTCGTTGCTGATCTTAATATTGCTAACGGACCAGAGGCCTCACTGCGCAATAGAAATTCATTGCTCTGGCTACGTTGTGACTTTCTATCTAACAAGTCAGTTCCAAAACCTATTTTTACGTTGTGCTTCTCGCAATTTTGAATTGACTCCAGCATTTTTTCATACAAACCATCTAGCTTACTTTTCACCGCTGGAGGAAAACCCAAGTCATCGCCTCTAAGTTTGAGATCATGAACAACCGATAACGTTGGAACGACATAAACACCACCGTCGGCGATCATTTTTGCCGTATCTTCTTTAATCTCGGTGGCATGCTCGATTGATCTAACACCCAGTCGAACACACCGCCTTGCCCCGTCGTCAGTATGGCAATGGGCCATCACATAACGCCCAAATCGATTCGCCTCTTCAACCGCAACCGATACTTCGTCGTCGTTAAATTGCGCCATTTCTAAAGGATCTGTAGGAGAAACTGCACCACCAGAAATATGAATTTTGATTTGATGGGCCCCCAGCCTCAACTCTTCCCTTGCCGCTTTGCGAACCTCATCTTCGCCATCAACAAGAACAGCAATCAAACTTTCTTCACCACAGCCGCAGGTATGAAAATGGTGCGCAATGCGCAAATCACCATGACCACCTGTTTGCGACAGCGACCGACCAGAGAAGAAAAATCTTGGGCCGTTAATGATTCCCTCTTCAATAGCCATCGCCAAACCATTGTCACCTCCGGCTGCATCACGCACTGTTGTAAAGCCACGCTGCAACGTTTCTTCCAGGTTTTGGCGAGCATACTGAGCCAGTAAGGTAATCGGCTTTTCGTGAAGATCCGCCAGTCGATAGCTTGAAAAATAGACATGTACATGGCCGTCTATAAGCCCCGGCATCAGGGTTTTTCCTGCGCAATCTATCTCAACGGCATCAGTGCCCAGCTCGCCTTGGTAATTGATCGCCGAAATTTTATTACCGATCACCAATACATTTGAGAGACCATCTATTTTATCTACACCATCAAAAATTGTTGCATTCTTAAAAAGTATCTTTTTACTTTTATCCATACACTAACCTACTCAAAAATTCATTTTGGCCTTAATACTGGGGCGTTCACACCTGTTGGAAAAACTCGATAAATAGATTATTCGTCTTTTCTGCTGGCACCAGCAAGCTTCCATTGGAAAGCACAACACCACCGAGATTGGCGTTATCAACATAACGCTTCAGTACTGTCAAATCTTCAACGGCTATTTTAATGGCTGCGACATAATGAGCAAAACCACTTTGATTATTCAATGAAATACCGTAGTCATTTTGAAACCGCTGCGGTGTTAAAACCTCAATCACAGCAGTCGATGTTTTAACCGAAACAACATCGGCCTCTGATTGAACACATTCTTTACCGAAAACTTCGAAAAACGTGGAGTAGAAATACTTTCTGGGGTCATTAGATACGATTGTCATGGCACGTATATTCAACGCACCATTAGGATGATCACACCACTCAGGGATCCAAATGGCTTCAGGCCGATGCTGTTGACAAAAAAACATGTGTGCATAAGGCGTTTCTTTTTGTTCGAAATCGAACACACTAACCTTGGCTATTAAATTTTTTGTCTCAGATACCGGAACATCTCTTTCGAATTGCGTGATAGCCGACGTATTCAAACCAGCATTATCCAGTGCAGCCTGAAGAACCTCAACATTATCAGAGGCTACCGCGTATCGAGCGCATCCCTCCCGAGCCTCAATCAACGTTTTGACTTCACAGCCAATTCCATAGAGATTATCTTCGTCAACAACAGCAATTAGCTCTAAATAAGTATCGCCAAATGTAATAAGACTGTTACCAGTACCAAAGGGGTGTGTCATTCTAGGCGATAATACAAAACCTAAGTCGGTAAAAGTTTGCCTCGCTTTATCAAGATCAACCACACCCACCACTACGTGGTCTAGTTTAGGTGCTTGAGGCATACCTATCTCCATCGTGTTTACCACTACAATCCTCCAACTTACGATTTCGCCAATTGAGGGCTATGACCATTTTTTAGGTTAATGATGCCAATGGTAAACAACGGGATCACATAAACTACCAGAAAACCCCATGCAATCGTTCCAAACCCATGAGCAACAAGATTGATAAGGCCAAGTTTAGAGACCGCCGTACCAATCAATAACGCAATCACAGCAACCACCGCATGAACCTTCCGTGATACCGGCCGCCCAGTTCTCTCAATAGCTGCGCCATCCAATCGTTCGTTGAAGCCTTGTATGCATCCTGCACCCGTCTCAAGGAAAGTACCAAACAGTGCAATCATATACACATACAACAACCATTCTTTTTGCAATACCGATTCAATTATCCAGTAGGTTGGTACAGCCTGCTGAATCAATTCACCCGCATAAGGAATAAACGACAAATGCAGCATTAACCCAGGTAGCATACTAGCCGCTACAGCCGCATACCCTGCTACTACTGCTTCCGTTTGGGTTTTAATGTCACGCGCCGCATACAGAATGACTGGGATAGCCGGGGAAGAATATAAAGAAAACTTTACTGCTGCCCAAAACCAGCCTATTGAGTCATCTGCCACAGAGTCATTCTGTAAGGCACTGGCCCACTGAGACTCCGAGCCATCACTTGCAATAACCGTGTAGTAAAAATAAATTGAAAAGACAATCAGGATAATGATTGTCCACAGTAGCATTAAGTTCTCAAGCGTCTTTCTACCCAAATAAGCCACTACACCAACACCGACAAGCATCAGCGTAGTACCGATACTTTCGCTCAAGCCTAAATTATCACTCAGCATCACACCAGCAGCAGACGCTATGATCGCTAGAACGAGCAAAAAAAAGCAGATACAAAGCACTTCGAAAAGAACCCAGTAACGACCAATTATGCTCTTGATTAAAGTTCGATAATCATACAACCGAAACAAGCGAGCGTAATTAAACGTAACGGCTGCAATTGATCCTAAAAGGATTACAACGGTTAAAAGAGCATAAAGCCCTTCATAGGCACCAAACCTGGTGAAATACTCGACAACTTCTCGGCCTGTTCCATAGCCACCTGCAATGGCAACCGACTGCAACACCACACAGGGTACAATAATTGCGTTGTAAAATTGTTTTAAGGACATAAATATCGCCTTCACCCACTGGTAAAATAAGCACACAAAGCCTGTATGACAGGTGCATACCTAGAGTTTTAAGTTGTAATACTTCTCCCCTGCCTCAACCGCAAAGTCTAGCGTATTTTCTTTGTGAGGCATGGGACACGGAACAAATGGTGAAAAAGAACAAGGAGGTGATACCGCAAGATTAAAGTCTAGTACTGCAGTGCTATCAGCCTTAATCCTAGGGAATAAATAACGAAAACTATTCGGATCGCTGGCATCACGAAACATTACAGAAACATCCATCTCATGAAAACCTTTTTCATAACGGAAATACTGAGGTATCTCAAGAGAAATAAGGCGATAAGTTTTCGACTTATAAACAAACTCGAACACGGCTTTGGTGGGATAGCTTCTTTTAGAGCCATGTACATCGGTTAAATCAGCTTCCTTAGGTGATTCCTGCATAATTACTTTACAATCGAACCTAAAGTCTGGATTAAAAGGATAAAAATCCAAGCCTGTAAACGAATCAAAAGCTGGGTTTTCAACATCTTTAACTCTCACCCCAAATTCGTAATCTCTATCCATAATATGAATACGAAACGAGTCAATTTTCAACACTGTTTTATCTTGATGAGAATCAAGATTCAATTCAACGGTATCATTTTTTAATGGATCATCATTAACCCGGACGCTAGCATCAGGATTTGCGTGAAAAAAAACTCTGTTACCTTTTTGAACGATCGAACCACAGTTAGCAGCAACACCAGATTTCTCTAATACAATATCTGAACTTGAATCAGACCCCACCGTTAAGGGCTTGTCGTTCTCAAGCCAATATGTGCCAACTACCCCAAGATAGCCGTCTCTATCTAGAACCTCTTTCTCACGCGCTTCACGCCACTCACGAAGGTATGCCTCATCATTACTCATTAACTTTTACCTCGAATCTATCACTGTATTAAACAATAAGTAAGCAACAGTTTTAAAAAAACCACCAAACTGAAACAGGGCTTAAACCCCTATGAAACCGTAGTTACTACTTAATTTATCTATTAATTAAAAAATTTCACTTCCGTAAAGCAGCGAACAAATGTACCCGGTTACGCACATTGTGGCTGTTTAACGATACAAGCCGGAATAACTAAGGAGTTCGTTGTTGCAGAAAGGAAAGGCCCTCTCAGGCCTTTCCAATAATGCAGACCGCTCTTTAGATACCACCAAAGGAGTAACTAACCTTTAAACCCAAGGTGCGAGGGTTTGGACGAAGACGAATACCTGTTACCCCAAAGTTCTCCTGAGTACCCGTGTAATATTCTTCATCGGTTAAGTTTTGCACGTAGCCAACGATTTCCCACGCACCAACATCGTAGCCCGCACGCAAATTGAACTGATCGTAATCTGGGCTCAGGTATGGAAATTCATTGGGGCCAGAGAAGTGATATACCAGTGGCCCACCACTGGCGACACTGTTTGGCGTTGGGCCATTGAGTTGTTTATTGGCAACACCCTCAATGTCGGAGTACTGACCATCGCGATGAATATACTCCAACTGCACCCACGCTTCGTTATCCCCAATCATCCAGCTATATTCACCCACCAGGCTTGCTGTCATTTCAGGTGCTTTGGGTAAATCCAGCCCTTGCAACTGGGGTGTAAAACCACCAGAAAGCTGAACTTGTGTTGGGCTGGTAATCTCTGTATCCATATAACCAAAGCTTCCACTCAGCGTGAAATTTTCAGTCACATACGCTGTCATCTCCAACTCCAGACCAGTGGCAACAGCTTCATCAAGATTTACCGTTTGCTCAAACAACGATGCGACATCACCTTCTGTCAGAAAGAAGTAGGACTCAAACTGGATATCATCCCACTCAGATCGGTATATAGATGCATTTAAGCGAACGCGGTTATCAAACAACTCAGACTTTACACCCAACTCATAATTCCATAACACTTCTTTGTCGTATTCAACGGTGACAGCAGGATCGCCATCCACATTGGTGTTATTACCTACGCTATGGCCACCGGGTTTATAGCCTTTCGATATCATCCCATAAACGTTCACCTCTTCTGAGAACTGATACCTAAAACCAACTCGCGGGGCAAAGTCGTCATAACTGGCTTCATCCTCTGCCACTGGCCTTGCGTAATTTTCAAAACTTGGGAAAAAGCTGGCACAAGGAGGCGCAATACCGGCAAAGAAGTCAGCACAAGCCGGATCATTTAACGATGACGGCCCTGGGCCAACACCAAAGCCAGCAAACCGTTTGGAAACCTCACTATGTGTAAATCGGCCACCCAGTATTAAATCCAGCGTATCGCTAAAATGGTAGGTTACATCACCAAAGAGAGCGACTTCTTCAATTTCAAATCTTTTTCTGTTTTTATTCAGACCAAGATCTTCTGGAAAAGGAGGAAACCAGCCAACACCATTAATTGTATGTGTTGGCGAGGTCGACACAGCGGCATTGTTGGATTGTTTCTGAACATCATTGGAATAAAGAGCACCAAGAGTCCAATCAAAAGTAGAATTGGAGTAATCAAATCGGCTTTCGGCACTCCACGAACTTCCTTCGTAAAAATTATTTCGCTTGAAGGTGTCTGCGCCGCCCACTAAATCTTGGTCGAACTGTCGAGAAAGTTCTGCATCGATAAAACCGACTATTGACGTCAAATTGAGGTTGTCATTTAACGCAGTAGCAACTTCAAAGATCCCAATAAGTGATTTATTTTTTGTGTATTCATCAAGATCGTGGCATAGCTTGTTCCGGTTTTCAGGATAAAACCCTGTGCCACAGTCTTGCGCTTCAGAAATACTAAATGAATCCACAGTATCTACATCTAAAATACCCGAAGGAACATTTTCATCTGTTCCCTGGTCTTCATCGGCATAGATTATTGTTGAACTGATAGTGGTTGTATCAGAAAAATCAAAAACTGCTCTCACTCTACCGAAAAATTGTTCGTAGCCGCTATTGTCTGCACCGTTTGGTACAAAGCCATTTTCAGCCGCACCGGGGCATGAATCTGGGCCTTTTCCAGCGGCGCAAATATTATCAACCCGACCGCCACTATCTTCGTACATTAATACTGAGCGTACGCGAAAGTTATCCGTAATCGGCGTATTCACAACAGCAGTTACGTTACCCATTTCATTGGCGTCTTCATAGAATTCGGAACCCAGCGTTAACTTCCAGCCGAACTCATCTGTGGGGTTCTGGCTGCGTAAGTTTAACGCGCCGCCTACAGAGTTACGCCCAAAATAGGTACCTTGGGGGCCTCGAAGTACTTCAATGCTTTGCATGTCAGGTAAGCTTGGATTGGCTACCTGGTTGGGAACAGAGGCAATACTAAAGCCGTCCAAGTAGATACCAATAGAGTTAACGGTGGCGTTTTCGCCGGTAACAAGATTCCCCACCCCGCGAATGGCAATACCAACACCTTTACTCCCCGACTGACCATCATCGGTAAATGCAACTCCCGGAGATAAGGCTAAGTAGTCTCTCGCCGCACCAATATTAGCTTTGTTAATAAAATCTGCACTATAAGCAGTTACACTAACCGGCACGTCTTGCATATTTTGTTCGCGGCGCTGAGCCGTAACGATTATTTCCTCTAGAGCAAAGCTAGATGCTGTTTTTTTCGTTTGTTCATTAGCAACAGACTGAGCGTTAGCAGAATGGCCAGCGGCACCTACTACAACACCAATCATCGCACTTAATAAGGCATTCTTTCTCTTCATGGTTTCCCTCGTCTCTCGTTGAATATGGGTATTATTAGAAACCTAAGCTTCTACATGACCCTTTTTTAAAGACCTGCAGCCAACACTCAACGCTGCAATGTAATCTCTGGCACTTCTTACAATCAAAGAATTGCCGCATGGTCTTCCTGACAGTGTAGTAATACCATCCGTTTTGTACCGACTTTCGTTGGCAGCCTCGCAACTAATAAACCAGCCACTCAACGAATGCCCTAGCCTTTCATTTTTATTATTTATTTTTTCTGTTAACACCAACTTTTGTACACTTCAGCACTACCCAATGGTCACTGAATCGCCGGCAGCCTTCAGTAACTGACACAAACAGCCATAACTGTGTCTAACATGCTTTCAGCGCTGACAGACACCCAACCTAAACCTGAATCTCCTGCGGTAGCGTAAACCAACGTAGTGATTCCAATGCTTCTGGCAGATTCAATTCGTAGCGAGTTGCCCCTAGATGCTCACCTTTAAGCGTAGCCTCAGCAAGCTCCAGGTACTCAGACAAAGAAGCTGACCGCACTTCATTTCCACTATCTACCGTGACACAGGGATTGCTGAAATCAAAATCTGCCAATTCCGCCAACTTGGCATGGTACTCCTGATAGTACCAAGCTCCTGAGGAACAATTGAATCTGTAGTAAGGGAGCAGCCGCCAGCCATGCTCAGCGATTAATTCCAAAGCCCTAATCAGGTACTCACACGTTTCTTCATCAATAAAGTAGTTAAAATTTAGACGCACCCAGCCAGGACGCAATAACGCGTGTCCGTCTGCAATCGCCTTCTCCAGCGACTTACTATAAGACCCATTCATACTGAGCAAATAATGACCATAAGGGCCGGCACAGGAACAACCTCCGCGCACCTGAATACCAAACAGGTCATTGAGCAAAGCAACAACAAAGCTATAGTGGAGATCCTTTTCTTGATGTTTGATGCGCAAAGCAACGATAGCAAGCCTCGGTACATGCCTGTTACCGAGTATTTCTATATTGGAACATTGGCTCCAGCGTTGCAGAGCGCACTCAATAAACGTTTCCTCACGCTGACGAATGGCTTCTACGCCCACACTCTGCTTCAGTTTAAATACTAAGCCGGCACGAATGGATTCGATAATTGCGGGAGTTCCGCCCTCTTCTCGTCGCTCTAGATTGTCTATATAGCGGTGATCCTGTGGTGTAACATAATAAACCGTCCCCCCCCCAGGAATTGATGGCACAGAATTGTTAAGCAAGTGCTTTTTAACCACCAAAATACCGGGCGTACCGGGACCGCCAATAAACTTATGCGGCGAGATAAAAACCGCATCTTTACTGTCCTTTTCACCCTCTGCTTCACTACCTTGCATGTCGATGGGCAAATAAGGCCCACCAGCCGCGTAATCCCAAAATGACAAAGCGCCATGTCGATGCAATAGCTGCGTTACCACTTTTACGTCGGTAATTAAACCTGTGACATTAGAGGCTGCTGAAAAACTGCCTATTTTCAGCGGACAATCACGATACTCACCAAGCTTTTGCTCAAGTACGTTTAAATCCAACAACCCTTCATTGGTTAAGGGGATATTCACAATCTTGGCGATGCTTTCACGCCATGGCAATTCATTAGAATGATGCTCGTAGGGACCCAAGAATACGACGGGGCGCTCACTTTCTGGAATTTGCTCCAGTAACGCGTAGCGACGGCTAAGATCGGCCGGCAAACGCAAATTAAGAATATCGATAAGTTTGTGAATCGCCGAAGTTGCACCAGAGCCACAAAAAATCACGCAGTCGTCTTCACCCGCATTAACAGCTTCTGCAACAGCCTTGCGTGCCTGCTCTCTCAGGGCAGTTGTTTGAGCACCGGTAAACGAGGTTTCAGTGTGGGTGTTGGCGTAGTAGGGCAGCACCTTTGCGCGAATGAAGTCTTCAATAAAATCGAGCGCACGTGCAGATGCCGTGTAGTCAGCGTAAACCAGCGGTTTGACGCCAAATGGCGTAATAATAGAAGTGTTGCCACCTATTTCCGCCTCGCGGATCTGGTCTATCAAATAACTCATTTATATATACTTCCTAACACTGAATTCGTCATCCATTTTACGCAAACCAGCCGCTCAAGATGTTCCTAATTATCCTATAAATATTTGAATTATCGAAACAACGTGCCTTTTATGATTATATATTCGATAATATTTTTCACTTTTCGGATATTTAGTGGAGCATCTCAAATGATAAAACAGCGCTTTAGTAAACAGGACACTAGCATTCTCGACTTATTGCAACGAAACGCGGCCTTATCAGTAGCGGAGATATCAGAACGTGTAGGCATGTCGAAATCGGCCTGCTGGCGACGAATACAGATGTTTGAGGAAACCGGCGTTATTCGAGGAAAAGTCACGCTATTGGATCAAGAACAAGTAAACTTGCCATTAACAGTGTATATATCAATACGTACTAACCAGCACAATGATCGCTGGGCAACGCAATTTAAAGAAACGGTTCAAAGCATTCCCGAAGTACTGGAAGTACATCGCATGAGTGGCGACCTAGACTATCTCATCAGAGCAGTTGTTACTGATATGCGGGGATACGACCGCCTTTACAAGGAGATAATCAAAGCCGATCTGTTTGATGTCAGCTCCAGCTTTGTGATGGAAACCATGAAACAAACCACACGCCTGCCACTAAGCCATTTAGATTAAAAAACGATACCCCTAACTTGTGTTTCAAGGCCGTCTATGAGTAGGCACAGCCAGGCATGTGCAGCTGGAACCGACCTAATGCTCTGTTGCATCCGCAGGAAATTATCTTCAAAACGGCCGCATTTAGGGTAGTACTTGAATTCTCTGCCCTACTCCGCTCTGAGCTATCTATCGCGGCGATAATGTATGGCTCGCCACCATCCCTAGCGTCAACCTCAACGCCTCCGCTTAAAAAGCAAGAGATCGCAATAACTTTTCCCTAAAACATTACTCGTGGAGCGGGATCGGGTATACAGAAACTAGTGAACCTGCCTAATTACACAGCAGCTGGTAGTAAAGTCATTGTGAGTGCTGTTCAGAGCCAGGCAAACCTAGAAGATGGTACTGTCATGGATGAAAAGCCCCATATGATTGAGCAACGAAAAAAACAAACGCTATTTTTTCAGGTCTTGGCTTGCAAGAGCAATAGGTGGAAATTAAATGGGATAACCAGAATATTTTCTGGTACTGGAAAACACGATTGGAAAAAGCGTTATATGAAATTGACCTTGCTGCCAGGTGAGAGACACTGTTTGGTGACGTTAAGCAAACCTATACGGACCTATCTTCGGTGAACAATTTATTGTACCCACACAGTCAGCTCTCCAAGTATTGCCGCATCCACAAATTATTTAGGTGGTAACACTATTGAAAAAGCCTCACGCAACGCCGCTCCACTACCGGTAGACAGTGCGAGAACAATGACAACAAAAATCCTAAATACTAAAGGTGTGCAAAGGAATCTATGTGACTATCCGAAAAGCCAAACAAATTGTCAGGAGTAGGAGCAAGTAACGCTGCCAACTCATTGACTACTAGGCAAGATAGCGAGAATCACTTCAACATCCATGTATTTAATGCTTAGAACATGTCATCAGCCAACGCCATAATGCTTGAGCTTCCGGCTTTAATACTTTCCAGGTAGCTCAAACTCCGAGGTAAAAGGTGCTCCATGTAATACTGACCGGTAAACAGTTTTGCCCTCAGAAACGTTTCATCACCCTGCCCGTTATCCAGCGCTTGCTTGGCCTTCAATGCTGCGCGGGCCATCACCCAGCCACCGCAGAGATACCCCATCATCATTAAAAATGCCACGCTAACACTACCCGGCGCCGACTTATCATCTGCGCTATTGGCCAGTAACCAGTCAAGGGCACTGCGCCCAGTCTCCAAAGCTTCACCTAATTTTGCTGAATAATCTGGAAGTATCTTACAGGCATTGATTTGCTCTACAGTTTTTTCAATGTCGGCAAACAATTCTTGCAAGTGGAAGCCTCGGTTTGCCAGTATTTTACGCCCTACCAGATCCAAAGCCTGAATACCTGTAGTGCCCTCGTAAATAGTCAGGATACGAGCATCTCTGTAATGCTGCGCGGCTCCAGTTTCTTCAATAAACCCCATGCCGCCATGAACCTGCATACCAAGATAGGTGACTTCTTGAGCCAATTCCGTTAGCCAACCTTTAACAATGGGGGTAAACAACTCAACACGTTGTGCATGCGCTTTAGCGGCAGAAGGGTCATCGTAGTAATGCGCTTTGTCGATTTCAGCAGAAGCGATGTAGGCCAAACCGCGCATAGCTTCAACCGACGCTCTCATCTGCATCAGCATACGCCTGACATCAGGATGTTTGATAATTGCTATTCGACTGCCATCGGCGCGGGTTCCTTGCAAACGGTCTTTTGCATAAGCAACGGCTTGCTGATAAGCGCGCTCAGCAACTCCCAGCCCCTGAACACCTACGTTCTGCCGAGCGTGATTCATCATCGTAAACATATAAGGGAGGCCTTTATCAGCTTCCCCTACTAGATACCCGACCGCACCACCATTGTCGCCAAAACTCATAACACAAGTTGGGCTGGCATGAATACCCATTTTGTGTTCAATAGAAACACACTGAACATCGTTACGCATGCAAGGATTATTATCGGTATCTAGCAAAAATTTGGGCACCACAAACAGTGATATACCTTTCACGCCTGGCGGTGCATCAGGTAACCTCGCCAATACCAGATGGACGATATTCTCAGTCATTTGATGATCACCCCAAGTGATAAAAATTTTCTGGCCCGTGATCAGGTAATGGTCGCCTTCAGGTATTGCTTTAGTTTTTATCGCAGCTAAATCGCTGCCAGCATCGGGCTCTGTCAGGTTCATGGTGCCAGTCCACTCGCCGCTGATTAGCTTGGGTAAAAACGCTTGCTTCAAAAAATCTGACCCATGTTTGTCAATCGATTCGATGGCGCCAAAACTTAGCAAAGGACATAAAGCAAAGGACAAATTCGCCGACTGCCAAATTTCAAACGTGGCGGTACCCAGCACGCTAGGTAAGCCTTGCCCACCATATTCCTCGCTCCCCGTTAGCGATGCCCAGCCCCCCTCACGAAATAGCCGATAGGCGTCTGCAAAACCTGGCGTTTCCTGCACACCACTTTCGCTCAAGGTTGCACCCTGAATATCTCCACACTTATTCAAGGGCGCCAACACATCGCTACCCAGCTTTGCGGCCTCATCCAGAATCGCAGTCGCCAACTCCATGGTAATATCATCTAAGCCGGCTTTCGCACACAAACCATTAAAATCTACCAGCTCACTTAAAACGAATTCTGCATCAAGGTAGGGAAACCTGTAATCGCTCATACAAATGCCTGCTTGTTAAAAATAAAAGTAGTTGGATTCAATCGACGCTTTTAATCACGAGTTAAATCCACTCCAACAAAGCAACAGTGCATTGGCCAAAACCAAAACGGCCTATAATTACTCTCAAGCCTACTGCCTCATTTTTACTCATCACTCACTTTCTACCAGCGGCTCTCACTGATAGCACCAGCCCCAACGGTTGAATGAAGCAAAGTTTCGTGGTTTAAAAGGAAACAAACAATAACGAATCAAGCCAAAAAACAAACAAAAACGGACAAAAATTAAGGGATAAATGCTCAAAAATCCAATAAAATAGTCAAATCTATCCATAATCGGACAATTCATGAGTATCGAACATCACTCCATTTCCGTACATTTTGCCCGCACACTGGCTGAATCGGTTACACGGCAGGGTGTCGACGTCCAACCGTTGTTACACCAAGCGGGCCTGAGTGCCGAGTTATTGGAAAACTGTGATTTGAGGATTACATCCGATCAATTAAGTAGGCTCATGCAGGCAGTATGGCGCACTACCGATGATGAATTTATGGGGATGGGAAGCCACCCGTCACGACATGGTGTGTTTTCGTTAGTTGCTAAACAAGCAGTACAGTGCCACACACTGCGTTCAATTTATTACCGTTGTGCATATACCTACTCCCTGGTGGCCAACGCGGTGGACTTAAAATTTACCGTACAGGATAACGAAGCCAGGTTTATCGTTCACCTGGCGGATTCGTCACGCGATCCGCAAGGTATGTTACGCGAGATGCTGCTATTGGTGTGGCATCGTTTTCCTAGTTGGTTAATCGGCCAAAAAATACGGCTCAACTCTGTGCGTTTCGACTTTCCCGAACCAGCACATAAAGCCGAACACCGACTCATGTTTCCTTGCCAAACACACTACAACCAAGAAAACAGTTGCTTGGTATTTGACCGCGATCAACTTGATGAAAAAATTGCACAAACCCCTCAAGCTTTGCGGGCTTATCTGAAACGTGCGCCTCTAGACTGGTTTAAACGACAGGCCTTTTACCCAGTATTTACTCGCAGAGTAATGGATTTTCTAGAGAGTGCCGCAAACCTGGCAGAAATAGGTATGGATGAAACAGCAACCCACTTTCACCTAACGTCAAGAACATTGCGTCGTAAATTAGCCGCAGAAGGTTCGAGCTTTCAGCGGTTAAAAGACGGTATTAGACAAGATGCAGCTATACATTTGTTAAGCCAGCCAGAATTGCCTATCTCAGAAATAGCAAAAGAACTCGGCTTTTCTGAACCCACGGCATTTACACGTGCTTTTAAACAATGGACCGGGGTACTACCAAGTGTGTATAGGCGTATGTAAAAATCCATTACATCCCAAATTAATATCAACGACAGAATCACTAACCCGAATAAAATTATTGGATGATATAACTATATTCAGACTATTTTTCAACAAAAAAAGAAAACGCGAAAATAGCGCAAAAAAAACCGCATTAAAATAATGCGGAAAGGCACATAAAAACAACAATAATTAGCACACAGCTAATACGAAAACGGATTAAAATTTGGAAATTACTTATCTAATCCTAAAACTTTGATAGCATTTTCTTTTAATATCAATGGTAGTACATCCTCACGAAAACCCGCTTCTTTGGCAAGATCAATCCACCGCTCCGGTTTAATTAAGGGAAAATCAGAGCCAAACAACATCTTGTGTTTTAATTGCGTGTTAGCGTACTGAATAACTTGCTTAGGAAAATACTTAGGCGACCAGCCCGACAAATCCATATATACGTTGGCCTTGTGCAATGCCATGGACAAGCTTTCGTCAGTCCAAGGCCAAGATGGGTGTGCTAAAATAAATTTCATATCTGGAAAATCAGCCGCCGCATCATCTACCAATATGGGCTGACCATGCTTAAGCTTTACACCACCACCACCGGGCATACCGGTACCCATACCAGAGTGGCCCGTGTGAAAAATTGCTGGCATCTTATATTCAGCAATCACCTCATACAGCGGGTAAGCCATACGGTCGGAAGGATGAAAGCCTTGCATAGGAGGATGAAACTTAAAACCTTTGACGCCATATTCTTCAATAAGCATTCTGGCTTCGCGAGCCCCCAGCTTACCCTTGTGAGGATCGATTGAAGCAAAGCACATCATAATGTCATCGTTATCTTTGGCAAACTGCGCAACCTCTTCATTACGAATTCGCCTTGCTCCAATTTCTGACTCCATATCCACGGTAAACATCACCAAGCCAATATTTTGCTCGCGATAATAGGCAATCGTCTCCGGAATCGTAGGCCGCTTACGATCCACTTTAAAATAACTCGATGCAGCGTCAAAAAATTTTCCCATTACCGGATCTTCCGGATCACAACAGGAGACTTCAGCATGGGTATGAATATCAATTGCTTTAATTTTTGACAGATCCATTTAAAACCTCTAATTCTAATTCGGCAGGAAAGATACCTAACTGTTGATCTTTATTTATCGGGCCAGGTAGCCGCCGTCGACCGGATAATATGCACCGGTGACAAAGCTCGCCTTATCACTACTCAACCAACTTACCAGATTCGCCACTTCTTCAGGGTTACCCAAACGCTTAACCGCATGCTGTTCTTCAAGTGTGCTGCGCGCTTCATCGGGTAATGCGTCACACAAGCGTGTATTAATAAACGCCGGCCCCACAGAATTCGTGCGAATCCCTTTTGCGCTATACTCCAGCGCCAGAGTTTTTGTGAGACCCACTACGCCGTGCTTCGCCGCCGTATAAGGCGCGACGTCTGGAAAACCAACCGTGCCTAAAATTGAAGCGATATTAACAATCGCACCGCCTCCGCCCTTTAACATAGCTTGAACTTGCGCTCTACATCCATAGAACACACCACTGAGATTAATGGAAATCACATCCAGCCATTGTTTATCAGTTAAATCTGCAGTAGCGTTAAATTTACCGCTAATACCAGCATTGTTGCAGGCGATATCCAAGCTGCCAAAGGCAGTCAATACAGCCTGCACTAATCGATTATTGTCTTCAGATTTTGATACATCGCAAAGAAAAAAATCGGCCACTCCTCCACTTTTTCGGATGCGATCAACCGTTTCCCAACCACTAATTTCATCGACATCGGCAACCATAACTTTTGCGCCTTCAAGCGCATAATTTAACGCAATCGATCTCCCTATACCTAGACCACCACCTGTGACCAAGGCATTCTTATTTTTAAGCAACATAATTTTTGCCTAGAGAGTTGAAGTTAAAAAATAATAAATTTATTAATTGTAGATTGACACTTATTCATCCCAAGGATCGATTTCTTTACTACCCACCTGACTCGACACACCCACTAAAAATCCACCGGCAACATCTAGCGCATTAGGATAAGCAGTAACAATAGCCTTGGCCAACTCTTCTGAAGAATTCGTTTTCTTTGCCAGCTCAGAAAAGGTTTTAATATATTCAGCGGTCCATTCAATGGCATAACTATCATCCTGCAAACCAGGCTTGGTATGCCCTGCGATAATATGCACGGGTTTTAAAGCAGACAGTTTATTTAATGATTTCAACCACGCATTGTAATTAGGTTGTAAATGCTCTCCCAGCCACACGTAAACACCGTTATAAACCAAATCGCCAGCCACCAGTGTTTTACTTTCAGGCTCCCAAATCACGGTTGAATGGATATGGTCACCTTGCATAGGGCCAAGAACCTTCAAGGGGGTTCCTTCCAAGACGTATTCGTTATTTTCTAGCGCCTTGGGAATAACTTGACGCTTCGGTGCGTTCATACCCAGCATAGGTGACCAGCGCTCAAACTTGATGGGAACAGATCGTGTCATATCTTTTACCACGGCGGCGTGCGCGAGCAACTTAGCCTCTGGGAACGCATCTTCAATTACATCTAAGCCAAAAAAGTGATCTGGGTGATCATGGGTAATAATAACGGCCTCAAGTGTTTTTCCGCTGTCGAGAACTTCCGCGACTACACGATGTGCATCAGCTCGAGAAAATGGCACATCAATAAGAACAGCTGATTTTTCGCCCTTTACCAGTGTAATATTTGCAACCAAGCTGATTTCAGTGGTAGTAATTACTTGAAACTCTAAAGCCGAAATTCGGCTAGAAAGCGATAGCACACTGAAGAATAAGAAACCAATTAAGAAAAATTTATTCATTTTTTTCACCGTGTTATACATTATTAATGAGACGTTTGCCCACCATCGATAATAGACAGTTGGCCAGTCGTAAATGAGGCATCATCGGAGCAGAGGTAAAGTACAGCACCGCACATCTCTTCAGGCTGTGCTGGGCGTTTCATGGGAATACCTGCCATTAAAATGTTATTAAATTCGGGGTTATCTAACCAACGCCGTGTCATAGGGGTTTCTACTAAACCTGGCGCAATCGCATTAATTCTCACATTTTTATCAGCATACTCAATGGCTGCGGCTTTTGTTAATCCCACTACTGCATGTTTTGCAGCTACATAGACTGACATACCTGGATCGGCAATTACACCAGCCACAGAAGCAGTATTAACAATGGAGCCGCCACCATTACTCATCATATGCAGAATTTCAGCGCGCATTGCATTGAACACACCTTTAACATCAACGGCTATAATTTGGTCGAAAATATCATCGGTGGTTTCATGTAAAAATTTCGTATCAGGCAAAATTCCTGCATTATTAAATGCGCAATCAAGACGACCATATTGGTTTACACACTTAGCTATTAAGCTATCGACTTGCGAAGGATCTGTGACATTAGTATGAACATATATGGCATCACCACCCTGCTCTCTAATTGCTGACACTACCTCCTCAGCCCTGTCGTCCACATCGCCAATCACAACCGAGGCCCCTTCCCTAGCAAAAGCCAGGGCAGCAGCCCGGCCGATACCCGTTGCACCGCCTGTAACCAAAACACACTTTCCAGAGAACCGTGATCTATTTATAGTCATACCAACCTCTCACTTTATTTTTATAGCTAATTTTATTATGCCTGTTGACGAAAACCTTTAAGTCAGTGAATCAATAACTTCATGTAGTTCATCCACACCCCGTAAATACAAATGTGGACTTTTATTTTCTGGTAAGTCTTGAAATGATGACTTTTCACACAAACCTGTATCTACAGCAATTGCCATTCCTTTTGCTCTATGCCCCATTGGGACTTCTAGATCAGGATCATCACCTACTACAGCCATTTCTTTTGCTTTGATACCTAAACGCCCTGCTGCGCAGGAAACCGCATGAATAGAGGGTTTACCCACTAGTTCAACCCGACACCCAGTAAGATCTTTAATCACAGAACAGATGGCTCGGGATGTGCCTAAAGCCCGCCCATTTGCTGAAGCAAAAAAGATAACCTGAGAAGCACTGTATAATTTCGCACCGGCCCAAACAGCCTCACAAGCAGCTTCGATGTCACTCATGCCAAACTCTGGATGCCAACCCACTAGCACAGCATCAACATTGGTTCCTTCACCAGGCAATACAGGTTCAATACCTTTGTCAGCAAGTGGTTCGGCTAGCCCCTCTCCACCTAAAATCAGTACACGCTTGTAGCCTTTTTTCGCAAACAAATCTGCGGCACTACTGGCCGGGGTGAGCATATTTTCATCGGCTACATTGATGCCAATATTGCGTAGAACGCTGGCATAATGTTTAGGCGCTCGAGTAGTGCCATTCGTGAACACCACATAAGGAATACTTCGTTCGGTCAAATACTGCGTTAGCTCTACAGCTCCTGGAAGTACTTTTAACGAGTTATTCTTTTTGTCGCCCAGCAACAATGTACCGTCCATATCAAAGACAAATCCCTTTACGTCAGACAGTCGAATTTTTAATTCTTTCGTTATCGTTTTATTCATAACATTCAAGCCATTAATCATGTGTATGTAGTTCCAGGCGTACCCCTGATTTATTCACCACCAGGTCTTTTACCGATTTTTCTGTCGTTTCTTTTATTAATCGATGAACGGGAACCATTATTGGATTGTAGCGGCGCTTTGCCGGGCCTGCTGCAATCATTGCATCCACTTGCTCTGCTGGCATTGTCGCTCTAAGCAAAAACTCTTCATCCGAGATATTTTTCGGAAACTTCTTTCTTAGCTCAGGTAATGATAGTGAATCACCTTCTCGCATTAATTCTTTGGCACGTGGTAATGCCAAAATACGATCTTTTACATTGGGGTTGATTTCACCAATTGGTCGACCAAACTTTCCTAGTACATATCGAATAACCTGGTCAGGAACATTCTGATAACGCTCCTTTGACATAATATTGTAAGTCGCCTGAGTGCCAATCATTTGTGGGAATGGAGTAACCATAATTGGAAAACCAAGATCAGCCCGCACACTTAAGGTTTCTTCGAGTACTTCATCAAACCTGTGCGCCATATTTAATTCACTCAACTGCCTCTTGGTGGTTGAAATATAGCCCCCGGCAGCTTGGTGTCGCAAAAAAGAGACGTCAAGCTCTTGCGGTGTACCTTTGGGTAGGCCTTCTGCATTAGCGAGATTATTGAAGTAATCATCTACTAGGCCAAGGGCTCGTTCATCAACATCTACACTGTAGCCAAGGCCTTGTAAATTTTTCACCATTGGCGTGGCACTGGGTAGAGAAGTTCCATTACCCAATGCACCACAACCCACATGCACAACGTTCACTCCATGCTGACAGGCCAACACACTGTTTATTGACGCTAAACCAATATTACAGTGTGTGTGAATCTCTAATTCTTTACCGCGGAGTTTTTCGACAACTTTTGGCACCAGTGTAATAACCCGATCTGGTGTTAGAATGCCGCCAGGGTCTTTAATATAGAAGCAGTCTATATTGGGCGAATTCGATAATTTATCGGCAAGTTCAGCGTAATAATCGTCGGTATGAACTTCACTGATGGTGAAGGTAAGCGCTGCCATTATTTCGTTCGCACCGGCTTTACGAACCATTTTTGCCGATTTTAATATAGCACTCGGGTCATTCATTGGATCCAACACAATATGGCGGCTAATCCCATTAGCCACAAGGCGATCATAGACCAGCTGCATAAATTCGTCAGTCTGGGTTTCCCAGGAAATAAATCGAAACCCGGTACCAATCACTTGCAACGGTGTATTTGGCATAGCTTTATGCGTAAGCCGAATACGTTCCCAAGGATCTTCCTGGTTATTTCGAACGGCCATGCCCATATGAGTGGATGAAGTAAAATCAATTGCCCGAAAACCAACTCGATCAAGAATAGGCGCTATTGTTAGTATCTTTGCTGTGTTTAATCCGTTTGCTCCCCAGAGGCTCTGATTCCCATCTCGCAGAGATACATCAACTAATTGAATATTTCGCATGGTTACACCGCCTCATCTTCTTTAGATTTATCCTTCGCAATGCTCGCATGGTTCTCCATAAACCATGGAAAAAATCCAGTATCAAAACCACCCTGCTTAAAACGACGCTGATTAAAAATCTCCTTATGCATTGGGATATTTGTGGTTATACCCTCTATTTCACACAGTTCAAGCGCCCTTTGCATTTTAAGGATAGCGTTTTCGCGTGTGCTGTCGGCGACAATTAATTTGGCAATTAAGGAATCGTAAAATGGTGGAACTGTGGCGCCGTTATACATATGAGTATCAATGCGATAGTCTTCACCGGCTGGAAATATTGTCTTACTGACCTTACCTGGTGAAGGCTGAAAGTCTTGGCTCCAATCCTCAGCATTAATTCGGCATTCAAAAGCATGACCAAAGAATTCAATCTCTTCTTGCCGATAACGCAACGCTCTTCCCTCTGCCACCAGAATTTGTTCTTCAACAAGATCCAAACCACAAATGGCTTCCGTTACTGGATGCTCCACTTGAATGCGCGCGTTCATTTCTAGAAAATAGAACGTATCGCGTTCACAATCCACAAGCAGCTCTACTGTACCGAGGCCACGATAATGTAAATGCTGTGAAAATTTGATAGCTGCGTCATGCATCTTTTGACGTAAAGTATCGCTGAGGTTTGGCGCTGGCGCCTCCTCAACAAGCTTTTGATAACGACGCTGTATTGAACAATCACGTGTACCTAAGTGGATAGTATTTTCTCCGTCGGCAAGTACTTGAACCTCTACATGCCGCCCGGATTTAACGTAGCGTTCGATATAAACACGAGCATCACCAAAAGCGTTACGCGCTTCTGCCATCGCCAAGTTCATGGTTGATTCGAGTAAACTTGGATCTTCTACCAATTTCATGCCCCGACCACCGCCGCCACCTACAGCTTTAATCAGTATCGGATACCCAATTTCATCGCAGATTTTTCTTGCATCTTCAATAGTTTCGGCATTCCCCCCAGGCACCACGGGTAAATCAGCAGCTAGTGCATTGGCCCGCGCCTTTAATTTGTCACCCACAGCATCAAGTTGCTCAATGGTAGGTCCAATAAAAATAATACCGACTCTTTCACATGCTGCTGCTAATGTCTGATTTTCCGAAAGAAAGCCATAACCTGGGTGAATTGCATTAACGTTAGCCGACACTGCAGCTTCAACAATTGCCTCTACCTTTAGATAGCTTGCGGTAGAGGGTGGTGGTCCAATACAGACAACCTGATCAGCAATACGAGCGGCCATACTGTTTAAATCAGCTTCTGATGCACAAAGCACTGTTTCAATGCCCATCCGTTGGCATGTTTTGATAACGCGCACAGCAATTTCGCCGCGGTTGGCGATAAGCACTTTTCTGATAATAGTCATATACCTACCTCTTCAGACGGTATCAGTATTTAGTTTTTCTCAACAATAATGAGAACTTCGTCTTTCTCTACAAAATCACCGTCTTTGCGAAAAATTTTGATTACTTTTCCCTGGGTTCCGGCAACAATTGAATTCATTAACTTCATCGTTTCAACAATGCCAATCACTGTATCTTCCTGAACACTATCCCCCTCCTTTATGAATGGCTCAGCACCAGGGCTAGGAGCTCGGTAAAAAGTGCCGATTAGTGGTGTCCTAACCGGAACGCCTCCATCTACAATAATTTCCTGATCAACACTAGCTTCAGCGCCACCGTCTGCCAACGTGTCTTTATTGATGATATTAGCTTCTCTCAATGGAGTTACAGATTGAACCCAATCGCCGCTGCCTGTTCTGCGCAAATCAACAGAGAGGTCATCTACATCTACATGAATCTCATCAAACTCGCTGTTATCGATAATTTTAACGAGTTCATTAATATCTTCATGGGTGAGTTTCATACCGCTTACCCTCACTGGTTTGAATAGAAAATTACTTGCTCAACAATAGCGTCAGCAAATTCTGGATCGTTAATATGCAAAGGGAACTCGCATATCGGAATATCTGTGCCGCACTGTTGCTTTAGACGTTCAGAAAATACTGGTGGCAAACTAGTATCTTGCATATGACCATCGGGACTATCGTGGTTTGAGAAACCTTTTAGTGGCACAAAAAAAGAAATGGGGCCTTGAGCCTGCTTAAGCATACTTGCGAAATAATCAGCATCAGCTAAAAAGTCATCGGCTTCTGCACGAATTGCAGTGAGTGCAGCATTATGGATATGATACCGGCGATTGGGGAAATGTTGCTTCGCCATATCAATCGGCCCAGATACCAGAAAATCAATGTTACCCGGCGCCATAATCGTAGGCACGCCTTTTTTCAAGGCAGCCATGCCCCTATCTGGACCCGCAGAACAAATACCTCCATGTAACTCTTCACTTATTTCCAGCAATGATAAGTCAACTACAACCGATACCGGAGACTGCTTAATGATTTCATCCATCGCCATGCCGCCAGTACCTGCTGTGTGAAATACCATTACTTCATAACCCTTTTCTTCTAGCCGGCTTCGAATGCGTTTGCTGCATTTCTCAGTAGTACCCATGGTAGTCAACGTCACTAGTGGCTTACTGCTGGCCACTTCCT